>DATMRW010000012.1:0-382089 GCA_035565775.1 Xanthobacteraceae bacterium | reverse complement strand
CATCGGCGCGTATCTGCTCAAGCAGAAGCTGCTCGGCCGCAAGCGCTATCCGCTCGTGCTCATGCTCGAGCCGCTGTTCCGCTGCAATCTCGCGTGCTTCGGCTGCGGCAAGATCGACTATCCGGACGCGATCCTCAATCGCCGGATGTCGGCTCAGGAGTGCTGGGACGCCGCCGACGAGTGCGGCGCGCCGATGGTCGCGATTCCCGGCGGCGAGCCGCTGATCCACAAGGAGATCGGCGAGATCGTGCGCGGCCTCGTGGCCCGCAAGAAGTTCGTCTCGCTCTGCACCAATGCCCTGCTTCTGGAGAAGAAGCTCGACCTGTTCGAGCCCTCCCCCTACCTGTTCTTCTCGGTGCACCTCGACGGCCTGCGTGAGCACCATGATCACGCAGTGTCGCAGAAGGGCGTGTTCGACCGGGCGGTCTCGGCCATCAAGGCCGCCAAGGCCCGTGGCTTCACCGTCAACGTCAACGCGACCATTTTCGACAATCACCCCGCCGAAGAGATCGCAAAGTTTCTGGATTTCACCACCGAGCTCGGCGTCGGCGTTTCAATGTCGCCGGGCTATGCCTATGAGCGCGCCCCGGATCAGGAGCACTTCCTGAACCGCCAGAAGACCAAGAACCTGTTCCGCGACGTTTTTGCGCGCGGCAAGGGCAAGAAGTGGAATTTTATGCATTCCAGCTTGTTCTTGGACTTCCTGGCGGGCAACCAGAATTTTGAGTGCACGCCTTGGGGGATGCCGGCCCGCAACATCTTCGGCTGGCAGAAGCCGTGTTACCTGCTCGGCGAAGGCTACACCAAGACCTTCAAGGAGCTGATGGAAACCACCGACTGGGAGACCTACGGCACCGGCAAGTACGAGAAGTGCGCCGATTGCATGGCTCACTGCGGCTACGAGCCGACGGCGGCCGATGCGGCCTTCCACAATCCGCTCAAGGCCGCATGGGTCGCGCTGCGCGGCGTCCGCACCACCGGGCCGATGGCGCCGGAGATCGACCTGACGAAGCAGCGCCCGGCTCAGTACGTCTTCTCGCAGCAGGTGCAGAAGACGCTGTCAGAGATCCGCCGTGACGAGGCTGCCGCTGCCGCTGAGAAGGCTGCCGCCCTCGCCGCCAAGAAGGCGTCGACAGCTGCGTAAGGTCATGATGGCGCGGTTGAAATCCCGCGCCGTCTGGACCAGCTCCGGAATCACCGTGGGCTGTCTTGCGATCGACCTGACGACTCTCCAAACATCGACCCGGCCATCGGGCCGAAGCGCGGTGGTCGCGATTTCCGGCAGCGCGCGCGATGCCGGATCGCTGATCACCCGAAAAGCCGCGAACGGCAGCCCGACCGAAGTCGCATAGGCAGCCGCGATATGGCTCTCCATGTCGACGGCCGCGGCGTTGGTTTCGCTGCGCAGCTTGGCCTTGCCGCTCTGGCCCGGCACGACGATCTCCGACCCGGCCAAGATCCCCCGCGTAATCCGGTAGCTCAGCTCGCTGACATCGCCGATCAGCTCTGAACTCAGCCCTGCGGCCGAAGCCCAGCGCACGCCCTCGGCCACCACTTCGGTCGCGACGATGATGTCGCCGGTCGAAAGCGCAGGATCCAGGCCGCCGGCAACGCCGAAGCTGATGATGCCCCGCACGCTCTGCGGATCGAAGTCGCCGAGCTGCGAGCGCAGTTGGGTCGGATCGCTGCTGCTGCAGATCACGGTCATGCCGGGGCCGGCCGCGATGCGGGCTTCCTGGGGCAAGCCCGTCACAATCAGGAGAGGACGCCGGCCTTCCGCCGTGTCTCCGCGCGCGCCGCCTATCACATCCCCACCCCTACGGTTCTGCTATTCGTGCTCTGAAGATTCCGGTAGCGCGCCATCGCCCAGAGCGGGAAGAATTTCGAATAGCCGTGATACCGAAGATAGAATACACGCGGGAAACCTGTCGCTGTATAGCGGCTCTCGTCCCACTCACCCACTTCATTTTGGGTCTGTGCCAGATAGGCAACACCCCTGCGCACCGCCGAGTGGTCCGCCTCGCCGCAGGCCATCAGCGCCAGCAGTGCCCAGGCGGTCTGCGATGCGGTGCTCGGCGCGGCCTCATAGCCCTGATAGTCGAGCTTGTAGCTCTGCGCGTCCTCGCCCCAGCCGCCGTCCGGGTTCTGGATCGAGATCAGCCACGCGACCGCCTTGCGGATCGTCGGCGACTGATGATCGACCCCGGCGGAATTGAGGCCGCACAGCACCGACCATGTCCCGTAGATGTAGTTGAGCCCCCAGCGGCCGAACCAGGAGCCATCGGGCAACTGCCGCTCCTGAAGGAAATCGACCGCGCGCTTGAGCGCAGGACTGTTGTCGAGGGTCGCGCCGAGCTGCGCCAGCATCGAAGCGACACGGGCGGTCACGTCCTCCGTCGGCGGATCGAGCATCGCACCATGATCGGCGAACGGGATATTGTCGAGGTAGTGTTCGAGATTGTCGGCATCAAATGCCGCAAATCCGCCATCCTTGCTCTGAAGCCCCTCTATCCATTCACGGGCGCGGGCAATAGCCTGCTCATGGGTAGTGCTGCCGTCGAGCCGCTGCGCGCGATCCATCGCCATCGCGACGACCGCGGTATCGTCGAGGTCCGGATAGAAGGCGTTGTTGTACTGAAAGGCCCAGCCGCCGGGGCGGACATCGGGGCGTTTCTCCGCCCAGTCGCCCTTGACGTCGAGGATCTGCAGCGGCGCCAGCCACGCCAGCCCCTTCTTGGCCTGCTCGACAGCCTGCTCGTCGCCGACCTCCAGCAAGGCGTGGGAGCTGAGCGCGGTGTCCCACACTGGCGAAACGCAGGGCTGGCAGTAAGCCTCGTCCTCCTTGATCACCAGAAGGTTTTCGATGCTCTTGCGGGCAATCGCGCGCGGCGGATAGTTCTCGTCGAACCCGAGCGCATCGAACATCTGGACGGTGTTGATCATCGGCGGAAAAATCGCGCCCACGCCGTCCTCGCCGTTCAGCCGCTCGAGCACGAATTCCTTGGCGCGCTCGATCGCTCGGCTGCGGAGTTTTTTCGGGAAGAACGGCTCGATCACCCGAAGCACGCTGTCGATGCCGCGGAACAGCAGAAACCAGCCGATGTTCTGATGCGGCGCGCGCGGCGGCATGCCAAGATTAATCGGCGCTTCAAGAAACAGCTCGTCGATGTTGATATTCTTTGGATTTTTCGCATGCGGCTTGAGCGCGGCGAGCACCATCAGCGGGACCATCGTGGTCCGCGCCCAATAGGAAATCTTGGTCAGGTGAAACGGCGCCCAACGCGGCAACAGCATCACTTCGACGGGGAGCACCGGCACCGCGCGCCAGGTGACCACGCCGAAGAACGCCAGCAAGAACCGTGTGAAAACGTTGCTGTTCGCCGCGCCGCCGCGCGCCAAAATGGCCTCGCGCGCCCGCACCATGTGCGGCGCATCGACCGAATCGCCGATCATCTTGAGCGCGAAATAGGCCTTGACGCTGGCGCTCATGTCGAATGCCCCGTCATGAACCAACGGCCAGCCACCATGATCGCCCTGAATGCGGCGAAGATAGACCGCTATCTTCGCCTCCAGCTCGGAATCGACCGGCTCGCCCAAATAGTGCCGAAACAACACATATTCAGAAGGAATGGTTGCATCGGCCTCCAGCTCGAAAACCCAGTGCCCATCCGCGCGCTGATGATTGCGCAGCGCCTTGGCAGCCGCGTCGATGCTCTTGTTCAGCGCCACGGCATTGAGTTCAAGCGTATGGTTTTCAGCAGTCATGTCAGTCGGTTCTATCCAAGTTCTGTCTGGAAGTTTTTGAGAAACCCCGTGGAAAGCCGCCCGCCCAGGGCGACTTCTAGCCCATCTTCAGCACGAGGTCAGCCGCGCGATCGCCGGAGCGGACCGAACCTTCGATGGTTGCCGGCAAGCCGGTGTCGGTCCAGTCGCCCGCCAGCACAAGATTCGCCCATTTCGTCTGCGCTTGCGGCCGCAATGCGTGCTGTTCGGGGGATGCCTCGAACGTCGCCCTGCGCTCGCGGACAATTTGCCACGGCGGCAACTCGGCCTTGATGTCCGCAACGCGGCAGACCTCGGCCCAGATCGAATTCGCCAACTCCTCGCGCGGCACGTTGACGAGATGGTCGCCGCCGCTGATCGTCACCGACAGCCGCTGCGGAAAGGCAAACAGCCAGTCGATCAGCCCGTTTACAACGCCGGTGATCGGCGGAACCGAGGCCGGCGGATCGAACCGGAAATGGGCGTTGACGATGGCGCAGAACCGTGTCGGCGCCGAGATCCCGGGCAGCAGCATCGCCGCCTGCCGGGCGGGCGCCGCCATCACCACGGCATCATTCGGCCCGAGCGGCACATTCTGGCTGCCGATCTGCAACGCCGAAACGCGATTGCCCTCGAAAAAGACTTTTTCGAGTTCATTGCCGATGGTGACAGTGCCGCCGCGCGCCCGGATGAACGCGGCCGCCGGCTCGATCAGCACCGAGCCGAGGCCATCGCGCGCTATCAGCGGCCGGCATGCCTGCCCGCCCGCCATCAGCGTCTCGCGGATAATCGCTCCGGCCAGCCCGGCCGATCCCTTGGGCGGCGCGATGTTGAGCGCGGCGAGCAGCAGCGGCTCGACTAGGCGCCGATAAAGAACGCCGTCGCACTTGATCGCGTCGCCGATGGCCTTGTCGGTGCCCGCCCAGATCAGCGGGGCAAGGCCCAGATAATCGCCAGCGGACGTGCCCGGCACGCGGTCGCCGTCCTTGAAGATCCACCACGGAATACGGCCGTCGCTCAGGCGCAGCGTCCAGCGCCGCCCATCGGCGAAATCCATGAAGGGAAACTCGGCCTGATCCGGCCCGCGCAGGCCGCCCACCCCGCCGATCAATTCGGCGAACGCCAGCGCGCTATGATTTCCCGACAGCAGCAGATGATTGCCGTTGTCGATGACGAGGCCGGTCGCGCCGTCGTAATAGGACCGGCAACGGCCGCCAAGATGCTGCGACGCCTCATGGACATGCACTTGCAGGCCCGCATTGGCGAGGCGAACGCCAGCCGACAGGCCGGAAATTCCGGCCCCTATGATGTGAACGGTCCGGGTCATCAGATCAGAGCATAACGCGCGAGAATGAGAAGGCGGGACACAGTGCCGAGGCGCACCGGCTCCCGCGGCGGGGCAAAGCCGCGGTGCACCAGCAGATCCAGCACGGCGTGATAATACTTTGACATGATCCGCGGCGCGCGCACGATCCGGCGGGGATGGCGCTGCATGATCGCATCGGCGTGGGCATAGTGGGCTTTTGCCTGCACGACCAAGGGGTTGCAGACCTTGGGCAATGCCGGCGATGTGGCGACAATTCTGGGATCGGTGCTGAAAATCCCGGCGGAGGTCAGCGCCTCGCGCGGAAGATAAAGGCGGCCGATGCCCGCATCTTCATCGACGTCGCGCAAAATGTTGGTGAGCTGCAGCGCCCGGCCGAGATGATAGGCGAGCTGCACGCCATCTTCTTCCGGCAGGCCGAACACCCGCACCGAAAGACGGCCGACGGCGCTGGCGACGCGGTCGCAGTAGAGGTCCAGCGTCTGGGCATTCGGTGCGCGGATGTTGTCCGTAACGTCCATCTCCATGCCGTCGATGATGGCGATAAAATCCTCGCGCTTGAGGCCGAAGCGCTGCACCGATGCGGCGTAGGACGCAAGATGCGCCGGCGGCTGCCCCGCGTAGAGCGCGTCGATGTCCTTGCGCCACTTCGCCAGCGCCTCGGCGCGCTCGATCCGCGTATCGTCAGAATCGGCAATGTCATCGACCGCGCGGCAGAAGCTGTAGATCTGGAACATCGCCTCGCGCTGATCGCGCGGCAAAATCCGCATCGCCGCGTAGAACGAACTGCCCGACGCCGACGCACCAGAGGAGGCGTCAGACTCAACCGTATTGTGCGAGGTCATGCGTCGGCCGCCGGTTTCGTGATCGGCCGCGACGGCAGCGCCCGGCGGGCCATCGCGCAGCCGATACCGGTCAGGCTGTAAAGCAGGAATTGCGGCTTGGTCAGATGGACTCGCTGGCTCAATGGATCACGCACTTTCAGAAGACGAACGATCCGCTCAGCATAGGTTTGGATGACCGAAATCTCCAGCCCGAGGCGGAAATCCCTTACCTCTCCGGCCAGTGCGCGGGATTGCTCAAGCAGGCTCTCAGTTCGCGCGGCCAAGTCGTGCAGACAGGCCAGCAGCCACGGCGACGCCTTCGCCTCGCCCAGTTCCTCGACCGACGCCCCGGCTGCGGCCAGCGCATCGCGCGGCAGATAGACGCGGCTCAGGCCCCGATAGTCCTTGCCGCAATCCTGCAGGTGATTGTTGATCTGGAGCGCGGCGCACAAAATGTCCGACGCCGCCCAGGTCGCGCGATCCTCGCCATGGACATCGAGCATGAAGCGGCCGACCGGCATCGCCGAGTAGCGGCAGTAGTCGATCAGTTCGTCCCAGTCCTCATAGCGACGCTTGGTCACATCCATGCGGAAGGCTGTCAGCATGTCGAGCGCATGGCGCGGCGGCATGCCGCGGGCGGCGAGTGCCTGCCGCAGCTTCACCGCTTCCGGCTGGCTGTCGCCGTGCCCCTGCAATTCGGCCTCGAGCGTGTCGAGATAGGCGAGCTTTTCCGCCTCGCTCAGGGTCACGTGGTCGGCGATGTCGTCGGCGGTGCGGACATAATTGTAGAAGGCGAGAATCACCGGCCGGTGGCGCGGATGGATGATCCACGATGCCACCGGGAAATTTTCATCCTGATGCGTCTTGCCGGTTCTGGTCTCGCTCGCGATTGTCATCGAAATCCGATTGCAGTTCAGGTGTCGCGCAGTAACGCCGCTGCCAAGGGCAGTACCGACGCCGCGCGAACGTCGCGTCCAAGCCAAAATGGGGCTGCGTCACCTCCGCAACCCCTCGAGCTCCCATATAGGCGATTTTTGCAGAATTGCTCAATGGTCAGCCGGTAGGGCCGACCACCGCGTTCATGGCCCGGACGCGGCTCGCGCGCCCTTGGCGGGGCAGGTTACTGGCCGTGATTGATGAGAACCTGGGCGCAGGCCTTGGTCAGTCTCTGGCGGTTTTGCTGAAGGCAGGACAGGATGACGAGATCGCCCTGATCGATAACGTGCCGGCAATGGCGCGCCACGTCGCGCGAGCAGGCATCGTGCTCCTGCTTGGTGCCGCTGCGCTGCTGGGGCTGCTGCGCAGATGCCGTGGTGCTCATCAACGCAACGACAAGGGCAGTTAGAACCAGAGGTGCTCTCAAGACATCATTCCTTATAAGGCATCACGACCGACACCCTCACCGCGACCCGCAACAGGAGGCGCTATGGATATCGGGATCCATACGCCTCAATATATAGATTTTCGTGTGCAGAACGCATGAAAAATACGGCGGGAATAAGAGGAAGACCCGCCATTCCCGGCTTGATGAGATTGCGAACAAGCGTGCCTTGCACCTTGAACCAGCCGGACGGGGAACGTAGAATTTTTTCGTTGTTTCGTGTGTGGCACAGACTCCCGGCTGCGCCAGATGGCGCTGCCGCGTATCAGTGCGCGATTGAACCTGAAACCAAGATCGCCAACTAAACGTTGCCTTTGCGGATGCCACTACTTGATCAGCCCTGACGTGAGACGGAACATTCAACATGAAGCGCTTTGACACGGCACTCTCTTCGGTTGCTTTGCGCGGCGCGGGATTCGCCTGCGCGCTGCTGCTGATGACCGTTTCCCCCGGGTATGCCCAATCGGGACCGTTCATCCATTTTGGCGGCGCGTGGACCGGCAGCGGCACCGTCTCCCTCTCTGACGGCTCGAAGGAACGAATCCGCTGCCGCGCACAATACAATGTCGCCCAAGCCGGCAACGCCCTCACCCAGTCGCTGCGCTGCGCCAGCGACAGCTATCGCTTTGACCTCTCCAGCGACGTTGTCGCCACCGGTGGAACCGTCACCGGCCGATGGAGTGAGGCCAGCCGCGGCCTTAACGGCGAACTTCAGGGCAGGGTCCGTGACGGCCGCATCGACGTCTTCGTGCAGGCGGCCGGCTTTGCCGGCAACCTGTCGGTCACGACGCGGGGCAACAGGCAGTCCGTCACGATCGATTCCAAGGGCGATCTGCGCGGCGTCACGATCACGATGACCCGCGGCGGCTGACCTCGCCTGCCAACCCGAAAAACGCAGGCGCCCCGAACAGGGTGCCTTGTTCTTTTGGCCACAGGCCATGCGCGACGGAAGCGAGCCGGCGGTCAGTGCTCGGCGGGCGCTGGCGTCTTCGCGCGCCCGCGCAGCTTCTGATTCATCCGGATCAGCCACATCGACGTCGGCCGCAGGATGAACAGGTCGGCGAACAGCGCTGCGATCATCGAGAACGCGCTCAGCCAGCCGAATAGCCGCAGCGACGGCAGATCCGAGAACACCGTCACGACCAGCCCGCAGGCCAGCACCACCGTCGTCAAGATCAGCGCTGGTCCGACCAGAACCGTCGCCCGCTCCACTGACACCGCGGGGTCGAGATCCGGGCTCTCGGCCAGGCGCAGCCGGTTCAGGAAATGGATGGTTGCACTCAGCCCGAGCCCGAACGAGACGATGAGCGCGACGACGCTGGCAAATTGCAGCCCCTCCCCCAGCAGCCACAGCAACGTGCCCGACATCACCACCGGGAATATGCCCGGCAGGATGCATGACAGCATCACAACGACGGACCGGAAGGCCAGGCCGATAAACAGGGCCACGAAGGCAAATTCGATAGTGAGCGCCTGATTGAGCTTGTGGATCATGCCCGAACTGTTGCGGGCGGCGATCGCGGCCAACCCCGTCACCGCAATCTCGTAGCCGGGATGCTCCATGCGCACCTTGGCAAGCGCACTGTCGAGCTTTTCGACGATCGGCAGGATCTGGCTGGAATCGCTGTCCGGCACGCGGCCCGAGACGACGACAGCGGTCTCGTCAGCATCGATGAAGCGGCGGACCAGATGCTTGGGCAGGAGGTCGACATATTCCTTCAGCGTCGCGACATCATGCGCGCCGGCCTTCTCGGCCAGCCACCGCCGCAGTGTCTCAAGCGACCAGACATTGCCGACTCCCGCCTGCTTCTCGACGAGCGAATGGACCTCGGCGATCGTCGCCAGCGTTTCCGGCGAGTACAGGCTCTGCCCCTTCGGAAACTCGATCAGCACGTCGATCGGATTGGCCCCGGTGAGCTTGGCGTCGAGCCGCTCGCTGGCCTCGATCGCCTGCCGCTTGTCGGGCACCTGATCGGCCAGCCGATAGCGCGGCTCAAGGTGGGCATAGACGACCGCCAGCCCGCCGACGAGGATTACCGACATCAGGCTGTAAAGTCCCGGCCGCGATACCATGCGAACGGCGATCCACTGGCAGAAGGCCCGCAGCGCGGTGACACCGCCGTCCGCCAGCCTGAACCGCGCGGCGAACACATTTTCGTTGCGCACCAACAGTACGCCGAACACCGGCACGAGCGTCAGCACTGCTATCAGGGCGATGATCGTGGCAGCCAGGCCCGCCTCGCCGAATTTGCGGATCAGGTCCGAATTGGAGAACTGCAATGCAATGAAGGAAATGCCGGCAGTGGCGTGGGTCAGCACGCAGGCCGGGCCGACCACAAGTACCGCATTGCGGAACGCGGCATATTTGTCCTCGCCGGCGATCAGGCGGTCGCGCGCCGCGAATGTAAGCTGCATCGAGTCGGAAAAGCTGATCACCATGATCAGCGGCGTCATCACGTTGAGAAACATGTTGAGGCTGAAGCCGATCCAGCCGAGCGCCCCGAGCGACAGCAGAATGGCGATCAGCGGCGGGAACGCGGCGATCACCATGAACGACAGCCTGCGGAAGAACAGGATTGCGATCAGGCATCCGGCGACGATACCCGCGACGTTGTAGATTACCCCGTCGCGCTCGACCGCATTGCGGATTTCGAGCTGCATCACCGGCACGCCGGAGAGCTGCTGGGTCAGCCCGGTTCCGGCGAGGTCTTCGGCCATCACATGGCGGATTTCCTCGATGGTCTTCTTGAGGGTATTGTTCCCCATGACCTGGGGATCGAGCGACAGCACGATCAGCGCCAGTGTGCCATCTTCGGACAGCAGCTTGCCGCGAATGATCTCGTTGGCCTTCACGGTCTTGATGAAGGCGTCATAGTCGCTGCCGGTGGGCAACTGCTGTGGAAACAGTGCCGCCGGCAATTTGCCCGGAGCGGGAGCCTGCCGCGCGGAGAACAGCGAGATCAAACCGCGCGTGCCATCGATGAGCTGCAGATCGGTGACGAGATCGCGCAATTTTTCGAGGTTGTCGCGAGCCAGCAGGTTCTTGCCTTCCACCACGACGAGCACGTCGTACTCGGTGGAGGGAAAACGCTTCGTCACCGCCTCGTATTGCTTGTATTCAGGCGTATCGGAGCGAAAGAGCTGGCTCAGCGAGTCATCGACCTTGATGCGCTCCAGCCCGAAAACGGCGACGATGCAAAGCGCCAGCAGCGTGATGCACCAGATCACCGGAGCACGAAGCGCAAGAACGCCAATTCGTTCCACCCCGAAGGCGATGCTTGCCTGCCTTCGCGCCGCAGCTTCCTCGCTCAGATTATCAGGGACCATCCCTTACCCAATTCGGTTGTCAGTCCGGGATCGGATTGGCGCGACGAATCCGCCGCCTGCCAAAATAAATAAGAAGAATGACGGGCAAATTTCACAAATTCGTGCGCCGTCGAGAATTCCGGATTTCCTCTTGACCTTCTCGCCAAAGTCATCCGCCCTCACCGCAATTCAGCCTTAGCAGCGCCCCGGGTCGGCTCGCCGGGCGATTGTCGCGCCAAGCCGCGACATCGGACAATTGCATCAAATTATTCGCAGGCTAACAGGTCGGTCCGGGCCTGTGCAAGCATCCGTTACCGCATCGGCAGCAATCCGTATCCTCCCTGAGGGTCCTATTCCGCCGCCGCCGGAAGCGCCTCGCGCTGCCGCATCGAATAGTGCGAGGCATTGGCGCGGCCCCGCGACGCAATGCGCGCATAGAGGATAAGATGGTGGGCAACGAGGCTGACTGCAACAAGGTGCTCGATCTGCCCCCGCATGAGGCGGCGGGCCGCGAACTTCCAGAACTCGCCGCGATAGTCACCCAGCACACCGACATTCCAAAAGATGTTCTTGAGGATCGTCGCGCCGAGTTTGACATTGGGCCACGTCAGCCGCGAGCGCCGATATTCTGGCGTGATCCGGTTGGCGTAAGTAAACCGGACCTGATGCTCATAGCGCTCGAAAAGTTTTCTGGGCTGATACGCCTCTCCCATGCAACGCTGCCACATCGCGACCACATCCGCGTAGGGCATCAGAAACCGGACATTGGAATCGCGGTCGTCGTCCTCGACCAGCCGATGCTCGCGCCGCAGCCGGTCCCACAGCGGCGTCTTCGGCAGCGCCTGCAGCAGGTTGATGGTCAGCAGCGGAATTTGTGACTCGTCGATGAAATGCAGGAGGTGCTCGCCGGTTTCCGGCTTGTCCGTATCGAGCCCGAGAATGATGCCCGACACCACTTCCAGCCCATAGCGATTGAGCGTGGCGACCGCTTCCATGATGGGAACCATCATGTTGTGATCCTTGGCGATCGCCTTCAGCGCCACCGGGTCCGGCGTCTCGATGCCGCAAAAAATCGTGATGAAATACGCCTCCCTCATCTTCTCCAGAATCTCGGGGCGCTTAGCGATATTCAGCGTCGCCTCGCAGGAGAAACGCAGCACATAACCCGTGCGCCTCTGCCACGCGATCAGATGCGGCAGCAATTCCAGCGCCGCCTTGCGGTTGCCGATGAAATTGTCGTCGACGAAGTAAACCGAGCCGATCAGCCCGCATGCAAGCAGCTTGTCGAGTTCGCCAGTCACCTGCTCGGGCGTCTTCAGGCGCGGGTTGCGGCCATAGAGCGCCGGGATATCGCAGAACTCGCACTGATAGGGACAGCCGCTGGAATACTGGATGCTGCCGAGAAAGTAGCGCGGGATCTGCGCAAGTTCATAGGCCGGAACGGGAAACTGCGTCATCGGCAGCCGCTCCGCGGTTTCCAGCACGACCTGCCGCGGCGGGCGGCGGACATCGCGGGCAAGCAGCGCGATCAGCTCGTCCGTAGCATCACCAAGCTCGCCGATATGCAGATAATCGAACGAGGGATAATACTCCGGCGATGCGCTGACCGACGGGCCGCCAATCGCCACCGGCAGATCGAACTCATGGGCGCGGCGGCAGATGTCGTTGAGCTGCGCCCGCTGGACATGCATGCCGCTGACCAGCACAGCCTCCGCCCAGCGGAAATCGTCTTCGCTTGCGGCGGCGATGTTTTCGTCGATGAAACGCACATCCCAGGCTTCGGGAAGATAGGCCGCGATCAGCAGCAGCCCCTGTGGCGGCATGAAGGCCTTCACGCCAGCCGTCAGCGGATAGGAATATTCGAACGTGCCGAATGACGACGTGTAGCGGGGAAACACGCAGAGAATGCGCCGGCCCGCCCGTGCTGCCTGTGCTCTCATGCCACCCTCTTCACCGGTTCGGCGGCAGCGCCGCCCTTGCGTTGCGGGTACTGAAAGGCTGGAGCGAAAATTACTCGATTTTATGGCACGGCGATCAAAAACCGAAGAAATACCGGCAAAGAGCTTCCCAAAACGCGGCGCGCCGCCGGCGGATCGCCCTCAAACGGGACCGCCGGCGGCGCGCTGCATATGCGAACGTCGGATGAGATTATGCGCGGCCCTTCGCGTTCTTGCGGGTCTCATCCACGCACATCCGGGCATAGGTCGCCATGATGCCGCTGTCGTTCAGCAGCGTCACCAGCTTGAAACCCTGATTGATCGCCCGCACCGCGCCTTCCGGTCCGCTGCAGTGGATGCCGGGGAAGATGTTGCGCTTCTCGCACTCCTTCACGAGCTTGTCATAAATCTTCAAAATCTCCGGCTCGTCCCGATCCAGCTTCGGCACGAGCCCATAGGAGAAGCCGAGATCGGACGGGCCGACATAGACCCCGGCGATGCCTTCGACATCGAGGATGGCCTCCATGTTCCCGACCGCCGTCTTTGTTTCCAGCATCGGGATGCACAGGGTCTCCTCGTTCGCCGTCGCCTGATAGCCGCTCGACGAGCCGTAGAGCCCGGCACGGATGGGACCATTGCTGCGGGTGCCGCGCGGCGGATATTTGCAGGCGGAGACGAAGGCCTCGGCTTCCTCCCTGGTGTTGATCATCGGGCAGATCACGCCATAGGCGCCGGCGTCGAGCACCTTGCCGACGATCCCCGGCTCGTTCCACGGCACGCGCACCATCGGCGTCACGGGATGGGCCTGCATCGCCTGAAAGCACTGCACCATCGACTGATAGTCCTGCACGCCGTGCTGCATGTCGACGGTCACGCTGTCGAAGCCGCATTGCGCCATCACCTCGGCGGAAAAGCCGGACGGGATCGCGAGCCATCCGTTGACCACGACCTTTCCGGATGCCCAGATTTTCTTCACGTTATTTGCCACCGGCACTGCTCCACTTCGCTGGTTTCTGATTTTTATGTTCGCGGCAATTCAGGCGCTCGCCTGCTGGATGCGCGTTTCGCTGACCCCGACCTCGCGCGCCGTGTTGACGATAGCAGCCCACGTATCGTCCGACAGCGGAATGCCGTTCTCCGTGCGCTCCTTGCGGCTTCGTGTCTCCGGCTCGCCGGGAATGAGCACCTCGTCGACGCCGGCGACGGTCTTGCTGCTTTTCACACTCTCGATATAGCGCGCGACCTCCCCGTCGAAGAAATGCGCCGGGTCGATGCGCGCGGGATCGATATAGATCGACAGCATGCCGTTCGTCATCGGGCGATTGAGGCGCGTTGCGCCGTTGCCGGTCAACGCGCCGCCGAGCAGCTCGCAAATCAGGGCAAGGCCGGAGCCCTTGTGGTCGCCGAAGGCGCGGATCGCGCCGGTGCCTTGCGTGTGATCGCGCGTTCCGCCGGGGGTATAATCGCCATAGAGCGCCGACGGGTCTTCGGTGAGTTCGCCCTCGGCGTTCACCAGCGCCCCCTTCGGCAGCGGCTTGCCGCCGCGGCTGGCCACCAGCACCTTGCCCTCGGCCACGATCGAGGTGGCGAAATCGAGCACCACCGGCGTCTGGCCCGGCCGTGGAATGCCGACGCAGTAAGGCGCGGTTGAAAACCTGCGCTCGATTCCGCCAAAGGGCGCGACGAGAACGGAGCCTGCGGCATTGACGAAATGAATCGAGACCAGCCCCTCGGCGGCCGCCATCTCGGCCCAGTCGCCGATGCGGCCGATATGCCCAGCGTTGCGCAGCGCCACGGCGGCAAGGCCGTTTTCCTTGCATTTCTTGATGCCGATGCGCACCGCCTCCGGCGCGACCGTCTGGCCATACCCAAAACGACCATCGACCACCGCGAGCGACGGCGTGTCCACCACCAGCTCCGCGGTCTGGTCGGGCTTTACCGCGCCCTGGTTTTTCCAGCGCACATACACCGGAACGCGGATGACGCCGTGGCTGTCGTGCCCCGTCAGGTTGGCGGTGGTGAGATAGCTTGCGATGCGCTTGGCTTCGCCATCGGACGAGCCTGCATGACGAAAAATATCGGCGACGAAATCGATGAGATTTTGAACCGGAATGATCACCATGGCGGGTTATTCGCTCTCTTTTATATCGGGACGATGACGCCGGAAATGCGGGGTCCAGCCAGGTCGTCGCCGGTTTGTGGTGGAAAGAGAGCTTCGGCCCAAGATCATGATGCCGAATTTCCCTTCGGTCGGCTTTTTCTTAATCCGGCTTCTAGATGACCGAAATTTTGACGGCGTGTCCAGCAGCTCGTTCGCCGCGGCCATCAATGCGCTTTGCAGTGATGCGACGCGCGGCGCGTTGCTGCGATGCACAGAGATCAACAGATCTGCGGTTGACCTGCGTCGCGCTTGCCGTAACCATCACGCGCAAACTGTTTTGGTGGAGACGACCTTGAGCGAAATGACCGGTGGTGATGCGCTGGCAAAGGGCTTGTCGGCGCACGGTATCGACACCGTGTTCGGCCTGCCCGGCGCGCAGATTTATGGCCTTTTCGATGCCTTTGCGCGCGAGAAGCTGAACGTGGTCGGCGCACGCCACGAGCAGGCCTGCGGCTATATGGCCTTCGGCTACAGCCGCGCCACCGGCAGGCCGAGCGCATTCAGCGTTGTCCCCGGCCCCGGCGTGCTGAATGCCGGCGCGGCCATGCTCACAGCGTTTGGCTGCAATGAGCCGGTGTTATGCCTGACCGGCCAGGTGCCGACATCGTTTCTCGGCAAGGGCCGCGGCCATCTGCACGAAATGCCGGACCAGCTCGCCACCTTGCGCACCTTCGTCAAATGGGCCGAACGCGTCGAGCATCCCGGCCTGGCGCCCTCAACCATCGCCCGCGCCTTCCAGCAGATGCTGTCCGGCCGCCGCGGCCCCGCCGCCATCGAGATGCCGTGGGACGTGTTCACCCAGCGCGCAGCGGTTGCTCCCGTCGCGCCGCTCGACGTGCTGCCGCCGCCCCTCCCCGATCCCGACCGCGTCAAGGCGGCGAGCGCCCTGATCGCGGGCAGCCGCGCGCCGATGATCTTTGTCGGTGCGGGCGCATTTGACGCCGCCGATGAAATCCTCGAGCTCGCCGAGATGATCGATGCGCCGGTGGTGGCGTTTCGCAGCGGGCGCGGCATCGTCAGCAATGCCCATGAACTCGGCCTCACCATGGCGGCTGCCTATGAGCTGTGGCCGGAGACCGACCTGATGATCGGCATCGGCACCCGCCTCGAACTTCCGTCGTGGCGCTGGCCGTTCCAGCCGCAGGGGCTGAAGTCGATCCGCATCGATATCGACCCGGCCGAGATGCGCCGCCTGACGCCGGATGCGGCAATCGTCGCCGACGCGAAGGCTGGCACCGCGGCGCTGGCGGCGGCCGTCAGCAAGGCCGGCTACAAGAGACAGACCGGCCGCCGCGAGAAAATCCGCGAGGGCAGCGCCAGCGCCGCTGCAAAGATCAAGGCCATCCAGCCGCAAATGGCCTATCTCGATATTTTGCGGGACGTGCTGCCGCACAACGCCATCGTCACCGACGAGCTGTCGCAGGTCGGCTTCGCCTCCTGGTATGGCTTTCCAATCTATCAGCCGCGCACCTTCATCACGTCGGGCTACCAGGGCACGCTCGGCTCGGGCTTTCCGACCGCGCTCGGCGCGAAGGTCGCGTGCCCGGACCGCCCGGTCGTCGCCATCACCGGCGACGGCGGCTTCATGTTCGCGGTGCAGGAGCTGGCGACCGCCGTGCAGTACAACATCGGCGTCGTCACGCTGGTGTTCGACAACGGTGCCTACGGCAATGTCCGCCGCGACCAGCTCACCACATTCGACGGCCGCGTCGTCGCCGCCGATCTCGTCAACCCGGACTTCGTCAAACTCGCGGAATCCTTTGGCGTCGGCGCTGCGCGCGTCACTTCGCCGGACAATTTCCGCCCCGCGCTGGAAAAGGCGCTTGCGAGCGGCGGGCCCAGCCTCATCGCCATCGACGTGCCGCGCGACAGCGAGGCGAGCCCCTGGCCGTTCATCCATCCCGCAAGGCCGGGCTGAATTCTCTCCCGGCGCGGCACACGACAACCAACTTCGGCAATAAAAAGAGCAAGGAAACGTTATGACAGCGACCAAGTCACTTGAAGGCAAATCCATCGTCGTCACCGGCGCGGGCCGCGGCATCGGCCGCGAGATCGCGCTGCTCGCCGCCGCCGAAGGGGCGAAGGTCGTGGTCAACGATCCCGGCGGTGCCTCCGACGGCTCCGGCTCGAGCGCGGCCCCGGCCGAAGAGGTCGTCGAGGAAATCCGCAGGCGCGGCGGCACCGCTGTCGCCAACTTCGAGTCGGTTGCGGAAGCCGTCCCCGCCAGCAAGATCGTGCAGACCGCGATCGATCACTTCGGACGGCTCGATGGCGTCGTCAACAATGCCGGCATCCTGCGCGATGCGATTTTCCACCGCATGAGCGTCGATGCTTTCGAGTCCGTCATCAAGGTGCACCTGATGGGCTCGTTCTATGTCTCGCATGCAGCGGCCCGGCTGTTCCGCGAGCAGGAAAGCGGCGCCTTCGTCCACTTCACCTCGACCTCCGGCCTGGTCGGCAATTTCGGGCAGGCGAACTACGCCGCAGCGAAACTCGGCATCGTCGGCCTGTCGAAGTCGATCGCTCTCGACATGGAGCGTTTCAACGTGCGCTCCAACTGCGTCTCGCCCTTTGCCTGGAGCCGGATGATCGGCAGCATCCCGACAGAGACCGAAGCCGAGAAGGCCCGCGTCGCGCGAATGCAGCAGATGGGCCCGGAAAAGATCGCACCGCTGGTCGCCTTCCTGCTTAGCGACGATGCCAAGGATGTCACCGGCCAGATCTTCGCCGTGCGGATGAACGAGATCTTCCTGATGAGCCAGTCGCGGCCGCTGCGGTCGATCCACCGCAGCGAGGGCTGGACCTGCGAGACGCTGAAGGAGCACGGCATGCCAGCGCTGAAATCGTCGTTCTACAAGCTCGACCGTTCGGCCGACATTTTTAGCTGGGATCCGATCTGATATTAGGCAGCGGAAGAAAAAGCCCGCGAGGCCTGTGCCACGCGGGCTTTTTTTCTTCAGAAGGCACCTAGATCCTGCGCCCGGCCTTCTGCCAGTAGGGCTCGCGCAGACGGCGCTTGAATATCTTTCCGGAATCCTCGCGCGGCAGGTCCTTTCGGATCTCGATATGCCTCGGCACCTTGTAGTCGGCGAGCGCCTGCCGAAGCTGCGCGCGCAGCACGGCAAGATCGAGCCCGCCCTCGTCCAGCGGCTCGACCACCGCCATCAGCGCCTCGCCGAACTGCTCGTCCGGAATGCCGAACACCGCGCAATCCCTGACGCCTGGCAATCCATGGAGAACCGCCTCGATCTCGGCGGGATAGATGTTGACGCCGCCCGAGATCACCATGTCGCGCTTGCGATCGTTGACGAAGACATAGCCGTCTTCGTCCATGTAGCCGACATCGCCGCTGGTGATGAAGCCATCGCGCTCGATCTCGCGGCGCTTCTCGGGCTTGTTGTGATAGGTGAAGTCCGGGTAGTCGTGAAAGCGCGAATAGATCTCGCCGACTTCGCCGCGCGGCACTTCCCGGCCGTCATCGTCGAGAAAGCGCAGTTCGGCGCCCGGCGTCACGCGGCCGACGGTGCCCGGCTTCAGAAGCGCATCCTGCGAGGTCGCAAAAGTCACCGCGCCGGATTCCGTGCTGCCGTAGAACTCGAAGATGACCGGCCCCCACCAGTCGATCATCGCCCGCTTCACCTCGGCGGGACATGGCGCCGCCGCGTGGATGACGTGGCGCAGCGATGAGACATCGTAGGCGCGCCGCACGCTTTCCGGCAGCTTCAAGAGCCGGATGAACATGGTCGGCACCATGAAGACGGTATCGACCTTTTCGTCCTGAGCCAGTCGCAAAAACTCTTCCGCCTCGAAGCGCGGCATCAGGATCAGCGCCTCGCCCATCCGCCCGGCGCGGATGCCGAACGCATTCGGCGCGGAATGATAGAGCGGTCCCGGCAGCATCGCGCGAATGCCCGGCCTGAGGCCGTAGACCAGCCGGCGCATACCGTCCACCGCGGCGGCCTGCTGGGGCGTCGGCGCAGCCCGGCGCACGCCTTTCGGATGGCCAGTGGTGCCCGACGTATAGATCATGCTCTGCGGCTGCGGCAGCGCGGGGCCGTCATAGGGAGACTGCTCAGCGAGCCAGTCTTCAAAATCGCGCGCGAAGAATGGCGCGGCCAGATGCGCCGGGTCGATCTCATAGGCCCCAATAATCTCCGGCGGCACGGCAACGCTGAGCACGACAACGCCGGCAGGCACCGCGTCCTTGAGCGGATGCAGCAGGTCGGCATGGCCGATCATCACCGCTGCGCCGGAATCGCCCAGCACATAGGCCACTTCGTCCGGCTTGAAGTGCCAGTTGATCGGCACCGCATAGGCGCCGAGCATCATCACCGCGCTGGCGATCTCGATGAAGGTGATGTCGTTGCGCATCAGCACGCAGACGCAATCGCCGGGGCGGATCCCGAGCCGCCGCAAGCCGCCCGCGATCTTTTGCGAGCGCGCCGCGACATCGGCCTGGCTGCGGCGACGCTCCCCGCTGCGAATGCCATACGTCAGACGATCACCGCCGATCGCGTCATCGGCGCTCGAAACTGCCGCCATGCCGCGCCCCACTCAGCTATCGGAAAAACGCGGCTCGCGCTTGTCCAGGTTCGCCCGCACCGCCTCGAGCTGGTTGGCGGAGCCGATCAGTTTTTGCTGCTCCACCGACTCCGCCAGCAATGCCGGGGCGGGATCAACCGAGAGCTTGTTGAAGAGGCGCTTGACGGCGCGGATCGCATCCGGGCTCTTGCCCGCAATTTCGCGCGCCGCTTCCATCGCTTCCTTGTAGGGATCTTCGACCACGCGCGTCGCGAGGCCGTAGCTCATCGCTTCCTGCGCGGAAAAAACGCGGCCGGTAAAGGTCAGGTCGCGCAAAATATCGTCGCGCACCAGGCGGGCGAGGATCGGCGTGCCCGCCATGTCCGGCACCAGGCCCCACTTGATCTCCATGATCGACATTCGCGCATCGGGCGACAGAAACCGCATGTCCGCGCCGAGCGCGAGCTGAAAGCCGCCGCCGAACGCGACCCCGTGCACCGCCGCGATCACCGGCACCGGCAGTTGCCGCCAGCCCCAGACCGCCTGCTGCGGCTTGTTGGCATCGCCGTGGGTGCGGATCGTCAGATCGCGCTTCTCGCCGCCGACGATGCCGTTGCCGCCGTGGTCCTTCATCGCCGAGAAGCGCCCCATGTCGAGCCCGGCGCAGAACGCCCGCCCTTCGCCGGAGAGAACGACCGCGCGCAACCCCTTCTCGTTCGACAGCCGCTCGGCCGTCGCCACGAGCGCGTCAAACATCTCGATGTCGAGGGCATTCATCTTGTCCGGTCGGGCCAGCCGGACATCAGCCACGCCATTCGAGAGCGACACCGTCACGCGATCATTCATGCCAATTCCTCCGCTTGCATATCCTACACAGTCCATTAGACTTTTAGATTAATCAACCAACTAACTAATATATGACCAACCCCCATCGAGGAACAACCGATGTTCATCCCTAACCTTCTCAGCGGGCGGCGTATTTTGGTAACCGGGGGTGGAACGGGCCTTGGCAAAGCCATGGCGGCCAAGTTTCTCAGCCTGGGCGCGGAGGTCCACATCTGCGGCCGGCGGCGGGCGATCTGCGCCGAAACGGCGACCGAACTGATGGACCTCTATGGCGGCCATGTCGTCAGCCATGGCGTCGATATCCGCGATGCCGCCGCGGTCGACGAGATGATCGACACGATCTTCACCGACGGCCCGCTCACCGACCTCGTCAACAATGCCGCCGGCAACTTCATCTCGCGCACGCAGGACATGTCCTCGCGCGGCTTCGACGCCATCGCCAACACGGTGATGCACGGCACGTTCTACGTCACCCATTCCGTCGGCAAGCGCTGGATCCAGGGCGGCCACGGCGGCAATGTCGTGTCGATCGTCGTTACCTGGGTGCGCAATGGCGGCCCCTTCGTCGTCCCGTCCGCGATGAGCAAGGCGGCGATCCACGCGATGACGATGTCGCTGGCGCAGGAATGGGGCCGCTACGGCATCCGCCTCAATGCGATCGCTCCCGGCGAAATTCCGACCGAAGGCATGAGCAAGCGGCTCAACCCCGGCGAAGCCCCCGGCGCGCGCACCAAGGAGCGCAACCCGATGGGCCGCGTCGGCAGCCTCGAGGAGCTGCAGAACCTCGCGACATTTTTGATCTCCGGCGGCTGTGACTGGATCAGCGGCGAGACCATTGCGATGGACGGCGCGCAGGCGCTCGCCACCGGCGGCAATTTTTACGAGCTGCGCAAATGGAACGATGCGGAATGGAAAGCGGCACGCGATGCCATCGTCGCCCAGAATGAAAGAGATAAGGCGCAACGGGGCTGATCGCCCTCCCCTCGCTGGCGGCGCGGCGAAAGCAAAGAACAAAAAAAGTGTTTGGATGACCTGAGACGATGACCGACATGACAGCGAACGCCGCGCGGACGGCAATCCCGGCCGACCGCATCCCCGTGATTGTCGGCGTCGGTGAGATATCCGATCATCCAACAAATCCCGCGGAGGGCCTCGAGCCGGTGGCTTTGATCGTCGCGGCGCTGCGGCGGGCCGAAGCGGACGCTGGCAGCACGCTCCTGCGCGATCTCGATTCCCTTGATGTCGTGAACTTTGTCAGCTGGCGCTATCACGATCCGGCGCAGCTTATCTGCAAACAGCTCGGCATTGCGCCGGCCCGCGCGAACTATGGCCCCGTGGGCGGCGAAAGCCCGATCCGCTTTCTCCATGAAGCGGCGCAGCGCATCGCGCGCGGGGAAAGCAAGGTCGCGGCGGTTGCCGGCGGCGAAGCGCAGAGCACCGCGACCAAGGCGGAACGCGCCGGCATTACGCTGCCGTGGACGCCATTCGCCCATGACGTCCCCTCGCCGCTGCGCGGCGCGCATTATCAACATCCGCTGGCGGTTGCGCTTGGCCTTGCCCAGCCGGTCGCGATCTATCCGCTTTACGATGCCGCGACCGCTGCCCATTGGGGCCAGTCGCCGCGCGCAGCGCTTGCGGAATCCGGCGCGCTGTGGTCGCGCTATGCCGCCGTCGCCGCGACCAATCCGCAAGCCTGGCTGAAGCGCACCTTCGACGGCGACACGATCACCACCCCGACCGCCGACAACCGGCTGATCGCCTGGCCTTATTCCAAGCTGATGGTCGCCAACCCTTCGGTGAACCAGAGCGCGGCGATCATCGTCACCTCGCTGGCCCACGCCCGCGCCGCAGGCATTCCCGACAGCCGCCTCGTCTATGTTCACGGCGGCGCTTCGGCGGAGGAGCCGCGCGACATTCTTGGCCGAGACCAGTTCTATCAGAGCCACGCGCAGAACGCGGTGCTGGGGGAAGCCCGATCAATTGCAGACGGCAACAGCTTCGATGCAATCGAACTCTATAGCTGCTTTCCCTGCGTGCCGAAAATGGCGCGGCGCACGCTCGGCCTCGGCGAGAATTTCGAGCCCACGGTCACCGGCGGGCTGACATTTTTCGGCGCGCCGCTGAACGACTATATGGCGCACGCCGCCTGCGCGATGACACGCAGAATCCGGTCCGGCGCAAGGCTCGGGCTACTCTACGGCCAGGGCGGCTACGTCACCAAACATCACGCGCTGGTGCTGTCGCCGCAGCCTCCCCGCACCCCGCTCGAACAGGACACCAGCGTTCAGGCCAAGGCCGATGCCGCGCGGGAAAAGGTGCCGGGCTTCGTCACCGAGGCGAGCGGCGCGGCGACGCTCGAGACGTTCACGATCCTCTACAACCGCAAGGGCGAGGCCGAGCACGGCGTCGCCGTGCTGCGCACCGCCCCCGCAACGCGCGCGCTCGCCCGCGTGCCCGCCGACGATGCAGCCACCCTCGCCCGCCTCACCGATGGCGACAACACGCCAATCGGCATCCGCGGCGCAATCCACGCGGCGGGCGACGGAATTTTGGAGTGGCGCGCAGAGAGCTGAGACGACTATTCATCGGCGACATCAGCACCGCCACCTGCCGGCACCGCCATGAGGCAGCTTTCAAGATCGGCCAGCATGGCTTGCAGGCGCTGCAGGTCCGCCTCGCCGTAACGCTCTGCGATCAGCGCGTAGATCTTTTCCGAGAACGGCGCGACCTGCGCAATCAGCTCGAGCCCCTGCGGCGTAATCGCCACGGTGCCGCGCCGCAGATCGGTCTCGACCGAACGCCGCGAAAGCAAACCGCGCCCCTCGAGATCACGCAGGATGCGCGACAGGCTCGGCCCGAGCAAAAACGCCATCCGCGCCAGCTCCGTCACCTCGACTTCGTCCACCGCGGTCAGCGCGCGGAGAATGCGCCACTGCTGCTCGGTCAGGCCGTGCTGGCGAAGCGCGGGGCGAAAATGCCGCATCACCGCCTCCCGGCCGCGCAGAAGCGACATCGGCAGCGAGCGCGAGAAAGCCCGCAGCGGCGCGCACTCAGCCGTCACATCGGCATTCGCCTCAGGGCCGGTGCGGCCGCCGCCCGGCGCGGGATTTTTCGGTGTGGACATCGGCTCTACTCTGCACGGGATCTTCGGCCCCGGCCTGCACGCTGGCAGAATGGGACGCATTGCTCCCGACAATTTAACATGTTAATTATTCTCGATCAGCATCGAATTTGCGGGTTGCGCGCGATCGCGATCCCAACGATGCGCAATATTTTGGAGCAACGCCGTATGCCCCATTTCACCATCGAATATTCGGCCAATCTGGATGGCCGGGTGAATATGGCAGAGATCGTCGATCTGGTCCGCCGATCGGCGATCGAGACCGGCATTTTTCCGCTCGGCGGCATTCGCGTCCGCGCCATCCGCTGCGACTTTGTCTCCATCGCCGACGGCAATCCCGACCACGCCTTCCTCGCGATGGTCGCGCGCATCGGCGAGGGCCGGGATCTGGCCGCTCGCAAGGCCGCAGGTCAGCATGTGTTCGATGCTCTCTGCGCGGCGCTCGAGCCGGTGTTCGCCTCCGGGACGCTGGCGGTCTCGCTCGACATGCAGATCAACGACAAGCAAACCAGCTTCAAGCGCAACAACCTGCACACTGCCCTCGCCGGCCCGAAGGAAGCCGCAGGCTAGCCGCCGCGCGGACATATTTAGCTCCAGCAAGCAACAGAGCGCATCAAGCGTCACACTGACAGGAAACAACAAGATGCCGGTGCCACAGCACGTTTTCGATCCGCCGTTCAACATCGTCCGTTGCAGCCACGTCGTGCTGGATGTCGCCAATCTTGCCGAGAGCCGCAGATTCTACGAGACCATCGTCGGCCTGCATGTCGAGGACGAGAGCGATGACGCACTCTATCTGCGCGGCAGCGAGGAGCACCAGCACCACTCGCTCGTCCTGCGCAAGAGCGCAAAGCCCGGCTGCCGCCGCATCGGCTTTCGCGTCGCGCATGAGGCCGACCTCGACAAGGCCGCGGCATTCTGCGCCGAGCACAAGCTCGACCACGCCTTCACGGACGAGCCGTTCCAGAAACGGACGCTGCAATTCACCGATCCATTCGGGTTTCGCGTCGAGCTCTACGCGGCAATGGAAAAGCGCCCGCACCTGATGCGCCGATTCGACCTGCACAGGGGATGCCATCCGCAGCGGCTGGATCATCTCAACATCTTTGCACCCGAAGTGCAGGACACCATCGATTTCTACGCCAAACTCGGCTTCCGTCTCACCGAATATGCTGAGGAGGACGGGCCGAACGGCCGCATCGCCGCCGCGTGGATGCATCGTAAAGGTAACGTCCACGATCTCGCCATCACCAACGGCAAGGGCCCGCGCCTGCATCACTTCGCATATTGGGCGCCGACGCCGATGAACATTCTGCACCTGTGCGACGTGATGGCATCGAGCGGCTATCTCAAAAACCTCGAGCGCGGCCCGGGGCGGCACGGCATCTCCAATGCGTTCTTCCTCTATGTCCGCGACCCCGATGGCCACCGCCTCGAGGTCTATTCCAGCGACTATCAGACCATGGACCCGGACCACGAGCCGCTGCGCTGGTCGCTGCGTGATCCGCGCCGCCAGACGCTGTGGGGCGCGCCTGCACCGCGGTCGTGGTTCGAGCAAGGCACCCCGTTCGTCGGTGAGGAGGTGCGCGATCCGCAGTTCGTCGCCGATGTCGTGATCGCCGACTGACGCGGCAAGAGGAAAAGTCCATGCCCGACTATGGCCGCCTTGCTACCTTCACCGCCGCTGGCACGCAGCGTTACGGCGCTGTCACCGATCGTGGCATCGTCGACCTTTCCGCGCGCCACGGCGCGGCGATGCCGACATTGCGCCACGTGATCGAGGCTGGGGCGCTGCGCCGGCTTGCCGAAGAGGCCGCAGGCTTTGAAGCCGATTTCGCGCCTGGCGAGATTATCTGGCAGCCGCCGATCCCGACGCCGGAAAAAATTATCTGCATCGGCGTCAACTACCCGGACCGCAACGAGGAATACAAGGACGGCCAGGCCGCGCCAAAATTTCCCAGCATGTTCATGCGAACGCCGCGCTCCTTCGTCGGCCACGAAGCCCCCTTGGTGCGGCCGAAGGCATCATCGCAGCTCGACTACGAGGGCGAGGTCGTGCTCATCATCGGCAAGGGCGGCCGCCACATCCCGGAGGCGAACGCGCTCGATCACGTCGCCGCCGTCACGCTGTGCAATGAAGGCACGATCCGCGACTGGGTGCGCCACGCAAAATTCAACGTCACGCAGGGCAAGAATTTTGACGCGACCGGCAGCCTCGGGCCGTGGATCGTTCCTTTCCGGGACGAGGCGCAGATCGCCGACATCCGCCTCACCACGCGCGTCAACGGCGAGCTGCGGCAGGACGACCGCACCGGCCGGATGATCTTCGGCTTCCGCTATCTGATCAACTACATCTCGACCTTCACGACGCTCGCACCGGGCGACGTCATCATCACCGGCACACCGACCGGCGCGGGCGCGCGCTTCGATCCGCCGCGCTTCCTTCAGCCCGGCGACGTGATCGAGGTGGCGGCCGAAAACATCGGCGTGCTGCGCAACGGCGTCGTCGACGAAACCTGAGCGGCGGCCGTGCTAGACAGCCACCCTGCGGCGGCGGGTCGAGGCGTCGTAGGCCAGCGCGAGCAGCGCGATCGCCACCGGGGGGAAGACGATCCAGTTGACCATGTCCCACCCGTAATTGACGAGAATGCTGCCCGAGGCGAAGGAGCCGACGGCCATCGTTCCGAAGACGAGGAAATCGTTGACCGCCTGCACCTTGTTGCGCTCCTGTGGCAGATGGGTTTCCAGCACCAGGGCGGTTGCGCCGACAAAACCGAAATTCCAGCCAAGGCCGAGCACGATCAGCCCGGTCCAGAAGTGCAGCGTGGTGATGCCGGCGAGCCCGATCGCCGCCGCCAGCGCCTCGAGCAAGAGGCCCAGCACGATCACCGCGGGCGCGCCGAAACGGGCGATCAGCCCGCCGGTGAAAAAGCTCGGGCCATACATCGCCACGATGTGCCACTGGATGCCGAAATTTGAATCGCTGAGCGAAAGCCCGCACGTCTGCATCGCGAGCGGCGCAGAAGTCATCACGAGATTCATCAGCGCATAGGAAGCAACGCCGCAGATCGCCGCCGCGATGAAACGCGGCTGGCGCACGATCTCTCGCAGTGGCCGGCCGCCGGCGAGCTCGGCCTGTGCTGGCCTCGGCGCATCGACGCCTGCCAGCACCGCCATGGCGAGCAGCGCCACCAATGCCTGCACGAGGAAACTTGCGGCGAACAGATAGGGCGGAAACGCATTCATGGTCCATTCGACCAGTTGCGGCCCCAGCACGCCGGCGAACACCCCGCCCGCCATCACCCACGACACCGCCCTCGGGCGGAATTTTAGACTGGTGCCATCGGCAGCGGCAAAGCGATAGGTCTGCGTCACCGCCCCGTAAAACCCGCCGAACAGGGTCGCCACGCAGAACAGCGAGAACGAGGCGTAGAGAATGGCGGCGGCCGCCAGAAAGCCGCACAGCGCACCGAAGCCCGAACCGATCAGGAAGGCCGCTCGCCGGCCATAGCTGCGCGAGATCATGCCCGCGGGCAGCGTGCCGCAGGCAAGGCCAAGAACATAGACCGAGATCGGAACGGTCGCGAGCGCCGGCGTCGGCGCGAGAGTTGCGCCGACAATCGAGCCGGTCGCGAATATGACGGCGGCATTGGCGCCGCCCAGAGCTTGCGCGGTGGCGAGGCGGGCGACATTGGCGCGCGCCTTCGTATCGTCGTGGAACGCTTCAGCAACTGTGACCATGCGGGATGTTTAACCCGGCACACCGCCGCCCGATAGAACGATTTTGCCGATCAGGCATGCGCCAAAGAATAATTCTTCGGCCCCGGTCACACTTCGATCGCCGAGCGTTGCGCTCGCGCCCGCCTTCTCTCAGGCCGCGCGGCTCTGCGCAAAAATGCGCCGGCAATGCACCAGCGCCGCCTCAATCAGATTGTCCGAGGCCTCGGGGGTGCGGAACGCCGAATGAGCAGCCAGCGTAACGTTCTCCATGGTGCGGAAAGGGTGGCCGGGCTGCAACGGCTCGACAGAATATACGTCAAGGGCGGCATGGCGCAGATGCCCCTGAATGAGGGCATCGATCAACGCCGCCTCGTCGAGCAGATCGCCGCGCGCGGTGTTCACCAAAATGGCCCCGCGCTTCATCGCAAAGATGCGCTCGCGGGACAAAAGCCCCCTCGTCTCGTCATTCAGGAGCAGGTGCAGCGACACGACATCGCTCGCCGCAAGCAGCGTCGGCAGATCGACGAAGGTCACGCCGGGGACGGTTCTCGGCGTGCGATTCCAGGCGATCACCTTCATGCCGATGCCGCTGGCCATCCGCGCCATCTCGGCGGCGATGCCGCCGAAGCCGATCAGCCCCAGCGTCTTACCAGTGAGCTGCACGCCCTCGACGCGGATCCATTCGCCGCTGCGCACGCGGCGGTCCATGAAGCTGATGCCCCGCGCCGCCTCCCACATCAGCGCCATCGCGCATTCGGCGACCGCGGTGTCGCCATAGCCCTTGATGATGTGCACGGCGATGCCGAGTTCGGCCAATTCCTCGATGTTCATGTAGCTGCGCGCGCCGGTGCCGAGAAAGACGACATGCTTGAGGCTGCGGCAACGCTTCGCGACCGGCGTCGGCAGATAGGTGTGATCAATCATCGCGATCTCGGCATCGCCCAAGACATCGGGCAGCGCCTCGGGCTTCACATCGGGGTCGAGATTGATGGTCACCTCGATATCGTCAGGGCGGCGAAGCCGCCGGACAATTCGGTCAAACTCCTCGGTCGCATCGACAAGAACCGCCCGCATCGCCCCCTCGCTGAATTGAAAACCGCGTGCTTTAATCCAGCCTCAAACGCAAGCAAATGGCAAACCGTAAAACGCGGCCGCGCGAAAACGCTACAACGGTCATGAGCGCACAACGGCACCCGGTACCCGCGCCTCAGCAAGGCAGACGCACGGTTGGCCATGGAGCGCAGTGACGCTTTTGCGGAAGCGAAGCAGCCGCCAGTCCCCTGGCGTCCGCTCGAAGGCGTAGCCGCGCTTCGCCGCGAGCGCGCGCATTCCGGCATTGGTGCCGAGCATGTCGCCGAACACGCTGTCGGCGTTGAGCGCCGCCGCACGGCATTCCAGATCGGACATGATCGCCATGCCGATCCCGTGCCGCTGCCATTGATCGTGAATCGACAGCGCGATCTCGACCGAATTGTCCTGCCCGTTGAGCGCGTAACGCGCCTCGGCGACGATATGCGGAACGCCGCCCACGGTGATCTCGGCAATCAGCGAAAAGCGCCCGCCGTCTCCCACGCGCAGGGATTGTTCGAGTTCGCTCCGTGGCAGCTCGCTTGCGGCACCGAGAAAGCGGCTCGAGCGCGAGAGCTGCGACAGCGACCGGACGTATTCCTGGAGCGCAGCCGCATCGCCACGCTCGATAAATCGTGTCACCAGCGGCGTGCCATCGTCTAGCAGCATCACGTGCCCCAGTTGCAGGAGCGCAAGCGCCGTTACTCCCCATACAACCGGGGCCGTATTGGTTGCGCCAAGCATCGGCCTAACTCCGCCAGAACGGCTTCCTGACCTCGCGCTCAACGTCATCCCAGGTCAGGCCGATGTCGTGGAAATCCCGCTCAGTAAACCGCGCCAGTTCGCGCCGAGCGATTGCCCGCGAGCGCCAGGTTTTGAAGAGGCTGCGCAGGTCCGCCTGGCTCAAGTGCCAATGAGGATGATGATTTGTCATCGATGGGATCAAATGCCGGGTCATGCTCCGTCTCCCTGACCACCAGTTGGAGCCAAAGATGCGCCCCAGAGCCGACCTTGACAAACGACACTTTATCCCGAGACTGATGACATAATCTCATGCGAGGCCAGTCCGATGAACGCTCGATTGCCTTCGCTGAACGGATTGCGCGCATTCGAGGCCACCGCGCGGCACCTCAGCTTCACGACCGCGGCGGCGGAGCTGAACGTCACCCAGACCGCGATCAGCCACCAGATCCGCAGGCTCGAGGAAGAACTCGGCGTCCGCCTGTTCCACCGCCACACCCGCGCCCTCACCCTGACGCGCGAGGGCATGGACTACCTGCCCGGCGTGCGATCGGCATTTCAGGACCTGCGCCTTGCGACGGAGCGGCTGATGCGCAAGGACAGCGCCCGCATCCTCACCGTCAGCACGCTCGCGTCATTCGCCTCGAAGTGGCTGCTGCCGAAGCTGGCGAATTTTCATGAAGCCCATCCCGGCATGGATGTGCGGATTACGTCATCGACAACTCTGGTCGATTTCGCGCGCGATGATGTCGATGTCGCAATCCGCTACGGTGTCGGCGGCTGGCCCGACGTGCGCGCCGACTGGCTGATGGCGGACGAGCTTTTCCCGGTCTGCAGCCCTGCGCTCCTAAGCGGCGCACACCCGCTGCGCGAGCCAAAGGATCTCGCGCACCATGTCTTGCTGCACACCATGGTCGGCGCAAGCGAGGACTGGCAATTGTGGCTGACGGCGGCCGACCTGCCGCTGACGCTGCTCGATGGCCCGCGATTGAGCTTCGATCTGCAATTGATGACGGTTCAGGCCGCGGTCGACGGGCTGGGCGTCGCGATCGGCCGCACCACTTATGTCGCGACAGATCTTGCCACCGGGCGGCTGGTTGCGCCGTTCAAGATCAAGTTGCCCGCCAATGCCGGCTTCTATCTGGTGTCACCTGCTGACAGGCCCGACCCGCCGAAGCTGAAGGCCTTCCGCGATTGGCTGACGACGGCGGCGCATCAAGGCTGAGGCGCCGCCGCAGGCAGGGCTCAGGCCCCGCGGGTTTCCATGTCGAACTCGGCGATCTGCCGGCTGCGTTTCGAGCTCGCCGCGGCGCGGTGGTCGGTCGCGATCGCGGTGTAGACCGCCGGCAGCACGAACAGCGTGAACAGCGTGCCGATCAGCATGCCGGACACGACCACAAGACCGATGGAGAATCGGCTCGCCGCGCCCGCGCCCGACGCCGTCAGCAGCGGCAGAAGACCCGCCACCATCGCCGCCGTCGTCATCAGAATCGGGCGGAGCCGCACCCGGGCCGCCTCCTCGATCGCCGCGCGGCGGTCGAGGCGCTTGCTGATCTGGAGCTCGTTGGCAAACTCGACCATGAGAATGCCGTGCTTGCTGATGAGGCCGATCAGGGTCAGCAAGCCGACCTGCGTGTAGATGTTCATGGTCGCGACGCCGAAGAACAGCGGCACCAACGCACCCGAGATCGCCATCGGAACACTGATGAGGATGACGAGCGGGTCACGCAGGCTTTCGAACTGCGCCGCCAGCACCAGGAAGATGATGATCAGCGCGAAGCCGAAGGCGATCGCGAGCTGGTTGCCTTCCTTCACATACTGCCGGCTGTCCGCCAGATAGTCGTGGCTAAAGCCGGACGGCAGCTTTTTCGCAGCGCTCTCTAGGAAGTCAACCGCATGCCCCATCGTGACGCCCGGCATCGGCACCGCCTGGAAGGTGGCAGAGTTGAGCTGGTTGTAGTGCGTCAGCGCGTTCGGGTCAGTGCCAGTTTCAATCGAAACGACGGTTGCAAGCGGCACCTGCTGGCCGCTCGGGGTTCCGATGAAGTAGCCCGCCAGCGACTCCGGCGAGATCCGCTTCTCGCGCGGCACCTGCGGGATCACCTGATAGGAGCGGCCCTCGAGATTGAAGCGGTTGATGTAGTTGCCGCCCAGCAGCGTCGCGAGCGTGCCGCCGATCTGCTGCATGGTGATGCCGAGGTCGCTGGCCTTCGAGCGGTCGATCTTCACCCGCACCACAGGCTGGTTGAAGTCGAGGTCGCTGTCGACGGCGATGAACAGGCCGCTCTTGCGCGCGGCGTCCTTGATCTTGTTCATCTCCTCATAGACGGTCTGAAAACCCGTCGTCGAGTAGATCACCATCTGCACTGGCAGGCCGCCCGGGTTTCCGGGCAACGGCGGCAGGTTGAAGGCGAAGGCGTTGATGCCCTCGATCTTGCTGAGCCCCTGCTGCACCAGCGGCTTGAGCTGCGTCGACGACCGCTTGCGCTCGTCCCACGGCTTGAGCAGCATGCCGGCGATGCCGTTGTTCGGGCCGTTGATGCCGTTGATGATGAAGCGCAGATCCGTCTCGGGGAACGAGGCGAACACCTGGTCGGCCTTAGCGCTGTAGAAATTCGCGTAGTCGATGTTGGCGTATTTCGGCGCCTTGGTAACGGCGAAGACGATGCCCTGATCCTCCTCGGGCGCGAGCTCCTTGGCGGTGTTCATATACATGAAGCCGACAAGACCGAGAATGACCACGGCGAACAGGCCGGTGACGATGCGATAGTCGAGCGAGCGGTCGAGCATCCGGCCGTAGCCGTTCGTCACCCGGCCGAAGACCGAATTGACCTTGCGGGCAAACCAGCCATCGTCTGCGCCCTTGAGGAGCGTCGAGCACATCATCGGCGACAGCGTCAGCGCGATGACGCCGGACACGATCACCGAACCGGCGAGCGTGAAGGCGAACTCGCGGAAAAGCGAGCCGGTGAGACCGCCGAGGAAGCCGATCGGCGCATAGACCGCGGCGAGCGTGATCGTCATCGAGATCACCGGACCGACGATTTCGCGGGCGCCCTTCAGCGCCGCCTGAACGGGCGGCAGCCCCTCCTCGAGATGGCGGTGGATGTTTTCGACCACGACGATGGCGTCGTCGACCACAAGGCCGATCGCCAGCACCATGGCCAGCAGCGTCAGCAGATTGATGCTGAAGCCGACCGCCAGCATGAGGCTGCACACGCCGATCAGCGACAACGGGATGGTCACCACGGGGATGATCACCGAGCGCAGCGAGGCGAGGAACAGGAAGATGACCACGATCACGATGATGACGGCTTCACCAAGCGTCTTCACCACCTCGTTGATCGACGACTGGATGAACTTGGTGGAGTCGTAGGCCACCTTCATCTTCATCGACGGCGGCAGGTTGCGCTCAAGATCCGGGAACAGCGCGCGAACGCCCTTCACGATATTGAGCGGGTTGCCCTGCGGGGTCGCCTGAATGCCGATGAAGATCGCGGACTCGCCGCTGAACGCCACGCTCGCGTCCGTGCTCTGCGCAGCGAGCTCGACCGTCGCGATGTCCTCCATCCGCACGAAGCCGCCGTCCTTCGACTTGACGATCATCCGCTTGAACTGGCTGACGTCCTGAAGGTCGGTGTTCGTCGAGACGTTGGAGACGATGTAGTAGCCCTTGGATTGACCGGCGGCCGCCTGGTAGTTGTTCGCCTGGATGGCGAGCACCACGTCATTGGCGGAGACATTGCGTCCGGCCATCCGCACCGGATCGAGCCAGATGCGCATCGCAAAGGTCTGGCCGCCCAGAATGTCCGCCGAGGCTACGCCATCGACCGTGGACAGGATCGGCTGCACCACGCGGGTGAGATAGTCGGATACCGCGGAGCCCGACAGCTCATTGCTGGAGAAGCCGATATACATCACCGCCGTCGTCTCGCCGGTGGATTTCAGGATCACCGGGTCGTTCGCCTCGCGCGGGATGAGATAGCGAACCGAGTTCACCTTCGACATCACCTCGGTCAGCGCCTGGTTCGGGTCGAAGTTGAGCTTGACGTAGACCTGGATCACGCTCTGGCCCTGCACCGAGGACGAGGTGATGTAGTCGACGCCTTCGGCCGCCGCCACCGCCTGTTCGAGCGGCGTGGTGATGAAGCCCTGCATCAGTTCGGGCGATGCGCCGGGATAGACGGTGGTGACGGTCACCACCGTATTCGACAGCTTGGGATATTGCCGCACCGGCAGATCGGTCGCGGCCCGCAGTCCGATCAGCAGAATGAGCAGGCTGACGACCAGGGCAAGCACCGGGCGCCTGATGAAGATATCGGTAAATGCCATGATCAGGCGCTCCGTGATCGGACGTCAGTTAAGCGGAGGCTTCGCCGGGATCGGCGGGAGCGGATCGGTCGAGATCGTCACGGCGGCGCCCGACTGCAGCTTGAGCTGACCGACGGCCACCACGCGGTCGCCCGCATTGATGCCGCGCTCGATCACTGCCCGGCCATGCACGCGATTCCCCGTCTTGACGAACGTGCGCTCGACGGACAGCGAGGCCTTGCCGTCATCGCCCTTCTTCTCGACGATGCGATAGACCGAGTCGCCATAGAGCGTGTATTCGACCGCCGTCTCCGGCACGGTGATCACCGCAGGCTTGTCGGGCAGCACCACAGTGATGGTGGTGAACATGCCCGGCTTCAGAATGTTGCCCGGGTTGTCGAGGGTCGCCTGCACGCGGATGTTGCGGGTTTCCGTGCTGATCTGTGGCTCGATGGTGGTGATCTTGCCCTCGAAAGTGCGGCCGGGATAGGCGTCGACGACGACGCGCACGGTCTGGCCGACCGCAAGCGTGGCGGAATCCTTTTCCGTCACGGTGAAGTTCGCGAACAGCCGCGACAGATCGGTGAGCGTCACGATCTGGGTGCCGGCGCTCATAAACTGGCCGACCTCGACATGACGCACGCCGAGCACGCCGTCGAACGGCGCGCGCACCAGCTTCTGCGAAATGATCGCCTCGGTCTTGGCGATGCCGGCATTGGCCTGGTCATAGACCGCCTGCGCCTGATCCACCGTCGCCTGCGGGCCGAACTGGCGCGAGGCGAGTTGCTTGGCGCGATCGAGCGCCAGTTCCGCGGCGAGCGCCTGCGCCTTGTAGCTGGCGAGGTCGGCGCGATCTGGATCGTCGAACAGCTGCACCAAGGGATCGCCCGCCTTCACCTGCGAGCCCGCGCCGAACAGAACCTTCGTCACGCGGCCGTTGACGTCCGAGGTCACGTTCACCTGATGGACGGCGGCGAGATCGCCAACCGCGGTCAGGAGATTGGGCACCACTTCGGACTTCGCCTCGGCAACCGCGACCGAGACCGGCGGCGGCTTGTTCGAGGCAAAGAACTGCGCGATCATCCGGCTGCGGAAGGCGTTGAAGCCCCAGATGCCGCCAACCAGCAGCGCCAGCAGAATGCCGACAATGATGAACCAGCGTGTCGTGCGCACCGGCCGACGCGGCGGCGGCGCCTGATGCGGTTCGTCCCGGCCTGCTGGCTCTCGAATTGATATCGTCATGTCATGCACTTTCTGCTGCGTGCGACGGCGCCGCTTGCGGCCGCAAACTCATATCCCAATGGGTCGCGATGGCTGAGCCACTTAAACCGATTCCGCGAAGAACAAACTCACATAATTGCCGTTCAAAGATTTCGCCGGCGCCGTATGGCAAAACGGGCACGGGAGAAGACTGGGTCAGCGCAACCATCTGAACCGTCTGATGCGCGAACCAGAACAGATGAAGCGGATCACCATGAATTTTTGCCGCGTCCCCGGCCGCGATCGCACGCTCCAGAGACGTCGTAAACAATGAGCCGATCAGCGCCGAGATTTTTCCATAAAGCAACCGGGCAAACTCGCCATCCTCGAGTTGGCTGGACATCAACAACCGGACCCGCTGCGCACTGCGCTCATCAGGCGCAACCGCTGTGGCAAGAAAGTGGCTCACCATCTGACGAACCAAGGCAACCAGCGTGCGCGTCGAGGGCTCCAGCGCCAGAATCCAGTTGATCGCCGGATCGGCCTCGCAGGCATCGTCAAGAATCGCGGCATAGAGCGCTGATTTTGACGAAAAATGCTTGAAAAGGAGCGCCTCCGAGACGGAAGCGGCCGCAGCAACTCGTTTCGTCGTAGTGCCGTTGAAACCGTAACGCGCAAAACAGCTTTTGGCCGCCGCCAAAATTTGCTCACGTCGCAGGTCGCCGGCCATCCGATACGAATTCATGGCGACGTGAGTAAACGCTCACCATCGCAAAGTCAACGCGATGTTGCAGCGCACATTCAACCACACAACTGGCGCCGCGTTCCCAGTCACAGCACTGGCGCTTTGCTGCGATAAACCGGATAAGGCGCAAACTATCGCCCTCGCTACAGAACCGGACCGCCAGCAATGCCCGAAGACAATGCCATCGCCGCCCGTATCGAACAGCTCGAAATCCGCATCACCTATCAGGATGAGACGATCGAAGCGCTTAACCAGACCATCATGGAACAATGGCAGCAAATCGACCGGCTGAAGCGCCAGCTCACGCAACTCGACGCACGGCTGCAGGAGGCGGAGAGCCGGTCCGGCGCAGCGCCCCAGAGCGAACCGCCGCCGCCACACTATTGATTCATCGAAAAGAAGCAGGAGCCCGGCCGAGCATCCATCGCGGCCGGCGCTCACCAAGGCAAAACGACTACTTGCCCTCAGGCTCGGCGTCGCGGAAATACGGCTCGACCTCACCATAGGCCTTGATCGTCATCGGCTGACCGAAGCGATCCTTCGCGTTGCCCGCGCTGAGACGCACCCAGCCCTCGCTGACGCAGTACTCTTCCACATTGTTGCGGTCGATGCCCTTGAAGCGGATGCCGATGTCGCGCTCCAGCAGTTCGGCATTGTAGAAGGGGCTGCGCGGATCGGTAGAAAGGCGATCAGGAAACTCGGTCATGTGCGGCACTCGTGTCGTGGAAAGTCGATTCGTCAAAGCCACAGAAACGAAAATCCGGCGCATCGCGCAAGTGCATCGCCCGCGATTTCACGCTGCCTTCCGGCAACGCGGTCATTCTGCCAAGTCATTTCCACTAAGTCATTTCCGCCAGGTCTTCTCCAGCACGCCCAGCCAGTTGCGGAAGCACAGCTTTTCCAGCAGCGCCTGATCATAGCCGCGCGCCCGCAGCACTTCGATCAGCAGCGGCAGGCCCTTCACCGATCCCATTGCGGTCGGGACCAGCGCTCCGTCGAAATCCGAACCGAACGCGACGTGATCCTCGCCGAGGCGGGCCAGAAGAAAGTCGACGTGATCGGCGATGATCGCGATCGGCGTATCCGCGGTGCGGCGGCCATCGGGGCGCAGGAAGCTGACTGCGAAGTTGACGCCGACGATGCCGCCGCTTTCGCGGATCGCTGCGAGCTGCTTTCCGGTCAGGTTCCGCGAATGGGGACAGATCGCGTGCGCATTGGAATGCGTCGCGACCAGCGGCGCGTCGCTCAACCGCGCGACATCCCAAAACCCCTGCTCGTTGAGGTGCGACAGATCGATCACGATGCCGAGCTGATTGCAGGCCCGGATCAATTCCTCGCCGACATCGGTGAGTCCCGGCCCGATATCGGGTGTCGATGCGAAGCGGAACGGCACGCCATGTCCAAAAATGTTCGGGCGGCTCCACACCGGGCCGAGCGAACGAAGCCCCGCCTGATAAAGCACCTCGAGCATATGCAGATCGCGATCGATCGCCTCCGCTCCCTCGATGTGCAGCACCGGGGCAAGAATGCCGCCATCCAGACATTCACGAATATCCGCCGCCGTGCGGCACACCCGGACGCTGCCATTCGAATCGCGCTCGATACGGAACAGCAGCGACGCCATCGCGAGCACGGCTGCCTGCGCCTCGCCAAGCCCGACGATCTCCAGCGGCGGTTCACTCGCCGCCGCGTCGCCGCCATTGTTCGTGGATACGACAGCTTGGGTGCTCTGGGCCCTCTGCACACTGGCGATCTGCTCGGCGGAAGGCACGAAGATCGCGAACATGCCGCCGGCGAAGCCCGCCGCACGCGCCCGCGGCAGGTCGAGATGCCCCGCGGGCTTGCCACTCGAGTCCCCTTCCAGAAAGGCCGCCGTCGTCGCGCCGCCCTTCTGCAGATAGAGCCGTAGCAGCAAATCATTATGGCCATCGAAGACCGGCGGATTGACCACGGCGCGGCCTGATTCCCCCTCCATCGCGCTGTCGCGCGCGGTCTTGGTGTGGTCCGCCCCGGTAAGCTCAAAGGCTGCAGTCATCGCTTGAGAAGTCCTTCGATCTCGCCAACCAGCGCTTCCGGCTTCACCGTCGGCGCGTGACGCGACACCGCCTTGCCGCTGCGATCCACCAGAAACTTTGTAAAATTCCACTTGATCGCAGTCGAGCCGAGCACGCCCGGCTGCGCCGTTTTCAGATATTGATAGAGCGGGTGGGCCGTGCCGCCATTGACGTCGATCTTTGCAAACATCGGAAAGCTGACGTCGTAATTTTTTGCGCAGAATGTGGCGATTTCCGCGTCGCTGCCCGGCTCCTGCCTGCCGAACTGATTGCACGGAAAGCCGAGCACCGCAAACCCCTGCGGCGCGAAGCGGCGATGGAGGGCTTCGAGCCCGGTATATTGCGGCGTGAAACCGCACGCGCTCGCGGTGTTGACGATGAGCAGAACCTGCCCCTCGAACGCCTTCAGGGAGACGTCGCGTCCGTCCAGCGACTTCGCTGCAAAATCATAGACCCTCGTCAAGTCCGCCGCTCCCTACGCGGCCTCATCCGCGATGAAGCCTGCGCAATCTGGGCTGATCCCTGCGCAGACTGCGCACAGCAATAGCGCACGGAGCGGAAAATGAAAATGACCGCGGAGCGCATGGCGGGCGGTTCCGCGTCCTCGCCGCAATCCGCCAGAGGCCGGCGATTAGATCACCAGCCCGGTCCGGTCGTCGATCAGATGCGCGCTGTTGAGATCGGCGGCAAGCTGGATCGGCCGGCCGACCTGCACATCCACCTTGGGATTGACCCGGCCGCAGAGGTCGGTGTCGCCGATGCGGAAATAAACCAGCGTCTCCATCCCCATCGGCTCGATCACATCCGGCACGGCGGTGAGCGTTACGAGGTTGGGGTCAGGATGCTGCGGCACTTCGGTCAGATGCTCCGGCCGCAGCCCGAGGGTCAGGCTGCTGCTGCCAACATGCGGCTTGTAGCGCGCGGTGCGCGAGGCCGGCAGCGGCAGCACCACCTGATCGGCGAGCCGGACCGCGAGCGCGCCGCCCGCCTCCTCAAGCCCGACCGGCAGAAAATTCATCGCCGGAGAGCCGATGAAGCCGGCGACGAAGCGCGTGCGCGGTGAAAAGTACAACTCATTCGGCGGCCCGACCTGCTCGATCCGTCCCTGGTTCATCACCACCACGCGGTCGGCGAGCGTCATCGCCTCGACCTGATCGTGGGTGACGTAGACGGTCGTAGTGCGCACCTTCTGGTGCACCTTCTTGATCTCGGTGCGCATCTGCACGCGCAGCTTGGCGTCGAGATTGGACAGCGGCTCGTCGAACAAGAACACTTTTGGATCGCGCACGATCGCCCGCCCCATCGCCACCCGTTGCCGCTGGCCGCCGGACAGCGCCTTGGGCTTTCGTTCGAGCAGCTCGGCGATGTCGAGGATGCGCGCCGCCTCGCTCACACGCCTTTTGATTTCCGCCTTCGGAAAGCGCTTCAGCCGCAAGCCGAACGACATGTTTTCTGCGACGGTCATGTGCGGATAGAGCGCATAGTTCTGAAACACCATCGCAATGTCGCGGTCCTTCGGCGGCACGTCGTTGACGATCTCGCCGCCGATCATCACGTCGCCCTCGGTAATGTCTTCGAGACCAGCGATCATCCGCAGCGTCGTCGACTTGCCGCAGCCCGACGGGCCGACAAGAACGACGAACTCGTGATTGGCAATGTCGAGATCGATGCCCCTCACCGCCTCGACCTCATCATACTTCTTGATCACCTTGCGCAACGTCACGTCAGCCATAGTCAGCCACCTCTTTCACGCGCCCCGACGCGATCAGCCCTTTGTCGCCCCCGCAGTGAGGCCAGAAATGTAGTAGTCCATCAGGAAGGCATAGATGATCAAAGGCGGCGCCGCGCCGAGCAGCGCGCCGGTCATGATCTGCCCCCAGTTGAAGACGTCGCCCTTGATCAGCGTCGTGATGATGCCGGCCGGCAACACCAGTTGATCGACCGAGGTGGTGAACGCCATCGGATAGAGAAACTGCGCCCAGCTTACGGTGAAGGCGAAGATCGTCGCCGCAATGATGCCGGGCAGCGCAACGGGAACGAAAATGCGCGTCAGCGTCTGCAGCCAACTTGCGCCATCGACGATCGCCGCTTCGTCAAGCTCCTTCGGGATCGAGGCGAAGTAGCCGATCATGATCCAGGTGCAGAACGGCACCGTCAGCGTCGGATAGATGATGACGAGCACCCACCAGTGATTGACCAGCTGAATGCCGGTGTATTCGTGGATGGTCGCGAACATCTTGAACAGCGGGATGAACAGCAGCGTATCCGGGATCAGGTAGGTCAGGAACACGCCGGTCGCCAATGTCGTCGAGCCCCAGAACCGCATGCGCGCCAGCGCAAAGGCCGCCGGGATCGAGATCAGCATCGTGATGATCACGACCAGCACCGAGACCATCGCGGAATTCTTGAAGAAGGTCAGAAACTGCACCGAGCCGAGCAGCCCGGTGTAGTTCGCGATGGTCGGGTTGAACACCCACCATGGATTGGTCGCCGCCGAAATCTCCGCGCTGGTCTTCAGCGAGGTGATGAACATGTAGAGCGGCGGAAACAGGAAGAAGATTGCGAAGATCACGAGGAAAAAATAGGACCACCGCAGCGCCCATGCACGGTCGCGGCTCATGCTGCCCGATTTCACCGGGCGCGACGGCCCTGACTTGTCGATCGTCACCGCGCTCATGTCAGGCCTCGTTGCCGCGCTTGTTGATATCGCGAAGGATGAACACGGCGGCAACCGCCAGAATTGGCACCATGAACAGCGAGATCGCGGCGCCGAGCGGAATGTCGTTGCCCTCGATGCCGATCCTGAACGCCCAGGTGGCGAACAGGTGCGTTTTGTCGAGCGGCCCGCCGGCCGTGAGGATGCGCACGATGTCGAAATTGGCAAAGGTGACGATCAGCGAAAACAGCGCCGTGATCGCGATGATGTTCCGCATCATCGGCAGGGTGACGTACCAGATGCGCTGCCACCAGTTCGCGCCGTCGATGGCGGCGGCTTCATAGAGCTGCTCGGGCACCGATTTGAGCGCGGCGAGATACATGATGAGAAAGAACGGCGCACCCGCCCAGATGTTGACGAGGATCACCGAGAAGCGCGCCCAAGTGGCATCCCCCGTCCACGGGATTGGGCCGATGCCGAAATGTGCCAAGATCCAGTTGAAGGCGCTGTAGGATGGATCGAACAGCCACAGCCACGCCAGCGTGCTCATGGCCGGCGGGATCACCCACGGCACGAGCAGCATGCCGCGCCATTTGCGTTGGCCTTTGGCCGGAAGGTTGTGAACGAAATGCGCGGCGATGAAGCCGATCAGCGCCTTGAAGACGACGGCGGTGCCGGCGAACAGGCAGGACTGATAGACCACCATCCAGAAGGTTTCGCGATTGAACAGGAACTTGAAGTTGCCGAAGCCGACGAAGCGCTGCATCGACTTGTTCAGGGTCGCCAGATGGATCGCATAGAATGCCGGATAGACGACCAGAAGGGCGATCAGGACGATCAGCGGCAACGCCATGAGGAAGGCGATGGTCGAACGACGCTGAAGAATTTTTTGCAGTCCGGAGCGCTGAGCCGATCGGGCACGCGAGGGGCTTGCCTCTTGTAACGGTCGCATCGAAGCATCGACCATGAACACCAACCTCCTGCAAGGTCGACTCGCGACCCTCACCTCAAGGTCCGGGCGCACTCGCGTCCGGACAGTCCCTCATGAGCCGCGCGCGATGGCGGCGGCGGGCCGATGCAACTGCGACGGGTTGAATTCGCCTGCACCGGCGAAAGATAGCGCGTACGCCGCTCTCCGCTGGGCCGCTCGATGATCGGCAACGTTCTCGCGCGGCTCGCCCGGGCGCCTGCCGCGATTTCCCGCTTTGCGGCCCAAGTTGCGGTCTTTCGACCGCCACCCCCTGCCCCTGCGGAAATCGTCGTTCGCGTCAGGTCCGCATAAAGCCTTCGAGCTCGCTCTCGGCCCACGCCAGCGTCTTTTCCATCGGCTCGCCCTGGAAATAGCGCACGCACATCTTGGTGTGGGTGGCCTGAGCATAGATCTGCTGCGCGATCTTCGGTGGCGCCGGCGCGGCGGCAATCGACCAGGTGTCGAAGCCGTTCGGGTTCGCGTAGTGATACAGCGTCCCCTTCGGCGGCGCCTCTTCGGCCCAGACCTTGAACTTGGTCATGTTGGCGAAGGACGGCAGGTCATAGCCGCCACTGGCATTGACCATCGCTTCGGCCTGTTCGGGCTGCGAGAGATGAACCAGCAGGCTCTTCGATGCCGCCTTGTTCTTGGAAAAATTCCAGACGGACCAGAAGAACGGCAGAAACGGCGAGAAGCGGCCCGCAGGCCCCGCCGGCATGCCATGGGTCCAGCACTGCTCGGCGATCTGCGGCGCATCGCGCTTGGCCACGGCCCACGAACTCGGCGGGTTCATGATCAGCGCGCCATTGCCGGACACCAGCCACTTGTTGTTCGACGAGTCGTCCCACGCCGAGACATCCTTCGGCATGAAGGCCATCAGCTTCTTGTAGAATTCGAGCCACTGGCGCACGGCGTCGGTCTTCACCGTGATATCGCCCTTTGCATTGACCAGCGCCCCGCCAAACGCCTGCAGGAAAGCGCCTGCTGCATCGACGCTGTCGGAGGTCTCGCCAAGGCCGATGCCGAAAGGCTTGCCGCCCTTGTGGCAGGCTTCCGCGGCTTTCAGGAAAGTATCCAGCGTCCAGGCGTCCGCCTTCGCGGGCTGGCCGGCAGGATACATCGCCTGCACATCGATATTGGCAAACTGCTTCATCAGATCGATGCGCGAGCACGGCCCCTTCACCTGACTGCCCGCCGTCGCCGGCACGCCGATCCACTTACCATTGGCGCGCCCGAGATATTCCACGGTCTGATTGACTTTGCCGTTCTGCTTGATCAGCGGCTCCATGATATCGTCGAGCGGCTCCAGCAGCTCGGCCTGCGCATGCGGCCACCACGTCGGCATCGCCAGAATGTCGTGCCCCGCCTTGGCCTGGGATTCCGCTGCGATCGTCAAGAGGTTCTTGTTGCCCTGCGATGGGATGAAGTCGATCTGAACGTCGACTTTTTCCTTTTCAGCCCAAGTCTTTACGATCTTCGTCATGACGTCGTTGGCCCCTGGGACCCAGTGGTCCCAGAAACCGATCGACACTTTTCCGGCTGCATGGGCGCCGCGGACGAACGGAGATGCGATCATCGCTGCGGAAGCGACAGCCGTTGTGGCGACGAATTGGCGTCTGGTGAAAGTCGCGCGAGCCGAATGGGCCTTCGCCCATTGATCCTGAGCCATGGCATTCTCTCCCCGAAAGTGCCGGACGTATTCCAGCATCTTGTTTTATGCGGGCGCGATCTTACCGTCGCCTGAGACCATTTGACGGACGTTGCCGCACTCCTAGCCGGAGGGAGTTAAACTCATTTCTTTGATCGTGACCAGCATGTTTTTGCCTCGTCACGCCAACGATGAGGAAATTACTTTTGTCGCAATGCAAGAAATTTGGTTCGCCGGCAGCCAACGGACCGCTTGTTTTCAGCACGCGCGCAGGCAAACATATCACATCGCAATCACGATCATCGAAGGGCATATCATGTCTGAGCCGACGACCCTGACGGATGTTTTGCGCGAGCAGGCAAGATCGAGAAAGGATGCGACCGCATTTTACTTCGAGGAGCGCGAGACGACATTTGCCGAACTCGACCAGCATGCCAACCAGGTCGCCAACGGGCTCAACGCCCTCGGCATCGGGAAAGGCGAGCGCCTCGCCTTCCTCGGCAAGAACAGCGACATTTACTTCGAGCTGATGTTCGGCGCCATGAAAGCCGGCGTCGTGATGGCGCCGGTGAACTGGCGGCTCGCGCCGCCGGAAATCGTCTATGTCGTCAACGACACGCAGGCCCGCATCCTGTTCGTCGACATGGCCTTCGCCGATCTCGTGCGCGACATCGGCGACAAGTTGCAGCACGTGCAAACGATCATCGTCACCGACGGCGCCGCCCACGGTTGGCAAAACTATGCGGACTGGCGCGACCGGCAAAGCGATGCCGATCCAAACATTCCGATCGCGGAAGGAGACGTCGCGCTCCAGCTCTACACCTCCGGCACCACAGGGAATCCGAAAGGCGCAATGCTGTCGCACAGGAACGCGCTCAATCTCAGTCGCCTCGGCAAGGACAATCCGCCGGACTGGAATATCTGGAGCGCCGACGACGTTTCGCTTGTCGCGATGCCGGTCTCGCATATCGGCGGCTCCGGCTGGGGGGTGCTCGGCATCGTCCACGGCGCCAAGGGTGTGATTATGCGCGAGTTCGATCCGACCAAGGTGCTCGACTTCTTCGAGAAGCATCAGATCACAAAACTGTTCATGGTGCCGGCCGCGATGCAGTTCGTCGTCCGCCAGCCCCGCGCCCGGCAGGTCGACTATTCGCGCCTGCGCTACATGCTGTATGGCGCATCGCCGATCCCAGTCGCATTGCTGAAGGAATGCATCGACGTTTTCGGCTGCGGCTTCGTGCAGATGTACGGCGCGACGGAAACTACCGGCACCATCGTCGTGCTGCCGCCGGAAGATCACGTCGAAGGCTCACAGCGGCTGCGCGCCGCCGGCAAGGCGATGCCGGGTGTCGAGCTCGCGGTGCTGGATGCTGAGGGCAATCCCCTGCCGCCGGGCGAGATCGGCGAGATCGCCACGCGCTCGGATTCGAACATGGTCGGCTACTGGAACCAGCCGGAGGCGACGCGGCAAACGCTGAGCGCCGACAACTGGCTGCGCACCGGCGACGCCGGCTACATGGACGAGGACGGCTACGTCTACATTCAGGATCGCATCAAAGACATGATCGTGACCGGCGCGGAGAACGTTTATCCCGCCGAAGTCGAGAATGCCGTCGCCGATCATCCGGCGGTCGCCGAAGTCGCCGTGATCGGTGTGCCCGACGACACCTGGGGCGAAGCTGTGAAAGCCATCGTAGTGATGCGGCCCGGCGCCAGCGTCGATGCAGATGAGCTGATCGCCTTCACCCGCCAGCGGATCGCGGGCTACAAGACCCCCAAGACCGTCGAGTTCATTGCCGCGCTGCCGCGCAATGCGTCGGGCAAAATTCTTCGGCGCCAATTGCGTGAACCCTATTGGGCAGGGCGCGACCGACAGGTGAACTGACGCTGTCTGCAATGGGAATTGCCGGGAGCTCCCGGCAATTCCTGTGTTTTCCAATTCTGACCTTCCGCCAACGCGCCGGCCGGATTGCAGTGCCCTTACCAGCGATATTTCATGCCGGCATAGACGGCGCGGCCGGTGCCGGGCTCAAACAGAGGCGAGATCGGCGTGGCGCGATCGGTGATGCTCGCGCTGGCAATATAGGCGGTGTTGGCAAGGTTCCGCCCCTCGATATAGGCCGAGAAAGGTCCACCCTTGTCATAGCCGAGCTTCAGACCCCAGATCGCATAGGCCTGCGTCCGCAACGTGTTGGCGCTGTCGACATAGTAGGATTCCGGCACCCATTCGACATTCGGACCGAAGTAGAGACCCGCCGGATGCTTGTAGAGCAGTTCCGCGCGAACGAAGTGGCGCGGCGCGCCCGGCAGCAGGTTGTTGCCGAACACCGGATCGTTGTCGAAGTGGAAGTCGCTGAAGGTGTAAGCGATGTTGAGCCAGAGCTTGTCCGGCGCGTCGCCGTCCACGAGCAAGCCCTTCAGCACCGCGGCGCCGAGCCCTGCCTCGATACCCTGATGCACCGTACGCTCAGCATTCGTCACCTGACAGGTACCGAACGCGCTATAGAGACACAACAGCTCATCGCGGATCTGAGCGCGATAGGCGGTCAGTTCCCACTGCAGATCGGGGCGGTTGCCGCGCGTGCCGATTTCATAGGTGGTGGCGCGCTGCGGTCGGATCGAAGTCCACGGGATCGACGCCGCAGCGGAGCTTTCGCCGAAGCTCGGCACCTCCGCGCTGCGCGAGACGTTGGCGAACACCTGCCAGGTCGGGTCGACGTTCCAGAGGAGCCCTGCCTTCGGCGACCACAGATCGAACGATGTTCGGCCCGACTGATCGCCATCGCCGAGGAAGCGATCCTCGCGCGCCCGCGTCGCATGGAGAAATTGGGTGCCGGCGATGATCGCAACGTTGGGAACGACGTAGAAGGAATTTTCGAGATAGGCCGACGTGTTCGTCGAGCGATCGATCGACGACGACAGGAGCGCGCCCTTCGCGCCGCGGATATTGGCGAATTGCTGGTTGTCGATCCAGCCATTGAGCACATTCACCCCCGCCACGAGGCGGTTGCGATAGCCGCCGATGATCCGGTCGTCGGTGATCCGCGCAAAGCCGCCATAGTCGTGGTAGCGGTAGTCAAGCCACTGGAAGATCGGATGCATCAGGTGTCGGTCGATCGCGAAGGCGCCGAATTCCACCTTGGTATCGTCGAAGCGAATCGTCGTCTTGTTGGCGATCCGCACCGTATCGATGTTGCGCTGCTGATCCATCGAGACGTTGTTGGGAGCGGCCGCTTCCGGTGTCGTCAAGGCCGCTTCCTTCGACACCGTGCCGGGGATGCGCTGACGCACGCTGTTGGCGTTGAGATAGAACCGGGTCTCGAAATCCGGCGAAATCTGGTAGCCGACATTGCCGCTGAGGCGATAGGCATGCCCGTCGCTGTGGTCGCGATAACCATCCGCCCGCTGCGCCGAGCCGGTGACGAAACCGTCCCACGGCCCGTTGACGCCGCCGGCATTGGCCTGCAGGCGGCTGAAGCCGAACGCGCCTATATCGAATGACGCTCCGTTGGGATAGGGATCGCGCCCGTTCCGCGTCACGAAATTGATGGCGCCGCCGAGCGAGTTGGCGCCGAAGCGCAGCGCATTCGCCCCCTTGTAGACCTCGACATAGTCATATGCGGTCGGCTCGATCTCCTGAAAATCGCCGTAGCCGTCGGAGGTGTTGATCGGGATGCCGTCCATATAGAGCTGAACCCCGCGCAGATGAAAGTTGCGGGACAGGCCGGAACCGCGGATCGAAAGCCGCGTATCGTCGCCCCATTTCGGCTGCGCGAAGACGCCCGGCACATAGTTTAGAATGTCCTTGATGGTGTTGGCGACGGACGTGCTCCGATAGGCATTGGCGGGCACCAGCGCGACACCGCCCGGCGTGCGCTGGATTTCCCGCAGCGCCTGCTGAACGGAAAGGATCGCGAGCGCGCTGCGGCCGCTGGAATCAGGATTGGAGTTTGCGTCCTGTGGCGCGGTGGGGCTTGCCTGCTGCGGCGCGCGCGCCGCCGGTCGGGCGGCACGATCGGCATGCACGACGACGGCCGGCAATTCCTGCTGCGTTTGCGCGGCAAGCGGCACAGGCGCCAGCAGCACGGCTGCTGACGCAAGCCAAAGCGAAGCCGCCCTGGCGTGAGGGATAGACATGAAACTTCTCCGACGAACGGACTAATTATTTGGAAGGAAGGAAAAAAGCTCGTCAGAGCACAGTCGGAGGGCCGCGCGGCCGATAAGGCGACAGCGACGCAAATTGTTTCAGCCGCTGCTGGAAAGCAAAATGCTGAGGAGCTGCAACCGCAACCCGCTCATAAACATCCGGCGCATTCGGCGGGGGCAAGGCATGCGCCAGTCCCGGCAAGCATGATTTGCAATGGCTGGCTGCGCGCTTGGCTGCACCGTCTTTCTCGGCCAAATCCGAAGCCTGGGCGGGATTGGCGATGCAGATCACGTAGCCTCCGACGGTATCGATCACCGGCGTCGCTGCGAGAAGGCTGGTAGCAAGCATGGCGTTGAGGACAAAAGCATAGACGGCCGCCCAAGCAGCCCCCGCCCCTATCCGTCTCCAGAACGCCGATCGTGCCATCCAAAACCCCACTCGCGGCATGGCTATCATGAACGTTGTGGAAGCAAAAGCACAATCTAGGCTTCCCTGCTCAGGCCATTGGATGACCTGTCCGGCGAAACGTTCCTCATCTTCGCGCGGTCAGATCATCGGCAGGCTGCGCGGTTTCGCGCCACGTGGAAACGCCTCGTCGAGTCTTGCGAGATCATCTGAGGGCAGCACGAGGCTGCCGGCCTCGGCATTGTCCACAGCATTGCGCAGCGAAGCCGCTTTCGGGATGGCGAACATCGACGGATGCCGCGTGAGAAAGGCCAGCGCGACCTGGCGCGGCGTCGCGCTATGCGCATCGGCGACTTCTTGCAGCACCCGCCCTCCGCTGCTCGCTGGCGAGGGAAAATCATCGTGCCCGAACGGCGAATAGGCGACTACAGCAACATCATTCGCCTCGCACCAGGGAAGGACGGCGTGCTCGATCGCCCGCTCTTTCAAATGATACAGCACCTGATTGCACGCGATCTTGCCCGGCCCCGCCACCGCAAGCAGTTCATCGAGATCGCCGGCATCGAAATTGCTGACGCCCCATGACAGGATCTTTCCCGCCTGCTTCAGTTCCTCCATCGCCGCTACCGTAGCGTCGAGCGGATAACTGCCGCGCCAGTGCAGCAGATAGCAATCAAGCCGATCAGTGCGCAGCCGCCTGAGCGAGCGCTCGCAGGCCTCGACAGTGCCGTGCCGCGATGCGTTGCTCGGCAGCACTTTTGAGACGAGAAACACCTCGTCGCGCTGGCCGGCGATAGCATCGGCCACGACGAGTTCGGCGTCGCCGTACATCTCGGCCGTGTCGATATGGGTCGTGCCGAGATCGATGCCCTTGCGCAAAGCGGCGATTGCAGCCTTGCGGTCGCCCTCGTCGATATACCACGTACCCTGCCCGATCACCGGAACCTGAACGCCGCTTGCGCCGAACCGCTTGTGTTTCATGCCGGACAATTCCTTCTCCTTCTTATCCCCGTCGATGATTGCGCCGCTCCTCGAGCGCCACCAGCAGCGCCTCAATATTCTTCGCCTGCCGCAACTCTTCCAGCGTGAGGGGCAGCTTGCGCCGCCAGTTCGGATGCTCGGTGATCGTGCCGGGGATATTGACCTGATCGGTCAAGCCCAAAACGTCCTCAATCATGATCGCAAGGATCCGCGACGGTGTCCGCGACAAAAACGCGACGACGCCTGCGAAATCCACCCGCCCGATGCTTTGGCGGCGAAGCGCCGCCTCCAGTCGCACCACCGCCTCGCGCCGGCCCTCGCGCGTTTCGCCCGGATTGAGGCCAATGCCTTCCTTGACATCAAGGTCGAGGCCCCGCCGCCACCCTTCATAGCTCGCCAGATCGTGTGTCGCGAAGGTCACGAGGGTTTTCGGCGGATAGCATGCGGCATCGAGGAAATCACCGTAGTGATCGCGCTCGAACATCATCACCCGGTAGGACCAGAGGCCCCAGCGGGCAAGGTCGTCACGAAAGCCCTCCGGCACCGTGCCAAGGTCCTCACCGATGACAACACATCGCTGGGCAAGGCTCTCCTCCGCAGCTGCGGCGAGCAGATGCTCCAGCGGCATGCGGACATAGACGCCGCGATCCGGCGTAAAGCCATGGGGAATGAGATAGAGGCGCTTCAAGCCAAGCACATGATCGAGCCGGATTGCCCCGGCATAGCGCATCGACGCCCGCAGCATCGCGCGAAAGGCTTCAAAGCCGGCATGCCTGAAACCAACCGGCATGAATCCTGCCAGCCCCCAGTTCTGCCCGACCGTGTTCAGGACATCGGGTGGAGCACCGACCGAGAGCAGCCGCGAGATGATTTTCTGATCGTTCCACGCGTCGAAGCCGTCGGCCTTCACGCCGACGGCGAGATCGAGATAGAGGCCGACCGGCATCTGCAGTTCCGCCGCCCGCCGGGCGCAGGCATCGAGTTGTTCGCTGGCGCACCATTGGGCGAACTCGACCGCCGCCATCGCATCGCCGAGCGGACCGGCCCGCAGTTCGGCGATCCGCCCGTCGTCCGGTTCGCGCCATTCGACCGGCCAGAGCCACCACGGCCCGCCATGTTCGCGCCGCAAAATCTCGAAGGCTGCGAAGCGCGAGAGTGTCCGCCCCTCGTTCCGCCGAAAACTCTCGAACGCCGCGCGCCGTTCCGGCGCAGCCGCCGCCTTGAACTGCGCGAACGCGGCCTGCAACGCGTGCGCCTTCAGCCTTGCAACCCCTGGATAGTCGACGAGCGGCGCGGCGCGCGCTGCATCGATCTTAGCGGCATTGTCCCGCACAAAGGCCTCTGGCAGTTCGGGCAGCGCCGAGAGATCGATGTAAAGCGTGTTCAGAAACAGCCGGCTGCTCGGTGAATACGGACTGCAGTCCTCCGCCTGATCGGCGAACAAAACGTGTAGCGGATTGAGGCCAATGCCGGCCGCCCCCACCGCTCCGGCGATCTCGACGAGGCGCCGCAGATCGCCGAAGTCGCCGATCCCCCAATTCATCGCCGAACGCAAAGAATAGAGCTGGATAGCAATCACCCATACACGGCCGAACGCGCCATCGAAGGCTTGCACCGGCTCGAGGGGCGCGAGGGGAGCGCTCCCATCGCCGGTTTCGCCCAAAACATCCATCACGCCGATGACGGTTCGGAGCAGTTCTTCGTCAGCCGTGCGCCACTGGCCGAACGCGTCGAAGAAGCCAGTCTCGATCCCGTGTCGATCCGCTTGTTCAAAAATGTCCATCCGCTTCACCGGTCCGGCTTGCCACATGGCGACAATCGGCTGTTCTCAAATGAGTTCCAGAAAACGGGAACCAAAGGTACGCCGTCCGACTTGGTCTGGCGTCCCACGTCTCGGCCATTTTGGAGACGCGATTGCCGATGTCCGTAAACCCGACTGTCAACCAACCACTCCCCGAAACGCAAGATCAGCCGGCCGCCCTCGATCCGTTTCACATTGAGGAAATTTATCCGCTGATTGATTGCGGCCGCTATCCGGTCAAGCGGATCGTCGGCGAACCTATCGAGGTCTGGGCCGATATCTTCCGCGGCGGCCACGACGTAACCAAAGCCGCGCTGCTCTGGCGCCGGGAGGGCGACGAGCACTGGCATCGCGAGCCGATGCGCCACCACGACAATGACCGCTGGACGGCGACGTTCACCCCTAAGGAAATCGGCCGCCACGTTTATGCCATCGAGGCGTGGACGGATGAATTCGCCACCTGGCAGCACGATGTGACGCTGAAGCAGAATGCCGGACTCGCGGTCGAACTCGAGGCGCTGGAGGGCGCCACGCTGCTGACCAAGGCGAGCGCCGTGCCAAAGCATCACGCGGCAATGATCGTCCGCCAGTGCGAGGCGTTTCTCAAGACCGGCGAAATTGCGCCGCTACTGACCAGAGAACTTGCCGACGCAATGATGCTCAGCCAGCACCGCGCCGACCTGACCCGCACTGCGGACTTTCCGTTGATGGTCGACCGTCCCCGCGCCCGCACCGGCGCGTGGTACGAAATGGTTCCGCGCAGCCAGGGGAGCATTCCCGGCAAGCACGGCACGTTTGCGGATTGTATTGCGCGGCTGCCGGACATCGCGGACATGGGCTTTGACGTTGTCTACCTCACCCCCATTCATCCGATCGGCCGCATCAATCGCAAGGGGCGCAACAACGCCGTCACGGCGGCCGAAGGCGATCCCGGCAGCCCTTACGCGATCGGCGCCGCCGAAGGCGGGCATGACGCGGTGCATCCCGAGCTTGGCACCGTCGCCGACTTCCGGGCCTTCGTCGCGGCGTGCAAGAGCATGAACATGGAAGTTGCCCTCGACTTCGCCGTGCAATGCGCGCCCGACCATCCCTGGCTCAAGCAGCATCCCCAATGGTTCCGCCGTCGCCCCGACGGCTCGATGAAATACGCCGAAAATCCGCCGAAAAAATATCAGGATATTGTCAACCCGGATTTTCACAGCAGCGACCCTCAGGCGCTGCGCGAGGCTCTGCGTGATATCATCGCCTTCTGGATCGCGCAGGGCGTGTCGATCTTCCGGGTCGACAACCCGCACACGAAACCTTTCGACTTCTGGGAATGGCTGATCCGGGACATCCAGCTCGCGCATCCCGACGTCATCTTCCTGTCCGAAGCCTTCACCCGGCCGAAAGTCATGAAGGGCCTCGCCAAGCGCGGCTTCACCCAGTCCTACACCTACTTCACATGGCGCACCGGAAAATGGGAGATCGAGGAATATCTTCGCGAGCTGACCCGCTACCCCGAGCGAGACTACTACCGGCCCAACTTTTTCGTCAGCACGCCGGATATTCTGCCTTACCATTTGCAGAGCGGCGAAGTCTGGATGTTCAAGACACGCGCCGCGCTCGCCTCAACTCTTTCGAGTTCCTACGGCATCTACAATGGCTTCGAACTGATCGAGCACGAGCCGATCCCGGGCCGCGAAGAATACATCGACTCGGAAAAATACGAGATCAAAACGCGCGACTGGAACAAGCCGGGCAACATCAAGCCTTATATTCGCGCGCTCAACAGGGCGCGCCGCGAGAACGCCGCCCTTCAGCAGACCAGCAATCTGCAGTTCCTGCACATCGACGATGACAACGTCATCGGCTTCGTCAAATTTTCACCCGATCGCACCAACATGATCGCGGCTGCCATCGCGCTCTCCGGCAGCGTTCATGAGTTCTGGCTTGCACTCGGCGACATTGAAATTTCGGTTGGCGGAGAGTGGCGGCGGATTTCCGCGCTCGAAAATCTCATGACCGGCGAGCGTCGCCCTGTCGAATGGGGCGGCGTGCACCTTCGCATCGACCCGATGCACGAGCCGGCCCTGCTGTTCAGATGCCTTGCATGAAGTGATGAAACTCATGAATGTCACGACCGCCATCGAGACGTCCCGAACCGAGACCACCGACGCACTGTGGTACAAGGACGCGATCATCTATCAGCTTCACGTCAAGGCTTTCTCCGACAGCAACAATGACGGCATCGGCGACTTCGTCGGCTTGACCGAGAAACTCGACTACCTTCAGGAACTCGGCGTCACCACCTTGTGGCTGCTGCCGTTCTACCCCTCGCCCGGCCGCGACGACGGCTATGACATTGCCGACTACGGCGCAATCAATCCTGATTTCGGCACGATGAAGGAATTCCGCCGCTTCATTCAGGAGGCCAAGCGGCGCGGCCTGCGCGTGATCACCGAACTCGTGATCAACCACACCTCCGACCAGCACGACTGGTTCAAGCGCGCGCGGCGAAGCCCGTCCGGCTCAAGCGCGCGCAACTGGTATGTGTGGAGCGACACCGACCAAAAATATCAGGGCACGCGGATCATCTTCACCGACACCGAAAAATCCAACTGGACGTGGGATCCGGTTGCCGGGGCCTTCTACTGGCACCGATTTTTCTCGCATCAGCCGGACCTCAATTTCGACAACCCGCGCGTGGTGCGCGCGGTGACGCAGGTGATGAAGCGCTGGCTCGACGCCGGGGTCGACGGGTTCCGGCTCGACGCCATTCCTTATCTCTGCGAACGCGAAGGAACCAACAACGAGAACCTGCCCGAGACGCATGCGGTGATCCGCCAGCTCCGCGTCGCGCTCGACCAGTATGCGGCGGGCAAGGTGCTGCTGGCCGAAGCCAACCAGTGGCCGGAAGACGTCCAAGCCTATTTCGGCGACAGCGACGAATGCCACATGGCCTATCATTTCCCGCTGATGCCGCGCATCTACATGGCGATCGCGCAGGAGGACCGTTTTCCGATCACCGATATTCTGCGGCAGACCCCCGAAATTCCCGACGACTGCCAATGGGCGCTGTTTCTGCGCAACCATGACGAGTTGACGCTGGAAATGGTGACTGACGTCGAGCGCGACTATCTGTGGTCGACCTATGCCAACGATCCGCGCGCCCGCATCAATGTCGGCATCCGCCGCCGCCTTGCGCCGCTGATGGACAACGACCGTCGCAAGATCGAGCTGATGAACTCGCTGCTGCTGTCCTTCCCCGGCACGCCTATCATCTACTACGGCGACGAGATCGGCATGGGCGACAACATCTTCCTCGGCGACCGCAACGGCGTGCGCACGCCGATGCAGTGGTCGCCGGACCGCAATGGCGGCTTTTCCAAGGCCGACCCCGCGCGGCTCTATGCCCCGCCGATCATGGATTCGGTCTATGGCTATGGCGCGGTCAACGTCGAGGCACAGGCGCGCAACCCGTCATCGCTGCTCAATGCCACGCGCCGGCTGATCGCCGTGCGCAAGTCGACCATCGCTTTCGGCCGCGGGACGATGACATTCATCCGCCCGCTCAACCGTGCCGTGCTGGCCTATGTCCGTCAGTATGGCGAGGAAACCATTCTCTGCGTCGCCAACCTGTCGCGTTCGGCGCAGGCGACCGAACTCGATCTTTCGGCATGGAAGGATTTTGTCCCGACCGAACTTTTGGGGCGCACCCGCTTTCCCGCAATCGGCGAACTGCCTTACATGATCACGCTGTCGCCTTACGCCTTCTACTGGTTCCGGCTGGAGAGGAAGGATCAGGCGCCGCATGTCGCCTCGCCCAGACTTCAGGAGTTCGAGACGCTCGTCGTGCCGTTCGGCTCGACCTGGGAATCGCTGGCCCGCACGCGGGGCATTTTTGAACGAGACGTGCTGCCCCTGTTTCTGGCGCGGGCGCGGTGGTTTCCCGAGCGCTCGCCGAGAGCCATCTCCGTCAAGGTCACACTGTCCCTGCCGCTAACGAACGAGGGCGAGAACCGCCCGTGGTTCATGTTTTTCGACGCCACGCTCGGCCGCCAGCAGGGCCGCTACTGCCTGCCCTTCCGCATCGTCTGGCAGCGGTTCGACCGCGAACATTACGACCCTCATGCGCTTGCCGCCGTCCGCCAGGCCGCGCGCGAGGGAACGCTCTATGATGTTGCGGGCGACAAGAGCTTCATCAAGGAGCTGCTGCACAGCCTGCATCGCTCGGCCACGATCCAACAGCAAGGCGCCGAACTCAGGTTTTTGCCGACGACAAAATTCGCTGCCGCGGAGCTCAAGCCTGTCGAAAGCGTACGCGCCATCGAAACCGAACAATCCAACAGTACGGCGCTGGTCGGCGGCGACTATGTCGTGAAAACCTATCGGCAGCTCGCGCCGGGCATCAATCCCGAGGTCGAGATCGGCCAGTTTCTGACCGACGAGACCGCGTTTGCGAATTCTCCCGCGCTGCTCGGCACCGTCGAACTGGTCGAAACCACCGGCCGCACCAGCATCGCCGTCGTCCACGAACTCGTCCATAACCAGGGCGATGCGTGGTCGTTCACCGCGAACTACCTGAACCGATACGTGGACGACCACCGCTATCTGGTGGAGGGTGATGAGACGCCCGAGCCCGGCGGCGAGGTCCCCTACTTTCTCTACATGCAACAGATCGGCAAGCGCGTCGCCGAGATGCAGATGGCGCTGGCGTCGCGAATCGACATCAGCAGCTTCGCGCCGGAAGCGATGGGCGTTTCGGACACCCGGCGCTGGATCGAGAATGCCACGTCGCGCGCGCAGGCCACATTTGAGCGCCTGCGCGAGCAGCGCAGCACCCTCTCGGAAAAGGATCGCCTCATCGCCGACGAAGTGCTGTCCCGGCAGGATGACCTTTTGCGCATCATGTCGAACCTCCTGCCCGAGACGCTTGATCTGCAAAAGATTCGGCAACATGGCGATTTCCATCTCGGTCAGATCCTGATCGTCAAGGACGACGTGTTCATCATCGATTTCGAGGGCGAGCCGCGCCGCTCGCTCGAGGAGCGACGCGGCAAGCTTCCCGCAGCGCGCGACGTCGCCGGCCTTCTGCGCTCGATCGACTACGCCGCAACCGCCGCCCTTCATCGCGCGCTTGAGATCATCCCGGACGATGAGGCGAAAATCACCGCCGCGCTCAATGCCTGGCGCGACACCGCTTCGCAGGACTTCATCTCCTCTTATCGCGAGCACATGACCGATACGCGGCTGTGGCCGCACGATGAAGCGGCCGCCGAACGGCTGCTCAAATTCCACCTGCTCGAGAAGGCGCTTTACGAGCTCGGCTATGAGCTGGCGTTCCGGCCCTCCTGGGTCGGGGTGCCGCTCCGCGGCGTTCTGCAGATCCTTATTGCATCGGCCGAGGCGTGCTGATGACCGAGCTGCCCCCAGATGCGTATGCGATCATCGAAGGGCGCCACGGCGATCCGTTTCGCTATCTCGGGCCGCATCCACTCAACGGCGATACCGTAATCCGCGCCTACCTGCCCGATGCCTCGCAGGTGGAGGTCATCGAGGACAATGGCCATGCGAGCGCGATGCGGCGCCTGCACGACGCCGGCCTTTTTGCCGCGACGCTCTCTGGCGATGTCAGACGGTACCGGCTGCGCGCACAGTTCGGCAATCACATCGCGGACCTCGAGGACGCCTACCGTTTTCCGCCGCTGCTCAGTGAATACGACCTCTACCTTCTTGGCGAGGGCAGCGACCAAAAACTCTATGACAAGCTCGGCGCGCATCCGCGCGTGCTCGACGGCGTTGCCGGTGTCGGGTTCGCCGTTTTCGCGCCGAATGCCCGGCGCGTCAGCGTGGTCGGCGACTTCAACTTCTGGGATGGCCGCCGCCATGCGATGCGCCGCCGCGGCACCGGCTACTTTGAGATTTTTGTGCCCGGCGCTGCCATCGGCGACCACTACAAATTCGAGATCGTCGCCGGCGATGGCCAGTTGCTGCCACTGAAGGCCGACCCGGTCGCATTCGCCAGCGAGCTTCGCCCGGCAACCGCCTCGATCGTGTTCGACGAGGCTGCGCTGGCACGCCCCCACCGGATGCCCACGCCGCTCAATGCGCGCGAGGCGCCGATCTCGATCTACGAGGTGCATCTCGGCTCGTGGCGCCGGGGCAATCATAACGCGTGGCTGACCTATCGCGAGCTCGCGGAGATGCTGCCCCGCTATGCGCACGATCTCGGCTTCACGCATGTCGAGTTTATGCCGGTCAACGAGCACCCCTTCGATGGCTCATGGGGCTATCAGCCGATCGGCCTCTATGCGCCGACCAGTCGCTTCGGCTCGCCGCATGATTTCGCCGAGCTGGTCGACGCCTGCCATCGCGAAGGGCTCGGCGTCATCCTCGACTGGGTGCCCGGGCACTTTCCCGAGGACATTCACGGGCTGGCGATGTTCGACGGCACAGCGCTGTACGAACACGCCGATCCGCGCCAGGGCCGCCAGCTCGATTGGGGCACGTTGATCTACAATCTCGGGCGCACCGAGGTCGCGAATTTCCTCACCGCCAACGCGCTTTTCTGGCTCGACCGCTACGGCGTCGACGGGTTGCGCGTCGATGCGGTCGCGTCAATGCTCTACCTCGACTACAGCCGCGCCGAAGGCCAATGGGTGCCGAACCGGCTTGGCGGCCGCGAAAACCTCGAAGCCGTCGCGTTCCTGCAACGGATGAACCGCGAGGTCTTCGGCCAGTTTCCGCAGGCGACAACCATTGCCGAGGAATCGACCTCGTGGCCGCAGGTCTCCCACCCCGTCGAAGGCGGCGGGCTCGGCTTCGGCTACAAGTGGAATATGGGGTGGATGCACGACACGCTGAACTACATCGGCCACGATCCGGTGCACCGCAAGCACCATCACGACCAGATCCTGTTCGGCCTGCACTATGCGTTTTCGGAAAACTTCATCCTGCCGCTGTCCCATGACGAAGTGGTCCACGGCAAGCGCTCGATCCTCGGCCGCATGCCGGGCGATGATTGGCAGCGCTTCGCCAACCTGCGGGCCTACTACGCCTTCATGTTCGGCCATCCCGGCAAAAAGCTGCTGTTCATGGGCTGTGAATTCGCCCAGCAGCGCGAATGGAATCACGACCACTCGCTCGACTGGCACCTGCTCCATGACATACGGCACAAGGGCGTACAGACGCTGATCCGCGACCTCAACGCGCTCTATCGCGACACGCCAGCGCTGCACCAGCTCGATTGCGAGGCTTCGGGCTTTGAGTGGCTGATCACCGACGACGCCAACCACAATGTCTTCGCCTGGCTGCGCAAGGGCTTTGACGGCCGGGCACGCTGTGTGGTGATCGTGAATTTTTCTCCGAATGTCTATCACGACTATGCGGTGCGCGTGCCGTTCGTCGGCAACTGGCACGAGGAGCTGAACTCCGACGCGGAGATCTACGGCGGCAGCGGTGTTTTGAACGAGGGGCCAATCTTCGCCGCAGACGAGCCGATTCCACAGCTGCGGCTGACGCTGCCCCCGCTCGCGGCGATTTTCCTGACACCGGAATAGCAGTCATGCGCATCACCGCAGGCACGCCTTTTCGTCTGGGATCGACATGGGATGGCAAGGGCACGAATTTCGCCCTGTTCTCCGCCAATGCCGAAAAAGTCGAACTATGCCTGTTCGATCCGAACGGACGCAGGGAGATCGAACGGATCGCGATGCCGGAGCGCACCGAGGATGTCTGGCACGTCTATCTCAACGATGTCTCTCCGGGCCAGCTCTATGGCTATCGCGTGCACGGCCCCTACGCACCCGAGCGTGGCCATCGCTTCAATGCGCACAAGCTGCTGCTCGACCCCTATGCGAAACGGCTTGCAGGCCGCCTGTCATGGAGCGACGCCCATCTCGGCTATCGCGCCGGCAACCCCCGCGAGGACATGTCGTTCGATCGTCGGGACAACGCGCGCGGCATGCCGAAGGCCGCGGTCATCGACGAGCTGTTCAACTGGGGGCGCCGCGAATTCCGCCCGCAGATTCCATGGGAAGACACGATCATCTACGAGGCGCATGTCAAAGGCCTCACGCAGCACCATCCGGACGTGCCGCAGAGCCTGAGAGGCACCTATCGCGGCATCTCGTCGCCGGCGATGATCAGCCACTTCAAGCGGCTTGGCGTCACCACCGTCGAGCTGTTGCCGACCCACGCTTTCATCGATGACCGCGCCCTCGTGGAGCGACACCTGTCGAACTACTGGGGCTACAACACGCTGGGGTTCTTTACGCCGGAAGCGCGATATGCACAGGATACCCCGCTCGATTCCTTCCGCACCATGGTCGCGCGCTTGCACGACGCCGGCCTCGAGGTGCTGATGGATGTCGTCTATAACCACACCGCGGAGGGCAACCACATGGGCCCGACGCTGTCGTTCCGCGGCATCGACAACGCTTCCTATTACTGGCTGCGGCCCGACAATCCGCGCTACTACGACGACTTCACCGGCACGGGCAATTCGCTGAACCTCTCGCACCCCCGCGTGCTGCAGATGGTGATGGACAGCCTGCGCTACTGGATCGAGGTCTGCCATGTTGACGGCTTCCGCTTCGATCTTGCGACCACGCTCGGCCGTGGCGCGAACGGCTTCGACCGCGCATCGCCATTTCTCACCGCATGCCGGCAGGACCCGGTGCTGGCCTCGGTCAAGCTCATCGCCGAGCCGTGGGATCTCGGCATGGGCGGCTATCAGGTCGGCAATTTTCCCTCGCAATGGTCGGAATGGAACGACCGCTACCGTTCGACGCTGCGCAAATACTGGTCCGGCGACGGCAATCTGATCGGCGAGATCTCATCGCGGATGATGGGATCTTCCGATGCCTTCAATCGCGATGGCCGCAAGCCGCGCGCTTCCATCAATCACATTACGGTCCATGACGGTTTTACGCTGATGGACCTCTTCAGCTACAACACCAAGCACAACGAGGCGAACGGCGAGGACAATCGCGACGGCTCGGACGACAACCTCAGCAACAATTGCGGGCATGAAGGGCCGACCAACGATCCCGCGATCAATGCCTTGCGCCACCGGCTGCGGCGCAATCAACTCGCCTGTCTTCTGCTCGCGCAGGGGGTGCCGCTCATTCTCGCCGGGGACGAGGTCGCCAATTCCCAGGGCGGCAACAACAATGCCTATTGCCAGGACAACGAGGTCGGCTGGGTAGACTGGGACGGCATTGGCCGCGCCGACGCCGACCTGATCGACTTCGTCGGCCACCTCACCTCGCTGCGCCGGACTTATCCGCAACTGCGCAATCCGCACTGGAACGACGGCTACCGCCCGAACGAGGATTTTGGCGTGCTATGGCTGACGCCGCACGGCACCGAGATGGAGCAGCAGGACTGGAATTTTCCGGAAGGACGTTTTTTGTCGTTCATCCTCGCCGGACCCGGCCCGAGGAGCACGCCGCTCTACATCGCTCTCAACGCCGCAACCGATGCGATCGAGCTGGCCCTGCCCACCTTCGGCGACGTGCAACAGTGGCGGCTGCTCCTCAACACGGACATCGTGAAGCAGCCGCCTGCGGAGATCGTGGAAGGCAACAGCTTTTCCGCGCCAGCGCGGAGCGTGCTGGTGTTCGCCGGCTGCATGTGAGCCGGCTGCATTGTCCTATTTCCGGTCGAGCAGGAGCCGGCCGCGCTTTTCGATCGTCTGGCGCGCAATCTCCGCAAAGCGCTGTAGCAGCCACGGCAGCGTCACCTCGAGCCGGACGTGATCATCGGCCACGTCGATGGTGCCGGATACAGCCTGCCCGAGTGCTGCAACGCGAAAGCTCATCCGGTCGCCGTCCCATTGCTCCTCCTCCACGGTCAGAATGGGGACTGCCGCGGCGGCTTTCCCCAGACCCGCCTTCAGGCGGTTCGCTGCCTCTATCCGGCCAAGTTGATGGGGTATCGAAACCACAATCGGCGCCATCAGAATCGCTCCACACTGCTAACCCGGTGCGGAATCAATCTATGTTGTCTGCCGAACGAAAAAAGCCCTTGGCAAAAGCCCGTGAGCACAGCAGCACGCGCCGCCGTGAGGCTTGGCCCGCGCCGATCCCGCCGGCGTTGATCGAGACGGCCAAACACGGAATATTTTTGGAACGATCCGGCGAAATCCTCGTCAATCTGTTGTACGATTCACGATAGTCCGCAGCGTTGCGATCGGGGCGGTCGCTATTGGCCCTTGAGATCGCGGACCCATCGGTACAGGCTAGGCTTAATCGCCACATCGAACGTTAAAGGCATCATGAATCCCGTCAAAGCACTGCAAAATCACGGTCAGTCTGTCTGGCTCGACTTCCTTGCTCGCGGCTTCACGACCAAAGGCAATCTCAAGCGCCTCGTCGATGACGACGGCGTTCGTGGCGTGACGTCCAATCCCGCGATTTTCGAGAAAGCGATCGGCGGCTCGGACGAATACGATGATGCAATCGCAGCAGCGGTCGATGGCGCGGATCGCTCCGTTACCGATCTCTACGAGACACTCGCGATCGAGGACATTCAGCAGGCAGCCGATGTGCTGCGCCCGGTCTATGACCAGCTTGGCGGCACCGACGGCTTTGTCAGCTTCGAGGTATCGCCCTATCTCGCCCATGACACCAAGGCGACGATCGCCGAGGCCGAGCGGTTGTGGCACGCGGTTGACCGCAAGAATCTCATGATCAAGGTGCCGGCGACGCCCGAGGGCCTGCCCGCGATCCAGCACCTCACCTCGAAGGGCATTAGCGTCAACATCACACTCCTGTTCTCGCAGGAGGTCTATCGGCAGGTGGCCGAAGCCTATATCGCGGGGCTTGAAACCTACGTCGCCAACGGCGGTGATCCGTCGCACGTCGCGAGCGTTGCGAGCTTCTTCATCAGCCGCATCGATACGGCGGTCGATCAGGCAATCGACGACAAGCTTCCCTCCCTGCCTGCCGCCGAGCGCGAGCGCCTCGCGGCGCTCAAAGGCAAGGTCGCCATCGCCAACGGCAAGCTGGCCTATCAGGACTACAAAAAACTGTTCTCCGGCGAGCGGTGGGAGCGCCTTGCGGCAAAGGGCGCGAGGCCCCAGCGGCTCCTCTGGGCCAGCACCGGCACCAAGAACAAGGCCTATAGCGACGTCCTCTATGTCGACGAACTGATCGGCTCGAACACGGTGAACACCATGCCTCCGGCAACGCTCGATGCGTTCCGCGACCATGGCAAGCTCGAAAATACGCTGGAGGCCGGCATTGCCGATGCGCGGCAGGTGCTTGCCGAGCTCGCCGCCGCAGGCATCTCGCTCGATGAGATCACCGCGCAGCTCGTGACGGACGGCGTGCAGCTGTTTGCCGATGCTGCTGACAAGCTGCTCGGCGCGCTCGCCCGCAAGCGGCTCGCCCTTCTCGGCAAATCGATCGGCCGACAGACGCTCACCCTTGGCGACAAGCTCGCCAAGGCCGTTTCAGGCGAATCCGAAGCCTGGCGCAAGCAGGCGAAGCTGCGCCGCATGTGGGATCACGATCAAACCGTCTGGACGAACAGCGACGAAAGCAAGTGGCTCGGATGGCTGGACTCGCCGTCAGAGGAAACACGCCAGATCCCCGACTATGAGACCTTTACCGAATGGGTCGAGAATGAGGGCTTCACCGACGCGGTGGTGCTTGGCATGGGCGGCTCCAGCCTCGGCCCGGAAGTGCTTGCCTCGATCTTTCGGCCGCTCAAGGGCTTTCCTCGCGTCCGCATCCTGGATTCGACCGACCCGGCGCAGATCCGGGCGCTCGACAGCTCGATCGACATCGGCAGGACGCTGTTCATCGTCTCCAGCAAATCCGGCGGCACGCTCGAGCCCAACCGCCTGAAGGACTACTTCTTTGCGCGAGTCAGCGCGGCCATCGGCGGCAACCTCGCGGGAACGCGTTTCGTTGCCGTCACCGATCCCGGCTCGTCGATGGAGACGACTGCGAAGGCGGAAGGTTTTTCCCATATCTTTTACGGCGACCGCACCATCGGCGGCCGTTACTCGGTGCTCTCGCCTTTCGGCCTCGTCCCCACCGCCGCGGCAGGGACCGATATCGGCATGTTGCTGCAGTCGACGCGGTTCATGGTGCGCTCCTGCGCCGCAGACGTGCCGCCGGCTGAAAACCCGGCCGCACAGCTCGGCTTCGCGATGGGCCTTGCCGGTCTGGAAGGCCGCGACAAGGTCACGCTGCTCACCTCGCGGTCGCTTTCCGATTTCGGTGCGTGGGCCGAGCAGTTGATCGCCGAGTCCACCGGCAAGAACGGCAAGGGCCTGATCCCGGTCGATCATGAGCCGCTCGGTGCGCCGCCGGTCTATGGTCAGGACCGGTTCTTCATCGCGATCAGCGTGCATGGCGAAGAGGACGCCGGTTACAAAGATGCTCTCGCCGCGCTTGAACAGGCCGGGCATCCCATCGCACGCATCGTGCTGCAATCATCCGACCAGATCGGCCAGGAATTCTTCCGGCTTGAATTCGCCACCGCCGTCGCCGGCGCGGTGCTCGGGATCAATCCGTTCGACCAGCCCGATGTCGAGGCCGCCAAGGTGAAAGCGCGCGAGCTGACCGACGCCTATGAAGCCAGCGGCGCCCTTCCGGCCGAAAAGCCGGTCTTCACCAACGGCCGCTGCCAGATCTTCACTGACGAAGCGAATGCGGACGCGCTGCGCGCCAGCGGCGCCGACGGCACGCTGGAATCCTGGATCAAGGCTCATCTCGGGCGCGTCAAGGCTGGCGACTATGTCGCATTCCTCGCCTATCTTGCGCGCAACACGGCGCATGCCGAGGCGCTGCAGTCGATGCGGATGCCGGTGCGCGACAAGCTGCATGTCGCAACCTGCGTCGGATTCGGTCCGCGCTTCCTGCATTCGACCGGGCAAGCCTACAAGGGCGGCCCCAACACCGGCGTATTTCTGCAGATCACCGCCGAAACGGCGAACGACCTCGCCATTCCGGGGCATCGCGCAAGCTTCGGCGTCATCCGCGATGCGCAGGCGCGGGGCGATTTTGACGTGCTGACGGAACGCGGCCGCCGGGCCATCCGCGTGCATCTGCAAGGCGACATTGCCGCCGCCACCGATGAACTCACCAGGGCCATCGCGACCGCGCTTCAGTAATACTGTTCAACGGGAGGATTTTGCCGCCATGCAGCTCGGATTGATCGGACTGGGCCGCATGGGCGGCAACATCGCCCGGCGCTTGATGGAACTGGGCGGCCATGAGGTCGCCGTTTACGACCAGAATCCCAAAGCCGTGGCCGCACTCGCGGCCGACGGCGCGGTGGCGGGCGCGTCCCTCGAAGAGCTCGTCAAAAAACTCGCCCCACCCCGCGCGGTATGGATCATGCTGCCGGCAGGCAGGATTACCGAGCAGACCATCGATGCGCTCCGCCCACTGCTGCAGGCCGGCGACACGATCATCGATGGCGGCAACACCTTCTGGCAGGACGATATCCGCCGCGCCGAGGCGTTGGCGCACGACAATATCCATTATCTCGACGTCGGCACCAGCGGCGGCATCTGGGGCTTTGAGCGCGGCTACTGCATGATGATCGGCGGCGACAAGGCGACCGTCGACCGCCTCGACCCGATCTTCACCACGCTTGCGCCGGGCAAAGGCGACATTCCGCAAACGCCCGGCCGCAAGGGCCGCGACCCCCGCGTCGAGCAGGGCTACATCCACGCCGGCCCGGTCGGTGCCGGGCACTACGTCAAGATGGTCCACAACGGCATCGAGTACGGCCTGATGCAGGCCTACGCCGAAGGCTTCGACATCTTGCGCAACGCCAACAGCCCGGCGTTGCCGGAGCAGCACCGCTTCACGCTCGATGTCGCCGACATCGCCGAAGTCTGGCGGCGCGGCAGCGTCATTCCGTCATGGCTGCTCGATCTCACCGCGACGGCCTTGGCCGAAAATCCGGCGCTCGACACCTATTCCGGCTATGTCGAGGATTCCGGCGAAGGCCGCTGGACCATCAACGCCGCCATCGATCAGGCGGTGCCGGCCGAAGTGCTGACGGCCGCACTGTTCGCCCGCTTCCGCTCGCGTCAGGAACATACCTTTGCCGAGCGCATTCTCTCTGCGATGCGCGCCGGATTCGGCGGCCACAAAGAACCCAAGAACCCGCATTTAGATACTCCCGGATAGCACATCCACGGGGACCGGCGATGCCACCAAACCTGATCCCGGAGAGATGTACGCGCCAAGGCCCGCGGCAGCAACGACATGTCAAACCGATCTGGTAAGGACCACGCCGCATGACTTCGCAGCCGGATTCGCAGTCCAAGCCCCCTCCCTGTAACTTCGTGATTTTCGGCGTCACTGGCGATCTCACCCACCGCCTCATCATCCCCGCGCTCTACAATCTCGCCGCACACGACCGGCTTCCCGAGCAGTTCTGCATCATTGGCGTCGGCCGCCGGGAAATGTCGGACGACGCACTGCGCGACAGCCTGATGAACGGGCTGAAGAAATTCGCAACGCGCGAGGTGCAGCCCGACATTGCGCGCAATCTGCTCTCATGCGTCACCAGCGTGACGGCGGACCCGAGCAACCCCGCCTCTTTCGAGACGTTGCGCGACTGCCTCGAAAAGCCGGGCTCCCACCGGCCGCCGAACCATCTGTTCTACATGGCGACGCCGCCGGGGCTGTTCGCGCCGATCGCCGAACAGCTTGGCCGCGTCGGCCTTCTTCGCCAGGACGCCGGCTGGCGGCGCCTTGTCGTCGAAAAGCCGTTCGGCTCAGATCTTGCTTCCGCCAAGGCCCTCGACACCGCGCTGCTGAAGGTGGCGAACGAGCACCAGATCTACCGCATCGACCATTACCTCGGCAAAGAAACCGTTCAGAACATTTTGGTGCTGCGCTTCGCGAACGGCATGTTCGAGCCGATCTGGAACCGCAACCACATCGACCATATGCAGATCATCGTCGACGAGACCATCGGCGTCGGCCATCGCGGCGCGTTCTATGATGCGACCGGCGCGCTGCGCGATATGGTGCCGAACCACCTGTTTCAGCTTCTCGCGCTGGTGACGATGGAGCCGCCCTCGCGCTTCGATGCCACATCGGTACGCTCCGAAAAGGCGGATGTGCTCTCCGCAATCCAGATTCAGACCAAGGAGGAAGCCTTGGAGAATTCGGTGCGCGGCCAGTACACCAAAGGCCACGCCGGCAACGTGGATATCGGCGACTATCGTGATAGCGACCACGTCAAAAAAGACAGCTCGACCGAGACGTATGTCGCCATGCGGCTCGCGATCGACAACTGGCGTTGGGCGGGCGTGCCATTCTATCTGCGCACCGGCAAGGCTTTGACCAGCAAGCGCACCGAAGTCGCGATCAAGTTCAAGCAGGCGCCGTTCGCGATGTTCAGGGAGACCTCGGTGCGAAGCCTGTCGCAAAATTACCTTGTGATCGGCATCGAGCCGACCGAAGGCATCCGGCTGCAGTTCAACACCAAAATCCCCGGCCCGTCGGTCAAGATCGAGGGCGTCGAAATGAAATTTCGCTACAAGGACTATTTCAAGGCGACGCCGAGCACCGGCTACGAAACCTTGCTGCACGACTGCATGATCGGTGACAACATTCTGTTTCAACGCGCGGACGGCATCGAAGCCGGCTGGCGCGCGGTGCAGCCCTTCCTCGATGCCTGGAAGGACGCAGGCCAGGCCGGGCTGCAGACATATGCCGCCGGAAGCGAAGGCCCAGAAGCCGCCTTCGAGTTGCTCGCGCGTGACGGCCGGAGCTGGCGGGACGCGTCGCAATGAGCGCGGCCAGCAGCTCCTCGCGCGTGATCATCGCTCCGAACGAGAACGAGCTTGCCGAAACCGCCGCGCGACTCCTGCTCGCAAGGCTGAAGGCGGCGACGGCCCGCGCCGCGGTCTGCCTCACCGGCGGATCAACGCCGCAGGTGCTTTACCGCCTGCTTGCGAGCCGTCCGTATCGCGATGAGATTCCGTGGGCGCGGGTGCACTGGTTCATGGGCGATGACCGCTTCGTGCCGCAGGCCGATCCGCTGAGCAACATGGGCGCGGCGCGCAACCTGCTGCTGGATCGCTTCGCGCAAGCAGGCACGGTGCATGCAATCCCGACCGATCTCGACTCACCGCAAACCGCCGCGCTCGCCTACCAGCGCACGCTGCAGGATTTTTACGGCGCAACGCGGCTGCATCCGCTGCGGCCGCTGTTCGACGTCGTCCTGATGGGCGTCGGCGGCGACGGCCACACCGCCTCGCTGTTTCCCGGCGCCCCGGCGCTGGACGAGACGGACGCCTGGGTTGTGGGCGTTGACGTCGCGGGCATGGAGCCATACGTTCCTCGCGTCACCCTCACTTATCCGACGCTGGAATCGTGCCGGGACATGCTGATGCTCGCAAGCGGCCTTTCAAAGCGGCCAATCCTCACGCGCATTGCCGACGGCGAAGACGTGCCGGCGGCGCGGCTGCGCCCGACGGGCGAGCTGACGTGGATCATTGATCATCTCGCCGCTCCCGAGGGCCTTGATGACTGATCACCCCGTCCGCCCCAACGCGGTGATCCTGATGGGCGTCTCGGGGGCCGGCAAAAGCACGATCGGCGAGCACCTTGCGAAGAAACTCGGCTGGCGCTTCGAGGACGGCGACGCCTTCCACCCCGAAAGCAACGTCGAAAAGATGCGCGCCGGCCAGCCGCTCAACGATGCCGACCGCCTGCCCTGGCTGCAGGCCATCGCCGACGAGATCGACCGGCAGAGCGATGCCGGCGCGGCCATCGTGATCGCCTGCTCTGCCCTCAAGCGCAGCTATCGCGACATTCTCGTACATGGCCGCGATGATGTTCGGATTGTGTACTTAAAAGGCACGCGCGCACTTATCGCGGAGCGGATGGCACGGCGGAAATATCATTTTATGCCGCCGGGTCTGCTCGACAGCCAACTCGCCACGCTCAAGGAGCCCGGCGCGGATGAAAACATCATCACGGTGAGGATCGACCGCTCGGTGGAAGAGATCGTCGGCGACATCATCACCGCGCTCAAGGCTTGCTGAACCTGCCGTCCGGCCTGTGCGCGCGCTGCATCACGGGCTTGCGCGCCGCGCTGATGTTGTGGGCGGTGTTGATCAGCGCAATATGCGTCAGCGCCTGCGGATAGTTTCCGCATTGCCGCCGCTGCTGCAGATCGTATTCCTCCGCGAGCAAGCCGAGATCATTGGCAATCGCCGCCACCCGCTCGAGCAGTTCGGCGGCATCGTCGATCCGCCCTGCAAGGACATACACGTCAGCGAGCCATAGCGTGCAGGCAAGGAAGGCGCCCTCGCTCGGGTCAGTGCGGCTGAGCTCCGACGGATTGTCATCCGCCGTGTTCATCGACGCCTCCCGCGGATCGTGGCGCATCACGAAGCCGCTGTTCATCATCCGGCTTTCAATCGCGCGGACGGTGCCCTGAATCCGCGGATCATCCGCCGGCAGAAAGCCGATGATCGGCAGCAAGAGAACGCTGGCATCGAGCAGCGGCGAGCCGTAAGCTTCGACGAAGGATTGCTGCTCCTCGTCGAAACCATGTTCGCACACATCGCGAAGAATGGCATCGCGCTGCGCGCGCCATTCTTCGATCGGCGCCTCGAAACCGAATTTTTCCGCAGTCTTGATGCCGCGGTCGAAGGCCACCCAGCTCAGTGCCTTGGATGAGACATAGTGTCTGTTGCGGTCGCGCCGCTCCCAGATGCCGCAATCCGGCTCGCGCCAGATCCTGGTGAGATGCGCAAGAAGAACGATCTCGAGCGCCCAGCTCCGGCTGTCCTGCTCCGGCTGCATGTTGCGAAACTGATAGAATACATCCATGAGCTCGCCATAGACATCGAGCTGAAGTTGGTCGTAGGCAGCATTGCCGATGCGGACCGGCCGCGCGCCCTCATAGCCAGGCAGCCACGCGGCCTCCCACTCCATCAGCCGCCGCTGGCCGCTGAGGCCATACATGATCTGCATTTCGGCCGGCGAGCCTGCCACCGAGCGATAGAGCCAGTGATGCCAGGCCGTCGCCTCCTCGAAGTAGCCGCTGTTCATTAGCGCCAGCAGCGTGAAGGTGGCATCGCGCAGCCAGCAGAAACGATAGTCCCAGTTGCGCGCGCCGCCGAGCGTCTCCGGCAGCGAGGTCGTCGGTGCCGCCACCATCCCGCCGGTCGGCATGAAGATAAGCGCCTTCAGCACGATCAGCGAGCGCAAAACTATCGATCGGTCCATCCCGTCATACAGAAGTTTTTCACCCCACGATGCCCAGAAGCGCTCCGTCTCGGCAAAGGAGCGCTGGCAATCAAGCGGCGGCGGCACCTCGCGGTGCGAGGCCTCATAGGCCAGCACGAAGGGAATGACATCGCCTTCCGCAACATCGAAGGAAGCGACCGTCGTAAAATCTCTGCCGCGCGTGGCGACTGCAGTGCGCAGCACCACCATGTCCGGCCCGCAGACCGCGAGCAGCGCGTCATCCGCGATCCGCCGGACCCAGGGAACATCCTTGCCGAAGCCGAACCGGACAATCATCTCCATGCGCATCTTCACGCGGCCGGACTCGCAGCGCACAATGCGGACAAGACTCGGAACGGCAGCGCCGGGCGGCATGAAGTCGGTGAGCGTGACGACGCCTTCGCCGGTTTCGAAGCGTGTTTCAAGAATGAGCGTGTCGCCCCGGTAGCGGCGCGAAACGGCCACTTCCCTCGCCTGTGGCGCAATCAGCCAGCGGCCATTCCATTTGTTGCCGAGGAGCGCCGAGAAGCAGGCATCGGAGTCGAACGACGGCCAGCACAGCCAGTCGATCGAGCCGTCGCGCCCCACCAAGGCGGCGCTGTGGCAATCGCCGATCAAACCATAGTCTTCGATGCGAAGCGCCAATCCAAAATTCCCCAAGCATGAAGTGCGCGAGCAAATCGCCATGCCGGCAGCGATCCAGACTCAAACGTCGCAACGAGCAAAGCGTTCATCAACAGCCACAACTATTTCGCTAGTCGGTCGAGGTGCTACGCTTGCGGATCGCGCCGGAACCACGCAACATGGCGCCAATTCAACAAAATCCGACAGGGGAGGGAAATATTGTCTCAGTGGGCATTCAAATCAGCGGTTGAGCTCTCGAAGGCGCTGGCGGCGAAACAGGTTTCGGCCGTAGAGCTGGCGCAGGACACAATTGCGCGGATCGAACGCCATGACGGGCAGATCAACGCGATCTGCGTGCGCGATTTCGACCGGGCGCTCGCCGCCGCCCGCGAAGCCGACGCCGCACGCGCGCGCGGCGCGGCCAAAGCGCTGCTTGGCATTCCGATGACAGTAAAAGAGTCCTTCAATCTCGCCGGCACGCCGACGACGTGGGGCTGGTCGCAGTTCAAGGGCTACAAGCCGAACGACGATTCCGCCTGCGTCCAACGGGTGAAGGCGGCCGGCGCCGTGATTTTGGGCAAGACCAACGTTCCGGTCGCGCTCGGCGACTGGCAGAGCTACAACGACATCTACGGCATCACGAAAAATCCGTATGACCTCGGCCGCACGCCCGGCGGCTCGTCGGGCGGCTCGTCGGCCGCGCTCGCCGCGGGCTTTGGTCCGCTGTCGCTCGGCTCCGACATCGGCGGCTCGCTCCGCGTCCCCGCCCATCATTGCGGCATCTATGCGCACAAGCCGACCCTCGGCCTCGTGCCGCCGCGCGGCCATGCGCCGCCGATGGTTCCTTCCGTCCCGCTGCATCTCGACCTCGCCGTGGTCGGACCGATGACCCGCACGGCCGCGGACCTCGCGCTGCTGCTCGATGTCATCGCCGGCCCCGACGAGATCGATGCCGGTGTCGGCTACAGGCTCGATCTGCCTGCGGCGCGCCACGAGAAGATCGGCGACTTCCGAATTCTCATCATCGACAGCCACCCGCTGCTGCCGAGCGCAGCCAGCGTGCGCGGCGCAATCGATCGCCTCGCCGAAGGCCTCGCCGGCAAGGGCGCCACCATCTCACGCACCAATGCGCATCTGCCGGACCTTGCCGAGTCGGCGCGCCTCTATATGCGACTGCTGTTCAGCTTCCTTGCCTCGTCGTTTCCGCCGCACGTCTACGACCAGATGCAGGCGGAGCGCGCCAAGCTGCCGGACGCAGCCAACAGCCTTGTGGCCGAGCGTCTTCGCGGCTGCGTGAGCAGCCACCGCGCCTGGGTGCTGGACGACGGCGCGCGCCAGGGCCTGCGCGCACAGTGGCGCGCGCTGTTCAAGACGGTCGATGCGGTGATCTGCCCGGTGATGCCGACGCCGGCCTATCCGCTCGACTTCGTGGAGGATCAGAACCTGCGGCACATCGATATCGATGGCGCAAAATATCCCTATCTCGACCAGCTCGTCTGGGCGGGCGTTGCCACCACGCCGGGCCTGCCGGCAACCGCAATCCCTGCCGGCCAGACGCCGGAGGGCCTGCCGATCGGCCTGCAGATCATCGGCCCATGGCTGAACGACCGCACGCCGCTGCGGCTCGCCGAGCTGATCGAACGCGAATTCGGCGGCTTCACGCCCCCGCCGCAATTCGCCGACTGATGCAAAAAAACAGCCGCGTGCGACATGCACGCGGCTATTTTTCCGGTACATGCGGGCGAACGACGCCCGCCAAATGCTCAGTAGCCGTTGCGCTCCAGCCACGCCGCCGCGCCGGCAAGATCAAAGCCATGGCTACGGCCGAATTCGACCACTTCGTCCCGCCGCATGTTGCCCGCGATCACCTCGCTGATGGCCCAGAGCGTGAGCGAGCGTGTGCCGCCCTTGCAATGCGCGAGCACCGGCCCCTCGGCGGCATCGATCTCCGCGCGAAACTTTTGCACCGCCTCCCTTGTCAGCGTCGGCCCCGTCACCGGAATGTGGCTGTAGGCCATGCCGGCTGCCGCCGCGGCACTCTCCTCGGCGGCCGTTCCGGGCTGCGCCGCGTCCTCACCATCGGGCCGGTTGTTGATCAGCGTCTGAAAGCCGGCGGACGCGAGACGGGGAAAATCGTCAAGCGCGGGCTGCTTGGCAACGGAGAGTTTGTCGTTAATCTTCACGGGCTGCATATCGTATCCTCATCTTCTACTGCCCGCATATAGGCGCTTGATCCAGCCGGTAACAGGTCGCCCCCAAAATCCCTGCAAATGACCGGAGCGAAACGAAGCAACATGTTCAGAACCAGCATCACCATCGAATGGGGCGACTGCGACGAAGCCGGGATCGTGTTCTATCCGAACTATTTCTACTGGTTCGACTGCACCTTTCAGCGCCTGATCCGGCACCGCGGCCTCAGCCAGCGCGACATCAGGCAGCGTTTTGGCGCGGTGACGCCGATTGTGCAGGCGAATGCCGAGTTCGTCGCCCCCGCCCGCTACGACGACGTGATCGACATTGATGTTTCCATCGCGCGCGTGAACGAACGCCGTTTCAGGATCGATTATGCAATGTCCCGCACCGGCAAGCCGGTCGGGCAAGGCTATGAGATCCGTTCCTGGGCGCTGATCGACGCGAACGGCGGCATTCGCGGCGCATCGATCGACGACGAGTTCTTTGCCCTGCTCTGCGGCGCGAGCTGAGTCGTAACAACTGAGCACTTCTCAGACGCCAAGGTAACGCTGCAAAATCTCCGGCTGCGCCTTGAGCGCGGGAACGGGGTCGTGATGCACGATATGCCCGTTATTGATGATGTAGATGCGCTCCGCCAGCGCCAACGTCGCGGCGAGGTTCTGCTCGACAAGAATGATCGTCTGTCCCGATGCCGCAAGATCGCGGCACGCCTTCATCAGATCGCGCACGATCACTGGCGCAAGCCCCTCGAACGGCTCGTCCAGCAGCACGATCTTCGGATCGCGCACCAAGGCGCGCGCAATCGCCAGCATCTGCTGCTCGCCGCCTGATAGGTCCGTTCCCCGGCTGGTGCGGCGCTCTTCGAGGCGCGGAAACATCTCGTAGATGCGGTCGAGCGGCCAGCGGTTTTCCGCCGTCAGGCCGGCGAGGATCAGGTTCTCCTCGACGTTGAGCGAGCCGAAGATCCGGCGATCCTCGTGCACGAGCTGCATTCCGGCCTGCGCGATGGTGTGGCTGGCCCTCCCCGCGACATTGACGCCATCGAACATCACCTTGCCCGATCGCGGCTTCACGACACCCATCAGGCTTTTCAGCGTTGTGCTTTTTCCTGCGCCGTTGCGGCCCAGAAGCCCTATGACCTCGTTGCGTTCCACGTGCAGGCCGACGTCGAAGAGAATGTGCGAGTCGCCATAGTAGCTGTTCAATCCATTGACTTCGAGCAGGCTCATGCTTCCAGCACTCCACCGAGATAGGCGTCCTGAACCGTGGGGTTCGCTTTGATCTCGTCCGGCGTGCCCTCGACGAGAATGCGCCCTTCCTGCAAGACCGTCACCCGCTCGGCCAGCTCGAACAGCGCGTCCATATCGTGATCGATGATGATTACCGTCCGCCCGACGCTGATCGATTTGAGCAGCCGCACCGTGTCGCTGCGCTCCTGCGGGCTCATGCCGGCCAGCGGCTCGTCGAGCAGCAGCAGGCTTGGCGAGGTGGCGAGCGCAAGCCCGATCTCGAGGCGACGCTTTTCGCCGTAGGCCAGCTGCGACACCGGCACGTCCGCACGCCGGTCGAGTTCGACAAGCTGCAGCGTGTGCTCAATCTGCTCGTTTAGCCCCGGCAAATGATCGGTGCTGCGCAGCATGTCCATGCGGAAACTGCCGCGCCGCTCCGCCAGCGCCGAGATCATGATGTTTTCCCGCGCCGTAAGCCGCGTGAAGAGCTGGTTGACCTGATAGCTCTTGGTCACCCCGAGCTGGCAGACCTCCGTCACCTCGAGGCCGGTGATGTCGCGGCCGGCAAACACAATCTTGCCGGATGTCGGCGCGATTTCGCAGGTCAGCATTTTGAAGAACGTCGACTTGCCGGCACCGTTCGGCCCGATCACCCCGCGCAGTTCGCCCTGATCGACGGAGAAGTCGATGTTGCTGTTCGCCACGAGGCCGCCATAGCGCTTCGACAGACCCTTGGCCTCGATGATCGGACCGGTGAAGCCATTCAGATCGCGAATGCGCAGAGGCTGTGCAGCCGCGCGCTCTTCATTCGCCAGACCCACGCGGCTGCTCGCGCTCAGCGACTGCGCGACAGGCTCCGGCTCCGCGTCGGTGCCGGTGCGGCCGGTGAGATACTCGTAGAGATCCTTCAGCCCGCCGATCACGCCGTGGCGGAGGAAGCAGACGAGCAGCACGAAGATGACGCCGAGCGCCAGCTTCCACGACGCGCCGAGCCCGAGGGTACCTTGCAGGAAATCGCGCAGATAAAGCCAGATCGCGGCGCCGACGAGCGGACCGAACAAGGTGCCTAGGCCGCCGATCACCGTCTGCATGATGAGCTGGCCCGACGTGTCGAACATGAAGGCGTCGGGCGGCATGTAGCCCTGCATCACGCCGAGCAGGCCGCCCGCGATGCCGGCATAGGCCGCGGCGATGATGAATGCGAGCATCTTGTAGGCATGCACGTTGTGCCCCACCGCCGCCGCGCGCAGCGGATTGTCGCGGATTGCGACCATGATCTTGCCGACCGGCGATTTGATGATGCGCCGCGCGATTACGATGCCGACGAAGAAGCACACGGCGATGAAGCCATACATCGACCAACCGCTGCCGATCTTGATCGTCGTGAAGCCGAGATAGAATATCGGCGCGGGCACGCCCGGCAGGCCGTTTTCGCCACCGGTGAAATCCGCCAGCGGCGAATTCTCGAGAAAGAAAAACACCTCCGCAATCGCAACCGTGATCATCGCAAAGTAGATGCCGGTGCGGCGCAGCGCGATCAACCCGACGAGATAGCCCGCGACCGCCGCGACCACCGTGCCGATGAACAGCGCCAGCATCACACTCGGCAAGCCGGTGCGCGTCAGAAGATAGGCGGCGACAAAGCCGCCGGTGCCGAAGAACGCCGACTGGCCGAAGGACAGCAGCCCGGTGTAGCCGAACAACAGATCAAAGCCGATGCCGAAAAGTCCGAGCACCAGGATGCGCGTCATGGTGTCAGGCACGAAGCCGAGCGGCGGAAGGACGAACGGCGCCAGCACGAGCCCGACCGCGGTCAGAATCTCCGGCAGCCATGCCCGTAATGTGGGTTCACGCGTCTGCATCAGGTTCGCCCCACCGTTCCGAGAAGCCCGCGCGGCCGCACAAACAACACCAGCGTCATCACCGCGAACAGCATCGCGTGCGAATAGGCGGGATTGACCATTGACGTCAGGCTCAAAATTTCGCCGGAGATCAGGCCGCCGAGCACCGCGCCGGGGAACGACCCCACCCCGCCGATGACGACCACGACGAATGTCAGCACCAGGATCGATTCACCGATATCGGGCGTGATCGGCGCGACCGGCAGGTTGACGATGCCAGCAAAGCCGGCAGCCATGGCGCCGATGCCGAACACCACCATGAACACGCGATAGACATTGATGCCCAGCGAATCGACCATCACCGAGTCCTCGATGCCGGCACGAACGATCATGCCGAGGCGGGAGCGATAGAGCATCAGGTAAAGTGCGATCAGGGCGACGGCGACGATGCCGACGACTACCAGCCGATAGGTCGGATACAGCATGAAGCCGAGCGATGTGACGCCCGTGCCCCATGGCGGCGGCGGCATCGACTTCGAGAGACTGCCGAAGAAGTAGCGGATGGTCTCGACAAAGCAGATGCCGAGACCGAAGGTGACGAGGATCTGGTCCTCATCGGGCCGGCTATAGAAATGCCGGATGACGATGCGCTCCATCAGGACGCCGAGAACGAGAACCGACAGCGAGCCGGCGATCACCGCGACGATGAATGAATCCGTATAGCTGAAGGCGACGAAACCGGCATAGCCGCCGACCATATACATCGCGCCGTGGGCAAGATTGAGCACGCCGAGCGTGCCATAGATGATCGTCAGCCCCGAGCTGATCAGCGCAAGCAGTGCGCCGAGCACAAGACCATTGAACATCTGAGAAATCAGATTTGGCCAACTAATCACATTCACCTCACGCGCATTTGCGTCATCAGCCCCGATTCGGATTGGGAACGACAGCGAGGCCGGATTGCTTCGTGGCATCCGGCCCTCGCCATTGTGTGATCAGGTGTAGCCGCCCATCTTGCAGCCAAAGTGCTCGGGCGGCTGCAACAGGTTCGCGCCGTCGACCACCTCGACGACCTCGTAGTAATCATCCGGGTTTTTCATGTCCGCAGCTTTCTTGCCGCGGACGATGACGACCGGCCGCACGAGCTGGTGATCCGCGCCGCGGAAGTACACGTCGCCCACCATCGACTGCACGTGTGCGCCCGCCTCATAGGCCTTGATGATATCCGGCGGATAGAACGACTTTGCGCGCTCTACCGCGTCCGCCCACATCGCAAGCTGCATATAGGCGGTCTGCGCCCCCCACTCCGGGTTGCTCTTGTACTTGGCGCGGAAGGCGTCGTTGAACATCTTCGCCAGCGGATACTTGTCCTCCATCGTCCACCAGTAGTTGGTACCGCAGAAGACGCCCTGCATGTTGTCCGGCCCGACTTCCTTCGCGAGGAACGGCGTGTTGTAGGGCACCACGAGCGTCATCTTGCCGAGAATGCCGAAATCCTTGGCCTGCTTCACCGACAGCACCGCGTCGCGGCCGAAGTTGATATTGATGAGAACGTCCGCGCCGGAGTTGGCGACGTTGAGCAGATAGGAGCTGAAGTCGGTGGTGCCGAGCGGCGAAATCTGGTTGGTGGCAACCGTCCATCCGCCCTCCTTCAAATAGTCTTCCATCGACTGACGGACGGTGTGACCATAGGTGTAGTCCGGGGTCAGGAAAGCGATCTTCTTGTTCTTGCCCACCGACTTGATGAGGAAGGGCGAGATCGCCTTCGCCGCGGTCTGGGCATGGAAGCACTCGCGGAAGCAATAGCGCACGCAATCCTTGCCGGTCGTGTCGTTCGAGCCGGAAATGCCCGGCAGATAAAGGACTTTTTCGCGGTCGGCGGTCTTGTTGTTGGCCACCGCCTCGGCGCTAGAAACGCTGCCGGTGACGACGACGGCCTTGTTCTCGCTGATGAACTTCTGGAAGTTCTGCACCGAGGTATTCGGCTTTGCCTCGCTGTCGGCGATGCCGTATTTGACCTCCTTGCCGAGCACGCCCTTCTTGATGTTCGGCGAGATTTTGGTCAGCAGTTCATTGCCGTTGTTGAGATGCTCGATCGCGAGCTGATAGCCCTTGATCAGGTCCTCGCCCGGCGCAGCATAGGTGCCGGTGCGCGGCACAGAAATGCCGACGAACACTGACGGGCCGTTCGTGCCCGCGGGATAGGTGCCGAGCGCGGGATGGTCTTCCGCCAGCGCCGGCATGATCAGACCGTTTGGAAGAAAACTCGCGCCGGCAAGCCCTGCGCCAGCCTGAAGCAACGTTCGCCGAGAAACACCGAACTTCAAGGAATCGCTTTTCGTGCTGCGGTCCATAGCCATGCTGATCCTCCCGAGTTGTTGTTATGGTACGCGCGCAGGCACAGCCGCGCGACGCCGGCAATTGCAGCAAGAGAGTGGAGACGCAAAAGCGCGTGCACAAATCCACTCCATTCACTGCAACCATTGCGCTCCTTGAGGGCCACTTCCGTCAATTCGCCTTTCGTAGAAGCCGAATGCGAAAAGTGTTGATCAGGCAGGAAGGCACGTAAGACTAAAGTTGAAAACGGCGCGATGAGTGCGTGCGATCTTACCGCGCATGTTGAGCGGGCAAGCATCGGCGAAGACGAAAGCACTCTGTCCAGCGCGGGGGCGCGTTGCGCGCTTTTCTCTTCAACGTGAAGAAAAAAAGCGCGGCATGTAGATCTACATGCCGCGCTTTCGTTTGATTGCTTCGCCGCTCTGGTGATCGGCGAATCGTTTAGTCCGTCAGGGCACTTCACGCACCGCGCCGCGCGCGGCGCTGGTGGCAAAATGCGCATAGGCGCGCAGCGCCTGCGAGACCTTGCGCTTGCGATTGAGCGGCCGCCACGCCTTGTCGCCGCGAGCAACCATAGCCTCGCGCCGGCGCGCCAGCTCTTCGTCGGAGATCGCAAGATTCAGCTTGCGGTTGACGATGTCGATCTCGATGCGGTCGCCCTCCTCGACGAGGCCGATCGCGCCGCCCTCTGCCGCTTCCGGCGAGATGTGGCCGATCGAGAGGCCGGAGGAGCCGCCCGAGAAGCGGCCATCGGTGATCAGCGCGCAGACCTTGCCGAGGCCCTTCGACTTCAGATAGCTGGTCGGATAGAGCATTTCCTGCATGCCGGGGCCGCCGCGCGGGCCCTCGTAGCGGATCAGCACCACATCGCCCGGCTTGATCTTGTCGGTGAGGATGGCGCTCACCGCGTCGTCCTGGCTCTCGAAGATGCGGGCGGGACCTGCGAACGTCAAAATGCTTTCATCGACGCCGGCAGTCTTCACGATGCAGCCATCCTCGGCGATGTTGCCGTAGAGCACCGCGAGGCCGCCGTCCTTGCTGAAGGCATGCGCGGCGTCGCGCACCACGCCGCCGGAGCGGTCAAGGTCGAGCTCCTTGTAGCGGCGATCCTGGCTGAAGGCGACCTGCGTCGGCACGCCGCCGGGAGCCGCGCGATAGAAATTCTGAACGGTCTCGCTATTGGTGCGCGAGATGTCCCACCGGTCCAGCGCATTGGCGAGCGTGCCGCTATGGATCGTGCCGGTATCGGTCTTGATCAGGCCGGCGCGATCGAGCTGGCCGAGAATGGCCATGATGCCGCCAGCGCGATGCACGTCTTCCATGTGCACGTTGACCACCGAAGGCGCGACCTTGCACAGCACCGGCACGCGGCGCGACAGCCTGTCAATGTCGGCCATGGTGAAGTTGACCTCGCCTTCATAGGCGGCGGCCAAAAGGTGCAGCACCGTGTTGGTGGAGCCGCCCATTGAGATGTCGAGGGTCATCGCATTCTCGAAGGCATCAAAATTGGCGATGTTGCGCGGCAGCACCGAAGCGTCGTCCTGCTCGTAGTAGCGCTTGGCCAGATCGACGATCAGATGCCCCGCCTCGACGAAGAGCCGCTCGCGGTCGGCGTGGGTGGCCAGCACCGAGCCATTGCCCGGCAGCGCGAGACCGAGCGCCTCGGTCAGGCAGTTCATCGAGTTCGCCGTGAACATGCCCGAGCACGAGCCGCAGGTCGGACACGCCGAGCGCTCGATGGTCTGCACCTGCTCGTCGGTCATGGTATCGTCGGCCGCGGCGATCATCGCATCGATGAGATCGACCGAGCGGGATTCGCCGTCCAGCTTGATCTTGCCCGCTTCCATCGGGCCGCCGGAGACGAAGACCACCGGGATGTTCAGCCGCATCGCCGCCATCAGCATGCCGGGGGTGATCTTGTCGCAGTTGGAAATGCAGACGATGGCGTCGGCGCAATGGGCATTGACCATGTATTCGACGCTGTCGGCGATCACCTCGCGCGACGGCAGGCTGTAGAGCATGCCCTCGTGCCCCATCGCAATGCCGTCATCCACCGCGATGGTGTTGAACTCCTTGGCGACGCCGCCCGCCTTCTCGACCTCGCGCGCCACGAGCTGGCCGAGATCCTTGAGGTGGACGTGACCCGGCACGAACTGGGTGAAGGAGTTTGCGATCGCGATGATCGGCTTGCCGAAATCCGCATCGGTCATGCCGGTTGCGCGCCACAATCCGCGGGCGCCGGCCATGTTCCGGCCATGGGTGGAAGTCCTAGAGCGATATGGCGGCATGGGTGTTCTCTGTCTGTGGTCTGAAAATGCAGGCACAAAGGTTGCCGAAGGTTCGGAACTGTCTTCCCGCGACAACGCTGCGCCGTCAACCTCCCAATTGCAGGAACGCCGATTTGAGCCTGACTTTTCGCTGCTTCGCCCGGTATTTTTGCTGCTTTGCAGCATGAATTCCCCCATCGGCCTTTGCCATGGACGGAACCCGGAAAGCGAACTAGACTTTTTTCAGCAGCATGGCGCTGCCAAGCAAGCGGAGGATTTTTGCAATGGCCTGGAAAGCTCCGAAGATTGTTGAAATTCCGGTAGGCATGGAAATCAATATGTATGCTTGTGCCGTGCGGAAATAAGCACGCGCCGTTTTGCCAGATATAAACAATCTCCGGTACTCGGGCGCGGCACCAGCAGCGCCTCTTCGGGCCGGAGATTGATTTTTAAAGGCTCTCGCCCGGAGCTCAAGAAGCCGCAATTCAAGGCTCATCGCTCAGGCTTCCATCTGGCGAAGTGGGCTTCTATTATTCAAAAAAGCTTCCGCGAACGGAAGCTGCTCATTCGCTGCTCTGATCAGATTGGCCGGTTTCGGGGAGCCGCCATGCTTCGAGTGGTTGTTCTCGGGAGTGCGGCCGGCGGAGGAATTCCGCAGTGGAATTGCGGCTGCGACGTTTGCAATGCTGCGCGAAAGACGCCCGGCGGCTTTCAGATGACGCAGGCGTCCCTCGCAATCAGCGCCGATGACCGGCACTGGTTTTTGCTCAACGCCTCGCCCGACATTCGCCAGCAGATCATCGCGATCCCTCGCCTGCATCCACAGGCCGGCGTACTGCGGCACAGCCCGATTGCCGGCGTGATTCTGACCAATGCCGAGGTCGATGCCGTCGCGGGCCTGCTGTCGCTGCGCGAGGGCTCGCCCTTCGCGATCTACGCGCATCCGCGCGTGCTTGCCACGCTTCACGCCAACAGCATTTTCAACGTGCTAGACCGCAATCGGGTGCCGCGCCGCGCCATCACCCTGGAGGCGGCATTCGAGCCAGCCCTCCCCGATGGCGCAGCATCGGGTATCACCGTTCTCCCCTTCGCCGTGCCCGGCAAGGTCGCGTGGTATCTTGAGAGCGGCGCGGACGCAAACTTCCCGGCCGACGATCCCGGAGACACACTCGGCCTGCAGATCACCGATCGGCGTACCGGCCGCTCGTTCTTCTACCTGCCCGCCTGCGCGCGCATGACGCCGGAGCTGCGCTCGCGGATCGAGGGCGCGGCGATGATCTTTTTCGATGGCACGCTCTGGCGCGACGACGAGCTGATCGCCGCCGGCCTCGGCCACAAGACGGGGCAACGGATGGGGCACATGGCGATGTCCGGCCCCGATGGCGCGATAGCCGCGCTGGCCGATGCTGCGATCGGCCGCAAAATCTTTCTTCACATCAACAACTCGAACCCGGTCGTCCTGCCGGATTCCGACGAGCGCCGCATTGCTGAGAAGGAAGGTTGGGAAATTCCCGCCGATGGCACGGAGTATCTGCTTTGACCTCGATGACCGCGTTCTCCGTCGGCGAAGCGCCGATGAATTCCGCCGACGAACTGGAAAAACAGCTCCGCGAGATCGGCGCCGCGCGCTATCACAACCTGCACCCGTTTCACCGCATGTTGCATGGCGGCAAGCTGAACAAGGGCCAGGTGCAGGCCTGGGCGCTCAATCGCTACTATTACCAGAGCTCGATCCCCATCAAGGACGCCGTCGTGCTGTCCCGCTTCCGCGACCGGGCGATCCGCGTCGAATGGCGCCACCGGATCGAGGATCATGACGGCGACGCCATGAGCGAAGGCGGCATCAAACGGTGGCTCAAGCTCACCGAGGGGCTGGGCCTCGATTCCGCCTATGTCGAGTCCACCGAGGGAATTTTGCCGGCCACGCGCTTTGCGGTCGATGCCTATGTGCATTTCGTCCGCGATCGCACGCCGCTCGAGGCCATCGCCTCCTCGCTCACCGAGCTCTTCGCCCCCAATCTGCACGAAGAACGCATTTCCGGCATGCTGGCGCACTACGATTTCGTCAATCCGGAAATCATGAGCTATTTCAAACGCCGGCTTGAACAAGCCCCGCGCGATGCCGATTTCGCCCTCGATTATGTCCGGCGCAACGCCCGCACGCAGACGGAGCGCGAGGCGGTATGCAATGCGCTGATCTTCAAGACCAACGTGTTATGGGCGCAGCTCGACGCCCTGCACCACGCCTACGTCGACGGCCACATTCCGCCCGGCGCCTTTGTCCCGGACGACATGCGATGAGCAGCTCGTCCCCGAATCCGCCCGCCTCCCGCCGCATCACCATCAGCGGAACCAGCCGCCCGCAGTTGCCGCGCCATGCGAAGCTCCGCTTCGATGAAACCCGGCAGACATGGGTGCTGCTCGTTCCGGAGCGGGTGCTTGCGCCCGACGAGATCGCGGTCGAGGTTTTGCAACTCTGCGACGGCGCGCGGCGAGTGGATGATGTCGTCGATATCCTTTCCGAAAAATACAGCGCCGAACGTGCTATCATTGCAGTTGATGTCACTGCCCTGTTGCAGGATCTCGCCGACAAAGGTTTTTTGACCGAGGCACGGGACCAATCCCCATGAGGTCAGGATGAGCCCTTCCCTCACCGACGCAACGCCACCGCTTGACGGCGCGGCAGCACCGGACCGAAGCATTACTCCGACCGGAACCTACGGCATCCCGCTTGCGGTGCTCGCCGAGCTCACGCATCGCTGCCCGTTGCAGTGCCCGTACTGCTCGAACCCCCTTGAGCTCGAGCGCGCCCGCAACGAACTGACGACGGCCGAATGGAAAGACGTCTTTACCGAACTGGCCGAACTCGGCGTATTGCAGATCCATCTCTCGGGCGGCGAGCCGACGGCCCGCAAGGATCTCGCCGAGCTTGTACAGCACGCGAGCGACGTTGGCCTCTACACCAATCTCATCACGTCGGCGGTTCTGCTCAACCGCAACTCGCTGAAAGACCTCGCGGACGCGGGCCTCTGCCATATCCAGATCAGCTTTCAGGGCAGCGAGGCAACGGTCGCGGATCGCATCGCCGGGCTCCGCGAGGCCCACGCAAAAAAGATCGAAGTCGCAAAGATCGCCCGCGAGCTTGAATTGCCGCTCACCGTCAACGCGGTGATGCACCGGCAGAACATGCATCAGCTTGCTGACATCATCGACATGGCAGTCGCGCTCGGCGCGGACCGTCTCGAGGTCGCGAATGTGCAGTACTATGGCTGGGCGCTGAAAAATCGCGCGGCGCTGATGCCGACGCTGGAACAGGTGGACGAAGCCAGCCGGATCGTCGAGGACGCGTCAAGCCGGCTGAAAGGCACCCTCGTGATCGACCACGTGGTGCCGGACTACTATGCGCTGCGGCCGAAAAAATGCATGGGCGGCTGGGGGCGGCAGTTCTTCAACATCTCACCATCTGGCAAGATCCTGCCTTGCCACGCGGCCGAAACCATCACCGGAATGCATTTCGACTCCGTGCGCGGCAATCGCTCGATCGCGTGGATCTGGCAGCATTCGGAGGCGCTGAATCGCTTTCGCGGCACCGACTGGATGCCGGAGCCGTGCCGGAGCTGCGCCTTCAAGGAGGAGGATTTTGGCGGCTGCCGCTGCCAGGCCTTCGCGCTCACCGGCAACGCGGCGAACACCGATCCGGCTTGCAGCTATTCGCCAGTGCATGAAGCAATCTTCAAGACAGCCGAGCGCGAGGCCACTGAGGGTTCGGACCAGTTCATCTATCGCAATTTTTCGGGCGGAGCGCCCGAGAAGTAACGACGCGCCCATCCCCCCGTGGCGGGGCGAATGGGCGCCGCGTTTTCTTGCCTGATCGCAGGCGCCGATAGCCATCGAGACGTCAGTGAATGCCGACCCCGAGGAGGCGCTCAACGAGCGCGCGGTCGGCCTGCAGTTCGGCCGGCTCACCTGACCACTGTTCGCGTCCGCGCTCCATGATGATGACGCGCTCGGCGAAATCCAGCGCGCGCTCGATCTGCTGTTCGACCAGCAGCACCGTCACCTCGCCGGTTGCCCCGAGCTTGGTGATCATCTCCATCAACTCGTCGCAGATCACTGGCGCGAGCCCTTCGAGCGGCTCGTCGAGAAGGAGGACCGAGGGCTTGCCGAGCAGCGTTCGCGCCATCGCCAGCATCTGCTGCTCGCCGCCCGAGAGCTGCTGGCCATAGTTGGAGCGCCGCTCCCGCAGGCGCGGGAACATTTCGTAGACCTCTTCCACCGCCGAGCGCGGCCGCCCCTTGAGGCCGGTGAAGAGGTTTTCCTCGACCGTCAACGAGCGGAAGATATCGCGCGTCTGCGGCACGTACCCGACGCCGGCATGGGCGCGCGCCGAAGTGCGCGAAGCGGTCAGATCGGTCGAGCCGATCCTGATCCGCCCCTTGTGGCGGGTGGACAGACCCATCAGGGTCGCGAGCAGCGTCGTCTTGCCGACGCCGTTGCGGCCCAGAATGGCAAGGCGGCCGCCCGCCGGCACGCTGAAGGTGATATCTTCGATGATCTGAGTGGGACCGTAACCCGCGCTCAGACCTTCGACTTCAAGAGCCGCGGCTGGCATCGGCATAGCTCCCCAGATAGGCCCGTCGGACTTCATGATCCGCAGTCACGGATTCGGGCGTTCCTTCAAAGATCAGTCTTCCCCCCGCAAGCACGAGCACGCGCTTGGCGAACTTGAAGACGAGGTCCATGTCATGCTCGATCATCAGCACCGCAATGTCCTTCGGCAGGCGGTCGAGGGCCTCGAGAATTTTCGGCGCTTCGTCATGCGGCACGCCCGCGCCCGGCTCATCGAGCAGCAGCACTTTTGGATGTAGCGCAAGTCCGATCGCCATTTCGAGCAAGCGCTGCTGGCCATAGGCGAGGCTCGCCACCGGCCTGTGCGCGAGATGCGACACGCCGAGGATCGACAGCAGTTCCTGCCACTCCTCCCGCACGCCGGGAAGATCGGTGGCGGGCGAGAAGAAACGCGAGGTGATCCTGCGCCGCTGCATGACAGCGAGTGCGACGTTCTCCGCCGCCGTCAGTGTCTTGAACAGCCGCGTGATCTGGAAGGTTCGCGCCAGCCCGCGCTGCACGCGGTTCTCGATCGAGAGTTTTGTGATGTCCTCGCCGCAGAAGATCAGGCGGCCGCTCGTCGGCGGAAGATCGCCGGTGAGCACATTGACCAGCGTCGTCTTGCCGGCGCCATTCGGGCCGATCAGCGCGACGCGATCGCCCGCGGACAGGCTGAACGAAACATTTTCGTTCACGTGAAGACCGCCGAATGATTTTGAGACGGCCTGGACGTCGAGCAGCAGCGTCATGACGCCACCTCGCGCCGGAACATGCGGTTGAACAGCGTCACTGCGGAATAGACAATTCCGCGCGGCGCGAACACGACAATGAGGATGAGCAGCAGTCCCACCAGCATGATCCAGTGGAACGGGTTGGTCGCCGAAACAACATGCGCGAAAATCTGGAAGATGATCGTGCCGACCAGTCCGCCCCAGAGGTTGCCGGTACCGCCGAGCACGAGCATCACCAGCGCCTCGGCCGAGCGCTCGAAGCCGACGCTGTCGAGGCCGACGACGCCGGTGGTGATCGCCATCAGCGCGCCGCCGAGACCGGCGACCGCGCCCGACACGCAATACATCACGATGAGGCGCGGATAGACCGATGCGCCGATCATCCGCGCGCGCAGGTCGTCATCGCGAATGCCGCGGCACAGCAGGCCGAAGGGCGAATTGACGAAACGCAGCAGCACCATGAACACGATGACCAGCACGGTCAGCGAGAAGACAAAGGCGGTGCGGCTGTAGAGATCGAAGCCGAAAATGCCGAGCACCGGCGCAGGCTCGATTCCGGCGAGGCCGTCGCTGCCGCCCGTCACCGACGACAGCTTGTTGGCAAGCGCCGCGATGAGCTGGCCGAAGGCGATGGAGAGCACAAGTTGCGGCAACTGGCGGAAACGCGCGATCAGCACGCCCGACACCAGCCCCATCGCCACTCCGGCGACAATGCCCACGCCGAGCAGCGCGATCGGATCCTTCATCCCCGCGATGCAGGCATTGCCGGCCGCATAGGCGGCGACACCGAAGATCGCCGCATGGCCGAGGGTGGCGATGCCGCAATAGCCGGTGACGAGATCGAGCGACAGCACCAGCAGCGCGAGAGCGACCAGCCGCGTCAGAAACGCAAGGTCATCCGGAAATAGAAAGTATCCGACGACACCGAGGACTGCGACCGTGAGGCCGCCGACCAGCTCGCGCTGGAGCGGCAGGCCGGCGCTGCGCGGCGTTGCAGATGTTTGAAGCATGCTCATGTCAGTATGCCCGTCCAAACAGGCCGCGCGGGAACAGGAACACGATCAGGATCACCGCGAGGTAAAAGAAGAATTCGCCGAATTCAGGCGCAAGATATTTTCCGGTGGTGTCGGCAAGGCCGAGCAGCAGCGACGCCGCCAGCGCGCCGCCGATGGAGCCGGCGCCGCCGACGGAGACGACCACCAGGAACGTCACCATGTAACGCAGCGCATAGAACGGCTCGATCGGCAAAATCTCCGCGCCGACCACGCCGCCGAATGCGCCGAGGCCGACCGCCAGCGCAAACGTCGCCGAATAGATGATCTCGGTGCGGATGCCGAGCGCGTCGGCCATCTGGTTGTGGTCAACCGCGGCGCGCAGCCGGATGCCGAACTCGGTCTTCTCGATCAGGAACCACAGCGCCAGCGCCGTCACGACGCCGCAGATAATCACGAAGATTCGATGGGTCGGGACCATGCGGAAGCCGATATCCGTCGGGCCGCTCAGCGAAGGCGGCAGCGGAATCGTCTTGGAGGTCGGGCCGAGCAGATAGTTGGCGACGCCGATGATCAGGAAGGTGATGCCGATGGTCAGCAGCACCTGCGTCAGTTCGTCGGAGTTCCGGTAGATCCGGCGATACAGCAAGAGGTCCAGCGGATAGGCCAGAACGATGGTGCCGGCCACCGCCACCGCGATCGCGACGCCGTAGCCGAGGCCGTAGTCCTGCAGAACATAGGACGCGATGTAGCCGCCGATCATGGCGAAGGCGCCGTGGGCCAGATTCACCACGCGCATCAATCCCATCATGATCGAAAGACCGATCGAGATGATGAAGAGAACCATACCGTAGGCAGCGGCATCCACGCCGATGCTTAGAATTGTGCGCATAGGCTCAACTCGTAAAGATGCGGCGGCCGGAGCTCAGGGAGCCATCCGGCCGCACGGCATCAGGCCATATCTTTTGAACGAAATGCTTTCCAGACGCCCCCTCGCCTGGCAGCGAAGGGGACGTCAAGTGGATCACTGCTTCTGCAAAGCCCAGTCCGGCTGATTGGGAAACGTCTCGATTTCCTTGTTGATCAGCTTGCCGTCCTGCTTCGCAACTTCGCGCAGATAGATGTTCTGGCGGATGTGGCGCAGTTCGGGATCGATGGTCACCGGGCCGCGCGGGCTGATCCAGCTCATGCCCTTGACGGCTGCGATGGCCTTGTCGGGATCGCGCTTGCCGTTGGTGGCCTCGATCATCTTGTAGATCAGGCGCGCGCCGTCATAGGCGGCCACCGCGGTCATGGTCACTTCGTCGACCTTGCCGCCAGCCTTCTCGATCATCTTCAAAAAGTGCTTGTTCTCCGGCGAGTCATGCGACACCGCGTAGTGGAACGTGGTGAGAATGCCAAGGCCGGCATCGCCGATCGCCGGAAGGTCCGGCTCGGTGGTCAGGTCGCCGGTCGACATCAGACGCACGCCTGCATCCTTCAGGCCGTTACCGATATAGGCCTTCACGAAGGCAAGGGTCGGCGGTCCGGCAGGCAGGAAGGTGAACAGCGCGTCGGCGCCGGAATCCTTGATGCGCTGCATGATCGGGCTGAAGTCGGTGGCGTTCATCGGCATGCGGATGGCTTCGACCACCTGCCCGCCTTCGGCTTCAAACGCGGTCTTGAATGCCGCTTCCACGTCGAGGCCCGGCGCGTAGTCCGTCACCGCAATCGCCGCCTTCTTGACGCCGAGACGCTTGGCGACCTTCGCGGACGGAACCGTGTTCTGCCACATCGTGAACGAGGTACGGACGATATACGGGCTCTTCTGGACGATGGTCGAAGTCGCCGCATTCATGACGACAAGCGGGGTTTTCGATTCTTCGAGCAGCGGAGCAATGGCCATCGCATCCGGCGTGAAATAGACGCCGGCGAGGTACTGCACTTTCTCCTTGACGATCAACTCCTGCGCGAGCGCCTTGGAGCGCGCCGGGTTCGCGGATTCCTCGTCACGGTAGACGAACTCGACCGTGTGGCCGCCAACCTTGTTGCCATGCTCGGCAACCCAGGCGTCGATGCCCATCTTGAAGTTCTTGCCGAACAGGGCGAACGGTCCGGACATCGTCCCGATCACGCCCACCTTGATGACGTCGGCCGACGCCGGCGTCGCCATCAGGCTGACGGCGGCGAGCGCGGAAAGAAGTGCAGTCGTCTTCCTCATTGTCATTGCGTTCCCCTCTTGAGACCCTTCTTGTAGTCGCATTTTACACTCACGTCGGGCCACTATGCCGACAAACCGGCGCAATGTCCCGACGAATTTCGAAATATATTGTTCTTTTAGCCGCTTTTTTTGGCAGAAAACCCTATCAAGGCACCTTGAGTTTAAAAAATCTCGAAATACTCGCGATGCTCCCAGTCCGTTACCTCTGCTTGAAAGCGTTCGATCTCTGCATTTTTGATGAAAGTATAATACTCGATAAATTCCGCCCCTAAAGCCTGCTGGAAGAAAGAATCATCCTTGAGGGCGAAAACCGCCTCCCGCAACGATTTCGGCAGCATGCTCGCTTGCGTCTCATAGGGCGTATCGGCGGACGGTCCCGGATCAAGCTTGCGGTCCACGCCGTCGAGGCCGGAGAGAATCTGCGTCGCCATATAGAGATATGGGTTCGCCGCCGGCTCGCCGACCCGGTTCTCGAGTCGCGAGGCCGGATCGTTCGGGCCGCCCAGCACGCGGATCATGACGCCGCGGTTGTCGCAGCCCCACACCGCACGGTCCGGCGCCAATGAATAGGTCCGGTAGCGCTTGTAGCCGTTGATGGTCGGCGTGCTGAATACCGTCGAGGCGCGGGCATGGGCCAGGAGGCCGCCGAGATAGTTCATCGCCAGCGGCGACAGCGGCTCACCCTCGTTTTTCGATACGAAGACATTTTCACCCGTCTTGCGCGACACCAGCGACTGATGGAGGTGCCAGCCGGACGAGAACACGTTCGGCAGCTTGGGCCGGCACATGAAGGTTGCATGGTAGCCATGGCGGCGGCAGATCTGCTTCACCGCGCTGCGGAACATCACCATCAGGTCGGCGGGGACGAGCCCGACGGTCGGCTGAAAGGTGAACTCGCACTGGCTCGGGCCGAACTCGACCTCGATCGAACGCAGCGGCATGCCGAGCGCGACGATGTCGCGCCGGATCAGTTCGAGCACCGGCTCCATCTGATCGTAGCGCTGCTCGGTGAGATACTGATAGCCCTGCGACAGGAGGCTGACCGAAGGGGGCGTGCCGGGCTGGCCGGCGTCGCCCGGATTGAGCTTTGCATCATCGAGCTTGAAGACGTGGAATTCGATCTCCACCCCGGCCATGAAATCATAGCCGCGATCAGCCAGCCCCTTCAGCACGTTGCGATAGAGATTGCGCGTTGCGAACGGCACGGGACGGCCGTCGGCGAAATAGACGTCGCACAATACCCAGCCGGTGTTCGGCGCCCAGGGCAAGACTTTGAATGTCGTGGGATCGGGCAGCATCAGCACGTCGGCCGCGCCTTCCATCTCGCGCATGCCGAAGCCGCCGCCAGCGGTAAACACCGGAAAGACGGTGCGATGGGAGGTGTCCTTGGCCAGCATCGTCGTCGTGATCATGCAGCCGTTTTCGAGCGAGCGCACCGCCTCCCCCGCGACAAGCGTCTTGCCGCGAAGAATGCCGTGCTGATCGGGAAACGACAGCCGGATGGTGTCGAGCTGATGCTCCTCGGCGAGCTGCTTCAGCCGGGCCGCCGCTTCCCTTTGCTCGTCGGTCCAGAGATCATGGCGGGCGACGAAACTCAACGAACCAGTTTTGTTCAACATGTGGGTTCAGGCTCTTATTCTGCTGCGGACAGATGTGGCAGCTTTTCGGTTAGCTCGGCCGGCACCGGCGCGCTCCACGGCGCACCGCGGCGGCGCCGGACGTCGACCTCCATCCAGTAGGTTTCCCAACCTCGGGTCGGCCCGATTCCATCCATCGTCGCCGGGCCCTGAATGCTGCGAGCGGTGCGGTCGTCGAGGAACAGCATCGGCTTTTCGCCATCGGCAACGCGCTGGATTTCCTGCCGCAGAATGCGGCGATACTGGATGATGGCCTTGTCGGACTGGCCGAGATGCTCGCGCGTGCGGTCCTGGATCGGGCCCATCGACTCCACCGCCCACTGGTCGTGAACGTTGATATCCGCGCCCATGCCGGTATAGGTCTCGGTCGCCTGCTCGTGCGGATCAAAACCGTAGTCGTTGCTCTTGTTCTTGCGCGAAACGTAGTCCGGCAATTCATAGAGCTTGAGGCGCTGCTCGCGCATCAGCTTCTTGTCCACCGGCGCGCCATAGCTGGTGAAGATCGCATACCAGTAGCAATGCGTGTCATCGACCGGCACGTGCCACTGAGTGATCGTCATGTCCGTGCTCATCGGAATGACGAAAGCATGCGGGAAGAGCTGGTTGGTGACGCGGACATGGGTCCGCTCCTCGTCGATCTCGCGCAACGCGATCAGGCGCAGGCCGTATTCGGTGTGCTCGACGTTGATGATCGGGCGGTCATACTCACGCAAGATTTTCGTCATCGGCAGTTCGCTGTCTGCCGAGGCGCTGCGGAACTGCTTGCCGTAGGCCGCCGCCGGATCCTCATCCTCGAAGAAGCGATGCAGGAACGAAGCGTGCGCGGGATCGATGCCGACCTCGAGCGCCTGCAGCCAGTTGCAGCACATCAGCCCCTTGAAGGCGAAGGTATAGGCATCGGGGGCGACGAAGCAGTCGATATCCGGGAAGGCGGGCGGCTCGCCCTCGCCGAGATAGGCCCACAGGATGCCGCTCTTCTCGACCACCGGGTAGGAGCGCTGCCGGATGTTCTTGCATAGCGGCGAATTGGCCGGCTCCGCCGGCGTCTGCAGGCACTCGCCGTCGACGCTGAACAGCCAGCCGTGGAAGGCGCAACGCAGGCCGCCATCTTCGAGGCGGCCGAATGCGAGATCCGCGCCACGATGCGGGCAATCGCGATCCAGCAGGCCATAGCGGCCCTTCTCATCGCGAAACAGCACAAAGTTCTCGCCGAGGAGCCGCACCGGGCGGATCGGGCGCGGCCCGTCAAGCTCGTCCACCAGCGCCGCGGGCTGCCAATACATCCGCATCAGCTTGCCCGCCGGGTCCTTGGGACCGATCCGGGTGATCAGATCGTTCTGTTCCTGACTCATCATGGCCGCACCTCCTTATATTGAACGCCCACCGCCGTTGGAGGGCGAGCCAAAACCGCTCTTCTCAAGCGGTGAAACTATGATATGTTCGCCTAACGAACATTGGTGCGATTATAAACTATGTTGAGAGGCGCGCAAACGCTGTCTGCCGCGTCGTGCACGCGATATTGAGATGAAATTTTTGCGCCTTACGAACCGCGACCAGCTAGCCGATCCATAATGACCATGCTCCCTTCCGACCCGACCGCCACGCCCGACGCTCCCAAGCGCGATAGTGCCGACATCATCGACAGCCTCGACCGGGGCCTTCGGGTGTTTTCGGTGTTCGGCGCCGAGCGCAAGCCGATGACCCTGAGCGAGGTCGCGCGCGCCGCCGGCCTCACCCGCGCCACCGCCCGGCGGATCCTGTTCACGCTGGAAAAGAACGGTTTTGTCGTCAGCGATGGGCGGCTGTTCTCGCTCACGCCGAGGGTGCTGACGCTGGCCTCATCCTATCTGGCCTCCAACCAGATCGTCACCGTCCTGCAGCCGGTGATGGACCGCGTGGCGTCCGAGGCCAGGGAGGTCTGCTCGCTGGCCATCCTTGATGGCGACGAGGCGGTGTTCATCGCCCGCGCCAGTCCGGCGCGGGTTTTCTCGGCTGGCATCGACATCGGCTATCGCCTGCCGGCATTCTGCACGTCGGTCGGCCGGGCGCTGCTGTCGCGACTCGACGACGAGGAGCTTGAGGCAACGATCGCGAGGCTCGATCCCGTGGCGGAAACGCCGTTCACAATCACCGACAAGGCAAAACTCGTCGAGATCATCAAGGCCGACCGCGAACAGGGTTATTCGCTGGTTGATCGCGAGGCCGAACCTGGCTTTCGCTCGCTGTCCGTGCCGGTGCGGCGCTATGATGGCGCGACGGTCGCCGCGGTCAATATCGGCACCCATGTCGACCGCACGACGACCGCGGAGATGATCGAGCGCTTCCTGCCGCTCCTCATAAACGCCGCCAATACCGTGCAGCCTCTGCTTCTCTGAGTTTCACCGCGCCGGGACATCGTGCACCATGCCTCTGCAAAACCGCGTCACCCCGTTTGGCGACATCGTCGCGGTCGCGGCGCGCGGCACGCTCACCGGCAACCGCGGCATCATCCATGATCCGGCGACGAAAACCCTGCTCACCCGGCGCTGGTCTTCCTACACCTGGATCACCTGCACCTGCGAGTTTCGCGGCCGCAGGCGCAAGGTGATGGCGACGCGCAGCTGGACCGAACTCTTCTTTCTCGACGAAGCCAGCGCCTTCGCGGCCGGTCATCGTCCCTGCTTCTATTGCCGCGGCGCGGACGCGCTCGCCTTCCGCGCCGCCTGGGCGCGAGGCAACGGCTGCGCGGAGCCGCGCGCGCCGCAGATGGACCGCATCCTGCACCGGGAGCGGCTCGACGAGCGCCATCGCAAACGCCTTCACCCGCTCCCTGCCCCGCTCGCCGATTTGCCTGACGGCGCCATGGTCGCCGCCGACGGCGAAAGCTTCCTGCTCCTCAGTGGCAAGCCGCTGATGTGGGCGATGGACGGCTACCGGATGGCGGCCGCGCAGCCAACATCCTTCGAGCTGCTGACGCCGCCATCGACGCTCCGGGCCTTCGCTGCGGGATACCGCCCGGCGCTGCATCCGAGCGCAACCGCGGTTACAAGCGGTGGAATGCAACCGCCGCATTCACCGAAAGTTTAATGCGCCGTCCTGATTGAGCGGTAGGAAGTCGCCGCGCGCCTCCTCTAGGATATCGGCATAAAACCCAAGGGAGGCCTGCTGTGGATCTGAAAACATTGACCGCCGCTGCGGCGCTGGGCGCGCTCACGCTCGGCAGCCCCGCATTCGCCCAAGGCGTAAAAATCGGCATTCTTAACGACCAATCCGGCGTCTATGCCGACTATGGCGGCAAGACCTCGATCGAGGCCGCCAAAATGGCCATCGAGGATTTTGGCGGCGAAGTGCTCGGCCAGAAAGTCGAACTCGTGTCGGCCGACCACCAGAACAAGCCCGACCTCGCCTCGACCATCGCCAGGCGCTGGTATGATACCGAGGGCGTCGACATGATCACCGAACTCACCACCTCGTCGGTGGCGCTGGCGGTGCAGGAAGTCACCAGGGAAAAGAAGAAGATCGACATCGTGGTCGGCGCCGCCTCCTCGGCAGTGACCGGCGCGGCCTGCTCGCCCTACGGCTTCCACTGGGCGTTTGACACTCACGCCCTCGCCGTCGGCACCGGCGGCGCGCTGGTGAAGGCCGGCGGCGACACCTGGTTCTTCATCACCGCCGACTATGCCTTCGGTCACGCGCTCGAAAAAGACACCGGCGAGATCGTCAAGGAAAACGGCGGTAAGGTGCTCGGCGCGGTCCGCCATCCGCTGAACACGTCCGACTTCTCGTCCTTCCTGCTGCAGGCGCAGGGCTCCAAAGCCAAGATCGTCGGCCTCGCCAATGCCGGCGTCGACACCATCAACGCGGTAAAGCAGGCATCGGAATTCGGCATCGTCGCCGGCGGCCAGAAAGTAGCAGGCCTTCTTCTGACGGCTTCGGAAGTGCACGGCCTCGGCCTCAAGGCCGCACAGGGCCTCGTGCTGACCGAGAGCTATTACTGGGACCTCAACGACAAGACGCGCGAGTTCGGCAACCGCTTCTACAAGCGCACCGGCCGGATGCCGAGCATGATCCAGGCCGGCACCTATTCGGCGACGCTGTCCTATCTCAAGGCGGTGAAGGCCGCCGGGACCAAGGATAGCGACGCAGTGGTCAAGAAGCTCAAGGAGCTGCCGGTCAATGACGCCTTCAGCCAGAACGGCAAGGTGCTCGCCAATGGCCGCATGGTGTCGGACCTCTATCTGTTCGAGGTCAAGAAGCCGGAGGAAAGCAAGCGCGACTGGGATTACTACAAGCTGATCGCCACCGTTCCCGGCGACAGCGCCTACCCCACGCCGGAAAAGAGCGGCTGCCCGCTCATGAAATAAAGGCACGCACGAGCACCGAAGGCCGGGATTCTTCCAGCGATCCCGGCCTTCGCCGTTAGGGGCTGCGCCGCACGCTCGGCGGCGGTCTTAGTCGAGTTCCTTGTAGTGGCGGAAAATGCCGTCCTCGTTGAAGGCGATACGACGCGGGCTTGCAAGATAAGCCTTGATGTTCGGCCGCGAGGCGACACGAGCGTGCAATGCCACGAGACCTTCGATGCGCGGTTCGAACTTCGCCATCCGCCGCGGGAAAGCGTAACGCAGTCCCTCGACGATCTGGAACAGCGACAGATCGACATAGCTCAATCGGCGTCCGGCAATATAGGCTCCGCCGCCGTCGCCGAGCAGTCGCTCAAAATAGCCGAGATATTTTGGCACCCGCTCCTGCCAAAATTCCTCGGTGCGGCGTTTGGCCGGCGCACGCTGGTCCTCGTAGTAGAGTGTCGGCCCAAGCGGGTGATGGGTGTCGTGAATTTCCACCACCAGATCGGTGATGGTGAGCTGAAGTTGGTGCAGCCACAACTGGCCCGCATCGCTGCCGGGCGCGAGGTCGAGGCGCGGCCCGAGATAGAAAAGAATGTTCGCGGTGTGGGAAATCACCTGCCGGCCGGCCTTGAGGAACGGCGGCGCGAAAGGCGGCCTGCCGTCCCCGCCCGTCCTCATGATTTCCATCATCGCTGCAACGCCGCGCGGACCGCGCGCGACATCGACATAATCGGCCCCGGCCTCTTCGAGCGCGAGGCGCACGAACTCGCCCCGCCCCTGAATGGATGGCCAGTAGTAAAGCTCATAGCGCATGCTCGCCCCCAGCCATGACGTCACCCCGTGACGCGTTCCAACGACCGACCATTCCAGTGCGAAGTCACCGCTCGCCTTCTGCAGGCGCGTGAAATCAAAAAGCTCAGTTGATCGCGAAGCAGTAGAACAGGCCGTCTCCGCCGGTGCTGCGCAGATCACTCTGCGAGCACCCGCCGTCAGGGCCGCGCGAGGGATGCGCGGAATTCCACGATGTAGTCGCCGGCTGCGGCCCGTTGCCATTGCGATCGGAATGGCCCAGCATCGCCGCACCTTGCGTGCTGCTCGTCCAGTTCTTGCAAGTGCGATCCGTCCCGACGGGGAACGCCATGCCGTCAGGCTGCGAGCCCGTCAGCATGTCGTGGCGGTTGGGGCTGTCGCCATACCCGTTGATCACCTCGCCTTTCTCGTTGAGTGCGGTCTGCTTGGTCAGGTTGTTGTCGCCATGCAAGTTTGCGACATCCTTGGCGATGGTGACGCCCTTGGCGTCGATCCATGGCCCCTTGCCGATCCGGTCGCGGGCATTGACGGCAGGCTGGCCGTCGACGGCCTGGGTCGAGAGATAGGCATGCCAGGTTTTGCCGCCGGCGCCAGCGGCCTGCGCCAACTGCTGGCAATGACGGTCCGCTCCGGCGAGGCCGCCCAGATCGGCGCCGTTGCCGATCCCCGTGCTGGTGACGAAAAAGCTCATATTCGCCTGCTGCGCAGACACGGCCTGAACGGATGCCAGCGTCAGGGAGGCGGCTAGCGCGGTGAACGACAGGCGCGCGGCCAGAGATGTTGCAGTCATCGCTTCCTCCGGTTGGGTTGCAAGACGGAGCCGCGCCGAGACTAAAGCGGATCGAACAGCGCTGAAAGCCGCTTTTCGGCGGAACATCCGAGGAAACCTGCAGTCACCGCCATCAGATTTTGTTGCCGCCCCAATGTTCCCGCCCCGCAATCTCTCGGCTGCAAACAAAACGGGCGCGGCGGAAATGATCCGCCGCGCCCGCAAATTGTTTCGGCCGACGCCGTCGTCGCTTTAGGCCTGCTGGATGCCAGAGAGCTCCCAGTTGCCGTTCTGCGGGCGGACGAAGGTCCAGATCTCGGTGGTCTCCACCGGCGTGTCGCTGCCCTCGACTAGGCGCTGGCTGTCACGCTCAAAGGTGCGATCGACCAGCGAGAAACGCATCGCAACGGTGGCATAGTCCTCGTTGCCTTCACGCCATGCCTCGGCGAGATCGCCCTGCAGCAGCTTGACGTCGGTGATGCGGTTGACGACGCCCTTCGCCTTGTTATCGGCGAGGTCCTGCGCGAAGTAGGAGCCCATTTCGGGCGTCACCAGCTTCTCGAGCTTGGCCATGTCTTCGTTTGACCAGGCCGTCTGCACGTCGCCGAGCATGCGCTCGAATGCGTCGTAGTCGTCAGGCGTGACCTCGAGCGGCGCGGTTGCCGGGGCAGCAGCGCCTGCTGCACCGCCGAGACCGAAGCCACCGAGCCCGCCGCCCAGAGCCGAGCGGGGAGCCGCATTGGCCGCGCCGGGCGCGTCCTGGGCGTTGCCAAAATTCATCGGCGCGCTGCCAGCCGGGCCGCCGGCCGGGGCGGCATTGCGGCGGCGCCACCAGTTCAGCGCCAGGCGGGCGACCACGACGACCAGGATGACCTGTGCGATCAGGCCGAGGATCGACGCGAAGCCGCCGAGGCCGCTCATGAAGCCGTTGCCGAACAGCATGCCGAGCAGGCCGGCGCCGAGGAAGCCGGCGGCAAGGCCGCCGAGCATGCCGCGCGCGCCGCCGAACATTCCGCCCTTGGCGGCTGCCGCGGCGGGAGCCGCCGGTGCGCCGGGCTGGGTGATGGAGCGCTGCATCGGCTGCGCGGCCTTAGGCGCGGTCTGGGTTGCGGCCGGAGGCGCGAAGGTCCGGCTTCCGCGCGAGCCCATGCTGCCGCCGCGGCCCGCGCGTGCGTCAGCCGCTGACGACAGGGCCAGCATCACCGGCAGAGCCAGCGACAAAGTAAGTGCAAGCAGTCCAAGAGCGCGCGTGCGCTGCGCAAATTTCATTTGGGCTCCTCAATCCCCGCGATCCTCCCCGGAATGGGATCGGATCAGAGTTCCAACTGGGGTTGCGATTAAAATGGGGAAGGCGGCGAAAAAAGGAAGATAATATTCGCCCGTCAGGCTGCGGCGCGGCGTCGCGGAAGCTCGCCGCGACGGCCGGATCGGTCGAAAACGCCGAATTCTCCCGCCTTTTCCCAGCCAAAACCGGGAAAAGGCGCAGTTGCGGTCAGTCCGACCCCATCGTCTCCTTCACGGCTTCCACAAGCTGGCTGAGCGTGAAGGGCTTTGGCAGGAACGCGAACTGCTCGTTTTCCGGCAGGCTCTTCTCAAACGCATCCTCGGCGTAGCCGGAAACGAAAATGATTTTGAGATTCGGGTTGCGCTCGCGCATCGCCTTGAGCAGCGTCGGGCCATCCATTTCCGGCATCACGACGTCGGAGACGACGAGATCGACCGCGCCGTCGTGCTCTTCCAGCACTTCCATCGCCTCGATGCCGTTCGACGCCTCGACCACATGATAGCCGCGCGAGCGCAGGCCGCGGGCGTTGAGCGAACGCAGGCCCTCCTCGTCCTCGACGAGGAGAATGGTGCCCTGGCCTGTGAGGTCGGTCGCGCGCTTCTTTTCCGGCGCAACCACCGCATCGCGGGTCAGGCCGCTCTCGCCCGCCGGGGCAGCGGCGCTCTCCTGCGAGACCTCGATCCCCGGCACGTGCCGCGGGATGAAGATGTGGAACGAGGTGCCCTCGCCCTCCCGTGAATCGACATACACGAAGCCGCCGGTCTGTTTGATGATGCCGTAGACCGTCGACAGGCCGAGGCCCGTTCCCTTGCCGACCTCCTTGGTCGAGAAGAACGGCTCGAAGATCTTCTCCACGATCTCCGGCGGAATGCCCGTGCCGGTGTCGATGATGTCAATGCGGACATAATCCGCCGCCGGCATTTCCTGATAGGCCAGCCGCATTGCCTCGGCCGCCGGCAGGTTCGCCGTCTTGAGCGTCAGCGTGCCGCCATCCGGCATCGCGTCGCGCGCGTTCACCGCCAGATTGACGATGACCTGCTCGAACTGCGAAACGTCGACCTTCACCGGCCACAGGTCGCGGCCGTGAACGACCTCGAGCTTGACCTTCTCGCCGATCAGGCGGCGCAGCAGCATGGTCAGATCGGACAGCGCATCGCCGAGGTCGAGGACCTGCGGGCGCAGCGTCTGGCGGCGCGAGAAGGCGAGAAGCTGCCGCACCAAGGTCGCGGCGCGGGTCGCGTTCTGCTTGATCTGCATGATGTCCTGGAAGGACGGGTCGGTCGGCTTGTGCGCGCTGAGCAGGAAGTCGTTGGCCATCATGATGGCCGACAGCACGTTGTTGAAGTCGTGCGCGATGCCGCCGGCGAGTTGGCCCACGGCCTGCATCTTCTGCGACTGGGCGAACTGGTTTTCCAGTGAGCGTTTCTCGGTGGTCTCCAGCAGATAGACGATGGCCGTTTCGGCGTCGCCGTCGAGTTCGCCGACCCCGATGACGAAGAACTGGCCCCAGCGTTCCTTGATGCCGTCCAGCGAGGCTTCGACCGGGGCGATGTCACCCTGCCCGTCGGCGGCCTGCGTGATCGCCGCGGCGAGCGCCGCGCGGTCCCGCTCGGCGACCGTGCCGAGGATCGAGGTCGCGCCGGCATTGCCCGGCTTGAGGCTCTGGACGAGTTTTGCGTATCGCGCATTTGCCCGCACCACCTGCCCGTCGCGGTCGACCGTCGCGATCGCCATCGGCGTGTGATCGAAGAAGCGCATGAAGCGCACCTCGGCAGCCCGCTGCGGATCCTGCCCCTCGTCGCGGGCGCGGCTGATGACCAGCGTGCGCGACGGGCCCGGCACGCCGTCGGCGCCGAAGGCGAGCTTGTGATAGAGCCGCACCGGCATGGTCCTGCCGTTGCGCATTCGCAGATCGAGGTCGAACACTTCGGTCCGCACTTCGCCCGGCGCCGGTATGATGGAGGTCAGCAGCGCCGCGCCGTCGCCGGACACGATGTCGATCAGCCGCAATCCGCCGGAGCCAATTTCCGCAAGGTCGTGGTCGAGCCAGTTGGCGAGCGTCGCGTTGACATAGACCAGCACGCCCGAGGCATCGACCGAGAAGAAGCCGCACGGCGCGTGGTCGAGATACTCGATGGCGTGCTGCAGCTCCTGAAACACGTCCTCCTGCCGCTCGCGGTCGCGGGTGATGTCGGCGACCGACCAAACCGCGAACCGCGACTGGCTGCGCCCGCCGCCGAGCGGGCGGACATGCATCCGCAACCAGCGGCCATGGCCGCCTTCAGGATTGGCGACGCGCACCTCTTCCTGCTGGCGCTTGCCTTCGCGCGCCGCCTTGAGCAGGCGGAACACCGCTTCGGAAACGTCCGGATTACCGATGAACACGCGCTCAACCGGGCGCGCCTCCTGCATGCTGCCCGCGCCGGTCAGCGCCTGATAGGCGGCATTGGCATAAACGACGTGGCCCCGCCCGTCGGTCACCAGCAATGCATCCGACGCATTGTCGGCGAGCGGCCGCAGGATCGGGTCGTCGGCCTTTCGATCGGCGAAGCGGATGATGCCTGCCGCGAATGCGAACACCATGAAAAGGCCGACGGTCGCCAGCAGCGCCAGCAGCCCGAGGATCACCGGCTGCGCCTGCGCGCGGCCCAGAAGCATCAGGGCCAGCGCGATCAGCACCACCGCGCCCGCCACGAGCAGGATCAGGGCAATGCTGCCGGTGCGGCGTACCGGCTCATGCGGCGTCACGTCCTCATGCGGCATCACGCCGGCCATCCCATCCTCGCGTTCCGGCGCGGATGACGCCAGCGTGTTGTGAGGCTGCCCCTTCATGGTTGCGTCGCATCCAGCTCGAATTGCGGTTGAATTGTCGTCTTCATCCCGGCCGTCCCGCCCCCGGAAAATCTCCGGGGACCGTCCACAGACACAGCATCTTCTAGCACTCTTTGGCCGGCAAAACCCGCGGCCGCAGCATTGGGCGTTCTGCCCCGATGAACCCGCGCCCGTCCGCCTGAGTGCCTTATTCGGCCCGCAACGCGCAAGTGCAAGCTGTGAAAGCCCTCACCCATCGCGTCACCGGCGGCCGGAAACCGACCGTTTGAGCTTCATCACATAGCCGATGACTTCGGCGACGGCATGATAATGCTCGACCGGAATTTCGTCGTCGATCTCGACCGTGGCATGGAGCGCCCGCGCCAGGGGGACGTTTTCGACGATGGGAACATCATTTTTCTGGGCCACTTCGCGGATTTTGAGGGCAATCACGTCGACGCCCTTGGCGACGCAGATCGGCGCCGGCATTCCGCTTTCGTATTTCAGCGCCACCGCATAGTGGGTCGGGTTGGTGATGACGACGGAGGCCTGCGGAACCGCGGCCATCATGCGCTTGCGCATCCGCGCCATCCGCAACTGCCGGATTCGCCCCTTGATGTGCGGATCGCCTTCCGACTGCTTGAATTCTTCCTTCATTTCCCGAAGCGACATTTTCTGCTTCTGGAACCACTGCCGGTACTGGAAGATATAGTCGGCGATCGCAATCGCGGCGAGCAGCGCGACGGCCGCGCTGAGCACTTTCATGGCGAGGCCGATGCTGGTCGGCAGGATCATCGCCGGGTCGATCCGGACCAGCGATTCGAGGCGGTCGCGCTGCGGATAGAGGATCGCGACCATCACCGCGCCGAGCAGGATGATCTTGAAAATGCCCTTGAGAAAGTTGACGCCCGCCTGCTTGCCGAAGATGCGCTTGGCGCCGGCCAGCGGCGACAGCTTGCTGAATTTCGGCTTCATGTTTTCGGCCGACCAGACCGGCCGGTGCTGGATCAGGTTGCCGATGGTGGCGGACAGCATCAGCAGCAACAGCGGCACGCCGAGCGCGGCCAGAAGCGCATAGCCGAGCTTGCTCGAGAGCTGGATCAGGCTGCGGCCATCGACCGGGATCATCCAGGAGTTGGCAATGAGATTGCGCAGCGGGGCCTGAAGATCAGTGCCGATCGACATCGAAAACGACGACAGCACCAGGGTTCCGCCGGCAATCAGAAACCAGGTGTTGATCTCCTGGCTCTTGGCGACGTCGCCTTTCTCATGGGCGTCCTGAAGCCGTTTTTGGGTAGGGTCTTCGGTTTTGTCCGACGCGTCGTCATCAGCCATCGGTCGATCCTAGCGTGGCATGAGCTGATGCAGCACGCCGATCATCGCCTCGACGAACGATCCCATCATGGCGGAGAGAACGGCAGCGAGAATGAGAAAACCGGTCAAAATCGAAAGCGGGACGCCGACGAAATAGACCTGCATCTGCGGCATCAGGCGCGCCAGCACGCCGAGACCGAGGTTGAAGACAAGACCGAAAACCAGAAACGGCGCAGATAGTTGAATGCCGATCTTGAACGCGGTTGCGAACGTACGCACGGCCAGCGAGGCGATGTCGCCGCTCGCCATGATCTCGCCGGGCGAGAACAAGCGGTAGCTTTCGCTGAGCGCCGCAATCACAAGGTGATGGGTGTCGGTGGCGAACAGCAGCGTCAGGCCGAGAATGGTGAGAAAATTGCCGAGCAGCGCGCCCTGCTGGCCCTGCGTCGGATCGATCGAGGTCACGAAGCCAAGCCCGAGCTGCTGGGCGATCACCGAGCCGGCGACCTGCAGGGCCGCGAGCGTGATGCGCGCCGTAGCGCCCAGAACGACGCCGATGACGATCTCCTGCACCATCATCACCATCAGCGGCACCAGCGACGAATGCAGGTCGACCCGATAGGCGGTCTGATGGATCGGCATGATGATGAGCGTCAGCGACAGCGCGATGCCGAGCTTGATCCGAACCGGGATGTTCACCTCGCCAAGCCCAGGCAGCAGCATCACCATTGTGCCGATGCGAGCGAACATCAGCACGAAGGCGGTGGCCAGAACCGGCAGCAGGGAAACATCGAGGCGCATGACTGGGGCGTTTGCGAAGGTGACGCGCCGTTATATCGGACCGGCGCGATGTCGTGACGCCGATCATGCGTCAGCCGCCGATGATTCGCGACGTAATCCGCAACATATGGCTGTGCAGGGCGTCCGCCATGAACGGCAGCGCCAGCATCAGCGTGACGAAGATCGCCAGAATCTTCGGCACGAATGCGAGGGTCATTTCCTGAATCTGGGTCAGCGCCTGAATCAGGGAGATGCCCACACCGACGACAAGACCCACGATCATCAGCGGCGATGCAACGATGACGATCGTCCAGATGGCATCACGCGCAACGTCGAGAACTTCAGCGCCGGTCATGGTCATGGGCCCTAAAGCGGGGCCGGAACAGCCCCGCAGGTTGAATGCAAATCAGATCGGCATCCGCATGATGTCCTCGTAGGACTGGATGACGCGATCCCGCACCGATACCAGAGTCGAGACCGCAACGTCAGTCTCGGAAACGGCGGTGACGACGTCCATGATGTTGGCCTTGCCCTGGGCCATCGCCATTGTCTCCGAATCAGCCTTGCGGCCGGCCTCGACGACGCTGCCGATGGCCTCTTTGACGAGCGCGCCGAACTGCGCGCCGCCGGCCTCGTTCGCCTTCGCAGCCCCGCCGCCGATCGCGCCGTTCACCAGCGCGCCGAACGAGACGCCGCCGGCGTCGCTGGCCTTCGAGGCCGGACCACCAGAATCCAGAATGCGGGACAGGCTCGAATAAGCGGCAGCCGCGACTGAAGGTGTTGCCATGGTTCAATTGCTCCTATTCAGGCCCGAAGAATGTCGAGAGTGCGCTGGATCATCCGGCGCGTCGCAGTGATGATGTTCAGGTTGGCTTCGTAAGACCGCTGCGCGTCGCGCAGGTCCGTCATCTCGATCAGCGGATTGACGTTCGGATACTTGACGTTGCCGCTGGCATCCGCCGCCGGATTGCCCGGCTCGTGCTTGACCACGAAGGCGGACGCATCCGTCCGCACGCGACCGAGCGAAACCACCCGCGCATCCAGCGCGCGGTCGAGCGTCGACGAAAATGTCGGCACCTTGCGGCGGTACGGATCGCCGCCCGGCGTCTGCGCCGTCGAATCGGCGTTCGCGATGTTTTCGGAGATCACCCGCATCCGGCCGGCCTGGGCGCGCAGACCGGAAGTCGCAATGCCCATTGATCTCGTAAAGTCCATTTTGTCGGACATTGATTTCCTCCGTGTAGTGCAGCGTCAGCGCTTGCCGATCGCGGTCTTGATCAAGCCGAGGCTGCGACCGTAGAGGGTGCTGGCCGTGGCAAAATCCATCTGGTTGGCAGAAGTTTTCAGCATCTGGTCTTCGATATTCACCGCGTTTCCGGCCGGCCGGGTTTCGTACCCGCCCTTGCGATCGACCGCGAAACGGCCATCGCCACCCGAGGCGCTGAGATGGTTGGCGCTGGTGCGCATGACCGGCAGCTCGCCGAAATCGCCCTGGACGCCGCGCCGGCCGATTTTGGGCTCGACGAGATCGCGCGGGCGAAAGCCCGGCGTGTCCGAATTCGCCACGTTCTCCGCAAGGACCCGTTGGCGCTCCTGCTGCCACTGCATCCGTGTCTTCAACGCAGTCAGCACCGGAAGATCTGAAATTGGCATTGTCTGCCCCCCTGTACCCGCTGCGGGGCCGCCCCAATCCACCCCGAATACCATCAGCAGGTGGGCAGAATTTGCCGGCTGTATGGTTAACGGGTGGTTAAGATCCCTCCCCTCTCATTAATCAAACGTAAAAAATTGGGGGTGCCCGGGGCCGAATGTCCGAAATTCGGCATATTGCGCGGCATTCACAGGCGGGATCGTATATAGTTCGTTAAACTTTCGGGTTCGGGCCTCTGCGCCGGGCTCCGGTTCACACGGCATAAATTTCCGTATCCGCGGGCGTTTGTTGTAATGACGACGGGACGCGGCGCGAATCGGAAATCCAACCGCGGCGCATGGCCGGGGGTGAGATGATGCAAACACCAGTGCAATTTATCGTCGCATTCGTGATCGTGCTCGCGCTGATCGGAATCGTGACGTGGCTGATCCGCCGTTTCGCCGGCAACCGCCTCGGAACAAGCACCGCGCGTGGCCGGATGCCACGGCTCGCAGTGATCGACGCCGCCGCCGTCGATGGCCGCCGCCGCCTCGTGCTGGTGCGCCGCGACAATGTCGAGCATCTGCTGATGATCGGCGGCCCCTCCGATATCGTCGTCGAATCCAATATCCTGCGCGCTCAGCGCGATCCGGCGGCATCCCGCAACCTCGGCGGCGAGCTGCCGCCCCGCAGCACGCCGCTGCCGGATCTGGAGGTCGCGGAGGCGGAGTTCGAGCCGGAGGCAGCCGAGCCGGCAGCGCCGGAACTGCCGCGCGCGCCGCGCCCACATTTCCCCGAGGAACCGCGCCGCTCGGCCGCAGCGGCTCCCGAGCGTCGCCCGGTCGATCCGCTCGCGAATTTTGCCCCTGAGCCCATGACCCGGCCCGAACCGCGCCCAACCGAGCCGCGGATCGAACCCCGCCCGGCGGCCCGCGCTGAGGCACCGACGCGCCCGCCGCTGCCGCGCGAAGCCCAGATGAGCCGGCCGCTGCTCCGACCTGAGCCGATTCAAAAGCCCACCGAACGGGCCGAACCTGCGATCAGCGCGCCCCCGCCGCCGCCCAGCCCGACGCCGGAGGAAAACCTCGCGGAGATGGCGCAGCGTCTGGAAGCCGCGCTTCGCCGCCCGCCGGCACCGGCACCCTCGCGTGTCCCGTCACCTGGGCCGCTCGAAGCCTCCACCATCCCGCCGCAGCCGCTGCGCGGACCGGCGCCGGGACCGGCGGCCGGTCGCTCCTCAGCGCGCGATAGCGGGGTAATCGGCGGCCCGTCTGCGCGCTCGCCCAAGGGGGCTTTTGAAAACCTCGAAGACGAGATGGCAAGCCTGCTTGGCCGTCCGAAGTCATCTTCGTGAGAGCGCCGCGGCATTCGCGCAGGGCTGCGTTCCTTCCGGTTCTGATTGCGGCGAGCCTCTTCGCCACCCCAGCCCTCGCGCAAGACATCAGCATCAATTTCGGCGAAGGCGCCGGCGTCACCGAGCGCGCGGTTCAGTTGATCGCGCTGCTGACCGTGCTTTCGATTGCGCCGTCGATCCTGATCATGATGACGTCGTTCACCCGGATCGTCGTCGTTCTGTCGCTGCTGCGCACCGCGCTCGGCACGGCAACCGCGCCGCCGAACTCGGTGATCATCGCGCTCGCGATGTTTCTCACCGCCTTCGTGATGGGGCCGGTGGTGCAACGATCCTATGAGGACGGCATCAAGCCGCTCGTCGCCAACGAAATCTCGCTCGAGGATGCGTTCCACCGCGCCAGCGGCCCGATGCGCGGCTTCATGCAGAAAAACGTCCGCGAGCAGGATCTCAAGCTGTTCATGGATCTGGCCCGCGAAGCGCCGCCCGCAACGCCGGAAGAGATGTCGCTGCGCATCCTCATTCCGGCCTTCATGATTTCGGAGCTCAAGCGCGCTTTCGAGATCGGCTTCCTGTTGTTCCTGCCGTTTCTCATCATCGACTTGGTCGTCGCCTCGGTGCTGATGTCCATGGGCATGATGATGCTGCCGCCGGTGGTCGTGTCGCTGCCGTTCAAGCTCATCTTCTTTGTGCTCGTCGACGGCTGGTCGCTGGTTGCCGGCAGTCTGGTCCAGAGCTACGGCGGCTGACGCCCCTCCTCACAGACCGCTCGGTGAGCCGGCGGCCTCCCCTGCGTTGCCCTGCACCGCCACGGGCCGCAGGTTCGGGATCGAGGGCAGCGCGCCGGTGGGCGCCGGATCCGGCGGCAATGGCGCGCGGGCTGCGGTGCCGTCCGGGAAGCGCGCCCGGATATCGCGCAGGAAACCGTCCAGAGTATCGATCGAAGCGGCCATCTTGGCGATCTGCGAGAACGCCGCTGCCGAGCCGCTCGACGGCTTGGCCGCGATATCGAAGGCGATCCGATCCTCTACCTCCGTCATCTTCGGCGCGTATTTTTCGCGGAAGCGGCCGATACCGATCGCATCCTCGGACAGCGCATAACCGATGGCCGCGCGCAAAATGTCGCTCTTCTCATTATCGGTCAGCGGCTTGAAATCCTTCCAGCGCTCGCCGTAGAGCAGCTCGATCTGCTCGGCAGACTCGCGCCAGCGCCGCGCCGCCCAGTAGATGTCCGAGCGCAGGCGGATCGCTTCCGGACCGGGGATGTTCGAGACGAGATCGATCGCAAGATCATGACGGCCGAGGTCGCTCTGCGCCCGCGCTTCCAGCAGGAGGCGCTGCTGGCGCAGCTCGCCGGCAAGGTCGGCAATCCGCGTCGTGCGCAGCACGCTGACGGACCGCTCCGGCTTGCGCGCCATCAGATAGACCATGGCAAGGCGAGCGGCGACCTGCGCACGCGCTGCCCCCTCGAGCCGGTGATCGACCTGGTACTGCAGCAGCGCCGCGCTCTGATCGAGCAGATCGACGCCGACAAGCCGCTCCGCCAGCTTGCGGATGATTTCGTCGCCGCGCCGGCCGATCGGCGTCAGGTCCTGAAACTCGTAGAACAGCGCAAGCGCCTCGACGGGCGGCAGCTCGTCCGCCTTCTGGCCGCGGAAGAGTTCCGCGAACAGCGCCGCCGCCCGGTCCTGCATCTCGCGGGAAATCTCGGAATAAGGCGCAAGCTTGGTCGCGTTCCGCGCTGCCACCAGCACCTCGCGATAGCGCGCCTCGCGCTGATAGATCCTGCTGAGAAACGACAACGTGTGCACCTCGGTCGGATCGCCGCGCCAGGTCACCGACATCGTCTCCAGCTCGTTCAGATAGTCGTTAATGTTGACGCCGTCGCGCTTTTCGAGAAGCGCGATCTCGAGGAGCCGCGCCTTCGCGGCCGAGCCGCGGTCGGGCGACGCCGTCACCATGCGATAGTCGCGCAGCGCGTCTTCGTCGCGGCTCCAGGCCTGCGCGAGCTGCCCGCGCATCAAGGTCACCGACGGCAGCAGCTCGCGCGGAATGCCGATGCTGTCGAGATCGTTGCTGCGCGCGGAGGCGCCGGCATAGTCGCGAACTTCCAGCGCCGCCTGCATCGCCTTCGCCAGCGCGATGCGCTGCAACTCGACCGGCAGAGCGGTGAGCGCGAATTCGGCGTTCTTGAACTTTTCGCGCGCCTCGACCCACCTGTCCTGATCCGCGAAGGCCAGCGCCTTCCACAGTTCGAACTCGGAAGTGTTGCCGACCACCGGATTGGTGAGATCGCGCAGCCCCTCTTCAGGGCGCTTTGCAAGGATGTTGGCCACCGCCCGCAGCGTCAGAGCAGCCGGGCTCTCCTGCCCGAGCTTGACGTCCGAAAGAGCGAGATCGAGCACGCCCTTGGCTTCGAAAAACATCTGCCAGGCAATATAGAACCGCGCCAGCTCAAGCTGCGCCGCAAGCCGCTGGTTCTCGCTCGCCCGCGCTGCCGCGTCCACCAGATGGTCGAGCTGCGCGAGGAAAGGCTTGGAGCGAACGCGCAGCCATTCCTGCGGATCGAACATCAGCGGCACGGCAGACGTCGCCCGGTCCGGCCCGGCGTCGGCCGAAGAGATCGTCAGGCCGCCCGGCCGGTTGATCGCAACGCCGTCGGCCTCGTTCACCACCGCCACATCATCCGCCAACGCGCGGACGACGACGCCATGGATCGACTCCAACAAGCTGAACTCGACAAAATCCTGCCGCTTCACGAGACCGCGTGCGGGCGGCATCGCGGTGACGACCGTGAGCGCATCGCCTGTATCGGGATCAGAAATGCTGAACTGCGGCCCCGGCGAGGGCAAAAGCACCTTCACGTTGGCGCGGCGGGGATCGACGAGATGGCGTGCAACCGACAGTGGCTGCGCCGGCGCAATGCCGGAATCGGCGAGCTTCAGAAACCAGCCATCGCGATCGGCGGCAAGCATCGCAAGCTGCGGCCGGCTGAGGCGCAGCCGGATCGCTACGCCCTCCGCATTGGCGAGCGGCGATTGCGACACCTGCCCCACCATGGAGCCAGCCTCGCGCTGGATGATCTCCGTGTCCACCGCCTGGCGGCTGTTGAACACCAGCCACAACACGTCGCCCTGCCGGAAGGCCGCGGCAGGGATCGAGGCGGAATAAGGGAAGTTCACGCGCAGTTCGCCGCCGAGCGAGTCGACGCTGACCTGAGATCGTAAGGTCGGCGAACCATTGACCGGCGGCGACGGCTGCGCCGCCTTGCTGGCGGCGGAGCCGGCCGCGACCGTCGGCGGCGGCTCGACGGCCGGTCGCCCGGCGACGGTGCGCTGGGCCGGTGGCAACGCGGGTGCGGCGGCCGGCGCAACTTCTGCCCTCTCGGCCTTGTCAGCCTTCTCCGCCTTTTTGGCCTGAGCCGTGCGCACGATCTGGACGTTCTTGGCGCCCCCAGGGAGATTGCTTTCCTTGCTGAGCCGGTCGAGGCTGACGTCGACCACAAAATTGTTCTCTTCGCGGAACGAGCGCACATCGACTTCGCCGACCAGCTTGAAACTGACCATCGACGATGCGCTGTCCAGCTTCTGCTCGATCGCGGAGATCTGCGAGGGCGCGGCATTGCGCGCCTCACCGAGATCGAACGTCAGCGCATTGTCGAATACAACGGCATAGTTGCCCTCGTTCAGCGAGGTCGAAACGGCAATGCGCGCCGGCAACTCGAAGGTGAAGCGCGCAAAAGTCGGCTGCACCGAAATGCGGACCCGCACTGGCGGCCGCTTCTGCACTTCCTTGATGAGCTGCTGCTGCTTCAACGCCCGCTCGGCGGCGCGCGCGCGCTCGGCCAGCTCGCGGACGACCTCCTGCGGCAAGCCCGGCGGCAGGCCGCTCCAGCTTTCCGGCAGAAGATCGATGAAGACGCGCTCGCCCGCGGTCATGGTGTTGACCTTGACCTTGCGATTGAGCGCAAGGCGGATCGCCGAGCCGTCGGGATCGCGGCGCGCGGCGCTGACATAGTCCGGTACGGCGGTGCCGAGCGCATCAATCGGAATATCGATCGGCTTGTTGAAGTTCACGACAAGGATGGTGCCGGCGACGGAGACATCGGTCTCGACATCGCCGCTCATGTGAAGCACCAGTCGCGCAAAGCCATTGGCCGCGGTGAACGTCGCCTCGCCTTTCACCGGCTCGGCCGCCACCGGCATCGCCAGGGCAAACAGCATCGCCGCAACGCCGGCAGCAAGTCGCAACGACCCTGCAACCGTGCGCCGCGCACCGGCCGCAGCATCGCCAAACATCAACCGGCGTCCGTGATCATCTGCCGTTCGCGCCATCGTCAACAACTCCCGCACTTCCGAGGCTTCTCGACCTGGCCGCTTCCCCTCGCCTGATGAGGATGCGTAGGCGGCATTCCGCCTTGTCGCTGCCGAGCGTTTCAGAAGCCCTCAACTGTTTCGGACGTGCGATCCGAACCAGCCCCCTGCAATTTTCGCCGGCGCAACTGATGCTGCGCCGATTTCGTTACGGACGCGCCGATGGCTGCGGCCTGCCTTCGATCTTCGGCAGGTTGGCGATCGAGGCGCTCTTGTCCGCGCCTGCCCGCCGTGCAAGCTCGACCGTCAGCCGCTCGGCGGCCTCGGTCTGCATCAGCCCCAAAATGTCCGACATTTTGCGCGGCGCGATCTGCGAGGCAACCTCGATCAGCACCGACATTTCCAGCCGGTCGAAAATCTTGGCGGCGTCTTTCGGCTTCATGGCTTCGTACATCGTTACGATGCCCTTGAAGCGCGCCGCTTCGGCTTCCTTCTTCTGTTCAGTGTGCGCGTTGAGGCGCCCTTCGATGCCCTTCAACTCCTCGACGCGTAGCTCGACGCGCTTCTCGGCGGCCTTGAGCAGGCTTTCGCGAATGTCGATCTCGCGCGCGCGGGCCTCGAGCTCGCGGCGGCGCTCCTGCAGGCGTTCGAGCACCGCCCGCTCAGCGGGCGAAACCGAGGGATCCTGGGCCGCGAGCACGATATCGTTGCGCTTAGGCTCGGCCGCGGTCGTCGTCTCGACTGCGGCCACTTCCTTGGCGTCAACGGCCTTCGGCTTTGCCTCGACCGAGCCGGTGATATCCGAGACATCGATGGCGGGCTTCGACGACGGGTAGTTCAGGTTCTCCTGCGCCCACGACAGCCGCTTGGCCGGCACATCGCCGCTGAACACATAGTGCCCGTCGAAAGCCAGACCCGAGATCTTCAGAACCGCGAGGCCCGCAATCCCTGCAAGAACGACAGGCAGGACCCGGATATCTTTGAACACGCTCATGCCGCGAGGCCGCCAACCCTTTTGCGCTCGGTGAATGCCTGGGCCGCGGCGGCAATGGCCTTGGCGGACGACAGGCGCGGACGCGGGGCTTCGGCCTTCGGGGCCGGCGCAGCAGCAACCTTCGGCTGGGCGGGCTCCACGACCTCGGCGGCGACCGCATTGCGGCCGGCCTGCGCAATGCGCGAAACGCGGAGGACAACATCGTTGCCGAGATTGATCTGCGTGTTCAGGCGCTCGGTCACTTCGGCCGCGGTGGAGAGCTGCGCGGCAAGATTTTCGTTGCAATCATGCACGGTGAGCTTGAGGCCGCCGATGGCACGCTCGGCACTCTCGGTTGCCGTGATCAGCTCGCCGATCGTAGCCTTCAGCGAACTTTCGTCCGCCTTCAACCGCTTCAGACGCTTGTTGAGAACGATGCAGTAGCCGAGCGTCATAATCAGCAGGCCGGCGACGACGCTTTCGACCGCAACTCCGAGAAACTGGTTCATTGTGCCTCCATAATCTTTGTTTGTTCGTCCGCTTTCTCGAACATGGCGTAGGTGTGTGTCGGCCTGCGCAGCGGTTTTGTGACACGGATCGCAACCCGGTCGCCGACGCGACCCATGCGGCCTTCGGTCAGCGTCACGCGGCCGCAACGCACGGTCACCGGCGCGTCGGTCCGCAGATCGAGCGGCAGCGTGTCGCCGACCTTCAACTCCATCAGCTGCCGGAGCGGAATATCGGATTCGTAGAGCACCGCATCGACGGCGACTTCCGCGCGGCCAATCTCGGTTGCCAGATGCCCTTCCCAGATCGGATCACGGCCGAACTTTTCGCCCATGAACATCTGCAACAGAACGTTGCGGATCGGCTCAATGGTCGCGTAAGGCAGCAGCAGCTCGATATTGCCGCCACGATCTTCCATGTCGACGCGCAGCCGGACGAGAATGGCGGCATGGGCCGGGCGGCTGATCGCGGCAAAGCGCGGGTTGGTTTCGAGACGGTCGATCGTCAGCGTCACCGGCGACAGCGGGCGGAACGCCTGCTCAGTATCGGCCAGTACGACCTCGATCATCCGCTTCACGAGGTTGGTCTCGATCGTGGTATAGGGACGGCCCTCGATGCGCAGTGCCGCGGCGCCACGGCGACCGCCGAGCAAAACGTCGATCATCGAATAGATCAGGCTGGAGTCGACGGTGGCAAGACCAAAATTCTCCCACTCCTCCGCCTTGAAGACCGACAGCACCGCCGGAAGCGGGATCGAGTTCATATAGTCGCCGAAACGCACCGAGGTGATGCGGTCGAGCGACACTTCGACGTTGTCCGAGGTGAAGTTGCGCAGGCTCGTCGTCAACAGCCGCACCAGGCGGTCGAAGACGATTTCGAGCATCGGCAGACGCTCGTAGGACACCATCGCCGAGTCGATGATGGCGCGAATGCCCGAATTGTCGTCAAGATTGACTTCGCCGACGCTGAAGCCAAGCAGGTTGTCGATCTCTTCCTGCGACAGCACCCGCTCGCCGTTGGTCATGGACGAGGCTCGGCCGCCGTCCTCCACCATGGCGGCCCACTGGTCCGCCATCGCGCCGGTCAGCTCGTTCGCAGCAGCCTCCTTTTCGGCCTCCTCCGAATCCTCGGTGCCGAGCGAAGCCTCCCACTGGGCAGCTATCTCGTCCTGATCGACCTGATCATCTTGCGCCATGGCTGAACACCCAACCCGTCACTGAATGACGACTTCCTTGAACAAAACGGCGTTGACCTGCCCCGGAGACACGGCGGCATTCACGCGGCGGGTGAGCTCTTCCTTGAGGCGAAACAGCCCCATCGAGCCATGCAGATCGGTGGGGCGCAGCTCACGCAGATAGGTCTGGAACAGATCGACCACCCGCGGCAGCACCGGCGTCACTTGGACCACCTGCGGCTGATCCTTGACCTCGAGAACAGCCCTCACCTTGAGGTACTGAACGCGCTCGCCCGGAGCGACAGAGAGATTGACGAGCATCTCCGGCACGTCGACGAACAGCGGCGGCGGCACCGGCTTGGCCTTGGCGTGCTCCGCACCACCCCCGGGAGCGAAAAAGAAGTAGTAGCCGCCCGCGCCGCCGGCGAGCGCAAGCACGAGAGCCCCGACCATCAGCCAAAGTTTGGACTTGCTCTTCTTGATCGACTGACCGGAGACGCCCCCATCCAGCGCACCATCTTCGGTCTGATCGTTATCTGCCATCTCGTGCCCCGCCTGAAAATTTGGACGAGCTCATTGCTGCCGAACAGGCTTTCAGACGCGATACAACTGGCCCCCGGCGCACTTGCGCCCGCACGGTGAAAATTAACCATCAATGGTTAACGGAACCTTTATTTCGGCCCCTCACTAGGAAAATTTTGCCGGCAAAATATGGTCAATGAACCGTTATTGCCGACCTTGCCGCTCGCCAGAAATTTCACAAGCCATTGATTTATAACGAATTCGCAAGTTGGCACGGTCTTCGCACTGATATTGGCGAGCCTGGGCTTGGGAGAGCCTGCGTTCGTCAGATCCGTTAACGGCTTGGGAGAGCTGAAGGCGGTTCATCAGGGGAGAACCTACCGATGGAGAATACACTCCTCATCGGCCTATCGCGGCAAATGGCGCTTCAGCGCCAGGTCGACGTCGTTGCCAACAACGTCGCCAACCTGAACACGACCGGATTCAAGTCCGATCAGTCGCTGTTCGAAGAATATCTGATGCCGATCGCTCGCGACGACCATTTTCCGGGTCGCGACCGCCGGCTGAGCTTTGTCCAGGACCGCGCGACGTTTCACGACTTCTCGCAGGGGCCGACGCAGAAGACTGGCAATCCGCTCGACGTCGCCATCGACGGCGCGGGGTTTTTAGCCGTCCAGACGCCGGCCGGAGAGCGCTATACGCGGGACGGCTCGCTGCAGATCAACGCCCAGGGCCAGCTTGTCACCGCCGCCGGCCATCCGGTGCTCGGCGCCAACGGCCCGATCGTGTTCCAGCAGACCGACCGTGAGATCACCATCACGGCGGACGGCACGGTCACCGTGCTCGAAGGCAACCAGACCCGCACCGACGCCATTCGCGGCCGGCTGCGAACGGTGCGCTTCGCCAATCCGCAGGCGATGGTCAAGGAAGGCTCGAACCTGTTCGCTGCGGGCAACAACAACGCCCCCATCGCCGACACGGCCTCGGTGATCCGCCAAGGCTTCATCGAAAAGTCGAACGTCAACGCCGTCACCGAAATGAGCCGCCTGATCGCGGTGAATCGCGCCTACACGCAGATCGCCGCGATGGTTCAGCAGCAGAGCGATCTGCGCAAATCGGCCATCGAGAAACTTGCCGATACTCCGGCCTGAAAGGAATAGTCCATGCGCGCTCTCTATACCTCCGCAACCGGAATGGCGGCACAGGAGATGAACGTTCAGGTCATCTCGAACAATATCGCGAACCTGCGCACCACCGGCTACAAGAAGCAGCGGGTCGCCTTTCAGGACCTGATCTATCAGCATGTCCGCCGCGTCGGCGCCCAGGCGTCCGATCAGGGCACGATCCTGCCGGTCGGCATCGATATCGGCGGCGGCGTCAAGACCGTCGGCACCCCGCGCCTGATGAGCCAGGGCACGCTCTCGCCAACCGGCAACGATCTCGACATTTCGGTGCGCGGCGAAGGCTTCTTCAAGATCCAGATGCCCGACGGCACCTACACCTATACCCGCGACGGCTCGTTCCAGATGGATGCGCAGGGCCGCATCGTCAACGCCCAGGGCAACCTGCTGCAGCCGACGATCACCATCCCGCAGAACGCCTCGGGCATCACGATCAACGCGCAGGGCCAGGTCTCGGTCAACGTGCCGGGCACGACCACGCCGCAGGTCCTCGGCCAGATCGGCCTGACGCGCTTCGTCAACAAGGCCGGCCTGCAGCCGATCGGCGACAACCTCTTCACCGAGACCCCTGCTTCCGGCGTCCCGCAGGATGGCATCGCCAATCTCGACGGCTTCGGCGACATCCAGCAGGGCAACCTCGAACAGGCGAACGTCGAAGTCGTCTCGGAAATCTCGGACCTGATTGCAGCGCAGCGCGCCTACGAGATGAACGCCAAGGTAATCTCCGCTGCCGACCAGATGATGCAGTCCACCGCCAACATGTTCCGCTGAGGAGCATCACGATGACAGTCCGAACGCTCATTACGGTTACTTCGTTGCTCGCAGCCAGCTTCGCGCCCGCCTTCGGCGAAATCTCGGCCCCCGTGCTGCGTGCGAACGTGGTCGTCTCCGGCGATGTGGTCCGCATCGGCGACGTGGTCGACAACGCCGGCGCGGCACGCGACATCGCGATCTATCGCGCGCCCGACCTCGGCACCACCGGCACGCTGCCGGCCTCGCAGATCCTCGACACGCTGCGCCACCACCAGGTGATCGGCGTGGACAGCGGCGACATCCGCGACGTCTCGATCACCCGCAGCGCCCGCACCTTGCCGCGCAAGGAAATCGAGGCCGCTATCACCCGCGCGCTCGCGCATCGCATGGGCCTTGGCGAAGGCGCCGACCTTGCCCTCGCTTTCGACCGCGAGCTCGACACCATCCAACTCGATCCGGCGAACCACGGCCAGATGAAGACGGCCGCCGTCCGCTATGATGCGCACAACAGCCGTTTCGACGTGATGTTCGAAATCGCCAGCGAGCGCACCTCAACGCCGCTCCGCCTCCGCTTCAGCGGCACGGCTGTGGAAATGATCGAGGCTGTGACCCTCACCCGCGCGCTTGAGCGCGGCGACGTGGTCAAGGCATCGGATGTGGTCGTCGAGCGCCGCCGGCGCGCGGAAGTCGGCGCCGATCCGGTCAGCCGCAATCAGGCTGTCGGCATGCAGGCGCGCCGCTCGGTTCGCGCAGGCGCGGCGCTTCACCTTGCCGACCTCAGCAAGGCCGATCTCGTGCAGCGCGGCCAGAGCGTGACGCTAGTGTTCGAGAATGCCGGCATCTACCTCACCATTCGCGGCAAGGCGATGGATAGCGGTACCGAGGGCGATTCCGTGACGGTACTCAACCTGCAGTCCAAGCGCGAGGTCGTCGGCACCGTCACTGCCGCCGGCACCGTTTCCGTCGCCGCACAGCCCCGGCGTCAGGTGCCTGCCGCGCAGGCCCAGGCACCGACCCGGCCACGTGCGGCACGCACCGCACTTCTCATCGCCGAGTGAACGCCATGTCCCTCCTCAACATGCCAGATCCGTCCTCGCCGAAACTCACCTTCGTCAAAGCGTCACCGTTCAACATGTCGTTCAGCAAAATCCCGACCCGCCCCGCTCTCGTCGGCGCCCTCCTTGTCATCGGGCTTGCCACCAGCGGCTGCTCCTCGATCAACCGCCTGTCGGCGATCGGCGAGCGCCCGGCGCTGTCAGCCATCGAGAACCCGACCGCGCAGGCCGGCTACAAGCCGGTCCAGATGCCGATGCCCTCGCCGATGGTCGCCTCCTACAGCCCAAACTCGCTGTGGCGCAATGGCTCGCGCGCCTTCTTCAAGGATCAGCGCGCGCATCAGGTCGGCGACATTCTGACCGTGACGGTGAACTTCACCGACAAGGCCAACATCGCCAACGAGACCCAGCGCAGCCGCGTCAGCAAGGAAGACTCGAACCTCAACGACTTCCTCGGAGCCAAGCTGATCAAGAATCCGGCCACCGCGATCCTGCCGGGCAACCTGATCAACACCGACTCCGCCTCCGTGAGCGACGGCAAGGGCTCGGTGCAGCGCCAGGAAGCGCTGCAGACCAACGTGGCGGCCGTGGTGACGCAGGTGCTGCCGAACGGCAATCTCGTTGTCGAGGGCAAGCAGGAAATCCGCGTCAACTTCGAGATCCGCGAACTGATCGTCGCCGGCGTCGTGCGCCCCGAGGACATCCAGAGCGACAATACCATCGACTCCAGCAAGATCGCGCAGGCCCGCATCGCCTATGGCGGCCGCGGCCAGATCACCGACGTGCAACAGCCGCGCTACGGGCAACAGGTGCTCGACATCATCCTGCCGTTCTGAAGCCGACAAAGATCCCGTCGGATGACGACGGGATCGCTTTCTCCCGCCGGCCCGCGTGCCCTTTGCCGCGTGCGCCGCTTCCGAGCTCCCACATCCATGCGTGAACCTAGGCACGCACGGATGTAGACACAGCCTCCGGTAGCTCCCCTGCCGGAGGCTGTTTCACGTTCAGGCCGGATTGAGAAAGCCAGCAAAAATAAGCCGTTTTGGAATTTTTGCTCTTGTGCTTTCTTTAGAGAACGCCCCGCAGAACTCCGAGGCAAAGGTTGATCGATGGCAGCGACCGTTGCATTCGCGGAGAGAGCCGTGCCTCACGCATAGTCGAAGAGCGCCATGAATCCAAAATCCATGTGCAATTGCTGATGGCAGTGGAAGAGCGTCATTCCGGGATTGTCGGCGACGAAGTCGAATTCGAGCTCCTGGAATCCGCCGAGCATCACGACGTCCTTGATGATGCGAGCGGTTGACTTGCCGCCGACCCGCACCAGCTCGAAGCTGTGCCGATGAAGATGCAGCGGGTGGACATCGTCGCTGGCGTTGCGGAATTTCAGCCGATAACGGCGGCCTTCGTGTATCTTGTAGGTCGGCGTCATCGTCTCCATCGAGAACGCCTTGCCGTTGAGCGTCCATTGATTGAGGCCGTTCAGCGCGCCGTTATGCTTGACGATCAAGAACTCCATAACGTCGTCAGGCTTGGCGGGTGCAGTATCCGCTCTACCGAATTGCGCATAGTCCCACTGAAACGGCTTCGGCTTTGCCCATTGCGGGCGTCCTTTCGCTCCCGCGTATTCGATCACGATTCCCATCCCGCGTTTGCGGTCGTCGTCGGCGAGATCGCCAAGAATCCAGACGCCCGGATGGTTCATCGTGACAATGGCGGAGATGCGCTCCGCCGTGCCAAGCCAGAGCACCGGAACGTCCCGGGGCGCCGGCACCGGGTTGCCGTCGAGCGCCACGACCCGGAACGTGTGTCCCGGCAGCGCCAGGCTGCGGATCTCGCTAGCGCTACCATTGAGGATGTGAAACAGCACACGTTCGCCCTGCTTCACACGCACGGGCTCGCCGTGGCCCAGCATCTTGCCGTTGATTGAGAAGAGGTCGTAGCCGACCTCATAGCCTTTGGCCTTCTCCCGGGCCTCCTCATCGGATTGCTTGCCGATCTCCTGAAGCTCCTTGATCGGTTCGCCCATGAGGAAATCCATCGCCATGTCGCCGCCGCGGCTGAAGGATGGCAGGTACTCCTTCAGCACCAGGAAGACCTCACGATCGTAGGCGCCGGGTTCGTTCTTCGGCTCGATGTTAACGGGGCCGACCTGGCCGGTATAGGTGCCGCGATTGAGGTCGCCCCCGGCCACGACATGCGTATGATAGAAGCGAAAACCTGCAGGCTTCGGCACAAACAAGATCCGGCGCATGCCGTGCGGCGGGATGTACGGTGTGCCCTCCTCGGCAGCGCCATCGACATCGCTCGGGATCATCTGGCCGTGCCAGTGCACCAGCTCCGGCGTGTCGGTGTCATTGTAGACGTCGACTACCGTGCGCTGCCCTTCCTTGAACCGCAGCAGCGGCCCCGGAAACTGGCCGTTATAGAGCGTTGTCGAAACGATGTGATCAGGCGACAGCTCGGCCAACCCGGTTGCTATCCTCAGGGTGTAGTCGGCATCTGTTTGCCCAGCCTTCGCAGCGGCGGGCGCGCTGCCATACATCTGCGAGGCGATCAGCGGCAGAAGCGCGCCGCTGGCGAGCAAGGTACGGCGATCTATCGGCATGTCATGGATCCTTCTACCAAACCACGCCTGACCCGTAAGTGGATCATCAAGCAGAGTGGAACCATTTTGAGCGCGAGCGGCCGCGCCGCTATTCCTTCACGCCGGTCAATTCCTTGAGACCCGTCTTAGCGAGGGCCCGTCCCTTCGTTTCGAGGGCGTAGCCCGATAAACCCGTGCGCTTAGAGATTTCAGATAACCGCGTTTTTCCATTGCGTTCAACAGCGGATAGAAAGTTCCAACTAAGCTTGTAGCGCCATGCTGTGCCAGTTCATTGATGGTCCGTTGGCCCAATAGCGGCCCCCCGCGCTTCAGCCTATTGCGACTGACAATCGAACCGTCACAGAGCGGTGTGACGAGACCATTTTGAACAATGGGATGCCGGTGCAGCGGCGGGCTATCGGCATGGCGGCAGCTGGCGTTATGACTCCGACGAGCTCAAGGACCGAAGCGTAGACGGGCGGAGAGGCGCATGTCGACAGCGATTGCCATTCTCGGCGGCGTTGGGCTGTTCCTGCTCGGGATGACCGTGATGACGGACGGCCTGAAGGCGCTGGCGGGACCCGCCCTGCGCACCGTCCTCGCCAAGGCGGCGGCCACGCCGCTCTCGGGCGCCTTCTGGGGCGCGGTCGTCACGCTGCTCGTGCAGTCGTCGAGCGCCGTGACGATGACGACGATCGGCCTCGTCAGCGCCGGGCTTCTGACCTTTCCGCAGGGGCTCGGCCTCGTATTCGGCGCCAACGTGGGCACGACGGGCACGGGCTGGCTCGTGACGCTGATCGGAGTGCGGGTTTCGCTTTCGACCTACGCGCTGCCAATGATCTTCGTTGGCGCTCTCGCCAAATTGCTGGCAGGCGGCCGGATCGCGGCAGCGGGCAGTGCGCTCGCAGGCTTCGCGCTGGTGCTTTACGGGCTGACGACCCTCCAGCAGGGCATGGGAGGCCTGGCGGAAAGCCTGCATCCGTCTGATCTGCCCGCGGTGCTGGGCGCGCCAGGGGCCGGCTGGGTTTCAGGGACGATCGGCCTTATGACCTTGATCTTTGTCGGCCTGGCGATGACCGCCGTCATGCAGTCCTCGACCGCTGCCATCGCAGTCACCATTTCGGCTTTCTACGCGGGAGCGGTGAGCCTCGAACAGGGCGCGGCGCTGATCATCGGCCAAAATATCGGGACTGCGACGAGCTCCGCACTGGCGGCCATCGGAGCCGGCACTACGGCGCAACGCCTGGCCTTGGCCTACGTGCTATTCAAGGTGATAGCGGCACTCATCGCGATCGTGGCCTTTCCGTTCACGGCCGCGCTGATGAATGTCTTCGCTGCATCGGTCGACGGGATGACGCTCCTTGCCGCCTACCATACGGCATACAACGTCGTGGGGGTAGCGGCTCTCCTTCCGGCGACGCAGTGGTTCACCCGCATAGTGGAGCAGCTCCTGCCCTCCAAACAGACGGCGCTGCAGCGCGCGCTTGATCCGAGTGCGCTCGCCACTCCGGTGATTGCGATCGAGACCGCCCGGCGTGTCGTGGCTGAGGTCCTTACGACGACCTCCGCATCGGTTTCCGCGGCGCTTTCCGGCGAGGCCAGCCCTACGGCGCAGGACACTGCGGCGGCCGCAACGCTCGAGGAGGTGCGGAGCTTTCTATCCGAATTGAAGGAGTCGCCGGAGACGGAGGCCGAGCGGCTGCGCATGACGAGCACGCTGCACGCCCTTGATCACGCCTCACGCCTCGTGGAAGTTTTGGCGGACGGCTGGCTTCCAACACAGCCGGGCGGAGCCTCATATGATGTTCGCGCGGCCGAGCGGTGCGCACAGGCCATGTACGCGGTAAAGGTTATCGGCGTCTCGATCACCTCGGAGTCTGCCCTCAGCGCGCAGGCTGCCCCCATCGGCTGGAGTGTTTCGTCCGAGGTCGCCGCCGCGCTCCTTGCGGTGAGGAATGCAGCGGGGGAACTGGATGCCCTGCAACGTGATCATCGGGCCGTCACCCTCGCCTCGGTCGCGCCGGGAAAGCTGACCGCCGCGGATGCCTTCGCCCGGCTCGATGCCGCCCGACGGCTCGACCGGATTGTACATCATGCCTGGCGGTCGGCCGCGCATCTCCTCGGCCGCGGCGAGCAAGACGATCTGAGCTCCGTGTAGAGCGAGTGGAAAGACTGCGAAAAGTCCGGCGGCCAATGGCCGCCGGACTCTGCTCCCGAAGACAGGCTCAGCGTGGACCGCGAGACCCTCCGCCCGGCCCGCCGCTGCGGGGACCGCCGCCCCCGCCTCGTGGCATGGCACTGCCACGCGGAGGAGGCGCAGCGCGCATGCCGCGCTGGGCAGGCAACGGACGGTGCGCACGCGGCGGCGGTCCACGGCGCGGGCCTCTCACATGGGGAGGAGGACCGACGTGACGCCAACCGCGCCAGCCTGCCGGCCCGCCCCAGCCGAAGCCGCGCCGGAACGCGTAGCCACACCAATAAAATCCCGGACCATGCCAGCCGCGGTTATACCAGCAATACTGCCGCCCACCGAAAAAGAACTGCACAGGCTCCGCGATACCAGGAATAGCCGGCGAATTCAGCCTGTCGACCGGCAACGCGTTGGCAGGTCCAGCCATCGCGCCGCCGACAACGAGCGAAAACGCTGCGGCAGCGATATAACGAGTGATACCCATGAGCTGCTCCCTTAGCTGGCGTGTGCTATTGAAACCGCCGCGCCTAAGGATTGTTCCAAATAGCAGGCGCTGATCTTCCACTGCATCTCGCCGGGAGCGACGCCGTAGCGCCCCTCCCGTAGGACATCCACGACGCTGCGAGCATCTAATACCGGAAGCATCGGCCGCCTGCCGCCATGCTCGCGACGGAGCTTCTGCGTGCCGGATACGGTGTCGTACCGTCGCCAAGGTTGGCGGCTGGCACACGCTTATTGGCCCAAACGGCAGCCGTCCGCAAAACCAAGAAGCGCGCAAAATGCGCGCTCCTTTTATTTAGTAAGCCTGCGTTGCAGAAGGCTGTTTCACACCTGACGAAAACAGACCTGCGCACGGGGCAATGCCGACCACAACGCGACAGCGTCGCCTCGGCAGCCTTGCCTCCAACGACGTGCCGGATTGCTATCAACAGCTACAAGCACGTCGTCGAAAGCTCGGTTGAAATCTCTAATCAATATGCGATTGCGCCAAGGAACAATTATTCCTTAATCATCGTCATCGGAATCATCGTCTGACCAGTGGCGATGCTCCATGGCGTTCCTCACCTCACGAAGTGCAAGGATCGACAGGAAGGCCATCCGCCGCTTTTGCTCGGGTGAGAGGGTCTGGTAGAGCGGCTGCCATGCTGTCGCAAGCTGCTGGAGATCTGCCGAGCGCTGAGCCAAGGCATCGGAGCGTCTCTGGAGGAACTCGACCGGATTGCGCTCACGCAACTTTTCCAAAACATTGCCCTCGCGCAGTTCAGCCATCCGCTTTTCGATGTCTGCGATGCGAGCTTGCCGGTGCTGGGCCCTCTCGCGAATAGCGGCTTCGATTGGCGGCCAGAGCTTTTCCTGATCCGGCGTCAGCTGCAATGCTGCTTTGACGATATTGACACGCGCATCCGTCAGCATGCGAGCGTTTGCAGCCCTATTGCGTTCCGGCGCGTCAGTAGAAGGAGCCTGCGCAAAGGCAAGTGTCGCTGTCGTAACGAAGAGCGCAGTCATTCCCGTAACGAGTATTTTCGACATCGTGACCTCCAAGTCAGCCGGCAGCCCACAGGGAAGCGAGGAATTACTCCGCCCACACAACGTCGCGTTGACCTAAATCAAAACACGATCCTTTGCAGATCCGGTTTCCTTTTCGGGAACGCGAACTGCTTGGAGGAACACAGACATCCGATGAAATGGTCGCGTTCAGAATTTGTCATTCTTGAACTTTTGTGACGATGGGAAGGAAGACGCATACGGCAATGAAAAAACGGCCGGGACAAGCCCGGCCGTTCGCGTTGTTGCGATATCAAGTGCTCGGTCAGGCGATCGGATCGAGCACGTTGATACGGATGTGATTGTACACCACCGTATCGCCCGTGCTGTTGATGCCGACCAGCTTGACGTCAAAAATGCCGCTGTCGGTCATGTAATTCCAACCACCCACATTTGCGTCGTTTGCCTGAATGCCCCCGTTCCAGAAGTCCCAGGCGATGTTGATGCTCTGGGCATCGACGAGGTTGAGAAGGCCGTGGTTGTCCGTGAAGAGATCGAACACGCTGTCCTTCGCGTCATACTTTTGATCGCTGAGCCAACCCCAGCCGCTTTGGCTTGAGTATCCCTCATCACCATTGAACTTGGTCAGCGTAAGCACGACACCCCAGTCGATGTCCTCACTGGCGTTCGTATCGAGATAGAGCTTGAACGTAAAATCATCGAGCGAGAGGCTACTGCCGCCAATGCCCGTGATTTCCATCACGTCGACATTCCAGAACGCCTGAGTCGTGGCGCCAACCGTTTTCGACCCACCAGCAACTGAGTAGACGGCGACAGGCGCTCCCTCTACGTCGATCATTGCATCCGCGGCCTGATAGTAGTTTTGCTCACGCCACTCGTGGACGAGGAAGGCACCCTGAACGCCGTGGCCGTCATCGCCGGAGATACGAGCGTCGAGGCCGAGGTTACCCGAGCCGATGTAAGTAAAGGTCGTGCCCTCCATATAGCCTGCCGCATTGATTTCGTGGTTTGACAGAGTGTATGTCAGCCCCATCTCAGCAATGTCATTCACGACCGCATCGATTGCATCATTCGCGGCCTCGATAGTCGACGGATCGTCCGTCACGTTTTTCACTGCAGCGAGCGCAAGATCAACGAGATTGGTGTTGAGCACAACAACCCCATTCTCAGTGTGCGTGCCGCCGATGCCGGCCTCTTCAAGTACTCCCGTAAAGTACTCAGCAGCAGCGACCTTGTTCTCGACATGCTTGCTGTCGTTGGGGTTCGCGCCCTCGGCATATGAGCCGGAAATAATGTCGAGAATGAACTGACCGATCGCCTGCGGATCGTTACCGCGGCTCTCGAGCTGCTCGAGCCAATAGGCCTTGCCTTCCTCATCGGGCGCGCGGCCGAAAAGGTTCTGATAGATGGCATCAATGAATGCGCCAGCGTCCGCATTTTCCGGGTCACTGAGGTAGTCATACTGGGCACGCGCTTCCGGCTGCACCGAGAACGAGGCTGCCATTTGAGCCCAGGAATACCCGGTTTCCAGTCGCTCTACCCAGTAGTTCACACCGTCAGGTTCACCCGCGCGGCCGAAATAGCCGATGTAAAGCGCCTCGACTTGAGACAGCACCTTATTCAGAGCCATTGCTCACTCCCCGTAATAAATTTCGATGCAAAAATCGGATAGACGAGCGGACTTCTGGCGGCCCGCTCGCCTGCATATGGATCGTCGGCAAGCTGTATATTTTTTGCTAGTGACAAATTCACTGTACACATAGCCCAACCGATATTTCAAGCGCCTCGCCGGTTTGGCAGGAGCAACGGCGGCTCTGACGGGGAGTTTGACGTTCGCCTGTGCCATCGAGGCAACGCCGGAATGGCGCAGGGCCGCGCCGCCCGGACCCCTCACCTCATGAGAACGGCGCTAGTTGATCCGGGCACCCTGAGGCGATTGTGCTGGCATCAAAAAGACCAAAAAAAAGCCCAAGAAAGCCCCGGATTTCGAGCTCCTCTTGAGCAGCATCAGCCGTTTTGGCTGTCGCAGTCGGATGAAACTTAAGGACGTGGCGTGTTGTCTTATTCGTCCCGATACACCTTTTCGCGCCGTTCGTGGCGCTCTTGCGCCTCAACCGAGAGCGTAGCAATCGGACGCGCTTCCAGCCGCTTCAAGGAAATCGGCTCGCCAGTTTCCTCGCAGTAGCCGTAGCTATTGTCCTCGATACGCTGCAGGGCTGCATCGATTTTCGAGATCAGCTTGCGTTGACGATCGCGAGCTCTCAATTCGATCGCGCGATCGGTTTCCGAAGATGCCCGGTCAGCCAGGTCGGGATGATTGACGTTCTCTTCCTGAAGCTGCTGCAGCGTCATTCGGGCTTCGCGAAGGATTTCCTCCTTCCAGTTGAGCAGTTTAGCGCGAAAATACTCGCGCTGCCGCTCGTTCATAAACGGCTCTTTCTCGGAAGGCCGATAGTTCTTCAACTTGTCCAAGGCCGTACCATTGCTCGTATCTGGGCGACCGGTCCTCCGGCCGCGCGGGCCTTATATAGCGCGCAGCCGTCCGATACAACATCTGCTGCGGTCCCCTTGCAGCCGACGGCACCCGGATAAGTATTGAAAAAATCACAGGAAAATCCGCTGATGCGGGCGCCGAAATGGCTTCGGAACCAAGCTGTCCCAACGAGGTACCGATGCCTAAACGCCTGAAATAGCGGGCCTTTGGCGACTTCAACTTCAAGCTGCAACGGTGCCAAAAAAGCCGCCTCTTAAACTTAATTTGATGGAACTTGTCTCGAGTTCCCGACGGTAAAACGCTCCCGCCGATGGGCTCGCCGCTCGATTTCATCCACAAGTGCAACCGCGAAATCCTCGAACGATCCAGCTCTTGCCCTTGTCATCCGCAAGAAGGCGGTCCTTGCCTCATCCGCAAGAAGGCGGTCCTTGCCGAGCCGGAACTTGCCGGTTCGCTCCCCCGGAACGAACAGGGCTGCCGGCGAAGGGGCTCCCGTACAGCCGCCGTTGGATCGCAGCTCAGGACACCCATCCGATAAGTCCGCAGGACCGCATGGAGGTCAACGCGCGGAGCGGTCGCATGCAAACGACGGCGGTTACAGCCGCGCAACCTTGGCGAGTTCAACCTCGACGCGGAGCTCGATCTCGGCCAGCACGCCATCGAGCCCGGGGTCGCCGGAAAGCGTCTTCAATTCGTTTGCCGCCTTTTTCAGCCGGCCAACCATCGAGGAATCGAGCTTGCCCGACAGCAGCCCCATCTTGAGGTCCTCGAGCACATCGAGCGCACTGCGGCCCTGACGCAAAGCGCGTTTGCGGCGCTCGGCCTGATCATCGAAGGTGACGCCCTGCAACGCGATCAGCGCATCGATCGATGCCGGGGCGCGCGGTGCGCTCATGGGGCGTGCTTCCGGCGCACTGAAGGTCTCTGGGAGCGAAAATGAACCCGGCCTGGATCGCCGTGCCGCATAAGCGGTAGCGCCGGGCGTCGCACCGGTCGATCCATAAACTCGCATCATGATCCCTCGCTCCATGACGGCCGGAGCGGATTACTCGCCCCATACTGCATCACCAGAACTCTGGTTCATTATGGTTAACTGTTTGCTAATGGCCCGGCAAAAGTTGCCCCGCCGGCTGCATTTGCCTAGAGCGCGACCGCCGCCGGCCCTGAATAAGGATCGAAAACCGCCCGGTTTGCAGGGCCTTTCGCCCATCGGGCAATTGGCACGAACCTCGCATGGTTAACAGCGGGTTCAAGTTTCGTGTGGGAGCGCGAAGCCGGGGCCTGACGATTGATCGACCTCAGCGGGGAGCAGAGGATGGGCTTTATTTCGTTTTCGGGATCGGCGCTTGGTCGCATGGTCCGGGTCGCTTGCGCGAGCCTTGTGGCGGTCGCGCTGACGTCTGCGGCCGCACATGCAACATCGCGGATCAAGGACCTCGCCAATATCGAGGGCGTCCGCCAGAACCAGCTGATCGGTTACGGCCTCGTGGTCGGCCTGAACGGCACCGGCGACACGCTGAACAACATTCCCTTCACCAAGCAGTCGCTGCAGGCGATGCTTGAGCGCATGGGCGTCAACATTCGCGGCGCAACCATCCGCACCGGCAACGTCGCTGCCGTGATGGTGACCGGCAACCTCCCCGCCTTCGGCACTCAGGGCACGCGCATGGACGTCACCGTCTCCGCGCTTGGCGATGCGAAAAGCCTTCAGGGCGGCACCCTTCTCGTCACCCCCCTGCTCGGCGCAGACGGCAACGTCTACGCTGTCGCGCAGGGCTCGCTCGCGATCGGCGGCTTTCAGGCCGAGGGCGCGGCCGCCAGCGTGACGCGCGGCGTGCCGACCGTCGGCCGCATCTCGAACGGCGCGATCATCGAGCGCGAGATCGAATTCGCCCTCAACCGCCTTCCCACCATCCGCCTTGCGCTACGTAACGCCGACTTCACTACCGCCAAGCGCATCGCGGCGGCGGTGAACGACTATCTCGGCAGCAAGACCGCCGAGCCGGTCGATCCATCCACCGTGCAGCTCACGGTACCGCGCGAATTTCAGGGCAATGTCGTCGCTCTCGTGACCGAGATCGAGCAGTTGCAGGTCGAGCCGGACCTCGCGGCAAAGATCGTGATCGACGAGCGCTCCGGCATCATCGTGATGGGCCGCGATGTGCGCGTCGCCACCGTGGCAGTGGCGCAGGGCAACCTCACCGTTTCGATCTCGGAATCGCCGCAGGTCAGCCAGCCGGGCCAGTTCAACGGCGGTCAGACGATCGTGACGCCGAACACCCGCGTGGGCGTCCAGGAAGACGGCAAAAAACTCGCTGTCGTGAAAAACGGCGTCTCGCTTCAGCACCTCGTGGACGGCCTGAACAGCCTCGGCATCGGCCCGCGCGACATGATCAGCATCCTGCAGGCCATCAAGGCCGCGGGCGCGATCGAAGCCGACATCGAGGTGATGTGATGATCTCCGCCGCAGCCAACCTCGTCGCCGTCGGCCTGCGCGCCGGCACCGTGCAGCGCAACGACCCGCAACTCACCGCGGCGCTGGAAAAGCTCTCGCCGCAGGCTCAGGAGAAGGCTCGCCAAACAGCGCAGGATTTCGAGGCGATGTTTCTCAACAGCATGTTCTCGCAGATGACGAGCGGCGTCAAAGGCGAAGGCCCGTTCGGCGACACGCAAGCGACCGGCGTCTGGCGCTCGATGCTGACCGAGGAATACTCAAAGTCGTTCGCAAAAACCGGCGGCGTAGGCATCTCGAACGAGGTGTTTCGCACGCTTATCCTTCAACAGGCTGGCAGCCCCGGCTGATTTACCGTTGCCCTGAGGACCACTGTCATGACTCAAGCCGCCCTGAATCAAGATCTCATCGGCCAGACCGACGCTGACGAGGCCGCTCTGCCGCCGGCTGCGCCGAACCTGTCCGACGCCACGCGCCTCGCCGATGGCCTGATCAACACCATGAAAGCCCTGCTCGAAATCGTCGAAAGCGAGACCGAACTGGTTCGCGCCGGCAAGGTCGACGAGGCGATCGAGCTCGAAACCGAAAAGACCGAGCTGTCGCGTGACTATATGCGGTCCGTCGAGCAGCTCAAGACCGGCACCCTGTCGCTGCAGGGAACGACGCCTGACCTTCTGACCGCGCTGCGCCACCATCACGACGCGTTTCAAGCGATGCTCCAGGCCAATCTCAAGGTTCTGGCCACCGCTCACGCGGTATCCGAAGGCATCGTGCGCGGTGTGAACGGAGAATTGCAGCGCAAGCAGATGCCGCAAACCTATACCGCGAAGGGCCAGCGCACCGCGCCAGGCGCGCGCCACACGACCCCGCTCGCAGTCAGCCGGACCCTCTGATTCGCGAAAAAGCGCGCCACTAGAGCAATCCTCACAGCTTTCTGCAATCGCGTAAAAGATTTATTCAGCTTTTTTTATAGGGCTTTATAGAGAAAAGCAGAATATAACTTGCGTTCAAATGGGCTGTGAGGTTTGACTCAGAGGGAGCGGAGGCTGCCATGAGTGCATCATTGAGCGTTAATCCGGTGGGAATGGCGGCAGCACTGCAAGTTGCCCGTCCCCACTCTCAGACCGTGGATCAGAGCGTGGCGACGCAGTTGCCCGCCAATCAGAGCGTTACCGCGTCCGAACACGGCGGCGCGATGCGTCATGACACGGCCTATTCCGATGCTGCATCCGGTCGCTTCTCAAATCAGACGATCATCAACCGCGATGCCGGCATGATCGTCTATCAGCTGGTCGACAACCGCTCGGGCCTCGTGGTCCGGCAGTTTCCCGATGAGGCGATGCAGCGCCGCCGCGCCTATTTCCGCACCCTCGATGCGATGAAGGACGATACGGCGCGCGTTGCGATGGATCGCAAGGCCTGAAAATCAATTTCGATGAATTGAGCGTGCTCAATTGAAAACAGCGCCCGGAGCACCCGAGGCGCTGTTTTGTTATTTCCGGCGGGCGAAGGCCGTTTCCATCGTGGATTGCCCGGTCGCAGGATTGGTGGCCACGGTATTGATCTGGGCCGTGTTCTCCTTCGTCAGCATAAACTTGGTATCGCCGACGCGGAAACTGCTGTTCTTGATCAGCACGTCCTGAAACTTCACCGTGGTGCCGCTCTCGTAGCGGACCTTGGCGCGGAAGCCCCGGATGCTCGAAACCTGCAATGAGAAAGACTTGTTGTTGGCATATTTGCCGTCCCAGCGTCCCTCGTACAATGCCGGATCGACATCGACATACTTGCCCGCGGTATGAACGCTGCCGCCGACCGTCAGATAGTTCGACCCAATGATGCCCCAGATATCGGACATTCAGCTTTCCTTGTTGCCAACGGACGGGACGGCGCGGAGCGCAGTGCGGCTCCGCGCCACCAAAACCTCAGGCGCGCCCCGTGAGGCCCGCAGCCAGATTGCAGTTGATGTCGATCAGCGACGTCAGCTTTGCCGGATCGGGATCGTTCTGCATATCGAGCGTCTGCTTCATCACGAACACGCCGATATTGGCGATGTTCTGCCGGACTTCCAACGGCTGCTGGTTGTCGTTGCTTTCGGCCGCGCTCATGAAGATCGACCACAGACGGCGATTGAACAAGAGAGCGTTGTGCATCGCCATATCCGCGCCGGTCCAGTTCTCCTGAACCTCGCGCAACTGACGTGCGGCCTTCATCAGAGCCTGCGCCTCGATGTCCCGTGGCGACGATGTAGTTTGTGCAGTGCGTGCGTAAGCTTGTGCGGCGCTCGACATCCAAATCCCCAGTAGCCGTCTCGACGATGGACGGTTTAGCGGGAACATTCTCGCGAACCGATTTTAAGATAGAGTTACTGCGGCTTTTCGATGTTTTATGAAATCCGCAAATGTCCGCGCGGCATCCATTTCAAAGAAAAGGGCGGCGGGATTTCTCCCGCCGCCCTTCTGTTTTTACGCGTTCGCTACGCTTAGCGCAGCAGCTGCAGAACGCTCTGCTGCGACTGGTTGGCGAGCGCCAGCGCGGACACAGCGATCGACTGGCGAGTCGACAGCGCCTGGCTGTTGGCCGCTTCCTCGTTGGTGTCGGCGAGGATCAGGTTCGACGAACCGGTCTGCAGCACGTTGATCAGGTTCTTCGAGAAGTCCTGACGGATCTGCACGATCGAGAGGTTCGAACCAAAGGCCGACGCCTGCGAACGCAGGGTGCTCGACGCCGTGTTCAGCGCATCGAGCACCTTGTTGGTGCTGCTGTTGTCCAGGAAGTCGACACCCTTGGTGAGAGCCGCGAGGCCGAGACCGTCCGGATTGAAGGTCACGCCCTGGATGTTGAGCGTGGACTTACCCGTTTCGTTGAACACCAGCTTGAGCTGGTCGCCGTTCAGCAGGTTGATGCCGTTGAACGACGCATCCTGCGCAGTGGTGCGGATCTGATCGATCACCGTGTTGTACTGGCTGATCAGGTTCGCCCGGGTGTTCTGCGCGTTTGCCTCAGCAACCGGTACCTCGACGGTGATTGCGCCGAGCGGGTTGCCCGCGCCGGTCGCGGTGCCCGAGAACGCGCCGATGGTCGCCGAGGCGTGGTCGTTCGTGGTGGTGAACGTGATCACGCCATCCTTGATCGACGCCGACATGTTGTTCGCCGCGAGCGCGGTGTTCAACTGGTCGAGTGTCGAAACCTCGCCATTGGCAGTGCCGAAGGTGATCGACAGGGCAGCGCCGCCGTCGGTCGACGCGATATCCAGCGTCTGGCCAGACAGGCCGGACGTAGCGGCCGCACCCGATGCCGAGGCGGTAGCAGCGGCGAAGCCGAGCTGTTGCGCACCACCCGTGCTGAAGTTGTCGACCGTGACCGAATCGGCAGCGCCAGCAGTACCGGTGCTGGTGATGACGAGCCTGCCGCCGGTATAGGCCGCGCTGACGTTTGCAGTCGTACCGACCTGGCTGTTGATCGCAGATGCAATCGCCGAACCGTCGTAGGAGGCACCGCTGGCCAGCGTGACCTGTTCACCGTTGACATCGAAAGTCAGGGCAGCCGGCGTCGTGGCGGCGCCGCCGTTGACGGTGGCGTCAGCGATGCCAAGGCCCGCAGCAGCCGTGCCCGTGGTTACGAGTGCGTCGCCCGAACCGGCTGTTCCCGTGCTGGTGAGCACGAGGTGGCCGTTGCCGTCATCAGTGGCGTTGACGCCGACGCTGGCCGTGCCGTTGATCGCCGTCGTGATGTCGCCGAGCGTAAACGCGCCGGCGGTGCCCGAGCCGCTGCCGGTCGTCAGCGTCACGGTTTGGCCGTTGATATCGAAAGTGATATCGGAGCCGGGGTCGGCAAGGCCGGCAGAAAGATCAACAGAGCCCGTGACCGTTGCGTTCGTGGCCGCCGTGCCGGTCAGATCGATCGGCGTAATAGCGCTGGTAGCGGAAGCAACAGCGTTGGTCGCGGCACCGGTGCCCAAGAGGTTGCCGGCGGTCGCGCCCGGGATCGCCGCAGTGGTCACCTTCGACTTGGACGAATAGCCCGAGGTCGCCTGCAGCGCCTGGTTGGCGATCGACTTGGCGCTGTCGACCAGCTTCTGCAGCGAGGTGATGCCGGTATTGGCAGCCTGCAGCACCTGGACGCCGTTGCCGATCGAGTCGAGCAGGTTGTTGATGTCGCTGGCGCGAGCATCAAGCGACGATGCGGTGAAGAAGTTGGTCGGGTTGTCGAGGGCGGTGTTCACCTTCTTGCCAGTGGCAAGGCGGTTCTGCGTGGTCGAAAGCAATTCTGCAGTCGACTGCAGGGACAGCAAGTTCTGGCGAACAGACGCCGAGAGGACGATATCACCCATTGTGTCATACCTTTCTGGTGTGAACTAAGTTAGCAGCGCGCACAGCATTCTCGCCGGCGCGTGGGAGCCACAGTGGCGCGGAACTCGCTAAGATTTCATGAATGGGAACTTCGTATTCGAGTAAAACCAGACGGAGAAAAACCGTTGAAAGAGCGTGCGTAATTCGCGCTCCGGGCTCGTCATCACCCACCGCCCCGGGCAAATTCATCAACCAAACGGTGGATCTGCCCTGCTGCTCCTGCCCGCGTCCATATCCTTGCCACAAAAACTAATTCACCGTGCATTAACCGCATTCGGAAAGGATTGTCGGCGAAAGGCCGAAAAATGCGGCCGACTGTCCCCACCTCAACATTCGTGACAACTTTGCGCTCGGCCTTCGTCGTAGGCGCGCCATCGGAGATTGGACTATGGCCCTCAAGGTCGAATTGAAGCCGCATGAACGCATCATCGTCGGCTCGTGCGTGATCACCAATACCGAGACGCGCGCCAAGCTTCTGATCGAAGGCGAGCGGATCCCGATCCTACGCGAGAAAGACATCATGAAACCGCAGGCCGCCAACACGCCTGCCAAGCTGATCTATCTGGCGGTTCAGCTGATGTATATCTCCACCGACCCGCGCGAGAACCATCCGACCTATTTCAATCTGGTCAAGGAAATGGTCCAGGCCGCGCCCAGCACCTGGTCGATCATCGAGGAAATCAACAACTGCATTCTGAGCGGCGACCTCTACCGCGCATTGAAGGAATCGCGAAAGCTGATCGAGCTCGAGGAAAGGCTACTCAATCAGGCCCAGGCCGCCTCCACCGCCGAAACGTAAAAAAACCGCGTAAGCAGGGCTCACGCAGCTTCTCTCGATCTTCATTGCGAAAGGGCGGCCGCCGGGCCGCCCTTTCTTGTTCAGATGTAGCGCGTCAGCGTGTTCTGCGCGAGCATCGACGTCACCTGGAAGGAGGCTGTCAGGCTGGTCTGCAATGCCAGGAACTTGGCAACGACCTCCTCCTGGTTGACCCCCTCGATCTTGTCGAGCATCGACTGCGCCATCGCCTTCGCCTGGGTGTGGCGGTCGCCCGCCGCCTTTACCGCAAGCTGGGCCCCGGCGAAATCGGCCTGAATGTTCTGGATCGACTGACTGCCAGTCTTCGGCGCGAGCGCAAGCGCGACGCGATCGTTGAGCGCCGCCAGCTGGCCGCGTGCATTGGGATCCGTCGCAGGCGCGGTCACCGCGGCATAGACCGCGAAGGTCTGGAGCTGCAGTCGGATCGCATCCTCGTTGGCCCGCGCGCCGTAAGACACCGAGATCGAGTTGTCGACCTTGACCGTCGCCGTGCCGCGCGCCGAATCACCAGCATCCTCGCCGGTGTACCAGATCACGGAATCGTCCGGCGTGCCCGCGCGCAGCGCAGTTGCCGTATCGAACGGCGGACCATCGACCCGCATCGGCGGCACGGACCCGAAGAACTCTTCGGAAGCCTGCATTGCAGATGCCGCCACCAGCTTGGTGTTGGCGAGGTCGCGGACCGCCCCCGTAAGCTTGTCATTGAAGTTCGCCGCGGTTTCCGCAGAATCCGCACCGATGTCGAACGAATTCGGCGGCGGCGGATTATCGGTCGTTGCCGTGAGCGTGATGTTTTCGATCGTGCCGTCCGGCAGCGTAAAAGCGATCGTGATCTTTTCGCCGTTCTGAGGATTGGTCGTTCCGAAGTCGATCGAGATCGGTTGCGGCGACGTCGGCGGCCCGATGACGGTCGCACCGGACAGGTTGGAGTTGACCCCGCTCAGCTTCATGCCGAACACCGAGCCGGGCACATCCTCGCTCAGCGTGATCGACGTGGTCGTCGGCATCGCAATCGTGACACGGCCGAGGCCGCTGGCCCCGACATCCGCCTGCCGGCGCTCGTTGATGAGCTGGTTGAGTCCGGCTTTCGCGCCATCGCCGTTGAAGATCACATCCGCCGATACGGTTGGCGGCGTATCGGTCGCGCGGCCCGAGAACAGATAGCGTCCGCCCGCCTGTGTGTTGAGCAGCGCCAGCGCATCCTCGAACGCGCCGCGCGCATTCACCTGGCCATTGGTCTGGCCATAGATATTGACCGTGAGGTCGGTGTTGTTCGCCGCAGCGCGGAGCTGCGTGCTGATGTCATCCACGCCCTGCAACGACAGATTGGCGACGCTGATGCGCGTGTTGACGTTGGTCGCCGTGCTTGCAAAGGCCTCGTAAAGGCTGAGCTGCGCACGAAGGCTCACGGCGAAACCGCGATCGACGCCCTGCCCGGCATATGTATCCGACACCTTGCCCGACGACAGCTGGTTCAGCAGCGTGTCCATCTGCCGTTTGATGTTGAGGGTCGAATAGTTGAGATACGCGTTCCTGTAACCTACACCGTTAATCGACATTTCAACCTCACACCACCCGCATCAGCATGTCGTACATGTCCTTGATCGAGGCCATGACGCGTGCGTTCGCTGCATATGCATTCTGCAATGCCAGGAGATGTGCCATCTCCCGATCGATATCGACGCCAGCCGTCGCTTCCATCTTCTGCTGCAGGGCATTCAGCACGACGTTCTGGCCCGTCGCGAGTTGCATCGCCGACATCGCGGCGTCGCCCTGCATGCTCATCATTTGCTGCGTGTAAGTCAGCAGCGTACCCTTGAACGGCGCCGAATTCGAACCGATGCCGGTCGCAGGGGAATATGTGTACAGCCCGCTCGTGAGCTGCTTGAGGATGAAGTCCGGGCGCTCGGTGTCGCCCGAGGGCGTGAGCGGCGAAGTGTTGTAGATCACCATCAGGCCGGGATCATTGACGATCGCCGGGTTCACCATGATGCGCGCCGCAAGGCCGAGCTGCTGCGGACCATTGGCGGTGAACGCGCCCGAATATGGCCGACCTCCGTCGGTAAACAGCGGCAGTTGTACATCGCCGTTCGTCAGCGTGGACACCGTGGTCGTCACCGATGCGCCGTTGACCACCGCCGGACCGCCAGCGGCATTGAGGATGCTCAACGTCGAGCCGCTGATCGAGAACTCAAGTCCCTCGCTGCCGAGCGCCGCAGTGAGCTGCGCGATGACATCGCCGCTGAAATCGATGCCGATGACGCGGTCGTTGGGATCGTTGGTTGCGGAGTTCGGCAACGGCAGAACCGAAGGATCATCGACCCTAATGATCGAGATATTCTGTTTCTGGTTAGCACCATCGGTAAAGGTCAGATGCACGATATTGCCGGAAAGCATGCCGGCAAGGTCGACATCAAAACCATCCTGCGTGCCGGTGCTGACGGGCGTTCCAGCCATCGTCTTGTCCGACAACGCGCTCGCCATCATCGCCGCGAGCTGATCGAGCTGCGCCTGTGCCTGCACCAGCGTATTGTCGCGCAGCTCAAGGAGCGCGGCGATCTTGCCGGAGCGAATCGCGTGGCTCGCAACAAGATCGATCGTGCTCGTGTTCGGATATTGGATGGTGATCGAACTGAGCGAACTTTTTGCCGGATCGGGGTCCCACTGAGCGTCTGGCGCGACGGTCCCGGCCGAGTTGAACGTCAGAACCGCCGCCTGGGTGCCGACTAGCTGCACGCCGGAGGAGGTGAACACCGTGACCTGGTTGCCCTCATTGGCGACAACCTTGATGTCCATCAGCTGCGCTAGCTGGTCGATGTAGCGGTCGCGCTGATCGAGGAGCTCCGCGGTCGCGCCATCGGAGGCGCCGCCGCGCCGCAGTTGCCCGTTGATGTCCGCGATCTGCTTCATCGCGTTGTTGGCGATCATCACGGAATCATTGATCGCGGAATCTGCGTTGGAGCGCAGGGTCTGGATGTCCTGTGACGAAGCGCTGAGCTGCTGGGCCAAAATCTGCGCGGAATTGACGGCGGCAATTCTTGCCGACGCCGAATCCGAGCTGGTCGAAAGGCCCTGCAACGCGGCTATGAAATTGTTGAACGACGCCTCGATCGTGCCAGCAGAACCCGGATTGCCGTAGATGCCCTGCAGGCTGTCGAGGAACGCCGCCTTCGTATTGGCATACGACGCGCCCGCCATTTCCACGCGAAGCTGGCCCTGGACATACTGATCAAGCTCGCGATTGACGCCAACGACCAGAACACCGGACCCGATACCACCATTCGAAGTGGCAACCTGATTGACCGTCTTGCGAACATAGCCGGGCGTTTCGGTGTTCGCGATATTCGACGACAGCAGCGACATCGCCGATTGATTGGCGCGCAAGCCCGACATCGCCGAGAACAGAGCTTGACTGAGACTCATGACAAAAAACCTATGTCAGGCTACCGAAGCGGCAGCGGCGTGGATCAGCGGATGACGTTGATCAGATCCTGAACCATCGAGTTGGTGGTCGTGATCACCTTGGTATTCGCCGAATAGGCCTGCTGCGTGATGATGAGCTTGGTGAATTCATCGGCGATATCGACGTTCGAACCTTCGAGCGCCGAGCCGATGATATTGCCGCCCTGACGATAGATCGCCTGGCCGGATTGATCGGTCGCCTCGAAGGCGCCGCCATCGACGCGCTTCAGGAAGTCCGGGCCGTTGAAGTTGGCGAGCACCACCTGCGCGAGGTCGATATTGCGGCCGTTGGAATAGTTGCCGACGATGCGGCCGTTTTCGCCCATCGAGACCGACTGCAGGAAGCCGGCCGGATAGCCATCCTGCTGAATCTGATTGACCTGCACGTTGCCGTTCGGATCGGCAAACTGCGTCATGCCGCCGGTACCGAAGAACATGCTCACGTCGCCGAGCTGGACGCCGTTAACGGTCGCATTGGTGAGGGTCAGCGACGAGATCGGCGGGTTGGGCTGACCGTTCGGACCGAAGGTGAAATCAACTCCGGCGTTCTGCCATGCCGCCGCCGAGCCAGTGGCATTGGAATCGGTCAGGTAGAACAGGTTCCACGTGTCGGCGCCGCCGCTTGCCGAGTTGTCGACCTTCGCCCAGCGCAGTTGCAGATTGACCGGCGAGCCGACCGGGTCATAGACAGTCAGCGCGCCGCCCGCGATCGAGTTGTCGACGAAAGTCTGGGCATCGACGCCGGTCACGACGCCGGTGCCGCCAGTGGTCGGATCGTTGGCGAAGTCGGCGGGATTGAGCAGTTCGGAGCCCGGCACCGCCGGGTCGGCATTGGTCGTCAGCGGATACTGCGGAAGGTTGGCGCGATAGTCGATCCGGGTCGTCGAGCGGGCAGGCAGCAGGTTATTCTCGAACTTGAGAACCGACGGCGCGCTGCCGGAAAGATTGCCGGTCGCCGGGTCGATCAAAATGCCTTCGAGGTAGTAGCCGGCGCCGTTGACGAGATAGCCGTTCTTGTCGAGCATGAAATCGCCGCGACGGGTGTACATGTCGACGCCGGTAAACACCGGGTTGTTGTCGGCGAAGCTGCCGGGCTTCTGCACCACGAAGAATCCCTGGCCGTTGATCGCCATGTAGGTGGCGACCGAAGCGTTCTCCAGGCCGCCCTGCACCGTGTTGGTGCTGCGCGACTGCGTGGTAACGCTGCCCGAGAGCTGCTGGTTCACGCTCGTCGAGGGGATGAGATCGATGAAGGCAGTGTCGACGCGCTTGAACGCAGTCGTCTGGGAATTCGCAATATTGCCCGAAATGTTTTCGAGCGCATAAGAACCCGCGCGAAGGCCAGCCACAGAGGTGGTAAGTGCGCCGAAGATACCCATCAATCGTCTCCGAATTTTTTACCCGCGTAACCGACACGCCGCGGACGTTACTGCGCATGACAGCGCAAGGCGCGTGCCAACTCGGATTAATGATGTTTTTCAATGAGTTCGGAAAGACGATGAACGCCCGCGACCGGGGCGCATTTGCCTAGCGCGGCAACATTTGCCGCGTTTCGAAGTAGAAATTGCGCAGGCCGTTCAGTCCGCGCTGCCGCCGCCGGGCTTGTTCGGGGGAACGAAAAACGGCGTCCCCTCCAGCTCCGGCTCGTCGAAATCTTCCACGCGCTGGCGCATCGCGTCCCAGTCCTCGCGGAAAAGCGAGGCGACGATGGCAGTCGACACCCGCTCGGCTGCGATGTTGACGCCGGGAATATCGCTCGCAATCGCGGTGTGGCTCAAGGCAGCGCCGTGATTGACGAGATGGATGTGGCCGAGCAGCGGCGCCGCTCCCGGCCGCTTCTCTGTCAGCTCAAAACCCGAGCCGAGATAAGGATATCGGGCAAGATCGCCGTGCCGCAGATTTTCCGGCGGCTGGTAGACGTCGCCCCAGGTGGCGATGTCATCCGCGAAATCCGAAAGTTCGCTGATCGCTGCCGCATCGACCCGAAAGCCGGTGCCGACGATCGCGAAATCATGACGGCGCGGCTGCGGATCATCTGCGATCGTCACCAGCACGCCACCCTCGCCGCCGCGCACTGATCTCACCGGGCAGCCAAGATGGATGTGAAAATTCGGCAGCTTCACCGTGCGGTGAATGGTTTCGTGCGGAACAGGCGACTGCACGTCGTTGAGATAGACCATGAACTGCCAGCGGTCGGCGTCGGAGAGGGCCTCCCAGCCGTAGAGAAAGCCGGGAAAGGCCGCCCCCCTCCCCTTGTTGACCTGCGGCAGCACCTTGCGACGGACATACATGTCGACGCGTCCCGCGCCGAGTTCGAGCGCGGTCGCGGCGTTGTCCCAGGCCGAAGCGCCGCCGCCGACGATTGCAATCGAGCGGCCGCGCAGGCGGGCGAAGTCGATCGGATCGTTGGTATGGGCGGCAAGCTGTGGGACCAGTGCGCGATCGATGAAGCCTGGCCAGTCGTCGCCGCCGGCGCCGCGGCGGCCCGTCGCCAGAATGACCCTGCGCGCGAAAATTTCGCGCGTCACGCCATCGGCATCGAGAACCGCGCGAAGAAAGCGCCCGGCCTGATGGAGCGACACCAGCCGCGTGCGATGCCGCACCGGCAGGTGCAGAACCCGCTGCACCCATGACAAGTATTCGGCCCAGAGCTCGTTCGGGATTTTGTAAAGCGCATCCCAGCTCTCGATGCCGAACCGCGCCTCGTGCCACGCACGGTAGGTCAGCGAGGGGATATTCAGCGCCGGCCCCGGCAGGTGCTTCGGCGAGCGCAGCGTTCCCATGCGGGCGAAGGTGAGCCACGGCCCCTCCTGCCCCGGCTCGGATTCGTCGATCAGGAGAAGGTTGCGCACGCCTTTGAACATCAGGCTCGCAGTGGCCGCAATGCCGTTCATCCCCGCGCCGACGACCAGGACATCGAGCGCAGTCTTTCCGTCCGGTCCCCGCACCGTCGCAGGCCAGTTATCCGGCGGCAGGCCGAGTTTTTCGAGATCGCGAGCAACCGCTACGTCGTGCGGTCCCGCAGAAGGCGCATCCATGCGTTCGATCTAGCATCGCGATTTTTTCGCCGCAATCGAGTTATCGACCGGGCGGGAGGATTTCGTCGAGACCTTCCCGAAGAGACTAGAAAATCTTGCCACCCACCAGGTCGTTTTTAGCAAAAACCACCCATCGCCTTCCGACTGCTTGCGTTTTTGAAGAAAAAAATTCACATTTCCTGGTGTTCTGGAGGGCCACGGGCCGCTGCTCTGCCCCAAGTTCTGGCCGGATCAAAGCCGCAAGGAGACGTCATGCCGCTCAATCACATCGTTGGCCTCGACCATGTCGTGGTCGCGACCCGCAACCTCGATGGCGCCGCCGCAGCATGGCAAAAACTTGGCTTTACGGTGTCACCACGTGGCACGCATTCGGCACATCTCGGATCGGCGAACTACACCATCGTTTTCGGCGACGATTACATCGAACTGCTCGGAATCCTGACCGAGACCGAGCACAATCAGCCGACGGTTGCATTTCTGAAGGAGCGCGAAGGAATCGAGCGCGCCGCATTCACCACGGACGATGCAGCGGCAGGCGTTGAGGAACTCAAGGCGCGCGGCATCGCCGCGGGCGGACCGCTCAGTTTCGGCCGTCCGGTCGATCTGCCGAATGGCGGCAAGGGCGAAGCAAAGTTCAATATTTTCACCTGGCCGCCAAGCGAAGCGCCCGCGGGCCTTCGCATTTTCGCCTGCCAGCATCTGACGCCGGAAACGGTATGGCTCCCCGAATTGCAGAACCATGCCAATGGCGCGCAGCATCTGGTGTGCATTGAGATCCTTTCGGCAGCGCCCAAGGACGCCGCGGCGCAGCTCGCACGCCTCATTGACCAGCAAGTGACGGCAGCCGAGGGCGGCTATCGCGTCCGCTCCGGCGACAAGCGCGCCGAATTTCTGTTCTATGACGTTGACACATTTGCGAAGCGCTATCCGGATACGGTGCGCGAGGGGGCGGTGAACGACGGCGCAGCCGTGATCATGATCGCGACCGACCATCTCGACAAGGCGAAGCGCCTGCCGGGTGCCGTTGCCCATGGCGACTGGGTGAGCGTGCCGGCGAAGGCCGCTACCGGCGTCATCCTCTCCTTTGTCCAGGCCTGACACCGCGCCCTGCAGACACCTGCCAAAACCGTTTCAAAAGATCGCACGAAGGACCGACATGAGTCAGAGCAAGTTCGAAATCACCCGCCGCGCCGCACTGATGACCTCGGCTGCGATCGCCGCCAACGTGATATTCCCCGCGCGATCCTTCGCGCAGGAGGCGCCGCGCAGGGGCGGGGTCTTCACGGTCCACTACGGCGCCGAGCAGCGGCAGCTCAATCCGAGCCTGCAGGCCTCGACCGGCGTCTACATCATCGGCGGCAAGATTCAGGAGGCGCTGGTCGATCTCGATGCCGGCGGCCATCCTGTCGGCGTGCTGGCCGAAAGCTGGGAGTCCTCGAAGGACGGCAAGACCATCACCTTCAAGCTCCGCAAGGGCGTGACCTGGCATGACGGCAAGCCGTTCACTTCCGCCGACGTCGCCTTCACCGCGATGGAGATGTGGAAGAAGATTTTGAACTACGGCTCGACCCTGCAGCTCTTCCTCACCGCGGTCGACACGCCGGATGCCCACACCGCCGTATTCCGCTACGAACGACCGATGCCGCTCAACCTCCTGCTGCGCGCGCTGCCAGACCTCGGCTATATCTCCGCCAAGCACATCTACGAGAACGGCGATATCCGCACCAATCCGGCGAACCTCGCGCCGATCGGCACCGGTCCGTTCAAGTTTGTGCAGTACGAACGCGGCCAGCATATCATCGCCGACCGCAACCCGAACTACTGGCGACCCGAACTGCCCTATCTCGACCGCATCGTCTGGCGCGTGGTGACGGACCGCGCCGCGGCCGCGGCCCAGGTCGAAGCGGGGCAGATCATGTTCAGCCCGTTCTCGGGCCTCACGATTTCCGATTCAGCTCGGCTCGCGAAGGACAAGCGTTTCATCGTCACCACCAAGGGCAATGAGGGCAACGCGCGCACCAACACCATCGAGTTCAACTTCCGCCGCAAGGAACTGGCCGATCTCCGGGTCCGTCAGGCGATCGCTCACGCGATCAACATCCCCTTCTTCATCGACAATTTTCTGGGCGACTTCGCCAAGGTCGGCACCGGGCCGATCCCATCGGTCTCAAAGGAGTTTTATCCAGCCGACCACGGCCCGCAATATGCCTATGACAAGGCGCTGGCGGCAAAGCTGCTCGACGAAGCCGGCTACAAGGCCGGCGCTGGCGGCACGCGTTTCTCGCTGCGGCTGCTGCCCGCGCCGTGGGGCGAGGACATCTCGCTGTTCGCCACCTTCATCCAGCAGTCGCTGGCGGAAATCGGCATTCGCGTCGAGATCGTCCGCAACGACGGCGGCGGCTTCCTGAAGCAGGTCTATGACGACCACGCCTTTGACCTCGCCTCCGGCTGGCACCAGTACCGCAACGACCCTGCCGTCTCGACCACGGTCTGGTATCGTTCCGGCCAGCCCAAGGGTGCGCCGTGGACGAACCAGTGGGGCTGGACCGACCCGGTGATCGACAAGATCATCGACGACGCCGCGACCGAGGTCGACCCGGCCAAGCGCAAGGCGCTCTATGCGCAGTTCGAGCAGCGCGCCAACAGCGAACTGCCGATCTGGACGCCGATCGAGCAACTGTTCCAATCGGTGATCAGCGCCAAGGCCCGCAACCACTCCAACAATCCGCGATGGGGATCGTCCACCTGGCACGATCTCTGGATCGCGGAGTAATCGCAAGGCGCGGCCGCTTGCCTGCGGCATGGGCCGCCCTATTCTCTTCTGACTGACAGCATCGGCGGCCGGGAACCCGCGCCGCCGCACCGTGCTCAACCAATGGCTGATGCATGCGCATCCTGATGCTCGCGGGGCGACGCCTCGCCGCTTCCATCCCGACGCTGGTCCTGATCCTGATCGGGATTTTTCTGCTGCTGCAATTCGCGCCCGGCGACACCGTGGACGCGATGATGGCGCAAATGGGCGGCGGCGACGCGGCAACCGCCAAGGCGCTCCGCCAGTTCTACGGCCTCGACCTTTCGGTGCCGGCGCAGCTCGGCAATTATCTGTGGCGCCTCGTGCGCTTCGATCTCGGCTTCTCGTCGATCTACGGCAAGCCCGTGGTCACGGTGATCGCCGAACGCTTGCCGGCCACGCTGCTCCTGATGGTCGCCTCGCTGTCCTTTGCGTTTTTCTTCGGCATCGTGTTCGGCGTCATCGCCGCGCGCCGTGTCAACAAATGGCCGGACACGCTGATCTCGACCCTCGGCCTGATCTTTTATGCCACGCCCTCGTTCTGGTTCGGGCTGATGGCGATCGTCGTATTCTCGGTCCATCTGCAGTGGCTGCCGCCCGGCGGTCTGGAAGACATCACCGTGACCAAGACCGGCATCTGGCGCACGCTCGACATCGCCCGCCACCTCGTGCTGCCGACCCTGACGCTCGGCTTCATCTTCCTTGCGATCTATCTGCGCATCATGCGCGCCTCGATGCTGGAAGTGCTCAACCTCGATTTCGTCCGCACCGCGCGCGCGAAGGGGCTCGACGAAACCCGCGTGGTCGTGCGCCATGTGTTGCGGAATGCTCTGTTGCCCATGGTGACGCTGATCGGGCTGCAGGCCGGCACCATGCTCGGCGGCTCGGTGGTGGTGGAGAGCGTGTTCTCCCTGCCGGGCCTTGGCCGCCTCGCCTATGAGTCCGTCGTGCAGCGCGATCTCAACACGCTGCTCGGCATCGTGTTCGTCTCGGCGCTTCTGGTGATCGCGGTGAACTTCCTCACCGACCTGCTCTATGCACGGCTCGATCCGCGCATCACGTCGGGAGTGTGAGCGATGGACGCGGTTAAAAGCTATTTTCGCAGCCCCTCGGCCGTCATCGGCCTCGTCCTGCTGCTCGTCGTGATCGGCATGGCGGCAAGCGCCGGCTGGCTCTTTCCGCGCGACCCGCTCGCCCTCGCCGGCCGGCCGCTGATCTGGCCGCTCGACAATCCGCGCTTCTGGCTCGGCACCGACAATTCCGGCCGCGACATCGCCGCCCAGATCTTTCACGGCGCGCGGATCTCGCTGATGATCGGCCTCGTCGCCACCATGGTCGCGATCGTCATCGGCATCGTCATCGGCGCACTCGCCGGGTTCTACGGCGGCCGCACCGACATCGTTCTGATGCGGATCACCGAGGCGTTCCAGACGCTGCCGAACTTTCTCCTGCTGCTGGTGCTCGTCGCCGTGTTCGGTTCAAACATTACCACCGTGACGATCGCCATCGGCATCGTCTCATGGCCCGCTCCGGCCCGGCTTACCCGCGCGGAATTCTTGTCGCTCCGCAATCGCGAGTTCGTGCAGGCGGCAAAGACGCTCGGCGTGCGCGACGTCAAGCTGATCTTTTCCGAGATTTTGCCGAACGCGCTGCCGCCGATCATCGTCTATGCCAGCGTCGTGATGGCGCTCGCCATTTTGCTCGAAAGCGCCCTCGCCTTTCTGCGCCTGTCCGATCCCAACGTCGCCTCATGGGGCAACCTGATCGGCCTCGGGCGCGATGTGCTGCGGGTGCAGTGGTACGTCGCCGCCATTCCCGGCGTCGCCATTCTCCTTACCGTGCTCGCCGTCTCCCTCGTCGGGCAAGGCCTGAATGACGCCTTCAATCCAAGGCTGAACAACCGATGACTGCTATTCTCACGCTCGACAGCCTCAGCGTCAGCCTGCCGCGCGGCGCCGATCGCCCCCATGCGATGGAGGATGTCTCGTTCTCGGTTGATGCGAACGAGATCGTCTGCGTCGTCGGCGAGTCCGGCTCCGGCAAGTCGATGACTGCCAACGCCATCATGCATCTTCTGCCGAGCGGCGTGGCCATCGACGGCGGCCGCGTGCTGTTCGAGGGCAAGGATCTCACCAAGCTGACCGACGCCGAGATGCGCAAGGTGCGCGGCGCCGAGATCGCCATGATCTTTCAGGAGCCGATGACGGCGCTCAATCCGCTGCGCACGATCGGCGATCAGGTCGGCGAGATGTTTTCGATCCACACCGACCTTCCGAAGGCAAAGATCCGCGCCCGCGTGCTTGAGCTTCTCGAAGAGGTGAGGATTCCCGAACCAAAACTCGCAGCCAAAGCCTATCCCCATGAACTCTCGGGCGGTCAGCGCCAACGCGCGATGATCGCGATGGCGCTCGCGCTCGATCCGAAACTGCTGATCGCCGACGAGCCGACTACCGCGCTCGACGTCACCACGCAGGCCCAGATTTTGGCGCTGATCCGCGACCTGCAGAAGCGCAAGGGAACGGCGGTGATCTTCATCACGCACGATTTTGGCGTCGTCGCAGAGATCGCCGACCGCGTCGTCGTGATGCAGAGCGGCCGCATCGCCGAACAGGGCCCGGCCGATCAAGTGCTCAACCAGCCGCAGCACCCGTATACGCGCCAGCTCATCGCCGCCGTGCCCCGCCTCACCGCCCCGCCGCCGCGCCCGCTTTCCGACACGCCGATCCTCACCATCGAGCATGTGTCCAAAACCTTTCGCACCGGCGGCTTCCTCGGCCGCGGCGCGCGCGTCACCCATGCCGTGAAGGACGTCTCGCTCGCGCTCCCGAAAGGCGCAACCCTCGGCATCGTCGGCGAATCCGGCTCCGGAAAATCCACGCTGGCGCGCTGCCTCCTGCGCCTCGTTGAGCCGAATGCCGGCGCAATTTTGCTCGAGGGCAAGGACATCGCGAGCCTCACCCACGAAGAGATGCGCGCGGAAACCAAAAACATCCAGATGGTGTTTCAGGATCCGTTCGCCTCGCTCAATCCGCGGCGCAAGGCCGGCGAACTCATCGCCCAGGGGCCGATCGTTCACGGCACCCCGCGCGCGGAGGCATTGGCGCAGGCACGCGAACTGTTCACGCTGGTCGGGCTCGATCCGGCCTCGAGCGATCGTTACCCGCATGAATTTTCGGGCGGGCAGCGCCAGCGGATTGGCCTCGCCCGCGCGCTGGCGCTGAAGCCGAAGGTGCTGGTCGCGGACGAGCCGGTATCGGCGCTCGACGTCTCGGTGCAGGCGCAGGTGCTCAAGCTGCTCGCCGAGCTCCGCAGCCGGCTCGATCTTTCGATGATCTTCATCACCCACGACCTGCGCGTCGCGGCCCAGATCTGCGATCTGGTCGCCGTGATGAAGGATGGCGAAGTGGTGGAAGCCGGCCCCGTGGCAAAGGTGTTCGGCGATCCGCAGCACGACTATACGCGCGCACTGCTGGCGTCGATCCCAGGGCGCGCGTTTTCGGCTGCGCCGAAGGTCGCCTCGGCGTAGCGGGACGCCTACGACCGCGTGGCCGGAAAGCGCCTGAGAAGCTCGTCCTGCAAGAACTGGAAATGCCTGACGTTGGCTTCGATCTGATCGAGTCGCGCTTCGGCAGCGCGCATCTGCTCGTCCAGCATATCGAGCAGATGGACATCCGCGCCCTCGCGCGTCAGATACTCATCGTCGCCATTGCCATTCGTCACCGCCGCCCGCGCCGTGATGTCGTCGAGCCGCCGGCGCAGCCCCTCGCTTTCCGCACACGCGGCAGCAAGTGCCTGCTCGATCGCCTGCGAGATCAATCCGACGCTTACGGCGTCCGATTGCCGGTCCCGTTCTTTCGAACGGGTTCGGAAATAGGGCTTGGTGTTCGATCCGCCAAAAATTCCTAGCATTTTAACCTCACCTCGGTGAGCAAAGTGGCTTTCTGGCTGTGCGCTTTGCCGTATCGCACGGGTGGTTTACTTTACAGGATCGGGATTACCCACAGTACAATATAAGTTCGCAGAATAGTTTCGGTTCGATGGAACCAGCCTCGGCGCAACGAGAAGAAGGGTTGTTTGCGTGCTCATCGCCAATCCCTTTCCCGCCACGATGCGACGCCCGCTGCCGCCGCCGGGCATGACGGTCTATGCGCTCTCTGACATCCACGGCTGCGTGGATTTGCTTGCGGCCGCGCTCGATGAAATCGAAGCCCATCACCTCACCCATCCCGCAGCCGACAGGCTCCACGTCTTTCTCGGCGACTACATCGACCGCGGCCCAGACAGCCGCCGCGTCATCCAGATGCTGATCGAATGGGGCGCGCGCCATCGCTCTGTTTTCCTGAAGGGAAATCACGAAGGACTGCTTCTCGACCTTTTGAACCATCGCCGCTGGATCGACTATTGGCCCCAGCTCGGCGGGCTGCAAACGCTCAAATCTTATGGAATCCATGCGCCGTTCAATCCCGGCCCTGACAGTCAGCCCGCTCTGGTCGATGCCCTGATTGAAGCAATGCCGCAGGCCCACCGCCGGTTCCTCGATGACTTGCAATCGTTTTTCATTTTCGGCGATTTTTATTTCACCCATGCCGGGGTGCGTCCGGGCGTGCCGCTGACCGAGCAGAACGACCGGGACCTGATGTGGATCCGCGGCGAGTTCCTCAATTGCCGCGACGATTTCGGCAAGTACATCGTCCATGGCCACACGCCGGTTCTGCACATCGACGTGCAGCCCAATCGCATCAATATCGACACCGGCGCCTACGGCACGGGCAACCTGACGGTGCTCGCCCTGCATCGCTGAAGGCGGCGCCGCCCTCTCCCGCGCAAACGAAACACTGGACAGAACCGGTGCGGCGCAGGCACAAGCCCGTAACCTGCAGGGAAAGCCAAAGGAGTGACGTTCGATGAATCTGACGGCCCTACGCTATTTCCACGAGGTCGCGGTTTCCGGCTCGATCCGTCAGGCGGCCGAGCGGGTTCACGTCGCAGCCTCGGCGCTGAGCCGCCAGATCAGCAAGCTCGAGCATGAATTCGATGCGCCCCTGCTGGAGCGGCGCACCACCGGCGTCGTGCTGACGCCCGCCGGCCATCTCCTCGCGCAGCACACCCGCACGATGTTTCGCGACCTCGAACGCCTCAAGTCGCAGGTTGACGATCTGCGCGACCTGCACCGCGGCGAAGTGAAAATCGCGACCATCGAGGGCATCGTCGCCGACCTTCTGCCGGAAATCATGTCGGGCTTTCTCGCGCTGTTTCCAAACATTTCATTCAGCGTCACCACCCATAGCTCCCGCCAGATTCTGGAGCAGGTGATCTCTGATCAGGTCGACATCGGCATCACCTACAACGCCCAGCCGCGGCCCGAGATCGACATCGCGCTCTCGCATCCATTTCCATCCTATGCAGTGCTCGCCCCCTTCCATGAGCTTGCCGATGCAAGGATGTTGTCCGTCGCCGAAGTGTTCAAGCACAAGGTCGCCCTGCCGGAAGCCTCCTTTGGCCTGCGGCGGCTGGTCGATGCCGTGGCCTTCAGACACGGGCTGGAGGTGCGGGAGGCGCTGCGGACAAATTCCTTCGAGATGATGAAAGCGGTGGCGCGCACCGGCAATGCCATCGCCATTCTGCCGCGCACCCTGGTTCGGCGCGAACTTGCCGCAGGCCAGCTTTGCGCGATCCCCGTCAACGATCCCGAACTTGCCGACGCGCAGATGCAGATCTGCATTCATCGCAATCGCACCCTGTCGAGCGCCGCGCGCGGTTTTCTCGAACACACCCTCGCCTATCTGCGCGCGCTACCGCCGCTCGATCCGATCTTTACCAGGCGCACGCGCAAGGACAACGCTTCGTCGCTGCGCCGCACAACGAAATCGAAGCGTGGCAACAAGGTCGCCAAGTCAGACAGCCGATAAGCAATCCATAGCCGCAATCAGCATGATCATCCGATGTTTTCACGCCCTGGTACGTGTTGCCATTTGGGCAACGCGGTGTGGTTCATATTGTGCTTCCAATGCCCGAACGTCGTCGCCATGGTCATGGCAACACTGACGAACACACGACCACTTCAGCAGGCAAAAATTGCTGCGCTGCGGAATTTCGTACCAAGCCAGGAGACGACCATGCCCAAGGAAATCATCGTTCCAGCCGGATCGCCGCCGCCGCTCGCGCCCTATTCCCCGGGCACCAAGGCCGGCAACACCGTTTACACCTCAGGCATGCTGGCGATCGGCGCCGATGGCCAGGTGATCGGCCCGAACGATGTCGCCGCACAGACGCACGCGGTTTTGCAGACGATCAAGTCTGTCGTCGAAACCGCCGGCGGCACCATGGAAGACATCGTCTTCAACTCGATCTTCCTGAAAGACCTCAAGGACTACAAAGCCATGAACGCGGTGTATGGCGAGTACTTCCCGAACAATCCTCCTGCCCGCTATTGCATTCAGGCCGAACTGGTGCGCCCGGAATTTCTCGTCGAGATCTGCTCGATCGCGCACCTGAAGGACTAAGACGATGCCGTTTGCACCCATTCAGGATGGTCAGCTCTACTACGAGGAGCATGGCGAGGGCCCCGCGGTTTTGCTCGTCCCCGGCCTCGGCGGCACCGGCAGCTACTGGAAGGCGCAGCTCGATGCGCTGACACCGCACTACCGCGTCATCCTGCACGATCATCGCGGCACCGGGCAGAGCACCCGCTCGGAGATTGACTACTCGCTCGACCAGATGAGCGCCGACGTGCTGGCGCTGATGGACCATCTCAAGCTCGACCGCGCCCATCTCGTCGGCCATTCCACCGGCGGCGCAATCGGTCAGACCCTCGGCGTCATTGCGCCCGAGCGCCTCGCGAGCATGGTGCTCTATGCCTCCTGGACCAAGACCGACGCCTTCATGGGCCGCGTGATGAAAGCGCGCAAGGCCCTGCTGCAGAACGGCGTCGACGACTACATCTCGCTTAGCCCGGCGCTGCTCTATCCGGACTGGTGGGTGAACGGCAATCCCGACAAGCTCGCCGCGCTCGATCAGGCGACCAAGGCAAGCTTCCCGGGCGCCAGCATCGCCGCGAGCCGCTGCCAGGCCATCATCGACTTCGACCGCACGAGCGAGTTGCATCTCATCAACGTGCCGACCTGCGTGATGTGCGCGCGCGACGATTTTCTGACGCCGCTCTACTTCTCGGAAGAACTCGCGAAGAAGATTCCGGGGGCCAAGCTCGTGGTGTTCGAAAAGGGCGGACACGCCGTCTCGCAGGTTGATCCGGAGACGTTCAACGCCGCGCTGCTCGACTATCTGAACACTGTCACCAAAACCAGCTAAGCATCGGTGCATCCGTGATCGTTCAACTCATCATTTCAGGGCTGGCGATCGGGAGCGTCTATGCACTGCTCGCGCTCGCCATGGTGCTGATCCACAAGGCGACGGACGTCGTCAATTTCGCTCAGGGCGAAATGGCAATGTTCACGACGTTCCTGTGTTTCGCGCTGCTCCACGGCCTCGGCCTGCCGGTTCTTCTCGTGTTCCTGCTGAGCCTGCCGATCGGCTTCCTGCTCGGGGCCGTGATCGAGCGCGTCATCATTCAGCCGATTGCGACTGATCCGCCGGTCAACCTGCTGATCGTCACAATCGGCCTCTTCATCATCTTCAACAATCTCGCCGGCGCGATCTGGGGGTACGACCCCCATACATTCCCCTCGCTCTTCAGCAAGGAGCCTATGGACCTGCTCGGCGCTCGCGTCGCCTCCAACAGTGTCGGCATGATCGTCGTCGCCGTGCTCGTGATGGGCTCGCTCTATCTGTTCTTCGAAAAGACTCGCGAGGGCACCGCGATGCGCGCAGCGAGCATGAACCGCCGCGCCGCGCGGCTCATGGGCATCAGCGTGCCGCGCGTCTGGATGATGTCGTGGGGCCTCGCCGGCGCCATCGGCGGCGTCGCCGGCGTGCTCACCGCACCGATGACCTTCCTCGACTTCGAGATGATGGTCGCGGTGCTGCTCAAGGCCTTTGCCGGCGCAATCCTCGGCGGCTTCAACAGCCTGCCTGGCGCCGTGCTCGGCGGCCTCGTCATCGGGCTGCTCGAAACCATGTTCGGGGCGCTGGTGTCGACCGCGTTCAAAGACACCTTCGCCTTCTGCATCATCATCCTCGTTCTCATGATCCGCCCGACCGGCCTGTTCGGCCGCAGCGGCATCAAGAAGGTATGAGATCATGAGCCTTCCACGAATTGCAGGTTACGCGCTCGCCGCCGTCGTGCTCCTCGCGCTGCCATTCGCCGGCAGCCACTACGAGCACTTTTTGCTCAACACGGCGCTGATCTACACCTTGATCGCCCTCTCACTCGTGATCCTGATCGGCTATGCCGGCCAGATCTCGATCGGCCATGCGGGCTTCTGGGCGCTCGGCGCCTTCGCATCCGCCATCCTGGTGACGAAGACCGGCGCGCCGTTCCTCGTCGGCGTGCTGTTCGGGGGCATCGTCGCCGCCGTCTTCGGCGCGCTGGTCGCGATCCCAGCGCTGCGCGTGCAGGGACACTATCTCGCCATCGCCACCCTCGGCTTTGCGTTGATCGTACAGCAGACGCTGTTCGAGTGGGAATCCCTCACCGGCGGCCGTCAGGGCATGTTCGTGCCGCGGCCGAGCCTTGCCGGCCACGAGTTCACCGACGACTTCGGCTATTACTACATCATCCTCGCAATCGTCGTGCCGTTCTTCCTGCTCACGGTACGGCTGCCGAAGACCCGCTTCGGCCGCCGCCTGATCGCGCTGAAGCTGAGCCCGCTCGCCGCCGCATCGTTCGGCGTCAACCGTGCGCGCTACCTCACCGCCGCATTCACGCTGAGCGCATTCCTCACCGGAATTTCCGGCGCGCTCTATGCCCACATGATCGGCCACCTCGCCACCGAGACCTTCTCGCTCATCACCTCGCTCAGCTTCCTGACGATGGCGGTGATCGGCGGAATTCTCTCACCGGTCGGTGCAGTGCTCGGCGGCATCTATCTCACAGTTGCGCCGGAATTTCTGCGCGAGTTCAAAAGCCTGCAGATGGTGATCTACGGCGTGCTGCTCGTGCTGTTCATGCGCTTCCTGCCGCACGGTCTCGCCAGCCTGCCGAAACGGGTGTGGACCGGCATCCAGCGTCGCCGCGCGCTCAAGACCTCCTCCGCCCTGCCGGAAGGACGCAGCCATGACTGATCGGACTCCCCACCTTTTCGTCCGCGACCTGTCGCTGTCCTTCGCCGGCCTCAAGGCGCTGAAGGACGTGACCTTCTCGGTGCCGCCCGCCTCGATCTTCGGCCTCATCGGCCCGAACGGAGCGGGCAAGACGACGCTGCTCAACTGCCTGACGCGGATCTACACCCCGAATACCGGCAGCATCATGTTCGGCGAAACCAGGGTTCTCGACCAGCCGCTGCACGCAATGTCCTCACTCGGCATCGCGCGCACGTTCCAGAACCTCGAACTGTTCGGTGTCGAGACGGCGCTGGACAACGTGTTGATCGGCGCGTTGAGCAACACGCCGGTCTCGAGCATTGCGGATCTGCTCGGCCTTCCGTCCGCCCGCAAGGCGCTGCGCGACGCGAGGGAACGGGCGCACGCCGCGCTGGCGCTGATGGGGATCGCAGAGGTCGCCGACCGCACGGTCGCGACGCTCGCCTACGGCGTCCAAAAGCGCGTCGAGCTGGCGCGCGCACTTGTGACCGAGCCGCGCCTCCTGCTGCTCGACGAGCCCGCCGCCGGGCTCAATCCCGACGAGACCAAGGCGCTCGCCGATGTGCTGCGCGATCTGCGCGACACCAAGAAGATCACGATCATCCTTGTCGAGCACGACATGTCGCTCGTTATGAATGTCTGCGACGAACTTTTGGTGCTCGATCACGGCGAGGTCATCACGCAGGACGTGCCCGCCGTCGTCCGCAAGAACCCCAAGGTCATCATGGCCTATCTCGGTGAGGAGGACAGCGATGCTGCTTGAGATCCGCGATCTTCGCGTTTCCTATGGCGCGGTCGCCGCCCTGCGCGGCCTGTCGATGGACGTCGCCGAAGGCTCGGTCGTCTCGATCCTCGGGAGCAATGGCGCGGGCAAATCGACCCTGCTCAACGCGATCCTGAAGTCGATCGACGCAAAGTTCAGCGGCACCATCCGCTTCAACGGCGAGGATGTCTCCAACTGGAGCACCGAGAAGCTGATCGCCGCCGGCATCGCGCTGGTGCCGGAAGGCCGCCAGCTTTTCCCCGACCTCTCGGTGATGGAAAACCTGCGGATGGGCGCTTACCTGCGCCGCGACACCGCCGCCATCGCCAGCGATCTCGAACAGGTATTCGAGATGTTCCCCCGCCTGCGCGAGCGCATCAATCAGTCGGCGGCGACGATGTCCGGCGGGGAGCAGCAGATGGTCGCCATCGGCCGCGCGATGATGTCGCGCCCACGTCTCCTCCTGCTCGACGAGCCGTCGCTCGGCCTCTCGCCCGTTCTCGTCACGGAGATTTTGCGGCTGGTGAAGCAGATCAACGCCATGGGCGTCACGGTGCTGCTCGTCGAGCAGAACGCCCGCCAGGCGCTCAAGGTTTCTACGCACGCCTATGTGCTGGAAAAGGGGCAAGTCGCCCTCAGCGATACCGCCGAGGCGCTGTCACAAAACAAGGGCGTCACCGACGCCTATCTGGGTTTGGAAGAGAGGGAGAACGTTCAATGCTAAAATCTATCGGGATGGGCGCGGCAGGCCTTGCGATGCTCGCCATGACGTCGCTCGGCGCAGTCGCCAAGGACGGCGTCACGGCAGACACCATCACCATCGGATCCTACCTGCCGCTGCAGAGCGGCTTTGCCGCCGGCGCCAACCAGATGCGCGAAGGCACCGAAGCCTACTTCAAGTGGCTCAACGATCAGGGCGGCATTCACGGCCGCAAGATCAAGTGGATCGTCGAGAACGACAGCTACAATCCGCAGCAGGCCGTCTCCGTGGCCCGCAAGCTGGTCGATCGCGACGGCATCTTCGCCATCGTCTCTACCATCGGCACCGTGACCAATCTCGCGACGCTGCCCTTCCTGGTCCAGCGCGGCATTCCGGTGATCAATCCGGCCGGCAGCAACGAGAAGCTCAACGCGCCGACCGACAAGGAAGTGTTTGGCATGCTGCCGGTCGGCCAGACCATCGGCGAGAACATGGCGCAGTATGCGCTGGAGAAACTCAAGGCCGAAAAGATCGCGATCTTCTTCCAGAACGACCAGTTCGGCAAGGATCAGCGCGATGGCGCGGTCGCCTACCTCAAGGCGAAGGGCAAGGCGCCGGTTGCCGAGACCACCTATGTGCCGAGCGATGTCGATGTCGCCGCTCAGGCCGTTGCGCTGCGCGACGCCAAGCCCGATGTCGTGCTGATGTTCAACATCGTCAAGCAGGGCGCACTGCTGCTCAAGGAAGCCGAAAAGCTCGGCTGGAAGACGCAGTTCATCGCGATGAACACGATGGGCGATCCGATCCTCACCGAGCTTGCCGGCTCGGCGGCGGACGGCCTGATCGTCAACATCATGACCGCGGTCGACTCGATGGATGATCCGATGGTGAAGCAGGCCAACGAGATTTTGGCCAAGTATGCGCCGAAGGTTCAGCCGGGCTACTACCCCTATCTCGGCATGGCCGGCGCCATCGCCTTCCACAAGGCCGCCGAAGCCGCCGGCAAGGACCTGACCCGTGCCAAACTGATCGAGGCGCTGGAAGGCCTCGGCAACTGGAAGCCCGGCCTTACGCCGCCGCTGAACTGGGGACCGAAGAACCACGCCGGCCCGACCACCTTCGGCTACGTCCAATGGACCGGCGGCAAGCTGAAGGTGCTTGAGGGCTGGTAAGGCGCCGCCTCAAGCCGCGAGAACGGCTTGCCGTCCGCCCCCCACGCCGGACGGCAAGCCGCCGCTCCCTCCGCCTTGCACGCGACAGGAGCACTGACGACGAAGACCTGCGGGCATCGGTCCCTAGACCGCTTCCCGCAGTGGAGACCCGAAGACTCCTCACACCAAAACTTGTCCGGGCCGCTCGCGCGACCCGGATTTTTTTGCCGCCGTGCGCGCCCTGTTCCGTCGGCAGATCGCTCATCGCACGACAGCTACGCCCGTCAGATGGCAAGATACTCGCGGCGCAGCTCGGCGTTGTCCATCACCTCCTGCGCGGAGCCGACGAAGGCGACTTCGCCCGTGTCGAGGATCACTGCCTCGTCAGCAAGCCGCAACGCCGCCACCGCGTTCTGCTCGACGATGATGGTGGTGATCCCCATCGCCTTGATCTCATGCAGGATGCGCTCGATCTCCTGCACGATCACCGGGGCAAGGCCTTCATAAGGCTCATCGAGAAGGAGCAGCTTGATGTCGCGCGCGAGCGCGCGGGCGATCGCCAGCATCTGCTGCTCGCCACCCGACATCGTCACCGCCTCCTGCATGCGGCGCTCGGCGAGGCGTGGGAAATGATGGTAGATCCGGTCGAGATCCCAGCCGCGGGTGGGCGCGACCTGCGCCAGCATCAGGTTCTCCTCTACGGTGAGCCCCTGGATGATGCGACGATCCTCCTGCACGAGCTGGATTCCCGCTTGCGCGGCCTGATAGCCCTGCAGAGGATGGATTGGCTTGCCGTCCAAGATGATCTCGCCGCGCATCAGCGTTGGCATATCCGCGCGAGCGATCAGCCGCAGCGTCGAGGTCTTGCCCGCGCCGTTGCGGCCGAGCAGCGCAAGAATCTTGCCCTTCTCGATGCCGAACGACACACCATGGACGATATAGCTTTCGCCATAATAGCCGTGCATGTCGCGAACCGAGAAGAAGGCGTTGTCCGGCACCTTTGCGGGATTGCGGGCAACAAGATCGTTTTCCATCGTGACCATGTTCATTACGCCGCTCCTCCAAGATAGGCTTCCTGCACGCGGGGATCGGTGCGCATATCCTGCGGCAGGCCTTCGGCGATGATGCGGCCTTGCGCCAGCACCGAGATTTTGTCCGCCAGCGAGAACACGACGTGCATGTCGTGCTCAATGATCACCTTGGTCATGCCCCGCGCCTTGATCTTCTTGAGAAGATCGATCGTCGTGTTGGTGTCGTGCCGCGACATGCCGGCGGTCGGCTCGTCGAGCAGCAAGAGGCGCGGATGCTGGATCAGGCACATCGCCAGCTCCAGCCGCCGCTTGTCGCCGCGCGACAGCACCCCGGCGTGGACATCGCGGCGATGAATGAGGCCGACATCCTCCAGAATCGCCTCGGCCTCGTCGCGCAACTCGCGCTCGTCATCCACCGATCGAAAAATGTTGACGCGAAACGCACCATCCCGCTTGGCGAAGGCCGGCGCCATCACGTTGTAGAGGATCGGCAGATCCGGGAAGATTTCCGGCGTCTGGAACACCCGCGCGATGCCGAGCTGGTTGATCTCATGCGGCGCCTTGCCGGTGAGATTGGCGCCGTCGAAGATGACGGCGCCGCTGGTCGGGGCAAGGCGGCCGATGACCACGTTGAGCAGCGTCGACTTGCCGGCGCCGTTCGGCCCGATGATCGCGTGGGTCTTGCCCTCCTCGATCTGCAGATCGATGTCGGAGAGCGCGTGCAGGCCGCCGAAGTTCTTGTAGACGTCCGCGACATGCAGAACGATGTTCGGCACAGCCGGGGAATGACCATTCGAGGTCGTTGCCATTTCGATCTCCTGACCTTACTCGGCAGGCCGGGCGTTCAGCGACACGCCGGCCTCCTTCTGCGCACGATTCTTGAACCGCTCGACGATGCGGCGCACGCCTTCCATGATGCCGCCCGGCAGGAACACGACCACCAGCACGAACATCAGGCCGAGCGTCAGGTGCCAACCCTCGCCGACGAACTTGCCGCTGATCTTGACGAGCACGTTCTCGAGGCCATCGGGCAGGAACGAATAGAAGCGGTGCAGCATCTGATCGTTGAAGGCCGAAAAGATGTTTTCGAGATACTTGATCAGCCACGCGCCGATCACCGGCCCGAACAACGTGCCGACGCCGCCGAGAATGGTCATCAGCACCACCTCGCCCGAGGCGGTCCACTGCATGCGCTCAGGACCTGCGATCGGGTCGGTGACGGCAAGGAGGCCACCGGCGAGGCCGGCATACATGCCGGAGATGACGAAGGCCGCGAGCATGTAGGGCTTGATGCTGAAGCCGGTATAGCTCATCCGCGTCTGGTTCGACTTGATGCCGCGCAGCATCATGCCGAACGGCGAGGCAAAGATCTTCTGCGAGAAGAAGAAGGTGATCACCAGAATGATCGCGCAGAAATAGAAGCCGTAGAAGCCGCCCATGTCGAGGCCGAACAGCGTCGGCTTGGGCAGGCCGGCGCCGCGCTCATGGAACATCATGTCGATGATGCGCGGGTCGCTCAGGTTCAGCAGCAGGCCGGTTTCGCCCTGCGTGATCGGCGTCAGCACGGAATAGGCAAGGCTGTAGCACATCTGCGCAAAGGCAAGCGTCAGGATCGAGAAGTAGATGCCGGTTCGCTTGAGGCAGAGATAGCCGATGACCACGGCAAAGAGACCGGACAGCACCACCGCGAACAGGATCGCCGGAAGGACGTTCATCGTGAACAGCTTGAACGACCACACCGCGGTGTAGGAGCCGATGCCGAGAAATGCGGCATGGCCGAAGGACAGGTAGCCGGTCAGGCCGAACAGGATGTTGAAGCCGACCGCGAAGATCGCGAAGATCGCGAACTTTTGCAGCAGGCCCGGATAGGCTGCCCCGAACGGCGCAAGCCAGATCGGCATCGTCAGCACCGCGACGGTGAAAGCAGCGAACTTGATCGTGTCCTGCTTGCTTAGGGAGAACAGCGAATTCATGGCTCAGCTCTCCATGACGCCGCGGCGTCCCATCAGTCCGCGCGGACGAACCAGTAGAATAACGACGGCAACAAAGTAGATGATGATCTGGTCGATGCCGGGAATGAACGATTTCACCTCGGTCATCGAGGCAAAGCTCTGCAGGATGCCGAGCAGGAAGCCGGCAAGCACCGCTCCGGGCAACGATCCCATGCCGCCGACGACGACCACGACGAAGCTCAGGACGAGAAAATCCATGCCCAGGTGATAGTTGGGCGACAGCAGCGGCGTGTACATCACGCCCGCCAGCCCGGCGACGACCGCCGCGATGCCGAACATGATCGTGAAGCGCTTGTCGATGTTGATGCCGAGCAGCGACACGGTCTGCCGATCGTTCATGCCGGCCCGCACCACCATGCCGAAAGTGGTGAAATGCAGGAAGGCGAAGACCGCGCCGATGACGCCGAGCGAGAACAGAAAATAGACCAGCCGCCACCATGGATAGGTCAGCGCACCCTGCGCCATGCCGAGCCACACGCCGACATCGGCGGCACTGCGCAGGGCAGCAGGCATCGGCTGCGGAATGGGATTCGGGCCGAAGAAGCTCTTGACGATCTCCTGCAGCACGATGGCGAGGCCGAAGGTCACGAGAATCTGCTCGGCGTGCGTGCGCTTGTAGAAATGCTTGATCAGGCCGCGTTCCATGACGAGGCCGATGACCAGCATCACCGGAATGGCAAGAAGGATCGAGATCGGCACCGAGTAATCGACCAGGATAGCCCCCAAGTCGCCGAACCAGTTTTGCACGATCGGCGTCTTGATCTCGACCGGCTGGCCCCATGGCGTCAGCTTGGTCGGGTCCTTGGTCACGATCTCGATGGTGATGAGATATCGGAACGTCACCGCGCAGAAGGCGCCGAGCATGAACAGTGCGCCGTGCGCGAAGTTGACGACGCCCAGCGTGCCGAACACCAGCGTCAGGCCGAGCGCAATCAGTGCGTAGGCGCCGCCTTTGTCCAGGCCGTTGAGCAATTGTGCGAGAATAGCATTCATTACGGTCACCCCCGCCGAGAACGAACGATACGTGAATAGGGGGATGCCCGGCCGCAGGGACGGCCGGGCGCTCCTTATGCGCGTGTCAGCACTTGTTGGGCTCGTAGGGCCCGAGCTCGCCGCCGAAGATCTTCGGATCGTAGGTGACATCCTTGCGGGATGCCGAGCCGACGACGTTCAGCACGTCGAACTTGCTGGTCGGGCTCATGTTGCCGCGCACCACCAGCACGTCCTTGAAGCACTGGTGATCGACGTCGCGGTACAGGGTCGGACCGTTGCCCATGCCGTCGAACTCGAAGCCTTCCAGCGCCTTGATGACTTCCGGCGGATAGAAGGTGCCGGCGCGCTGGCAGGCATCGGCATAGAGGATCGCCTGCACATAGCCGGTGTGCGACGACTGCGACGGCGGCTGGCCGTAGGCTTCGCCATAGGACTTGGTGAACGCCTTCGAGCCCGCGTCCGGCAGATTCCAGTGCCAGTTCGAGGTGCCGATGATGCCCTTCACGGCCGTTCCGGCACCCTGGGCCATCAGTTCGGAGAACATCGGCACGACGATCTCGAACTGTTTGCCGTTCACCTGCTTGTCGCGCAGGCCGAACTGCACCGCCTGCGGCAGCGAGTTGACCATGTCGTGACCGTAGTGGTTGAGGATCAGCACGTCGGCGCCGGAGTTGGCTACCGGTGTGAGGTACTGCGAGTAATCGCCAAGGCCGAGCGGCGAGCGGACGGTCGCAACCGTCTTCCAGCCGAGCGCCTCGGTCGCGTTCTTGATCGACTCTTCCTGGGTCCAGCCCCAGGTGTAGTCGGCGGTGATGTGATAGGCGCGGCGCTCCTTGCCGTATTCCTTCGCCAGGATCGGGGCGATCGCCACGCCCGACTGATAGGCGTTGAAGAAGTGGCGGAAGCCGTAGCGGCGCTTGTCCTTGCCGGTGGTGTCGTTCGAGTGGGTCAGGCCGGACATGTAGATGATGCCCTTCTCCTGACACAGGCTCTGCATGGCGATGGCTTCACCGGACGTCACGCTGCCGGTCACCATGATCACCTTGTCGCGCTCGATCATGCGGCGGGCGCTGTCGCGCGCGGCGTCGGTCTTGGTCTGGGTGTCGCCGCTGACGAAGGTGACCTTCTTGCCGAGCACGCCGTTGCCCTTCAGCGCAAGCGGCTTCATCGTCTTCATCAGGCCGCCGTCGCCCTCGCCGTTGATGTGCTTGACGGCGAGCTGATAACCCTTGAGCTGGTCGAGGCCTTCCTCAGCATAAGTGCCGGTCTGCGGCACGTTGAAGCCGAAGGTGACCGTACTGCCCGTCGGGTTGTTGCAGAAATCCTTTGCCCAGGCGCCCCTGGTGAACACAAGCGGCGCCGCGCTGGCCGTAACCAGACCTGCCGCGCCACGCAGAATCGTACGCCGCGTAGGGCCCTGCCCACGATAAGACATGTCATTCCTCCCTTGCCGGTGGCATTTAAAACCATCGATCAACGCCGGGAGAATGTGAGCGGGAAGAAAAAACAGCAATAAGCAACTGTAGATAAAAGCATAATTTGTAAATGCTTGGACTTCACACTCGTCAATCTTGTCAATTTCTGACAGCGCGTTACACTTTACGCGAAACCGGCCGTTGCAATGAGCCGGAATTCCAGGGGGCATACGCATGCGCGCGCCGATCGGCATCAAGATCAGAAATCGCCGCAAAACCATCGGCATTTCACAGATCGATCTGGCGCGGGCCGCCGGAATTTCCGCGAGCTATCTCAATCTCATCGAGGGCAACAAACGCGATGTCGGCGGCGCCCTATTGATCCGGATCGCGGCGCAGCTCGGCCTCAACATCGACGACCTGACCGGCGAGAAGGAGCAGCGCCTCCTGCATGATTTGCAGGAACTATTGACCGACCCCGCCCTCGCCGGCCTGCAGGTCGAGCCAGGCGACATCCGCGAGCTCGTGGCGCAATTCCCCGCGATGGCACTCGCGCTCAACCGGCTGTATCGCGGCTATGTCGATGCCAATATCAATGTCGAGACCTATGCCGACCGGCTGCGCGCCGATCCCCTGCTCTCCCAGCTCCTGCATCAGATCCTCAGCCAGGTCACGGCGATGCGCTCCAGCGCCGAGATTTTGCGCAGCGTCCCCGATCTCAGCAGCGACGAACAGAACCGCTTTCTCGATTCCATCGCCCGCGAATCGAAGAACCTCTCCGATCTTGCCCGCACGCTGATCGGCTACTTTGAGCAATTCATGAACACCCGTCACGCGGTGTCGCCGGTGCGGGAGGTAGACGACCTGATTTTTGCGGAGAAAAATTACTTTCCCGCCCTTGAGGATGCTGCCCATCAGCTCCGACTTGAGATCGAGGCCGACGGCGCCTTCAGCGAAACGACGCTGGCCGCCCTGCTCGAACGCCGCTTCAACATCAGGATCGATACCGACCTTGCGACGCGGCCGGACCGCAACGGCTTTTCGATCAATTTCGGTTTCGATGCGCCAAGCCGCGTGATGTGGTTTCAGAACTCGGTACCGGCTTCGACCCGGCAATTCCAGCTTGCCCGCCTGCTCGCAGAGCTCGTGCTTCACGACGTCATCGAGCGCCACTCCCACGATCCGCGCCTGACGACACCGAACGCGCAGCGCATCGCCTATCGTGCGCTGGCCTCCTACGCCGCCGGGGCAATCGTTTTTCCCTATTCCCGTTTTCTCGAAGACGCCGAGAACCACCGCTACGACGTTGACCGTCTCAAGCAGTCCTATGCCGCCAGCTTCGAGCAGGTCGCCCACCGGCTGGTCACCCTGCGGCGGCCGGCCGAACAGGGCATTCCGTTCGGCTTTTTGCGCTCAGATCCGGCAGGACGGCTGACCAAACACTTTCCGCTGCCGGGATTGCCGCTGCCAAGCTCCGGCCACGCCTGCCCGCTCTGGGCCATCTACGGCGCATTCCGCAACAACGGCCAGATCATGCGGCAGCTCGTGTCGTTTTCCGACGGCGCAAAATACCTCTTTCTCGCCCGCACCGTATCGAAACGCACCGCCACTTTCAGCGAACAGGCCTTCCATTCATCCGTCATGCTGGCTTGCGATATCCTGCACGCCGATCGCACGATCTACAGCCGCGGCCTCGACCTGCGCGAGCCGTCGATCGCCGTACCCGTCGGTCCGACCTGCCGTTTGTGCGTCCGCCGCGAATGCGCGCACCGTCAGGAAGAAATGCTGGATTCCGCTGATGGGAATACCGCAATCCGGCTACCGCTGGTTCCCAAAGACTTTGCGCTTGGCAACCTGTCGTGATTGAGTTTAGTTGAACGCAGAAAAAACCGATAAAACGGGAGAAAACTGTCAAGCCTCGGCCCCATTGCGCAAATGCGCGCCGGCCGTCGCCGCGACAGGAAAGGGGGCAGGCGCCGTGATTGACGTACTTGTTGCGGAAGACGAACCGGGAATCCTGGAATCCCTCGACTTCATCCTGCGACGGGCTGGCTGGTCGATCAGCACTGTTACCGATGGGGAGGCTGCGCTGGAGGCCGCTCGCCAACTGCATCCGCGCGTGGTCGTGCTCGACCTGATGCTGCCGAAGCGCACCGGCTTCGAGGTGCTCAAACAGATGAAGGCGGACAAATCCACGCGCGATGTCCCGATCCTCATTCTCACCGCCAAGGGCCAGCAGCGCGACCGCCAGATCGCCGAGGAGCTGGGGGCCGACGGCTTCGTCACGAAACCATATGCTAATGACGATGTGATCGGCGCGGTGCGCCGCCTGCTTGAGGGAACGAAGGCCTGAGGCTCGGCACGCGCTCCTCGATCCGACCTTCCAGTTACTGATTTTTCGTTCTGCCCCCTTGGGGTTACCGCCACGACAAAAGGCGTCTCACATATGCAAGGGCAGCGAGGGCATCCGATCCCAGAGAGCCGCAAACGCGAACATGCGGTTTTCATGCTGCCCGTTCTCGGCATCGTGCTGATCATTCCACCGCTCCTGATCCTGTTCACGGCCCCTATCCGCATCTTTGGCGTGCCGCTGGAAACGGTCTATCTGTTCTCGGTGTGGATCCTGCTGATCATCGGCGCTTTGATCTCCACGCACCACATGCCGCGCGCCGAGATCGTCCATCGCGACACAGATACCAAGGGAAGCACCTGATGCTTTCCCCTGACCTCGTCATCCTCACCGCCATCGCCTATGTCGGCCTTCTGTTCCTCCTCGCCTTCGTGTCCGATGCAAAATCGCGCAAGGGCGAGGCCGGCATGCTGCAATCGCCCCTCGTCTATACGCTCTCGATCTCGGTCTACTGTACGAGCTGGACCTTCTACGGCGCGGTCGGCACCGCCGCGCGCGACGGCCTCGAGTTTCTTGCGATCTACCTCGGCCCGACGCTGATCTTCGTCGGCTGGTGGTTCATCCTGCGAAAGCTCGTCCGCATCGGGCGCATCCAGCGCATTACCTCAGTCGCCGACCTTCTCTCCTCGCGCTACGGTAAATCCAGCCGGCTCGCAGTGATCGTCACGTTGATCGCGATCATCAGCGTGACGCCCTATATCGCGCTCCAACTCAAGGCCATCACCACCTCGATCCAGGTCGTCTCCGCGGCAAGCGTCACCAAAAACGGACCGCTCGCCGGGCTCGACGAAGTCAGCCTCGCCTTCGGCGTCGCCGCCGGCATGGCCCTCTTCACCGTGCTCTTCGGCACGCGCAACGTCGACGCGAAGGAGCAGCACCACGGCGTGGTCGCGGCAATCGCCTTCGAGGCGATCGTCAAGCTGGTCGCGCTGCTCGCCGTCGGCATCTATGTCGTCTTCGGCATCAGCGGCGGCCTCGAGGACATCTACAACCGCGCACAGGCGGCTGGCATCGAGATCTATTCCGAAGACACTTTTGGCAGCCGCTGGATCGCCATCCTGATCCTGTCGGCGACCGCGGTCTTGTGCCTGCCGCGCCAATTTCAGATCACGGTCGTCGAGAATTCCAACGAAAACCACCTGCGCACCGCGAGCTGGGCGTTCCCGACATACCTCCTGCTCGTCAGCCTGTTCACGATGCCGATCGCGCTCTATGGCCTCACAAGCCTGCCGGCGGGCTCCAACCCCGACATGTTCGTGCTGACCCTGCCGATGTCGAACGGCAATTCCAGCCTTGCACTGTTTGCCTTCATCGGCGGCTTTTCCAGCGCCACGTCGATGATCATCGTTGCCTCGATTGCGCTGTCGATCATGATCTCCAACCACATCGTACTCCCGCTCGCGCTGCGCCACTCGATCAAGCTCGAACAGTCCGGCGATCAGGGCATCGCCCGCCTCCTACTCAAGACCCGCCGCATCTCGATCGGCGTAATCCTGTTTCTCGGCTTTCTGTACTTCTGGATGACGACGGATTCCGACGCGCTGGCGCCGATCGGCCTGATCTCCTTTGCCGGCGTCGCGCAGTTCCTGCCTGCGATGCTGGCGGCGCTCTACTGGCGCGAAGCCACCGTCAAAGGCGCGATCGCGGGAATTCTTGCAGGCTTCATCATCTGGGCCTGGACGATGTTTTTGCCGAGCTTCGTCTCGACCAGCGAAACCATCGCGGCGCTGACCAAGGCCGGCCCGTGGGGACTCTCCTTCCTGCGCCCGAATGCGCTGTTCGGCCTCAACGATCTCGACCCGCTGGTTCACTCGGTGTTCTGGAGCCTGTTCCTCAACACCGCGATCCTCGTGATCGTCTCGCTCTTCACCAACCAGAACGTGCTCGAGCGCATTCAGTCGACGCAGTTCGTCGATGTCTTCAAGCGCCCCGCCGGCTATGAGGCGAACCTCGTGCGCGGATCAGCGACCATCAGCGAACTGTTCTTCGTCGCCGAGCGCGTGCTCGGCTGGGAGCGCGCCCGCGCACTGTTCAAGGCTCTCGCCGAGACCCATGGCGCCTCGCCGGCCGGGCAGCTCGAGGCGCTGCCCGAGTTTATCGGCCAGCTCGAGCGCGAGCTCTCCGGCTTCATCGGCGCTGCCTCCGCGCATATCTTGCTGTCGAAAGTCGTCTCCGGCGATGGCGTCTCGCTCGAAGAGATGATGACCATCGCCGACGAGACGCAGCAGGTGATCGAATATTCGCAAAAGCTCGAACGAACCTCCGAGGAGCTGCGCCTCACCGCAGAAAAGCTGCAGCAGGTCAACTCGCTGCTCCGCGAGCTGCATCAGCAGAAGGATGATTTTCTCTCGCAGGTGAGCCACGAAGTGCGCACGCCGATGACCTCGATCCGCTCCTTCTCCGAAATCCTCCTCACCGACAAGGACCTCACCGAGGCGCAGCGCGAGCGGTTCGCCGGTACGATCTACTACGAGAGCAAGCGGCTGACGAAGCTGCTCGACGAGATTTTGGACCTCAGCGCGCTCGAGCACGGCGAGCGCGACTGGGACAACAACCCGATCGATGCCGACAAGGTGCTCGATCACGCGCTCGAAGTCTGCGAGGCGCTGGCTCGCCAGCGCAACATGACCATCGAGGTCGCCACGCGCGAGGAAGCCTTCATCCTCGCCGACGCCAATCGCCTGTGCCAGGTCCTGATCAACATCATTTCCAACGCGATCAAATATAACGGCACGGTCGATCCTCTCGTCCTGATCAATGCCTGGCGCGAGAATGGCAATTACTGCATCGAGATCGCCGACAACGGCTCCGGCATTCCGCCGGAGAACCGCAACAACATTTTTGAAAAGTTCGTCCGTGGACGGCACGACAATGCCGGGCAGACCATCGAGTCGGGCCTTGGCCTCGGCCTCAATATCAGCCGCAACATTGTCAGCAAGATGGGCGGCGAGTTGAAGCTGGTCGACGGCCGCCTCTCCGGCGCGTGCTTCCGCATCACCCTGCCGCTGATTGTTATGCAGGCTCAGCCGGCGGCCCCAGCCGCGCAATAGCGCGGCAGTCCGCGGGTCAGCCGCGATAGAGCGCCTCGATTTCCTGCGCATAGACCTTGTAGATGCTCGCACGACGCACCTTCATGGTGGCGGTGACTTCACCGTCGTCGTGGTCAAGCTCCTTGGTCAGCAGATGGAAGCGCCGCACCTGCGAGACTTGCGCGAGCTGCTGGTTGCGGTTCGCAATCTCGGCATCGATCATCGCGTGCACGCGCGGCTCCTCCACCAGCGAGCGGAAATGCGTGAACGGGATACGCTGCGCCTCGGCCCACTTGCTCACCGTCTCGTAGTCGATCTGCACCAGCGCCGAGACGAATTTCCGCCCCTCCGCCACCACGATCACTTCCTTGATGTAGGGGCTGCCCTTCATCGTGTTCTCGATTTCCGAGGGCGTCAGGTTCTTGCCGCCGGCAGTGATCATGATGTCCTTCAAGCGGTCGACGATGCGGATATGGCCATTCTCCTCGCGCACGACATCGCCGGTGCAGAGCCAGCCATCACGGATCGCCTCCGCGGTCGCCGCCGGGTTGGCGTAGTATCCCGCAAACACCATCTCGCCGCGAACCTGCAGCTCGCCGCTGTCGGCAACGCGATGCTCGACCCCCTTGGTGGGAATGCCGACGGTGCCGATGCGCACGTCGTCGATCCGGTGTCCGGTGACCATGCCGGTGGATTCCGTCAGGCCGTACACTTCGATGAGCGGCACGCCGATGGTGCGGAAGAAGCGCACCACATCGGGCGGGATCGACGCCGCGCCGGTGAGCGCGACGTGGACGCGCCGCAAGCCGATGAAATTCTGCAGCGAACGCAGAACCACCCAATACGCCGCCCAATAGCGCAGGCGCTCGCCGATCGTCCAATGCTTGCGCGGCTTTTCCGCCAGCGGTGCGGTCGCCGCCATCGCCCGCGAATAGATCGCGCGCCGCAGCCGGCCGGTCTCCTGCATCTTGATGCTGATCGCGGCGTGCAGCTTCTCCCAGATTCGCGGCACGCCGAGGAACATCGTCGGCGCCACCTCGCGCAGGTCTTCCTGCACCGTGCGGATCGACTCGCCAAAATTGACCGTCGAGCCGAGATAGAGCGGCACAAAGGTAGTGAGCATCTGCTCGGCGACATGGCATAGCGGCAGGTACGACAGGTGGCTGGTGCCCGGCCCAAGCTCCAGCCGGTCGACAATGCCGGGCACCACACCGCGAATGTTGCGATAGGAGATCATCGCGCCTTTCGGCTTGCCGGTCGAGCCGGAGGTGTAGATCATCAGGCCGATGTCATCGAGCGTTTGCCGCGACAGCGCCGCCTCGATCACCTTGCCTTCGCCCCGCCCTTCCGCGGCGCGGCCCTCCGCCTCCAGTTCCGCGAAGGTGACGATGCGGCTGCGCTGCTCATCAGAATAACTGCGCAAGCCCTTGGTCTCGACGACGATGATTTTGCGCAGTTTCGGCAGCTCATCGAGCGCGGCCAGCACCTTGTCGGTCTGCTCCTGGTCTTCGCAGATCACGATCTCGACATCGGCATGGCCAAGGACATAGGCGACTTCCGGCCACGGGCTCGTCGGATAGACGCCCACCGTCACCACGCCGACCAGCCCCGCGCCCATCTGCGCCAGCACCCATTCGATGCGGTTCTCGGAAAGCACACCGACATGGCCGCCTTCATGCAGGCCGAGCGCTCGCAGGCCAAGCCCGACATGCGAAGCGCGGCGGAAATATTCAGCCCATGTCACCGGATGCCAGATGCCAAAATCCTTCTGGCGGATGGCGACGGCGTTCGGCCGGGCCGCCGCCTGGTCGCGGAGCATCTGCGGCAGGGTGCGCTCGGGCAGCAGCGCGGTCATGACAGCCATCGCTTGCGCCGCTTATAATGCTTAAGATCGCGGAAGCTGCGCGCCTCGCCGCTGCCGCCGACACCGAGATAAAATTCGCGCACGTCGGGATCAGCCGCGAGCCGCTCCGCGCCGCCATCGATGACGATCTTGCCGCTCTCCATGATGTAACCGTAATGCGCGACGGCCAGCGCCACGCTGGCATTCTGCTCGACAAGCAGCATCGACACGCCGCGCTCGGCGTTGATGCGGGCGATAATCGTAAAAATATCCTCGACAAGTTTGGGCGACAGCCCGAGCGACGGCTCATCCAGCAAAATCAGCTGCGGCTCGCCGATCAGCGCCCGGCCGATCGCGAGCATCTGCTGCTCGCCCCCGGAGAGATAGCCCGCCAGCCCTTTCTTGCGCTCATGCAGCCGCGGAAAATAGCTGTAGACCGCATCGAAACCGGACGACGCCGGCTTGCGGCCCGACAGCGCATAGGTTGCAGCGATCAGATTCTCCTCGACGGTGAGATCCTCGAAAACGCGGCGACCTTCCATGACATAAGCAAGCCCGCGCCGCACGAGATCCTGCGGCGCAAAGTGCGACGTGGCTTCGCCGTTGAAGGCAATCCGCCCGGCCTGCATCTCGCCGTCTTCGAGCGACAGCAGGCCGGAGATTGCCTTGAGCGTGGTCGACTTGCCCGCGCCGTTGCTGCCGAGCAGCGCGACAATCTCGCCACGCGGCACGGTTAGCGACAGGCCGCGCAGAACCTGCACGACCTTGTTATAAACCACCTCGATGTTGTTCACATCGAGCACGAGGTCCGTCGCCACCTCGGGCTGGGGCAAGTGTGCGCTCATTTTGCCAGCGAGATCCAGTCCGATGCAGGCACCATCTTCTGGGCTTTCATGTCTGCCTTGTAGACGCGGCCGACCGGGATCGAATTACCGCCGATGGTGATCGGCGTTCCGATGATGCCGCCGGTGTCAAAGTTCTTGATGCTGTTCAGCGCAGCCTTGAGATTTCCGCCGTTGAGCGGCTTGCCGGCCGCCAGCGTGCGCTTTGCCGATTCCGTGAACAGCATCGCGGTGAGGAAGCCCTGCATATAGGCCGTGCTCTGGTATTCGGGTCGCATCTGCCGAATTTTTTGCAGCATCGGCGAATTCGCCGCATCGTCGTAATAGTAGCGATACGGCATCACGCCCATGAAGCCGTCGCCCGCCTCGCCCATCTTCATGACAGTCGAAGAATCCATGGTCCAGAACGTGCCCATCCACTTGGTGGTCATGCCCATCTGCTTGCCCTGCTGCACGAATTCAGGGATGGGGGCGAGAATGTAGCCGTGGAAGATGGTGTAGTCGGGCGCTGCACGACGCAGCTTGATCACCTCGGTCGAGACGTCGACGCTGCCGGGGGCGGTCATGATCTTCACCGGCACGCTGAGGCCGAGCTTTTTAGCCAGCGCCTCGCTCGACTCGATCGGGTCGCGGCCGAACTCGCTGTCGGAATAGACGAAGGCAACCTTCGCGCCGGGCTTTTCCTTGGCGATATGGTTCAGCAAAATGCCGAACATTTCAGTGTAGTCCGGGCCGACCAGAAACTGATGCGGATACTTTTTCGGATCGTTCAGCTCGGTGGCGAACGAGGCGCCGGCCATCATGATCTGACCGTTGCGGTCGAGCTCCGGATTGATGGTTTTGGCAAAGCCGGTCGAGTCGCCGTAGTAGAGGTTGACCTTGTCCTGGCTGGTGATCTTCTTGAAGGCCGCAACCGAAACGTCGACCTTGTAGCCGGTATCCTCGATCACGAATTTGATCTTGCGGCCGTTCACGCCACCGGCGTCGTTGACGATCTTGAAATAGTCCGACATGCCGGCATTGATGCCGACGCCGGCGAAGGCGAACACGCCGGTCATCGGGATCGAGCCGCCGACGACGATATCTTCCTGCTGCGCCTGTGCAGGAATGGTCAGGCCCGCGGCCAAGGCGGCGCCGGCCGCGAGGCTCATCACGCTTCGGCGTGTCACGAAACTCTTTCGGTCGAACATTGAGCGTCTCCTGTGAATTTTATTAGTTGCGGAACGGCCAGAGATGGAAAAAGCGTCGGATGCGCCGCCAGACCTCGGCAAGGCCGAGCGGCTCGAACACCAGAAACCCGACGATCAGCAACCCGAAAACCACGGTGCGGACCGGCGACAGGAAGACCGTCATTTCGCGGCCGCCGGGCAGAATGTCGAAGATCAGCTTCAGCAGTTCCGGCACCATCGTCATGAAGATCGCGCCGAGAATGCCGCCGAGAATCGTCCCCATGCCGCCGACGATGATGGCGGCGAGGAAAAAGATCGACATCACCAGCGGAAAGCTCTCCGGCGTGACGACGCGGAAGAAATAGGCCCACAGACCGCCGGCGACGCCGGCATAGAACGACGAGACCGCAAACGACAATAGCTTGTAGCGCAGCAGCGGAATGCCGAGCACTTCCGCCGAGATGTCGCGGTCGCGGATGGCGATGAAAGCGCGGCCGATGCGGGTGCGAAACAGGTTCGCGGCGCCGATCACCATCAGCACCGTGATTGGCACGATCATCCAGTAGAGGCGGAAGGACGTATCAAGGAAGATGCCGAAGGTTCTCGCCGGCGGCAGCGAAAGCCCGCCGGTGCGCCCGGTGAACTCGAAATTGGCGAACAGGAAGTGCGCAATGAACGAGGCTGCGATCGTGGTGATCGCAAGATAGAGCCCCTTCACCCGCAATGACGGGATGCCGACGATGATCCCGCCGAGCATCGCAACCGCACCGCCTGCCCAAAGGTTGATCAGGAAATGCGTGCCGAGGCGAGTTTCCAGAATGGCGACGGTGTACGCCCCAAGTCCCATGAACGCCGCCTGGCCGAGACTGACGAGGCCTGTATAGCCGGTCAGAATGTTCAGGCCGGTCGCGCTGACGATATTGATGGCGACAAGACAGGCAAGGTACAGCCAGTAATCGTTGGCGATGAACGGAAACAGCACCAGCAGCGCAGCGCCGGCCGCAAGCATGCGCTTCTGCGTCACCGAATCGAACAGCGCGGCATCGGCAACATAGCTTTCCTTCAGCGTGCCGATCCGCATCGTCAGTTCGCCCCCTGTCGTCGGTCAGACCGTTTCATGCGCGTTCTCACAACCGTTCGATCTCGTGGGTGCCGAACAGACCATAAGGCCGGATCATCAGCACCACGACGAGCACCAGAAACGTTGCGAGCAACTTGTACTCACCGCCGAGGAAGGTGCCCGCCACCGCCTCGACCCAACCGATAAACAGGCCCGCCACGAGCGCGCCGAGCACGCTGTCGAGGCCGCCGACCATCACCACGACGAGGACCGAGAGACCAAACACCCCCATCGACGACGAGATGCCGCCGATCGCGCCGACGATGATGCCGGCGACCGCAGCGATCATCGCAGATGCCACCCAGGCGATGGAGAACACGCGCGGCACATTGATACCCATCGCATAGGCCGCGCCCTGGTCGGAGGCGGTTGCCCGCAGTGCGACGCCGCCGCGCCAGTAGCGGAACAGCACGAGCACGAAGCCAATAAGCACCACCGCGACGCCTGCGCCCCAGGCGACCTTCGGAGCGATGAAGGCGTCGCCGATCATCACCGGCGTGCTTGGCAAAAACTCCGGCAGGCGGCGCTGATCCGCGGACCAGATAATCTCGACGATCCCGACAAGGATCGATGCAAGGCCAACCGTGACCATGAAGGCCGAGATCGGCGGCTCGCCGAGTAGCGGCCGGATCATCGTCCGCTCGATCAACGCGCCGAGCAGTCCGCAACCGAGCACCGCCAGCGGAATGGCGAGCCAGATCGGCAACGCAAACAACGCGGCGAACGTGAAGAAAAGATAGGCGCCGACCATCAACATCTCGCCGATGGCGAGGTTGACCACGCGCGTCGCCTTGTAGACGAGGACGAAGGCGAGCCCCGCGAGCGCATAGAGGCCGCCGCTGGCGATGCCGGTGAGGCTGACCTCGAACAGATAGGCCCAGTCGATCATGCATTGGGCTCCAGCACCGCGCCGCCGCGCAGTTTTTTGCGCAGTTCGCCGACATCGCCCGCGCCGAGATAGGCCGTGATCACCTCGGGATCATTCTGCACCGCGGCCGGAGTACCTCGCGCGATCACCTGACCGAAATTGAGCACTACGACATGGTCGGACAGATCCATCACCATACCCATGTCGTGCTCGACCATCAGCACGGTGACGCCCCATTCCGCGCGCACGTCGAGGATGAAGCGCGCCATATCCTCGGTCTCTTCGCGGTTCATGCCCGCCACCGGCTCGTCGAGCATGAGAATCTTCGGCTGCATCGCCAGCGCGCGTGCCATCTCCACACGCTTTTGCAGCCCGTATGGCAGGGTCGCGACGCTGGCATGGCGGATGTGATCGATCTCGAGGAAATCGATGATCCGCTCCTCGATATCGCGGCGCAGCTCCGCCTCCTCGCGACTGGCTCGGCCGAAATAGCCCAGCGCGTCGAACACATTCGTGCGCAGATGCGCGTGCCGGCCGAGCTTGATGTTGTCGAGCACGGTCATGCCGCGAAACAGCGCGATGTTCTGAAAGCTGCGCGCGAGGCCAAGTTTCGCCCGCTGCGGCGCCGGCAACGCCGTGATGTCTTCGCCGCGAAAGCGGATCGCGCCCTGCGATGGCCGGTAAAAGCCGGAAATGGTGTTGAACAGCGAGGTCTTGCCGGCACCGTTCGGGCCGATCACCGCAGTGATCGTTCCCGGCTTGACATCGAAGCCGACCCCCGCGAGAGCCTTGACGCCACCAAAGGCCAGCGTGACCGCCTCGACCGACAAGATCGGCTTGGCAGTTTCCGTCCGATACGGAGAAGAGACGCGCGATTGCTCCAAAATCTTGCCCAGACGAATGGAAAAGACAGATCGAAAATCGTGGTCACTACTGGTCGATGTCTGTTTCGCGCATCGTAGCCGCGCGGAGTGTATCCGCCGGGTCAATACTGCTTCATTGATGCGCCCCCATTCCAGCCGCAGGCCGCACGCGCAGAGTGTGCCGTGCTGACGGGGAAAAATTCAAGCTTAAACTTTTGCGGAAAGTCCGCGGGCCTGCGCGGCGCATTCGCGCAGATCAGCTTAGCCCGCAAAGCTAGAGGCGGATGATCGCGGCCTGATCCTGCAGTGTTCGCTGCGCGCAGGCGACGACATGGTCGTGATGGGTGAATACGATCACCTGCGTCACGGCGCCAAGTTCGCCCAGCACGGCGAAGCCAGCGGATGTGCGCCGCTCGTCGAATGTGACGAACAGGTCGTCGGCGATGAACGGCAGCGGCGTGGAACGCTGCGCGTGATCCTCAATCGCCGCCACCCGCAGCGCCAGAAAGAGCTGGTCGGCCGTGCCCTCCGACAGGGCGTCGACGCCGTGCATCTGCTGGTCGCGAACGGCGGCGAGACGCGGCGTCTCGAGATCGTAGTCGATGCCGAGGCCGGACCAGCGGCCACAGGTCAACGTCGCAAAGGCCTGCGAGGCACGCTCGACGATCGGGTTCTGATGGCGCGCGCGATACCGCTCGATCGCATGGCTGAGCAGGCGCGAGGCGACGTGATCGCGGATGAACCGCTCCATGGCATCGGCAATCTCGGCAATCGCGTCCTGCTCGCTCTGCGCGGCCCCGGCCGCGCCCGAACGCTTGTCGAGATCGGCCAGCGCCGCCTTGGCCCGCGTGTCGCGCTCGATCGCCGGGGCGACCGCGTCGCGCGCGCGCTCCTGCGCTGCCTCCGCTTCGGCATGGGCAAGCGCCAGCGCCTTATCATCGCGCTCGCCAATCTCTGCCCGCAGTTCTTCCACCGGCCTCGATCCGCGGACATCAGCGAGCCGCGATTGAGCCTGCGCGATCGCCTGCTCGCATTCGGCGGCCTCGCGCAGCCGCTCGAGCAGCGCCGGGAGTGCTATTGCGTCGCTCACTCCCGCGAGTTCGAGAACCTTTGCCAGCGCGGCTTCGCACAGGCGGAGCTCGCTGCGCGCTTCATGCAGCGCATCGACCCGGCGCTGCAGTTTTTCGCGCGCGACATCCGCCTGCGCCTGCATTCGACGCGCGGCTTCGAGCCTCGCCCGCAGATGCTTGGCGGTGGCGAAATCATCGCCTTCCACAGGCGCAGCGACACGCCCCAGCAGATCGCCCAGACGCGCCTCGAACAGCGCACGATCCCGCGCGATGCCCTCGATCCTTCGCTCGGCGGTGCCGAGCTTGCCCAGCGCGGCTCCTGCCGCTTGCCATATGCCGAGCGCGGCTTGCGCCTCCTCCGCGGAAGCCTCAGCGCGGATAGACAGTTGCGGAAACAGCGCCGCGGCCTGACCGACCACCTGCTCACGCTGCGCCAGAAGATCGCGCATGGCGGCGGCATTGTCGTCCTCATCCTTCGCCAGCCGCACAAGGTCGCGGTCACGGTCCCGCGCCGCCTGAAAGCGCGCCTCAAGCGCATGCACTGCGTCGCGAAGCTCGGCGATCCGCAGCGGTCCGTCACCAAGCGGCGGCAGACCAACATCGTGCCGCAGCCGCGCGGCCTCGCCGCGATCCCATTGCACGGCTTCGCGGCCGCTGTCGCGCGCCACCTCGTCATCGCGGATGCTTTCACGCATCTCGATAATTTTGGCCGCCTCGCGCAGAAGCTCGAGGCCGCGATCATCATCCGGTGGCACGATCACCCCCGCGGGCCACAGCGAAGCCCAGGCAGCATTCGCAGCCTTCAGGCGAGCATTCGCTTCCGTCAGACGATCATACGCGCTGGCGGCGCGCGCCTTCGCCTCGGCAATGGCAAGCTCGGTTTGCGCAAGATCGGCGAGCCGCGCCGCCTCGGTGAGGCGCTCATCGGCAAGCCGGTCCGCATCCACGATCAATCGCTCGAACTGCAATGCCGCGGCCTGATCGGCTGGGGCAGCGGCGCGTTCGCCAAGCACCACGCCGCGCAGCGCCTGCCACGCGCCATCGCGCTGGGTGCGCGCCGCCGCCACCGCCTGCTCGGTGGGAGGCTGCCGCCCGGCGATGAGGGTGCTCAGCCGGGCTTCCGCCTGCGCAAGCTTGCCCGCAATCTCGTCAAATTCGTCCTTGCGCCGCGCAAGCTGAACGAGCGCATCGCGCACCGTACGCAGGCTGGCATCCGCCGCACTGAGCGCAGGCAACGGCAGCGCAAGGAATTCTTCCACGCTGTGCAGCCCAAGGCCAAGCCGCCTGACCCGCTCACGCAAAGGCTGCTGCGCCGAAGCGATCTTCTGGTCCAGAACACGGAACTGCCGCTCGCGCTCCTCGGCGCCGTCGAGAGCGGCAAGCCGCTGCCGGAATGGCGCGGGATCGGCGGCATGCGCGCCCTCGTCACCATCCGCCTCGATCTCCTTGCGGCGCCGGGCAAGCGCAACGCGCGCGCGCTCCAGCGTCTGAAATTGCGCCTCGCATGCATGCAGACGATTGACGATATCGGCGACCCGCGCGAGGGCGGGCGCACCCGGCGCCATGGCGCGCAACGCTTCAATGTCGGGAAGGCCCAGTTCGCGCGCAAATGCAATCAGTTCGCCGCGCGCCTCGCTCGCCTCACCCTCTCGTTTCGGCAGGCTGATGAGCTCGTGCTGGATTGCCGCTCGCGCGTCATCGCAAGCTTCGATTTCATCCGCAAGGCCGAGCACGGCCCCGTCAATTGCAATGGCATCGAATTCCGCACGCGCGCTTGCTTCCTCGCTTTCTGCGCGCGCGGCGTCGAGCATTGCCTGTTCATGGTTGCGCAGCACCTCGGCCGCGCGCACCGCAAAGTCGCCCGGCACAGCCGGCAACGGCCCGATCTCGCTGCGCTTCGCCAGCAGCGCATCGAGGACTCGAAGCTCCTTCGCGGCGCTGCGCAATGTCTGCGCCTGCATCACCGCAATGCGCGCCTCGCGCTCCGCAGCTTCCGCCTCAGCGCGATCTTTTTCCGCAGCATCGGCGTCCTCGCGAATGGTGCGGACCGCATCGACCAGCAGTTCCTCGGCGCGGATGGCGCGCCGCGCCTGATCGCGCCTTTCCATCGCGAGATAGAAATCATGCGACGCGCTCTTGCGCTGCGGATTGAAGATCTTTGCTGCGCTCTCCTTCATCCGGTCGCGCAACGTCGATACTTCGCTGAGGCCAGGCGCGGCGGCAAGCAGCGAGGCGGCGAGATCGCCCCCGCCGGCAAGAAGCCTTTTGCCCCCTTCGCGCAATCGCATCTGATCGAGCCCGAACACATCCAGAAATGTCTGGCGATCGTGGGCGCCGAGAAACGGCGCGAGGATATCGTCGTTCAGCGCAGCATTGCTTTCGGGGTCGACCAGCGTCGCGTTCGCGCGCTTGAGCCGCGCGAAAGACAGGCTGCGACCCTGCGCACCGGTCAGCGTCGCCGCAAGCCACATCGACTTGTAGTCATGCTCAAAATTATAGCGTGAGCGCAGTTCGATGCCGAACAGCACGTCGGTGATCGCCGCGAGCGCCGTGGTCTTTCCCGCCTCATTGTCACCGTGAATGACCACGACGCGGGCATCTTGCGGAAACTCCAGCACACGATCGGTAAAGTGACCGTAGCGAAGCAGACCGAGCGAGCGAAACTTCATGGCTCGCGCTCCTCAACAATAACGCCGCCGAGATTTGCCAACACCAGATCCTGCGCACGCGAGATCGCGGACGGGGCGAGATTTTCACCCGCGCCCGATAGGTCGAGCATGCTGAAGGCCGCCTCCGGCGCCTTGCTGCGCAGCTCCGCCAGCACCGCCTCGATCTCCGCTTGAAAGGAGGCATCCGCCGCGACCTCTGCCAGCACTTCAGCAAAATCCGCGATCACGGCACTGCCGGTGAGCTGCCGCACGAGCGAGGTGCTGTGGCGCACTTTCTCGATCAGAACGCTGTCATTGATTTCCCAGGCGAGCGCCTGCACGTCCTCGATCAGCTTTCCGGCATGCGCGCCGAAATAGGAATGCAGCGCGGTCTCCCCGGTGAGCGTCAAGCGCAGCGCAAGCGGGCGGTCGCCCGCCTCGCCGCTCGCCTCATGAATTACACGGCGCGCGGCGCTCAAAAATTCCTGAGGGTCACGCAGGCCCGACAGATCGAGCTCGCTGTGGGCAAAGCGCGCGGCATCAAGGGTCACCTCATCGACCTGGGAAACGCGGCCGTCCGTCACCGTGACCAGCGTAGCGCCCTTAGCACCGGTTTCCCGCGCATGCCGCGCCTGAAGGTTGCCGGGAAAAACGATCGGTGGGTCATTGGCAACGATTTCGCGCTTGTGGATGTGGCCGAGCGCCCAATAGTCGTAGCCCGGCCGGCGCAGGTCATCGATCCCGCACGGCGCGTAGACGTCGTGATCCTCGCGGCCCGTCAGCGACGTGTGAAGAATTCCGATGTTGAAATAGCGGGGCTTGGCGGCGGGATATGAAGCCGCGACATTCTCCGGCACATGTCGGTTGGCGAAGCCGCGGCCATGCAGCATCACCCGCAGCTCCTCGATCGCAACGCTCTCCACGGTGCGGACAGAAAAGCTGTGCACATTGTTCGGCAGCGGCAGGCTCTTGGTGATCACCGACTCCGCGTCGTGATTGCCGCGAATGATGAAGACGCGAATGCCCTCGCGCGCCAGCCGCCCCATTTGCCGCACGAAGAACTGCCCGGTCGAATAGTCGCGCCAGTCGCCGTCGTAGATGTCGCCGGCGATGACGACGAACGCGACGCGCTCGCCGATCGCCGTCGCCACCATATTTTCCAGCGCGCGGCGCGAGGCATCGACAAATGCACCCGCCACCTGCCCGCGCCGGCTCAGGCCGCGCAGCGGGCTGTCGAGGTGCAAATCCGCGGCATGCAAAAAGCGAAACGACATGGCCACTCCGAGTCGTCATAGCGGGGCTTCCGGCACGTGCCACGCGACAACGGCTGGCGCCGTCCCGCGCCGCTGATCGCGCCGCCTCGCGCCAAGGTTCGCCGGACGTCGTTTGGAAGACACCTGCCCTAAAAAGATTCTCAACCCTAGCCTTGGCCGCACGGGATGTCACCCATGGACAGCCCATGGGCCGCTGACGGGCTCGGGTTGAGAATCAGCAGATCCGCTCGGAGCTGACGAAACGCGCTGCCTTTCCGGCAGGAAGTGCTCAGGCCGCAGAAAACTCAGAGATAGTCTTCCAGCCGCACCTTGCCCCAGTTGACCGGCCAGGCACGCTCGAAGTCCGCCGGATCGTGCCGACGCTTGATGGTGGCGTCGATCCCCATCTTGCCGACGATTCGCCACGGATACATATCCGGCATCGGCGCCGCGGAAGGATCGTAGAGCGAGCCGCGCGTGTTGCCCACCGTGATGATATCGCGCGCAGGGTCCACCCGCGTTGCGATGGCGTGATAGACGTCGCCGGGATCGTCGATATTCGTGTCGGGGCTGACGGCGACCACGAGTTTGGTGTTGAGCCACGGCGAGCCCATCGCCAGCATCAGCGCATCGTTGACGAATCCATCGCGCGGATAGTCGAACTGCAGAATGCACGACAGCGCCGCGCCCCAGGTGGGGAAACGCACGTCCTTCACCGTCAGCCCCATTTCGGTGAGACGATTGTAGAGCACCGCCTCGTGGCAGAGCCGCGGCAACGTCTGGTGATCGGTGTCCGGGCAGGTCTGGTGATTGCGGTAGATCGGCCGGTCGCCGCGCATGGTGATGGCGGTGATCTCGAGCTCCGGCACTTCCTCGTGACGCGGCAGATGGTACATTGTCGGCGAGGTCACCTCGCCCACCGGGAAACGGTCCTTGAGATTGACCCGTGCCTCGACCACGATCTCGGCGTGCGCCGGCACCGAAAGATCGATCGTCTCGCAAGGCACCATCTCGACATCACGATCCATGATGGTGCCGACCATCTCCATCTCGCCCCACACATCCATGTGGATGCCGGAGAAGTTGGCCATGATCTCGTAAGCCGGCGGCAGGCCGAACACGATGGCGATGGGCATATGATCGAGGCCCATCTCGCGATACTTTTTGATGATCAGATGGGTGTGGGGCGTCGCAAAGGAGATCAACCCGCGGCGCGGCCCGACGGCGTTGGTGCCGGCGTGCGAGGAGTTGTAGAAGCCGGTCTCGGGATCGCGGACGATGTTCATCGCCGTGACGTAGGGCCAGCGGTCCTTGTCCTTGTGGCACGGGATCGGAAGCTGCGTCCAGTCCGCATCGTTGCCGAGCCGGATGATCTCCTTGACCGGGCCGGTCTTGACGTGGCGGAACGGCCGCGGCGGCTGGCGCAGGCGGTGGGCGAGCGTGCGCAGATAGTTTTCCAGCTCCACACCGAGCGCGCGCGCCTGCATCGGGCGTGTCTTCACCAAAATATCGCAAAGACGATAGCCCGGCTTCTCGATGATGTTCTCAAACAGGATCGGCCGGTCGCTCTGCGCGGACAGCGCGCCGATGTTCTCGATGCTCACCGGCTTCACAATGCGATGCAAGGCATCGCTATTGGTTTCGAGATAACCGCGCAGGCTGTCATCGAGCGGCTTTGCGGGTGCAGGTGGCGGCATGTGCGAAACGGAAAAGGTCATTTGTCCTCGCGATCAGTCGACGGCCTTGAAAGAGCGACGCCGCTGCGTCCGCGCGCCCCCTAAACCCTCAGATGGTCAAAATGGCTTCGGAGCGCCTGCTCAGCGCTCAGCGCCGTCAGGTACGAGCTGCTGGGATTGTCCGGGAGCGGGTTGTTCTCGATCTTGAGATGCATCCGGCCGAACGAACCGGCGATTTCCAGTTCGTGCACGTTTACCGCGATCTTCGGGTCAGCGATCAGCCGGACTGAGGTACGGTCGAAGCCGATGCCGGCCAGCGCCACCGTCGCAGTGACATTGGCATTCTTGGGGAACAGCCGCGCCGCATCGCGCGCCGTGCCCTCATAGACCACCGCCTCCTCCTTCAACGCCAGCAGGTTGGCGCGCTCAGCGGCCGGCGTTCCCATCCATGCCTTCGGCGGCTTGCGTCCGGTGTAAACGACGCGCTCGAGCCCGGCATATTTTGTGGCGCGCAAGGCATCGATACCGCCAATGGCGCCGGAGATGGCGGTGAGATGCGATCGCCCGGCCCTAGCCGCAGCCTCCAGCCGCTCGGCGGTTGCCGCATCGCCCAGAACGCCAATGGATGCGATGATGACGTCGATGCCGTTCTCGAGCAGCACCGCCGCGTGCTGCTGCACCGCCGCGTGGCCCGCGCATTCGATCACGACGCTCGGCTTCCAGGCGAGCAGATCCTCGATCGCCGTAAAATGCGAAAGCTGCGGCAGCACACCGGCATCGACCGGGCGGCGATGCAGCACCGCCCCGATCGTCGGACCGGGACGCCGCTCCTGCAGCCCCTTGATCAGAGCTTTTCCAATTGCCCCCAGCCCGATCAGGGCCACCCGGTCGTCAGAACGCATGGTCTAGTCTTCCTGCTGCAAAAATTCCGCGACAGACCTAGCAAACAAATCCGCTCGCGTCCGGGGATAAAAATGCCCGCCGGCAATTTCCAACAGCGTTGCATCGGGAATGCGCTGCGCGATCGCATCGGCGTGCTCGATCGGCACGATCATGTCGTCCGGCGCGCCGACCACCAGCGTCGGTGCGGCGATGCGGTGCAGGTCATCCAGCCGGTCATGCTCGAGCAGCATCTTGATGCGCGCAGCACCGACCGCCCGGTCCTCCTGCGCGGCATTGTCGGCCTGCGCGATGGCGCGGCTCACCGCGGCCTCATTGTCGTTGATCCAGTCATTGGGGAAGCCAAGGAGCTGGCCAAACGCCGTATAGAGGCCGGGGCTTGCCCGCTCCAGCACGCCGAGCCGCGTCTCGAACAACAGCCGGAAGCGATAGTCTGGGCGGCCCCAGCTCGCGCTGATCACCAGCCGGCCAACGCGCTCAGGCATATCCAGCGCCAGCACTTGCGCGATCGCGCCGCCGGTGGAATGGCCGACGATATGCGTGCGATCAATCTCGAGCGCATCGAGGATGTTCAAAACATCCCCGACCATGCGGGCGATGGTGTAGCCCTGCGGCGGATGATCGCTCGCGCCGGTGCCGCGATGATCGAACGTGACGACGCGGAACGATTTGGCAAGGCTTGGCCGCACATCATTCCAGAAGTCGCCTTTGCCGCCGAGCCCGGAGATCAACAGCAGCGCCGGCCCGCTACCCTCCTGCTCGACATGCAGACGACAGCCGTCGTCCGCAATCACATCGAGAACTTCGGCAGCCATCACGAAGCCTTGCCGCCGACCGGCGCGGCGAACACCGTGCGCCGCTCGATCTCAAGCACATCGGCCGGGCGCGGGAAAGGCTCCGGCGCCGGCTGGCCAGTGGCCTTCGGGCGGCCGATGGCTTCAAAAAAATCCTCCAGCCCGTTCGGGGTCATCAGCCAGAGGAACTGCAGGTCATCGCTGCCTTCATTGATGAACATATGGCGCCGGCTCTTGCCGATGAAAAAGGTCGTGCCCGGCTCCATCGGATGCGACTCGCCTTCGATAACCGCGCGGCCATCCCCCTTGATGCAGTGAATGACTTCCTCATGGCGATCATGGGCATGTTCGCGCACATAGCAGCCCGGCGCCACGGTCTGCGTGCCGAGCGAAAACGGCACATCCATCGCGACAAGACGCGGCGTGAGATGCACGGCAATATGGCCGTTCGCCGGCACCGGCTGCCAGAACTCCTGCCCCTCGCCCGGCTTGACGATGCGGACCTCGCCGGCGGCTGATTTTTGTTGGTTCATGCGATCGCTCATGCAGTTGCCGCCGGACCATACTGGTCCATCAAGAAGTCGATGTTGCCGTGCAGGTCATCCCACGGCGCATAGAGGAAATTGTAGTTGCGCACGGCGAAGGACGGGCCGACGAAGAACTTTTCATAGGAGGTCGCCCGGCTCGCGTGATCAGAGCCGACGAGATCCCAAGCGAGCTTGAAGATCTTCATGCGGTCCACCGCCGTCAGGCTGCCCGCCGTCCACAGCGTCTCAAAGGTCTCGCGCAGTTCTGGATCCTCAAGAATGTCAATGCTCGCAGGAAACTGGAAATGACCGCCACCCATCAGTTCGCGCAGCGTATCGATCATCATCGAGTGGTTTTCCATCGCCCAGTGCAGCGCGGCATAGACATAGCGCCGGTTGAACACGGCATAACCGTTCTCCTCGTGCGCAGCCTCAATCTGACCATCGACCATCGCGGAAAAACCCGCCTGATAAGCTGCGAGCTGACCAAGCTTGTCGCGCACCGCAGGAATGTCGCGCGCGCCAGTCACCCCCGTCAGCATGCTCGCCATGCCGAGCATTAGGCGCATCTTGCTTTCGAAGCGCACGGTGCACTGATGGTTGGCGATCACATGCGCAGGGGTGTTGATGTAGATGTCGCGCGACAGGCCGGGATTGTCATGCACGATGACTTTCTCCCAAGGCACCTTCACGTCCTTGAAGATCAGCATGCAATCGGACTCGTCGAAGCGCTTGGTCAGCGGCGTGTCGAAGTCCTTGCTCTGCGCGGTGTTGAACGGGCGGCGCGCCCACAACGACAGGCCCGGCAGGTTCAGCGGAATCACGCAAGTGATGGATTCTTTCTTCTGATCCGGCGCGAGCGGCATCACATTGCCGATCAGCACCTCGTGCGCATAGGCCGCGCCGGTCGCCAGCATCTTCATGCCATTGAGCACCACGCCGTCATCCGTCTCAGCGGTCACGCGCAGCGACGGCGGCTGAATACCGCTCGACTGATAGTATTCCTTGTTGCGCGCGGCCGGCGGCGGCACGATCGCATAGGTCGTGAACGTATCGTTCTTGCGGGCATGCTCGTAGATGCCGAGCATGTTCTTGCTGTTGCCACCCGGCTGGGTGTCGAAGAAAGCCGCGTTCATCGCAAGGCCGGTCAGATTTCCCGCCACCGCGTCGGGGCTGCGGCCGAGCAGGCCGAAGCCGAAGTTGGCAATCTTTCGATGAGCATTGGTGCGGCGGCGCAGATCCTCTTTGGTTCGCGGCTGCAGAAAATGCATGCTGAACCGTTCGCCGTTTTCCTCAAAGGTCAAAAGGTCGCGGTTTGCAGGATCGGCCTTGAGGTCATAGAGCGCGGCGTAAGTTCGCGCGCCGTCGATGAAGCTGGGATGGCTCGTGGCGTCCTTGATCCGTTCCTTGCCGACGTACAGTTCGCGCCCGTCCCGAATGCTTTCGAGATACTCCTCACCCGTCAAGATCATTGCTTTTTCCTAGAGCTGTATCGCCAAACAAGAGCAGTAGCAGCGCTAACGCCGCCCTTATGAAATAAAATTATGTAAGTTACTTATCAATGTCAATTTCTCTTTTTGCACTGACTGCTTTTCCTGAGATAGAGAGGGATAAAGATAGCCACAACTTGCAGAAGGGATGTTTTGTTGTCCGCGCGAAAGCCTAAAAAAGTCAGCCCTGCTATCGTCGAACCTGCAGGAAAGCGGATGGCAAGCGGCCCGGGCAGCCATCAAAAGGCGGATGAGCCGTCGCCCCCCGCAGCCTTCCCGCCACAAAGTATTTCCCTACCGACCTTTCTCAAAGGCGGCTCGGACGAGGAGTTTCGTGACCTTATCTACAGGGTGCTCAGCATCTCGACGATGATGCTGCGCGCGCGCGAGCACTTCGCCGCCCAGATGAATGTCTCCGGCCCGCAATACTCGATGATCGTTGCGATCGCGGAATCCAAGGCTGCGACAGTCGGCCTCATCGCCAGCAAGCTCCACGTCTCTAGCCCATTCGTCACCGCCGAGATCGGCAAGCTGATCAGTCAGGGAATTGTCGAGCGCCGCCCCAACGAGGCCGACCGGCGCAGCAATTTGCTGGTGCTGACGCCATTTGGGCACGAACTGATCGAAAAGGTCGGCCCGCTGCGCCGCAAAACAAACGATATGATTTTCGGCTCCCTCACGCCGGAGCAGGCTCGCCTTTTCAGCGAGATCGTCAACACCCTTCTCGCGGACAGCGAGCACGCCATTCATGTGATCAGCGACCCGAAAAGAGCCCAAAAAAGGCGCTAACCGGCCCTATGACCAAAAGCATAAGTCGACGCATTTGCCCGCTTAGCACAGCAGGCCTCAATTATACTTCGTAGGAAAGCTATTTAACTTACTTATTGAAGTTGCCTATCTTTTTAGGGCAGGATCCCTTCCGGGTGGCCGAACCATTTTGTTGATTGCCTATTTTTCGGCCACTTTCGTCACTTTTCATTCATCTCAGATGCGTGTAAAATATCACATGCTCTTGAATAAAACCCACATAGAGCACTGGCATTTTTTCCGATCGTTGGGGACGCTTTGATTGTCTTGCGTTCTTCGGGGAAACGCACTTTCTAACAATTATCAGGGAGCTACCATAGTGAAGAAGCTCGTTTCATGGGCTGTCGCCGCGGGCCTTGCCGTGGCAACACCGGCACTGGCAACCTCGGCCTTGGCGCAAGCCAAGCCCGACAAGGTCGGCGTCGGCATCTTTACCTTTACGTCCGGCCCTGCCGCAGCCTACGGCATGCCCGGTCGCAATGCCGCAGAGTTGATCATCGAGAAGATCAACAAGGATGGCGGCATCGGTGGCGTTCCGGTTACGCCGATCTACGTCGACGAAGCGCAGGGAACCGACCGCGTTGTCGCGGAGTTCCGCCGGCTTTCTGCCGACCAGAGCAACCAGGTGATGATCGCAGCCCTCTCCAGCGGCAACTGCCTGGCGCTGGCCCCGGTGGCCGAGCAGCTCGGCACCCCGATGCTGTCCTGGAACTGCGACACTCACCAGCTCCTTCTCAAGGACCGCTACGAGTACGTCTACCGCCCGAACACGAGCACCATCCCCGAGTTCGTCGCGCTGGCCAACTACCTGCTGGCAGTGAAGCCGAACGTCAAAACCGTCGGCATCATCAACCCGGACTACGCCTTCGGCCACGACGCCGCTGCAATCTTCAAGGCGGCGCTGAAGGCTCAGAAGCCGGACATTGAAGTGGTTGCGGAGCTCTTCCCGCGCCTCGGATCGTCGAGCTACCAGACCGAGATCTCGCGTCTCGCCAGCGCCAAGCCCGACGTGATCTTCTCCAACCTGTGGGGTTCGGATCTCGAAAACTTCGTCCGCCAGGCGATGCCGCGCGGCCTCTTCCAGAACAGCCAGGCTGTGCTGGCCGTCAGCGAAACCATCCTCCAACGCGTCAAGCTGCCCGATGGCGTGATCGTCAGCGCCCTGGGCGATGGCTGGTGGCTGTCGCCGACCGCGCAGAAGATTCAGGCCAACCTCGATTTCGTTGAAGAGTATCGCAAGCGCTTCAACGAGTATCCGGTGTTCCCGAGCTTCAAGATGGCCAACACCATCCTGGTCATGAAGGCCGCCTATGAGAAGGCCATCAAGGACAAGGGCGGCGCATGGCCGACCCGCAAGGAAGTCGCCGCAGCCCTCAAGGGTCTCGAAGTCCAGACTCTCACCGGCCCTGCCAAGCTGCGCGAAGCGGATAACGACGGCCTGGTCGACCAGATCGTCGGCGTCACCGTCACCGACGCAAAGTATCCCTTCCCGATCCTGGGCAACATGACCCGCTACCCCGCGGACAAGGTTACCCCGCCGGCCGGTCAGGATCCGTTCGAGTGGATCAAGACCCTGAACGACGACTATCGTAACAGCCTGCCCAAGCCGGGCTCTTACAAGTAATAAACAGCCATGCCCGGCGCGAGGCCGCGCCCTGCGCCGGGCATCGTTTTTTGATCCTCCCCACGAGAAGGCGCCAAACAGCTTCCGCTTCCCGCGGACAGTCGGCGTAAAATTTCATGCTTCAGGCTTTCATACCGCTATTGGTGGATGGGCTTGCCAACGCGGCGGTTATCTTTTTTGTCGCGGTCGGTTTGACGCTGGTCTTCAGCGTGCTCCACATTCTGAATGTCGCCCATGGCAGCTTTTACGCGATCGGCGCCTACGTTGCCGTGTCCCTGAGCCTTTGGCTGCTGGCCGCTGGACTGCCGCCGGTGCTCACATTCCCTGCGCTGCTGTTGAGCGCAGCCGCCGTCGCCGCCCTGTTCGGGCCGCTGATCGAGCGCACCTTCCTGCGCTGGACCTACGGCAAGCCGGAAGCAGTCCAAATTCTCGTCACCTTCGCAATCTTCCTGATCCTGGAAGATCTCCAGCGCCTCGTGTTCGGCGTGCAGTCCTTCTATCAGGACACCCCGATGCAGCTGCTCGGCAGCATCACGATCGGCGGCATCATGTACCTGAACTATCAGCTCCTCTTGATCGTTCTCGCGATCGTGGTTCTGGTCGGTCTGCGGATCCTGATCAACAATTCCCGCATGGGCAAGCTGATGGTCGCGGTCGTTACCGACCGTGAAGTCGCACAAACCCTCGGCGTGCGCACCGACCGCGTGTTCATGATCGCCTTCACGATCGGCGTGTTTCTCGCTGCCCTTGGCGGCGCGCTCGCCTCGCCGACCTCGGGCGTCGCTCCGGGCCTTGGCGCTGAAACCATGGTGCTCGCCTTCGCCGTTGCGGCAATCGGCGGCCTCGGCCAGATCGAAGGCGCGGCGCTTGCTGCCGTCATCGTCGGCGTCGCCCGCGCGCTGGCGATTTACTTCGTGCCCGAACTCGACGTCGTGGTGCCTTATCTTGTGATGCTGCTTGTGCTGCTCGTTCGCCCTTACGGCCTGTTCGGCCGGGTGCAGGCACGAAGGGTTTGACGATGCGTATTCTGCCCACACTCCTCTTCCTCGCCATTGTCGCAGCCCTGCCGATTGCGGTGCCGTGGCTTCAATTCGTCTTCACTCTAGCGCTCGCTCACGGCCTCGCCGCTCTCGGCGTCGCCCTGCTGCTGCGCGCCGGGCTGATCTCTCTCGGCCACGCCACCTACTACGCGCTCGGCGCTTACGCTGCGGCGTTCCTGTCGCGCAGCGTGGGCGTGACGGACTTTTTCGTCCTGATCGCCGGCGGCATCCTGGTCGCGGCTGCGGCCGGCGTCCTGATCGGCCTGTTCATGGTGCGCTATCGCTCGATCTTCTTCGGCATGCTCAACCTTGCAGTGTCGATGATCCTCTTTGCCTTCCTGGCGAAGTTCTATGGCCTCACCGGCGGCACCGACGGCATCCGCGTCTCGACCCCCACGGTGTTCGGCGCAGCGTTCGATCGCAAAACCTTCGGCGACGTTCTGTTCTACTCGCTGCTGGTGATCATTGCGCTCGTCACCTTCGGCGTGACCCGCTATCTGCGTAGCCCCATGGGCGAGGCCCTCTCGGCGGTTCACACCAACGAAGTCCGCCTCGAATATCTCGGCATCTCGGTGAACCGCGTCCTGCTCTCGGCCTACACCCTGTCGGCCGCGCTGGCCGGGCTCGGCGGCGCCATCGGCGGCATCGCCATCGGTCACGTCGTGCCGGAAATGGCCTACTGGACCGGGTCGGGCCACCTCGTGCTGGTCGCGGTGCTCGGCGGCATCGGCGGCGTTCTCGGCCCGCTAATCGGCTCCGTGTTCCTCGAACTCGTGCACACGCTTGCCGCGGGCTACGCCAGCGACGTCTGGAACCTCATCGTCGGCGTCACCTTGCTGTTCGTGATTTTCTTCCTGCCGCAAGGTCTCTACGGCTTGCCGGCCCGCCTCTTCGGCCGAAAGGAGGCCGCCAAGTGACCCAGCCCCTGCTCAAGGTCTCGAACCTCAAGGTTGCCTTCGACGGTGTGACTGCCGCCGACGGCGCTAATGTCACGATTGCCGAGAACGAGTTCGTTGCAATCATCGGCCCGAACGGCGCCGGCAAGACGACATTCCTTAACCTCTGCACCGGCTACGTCCGGCCGTCGGCTGGCGATGTGTTCCTCAGGGACCGCAACATCACCCGCCTCACGCCACGAGCAATCACCCGCCTCGGCATCGCCCGCGCGTTCCAGCTGCCGCAGCTCTTCACCGATCACAGCATCTTCGACAACGTGCTGCTTGCCATCGCCGCCCGCCGCGGCTTCTGGCAGGCGCTCACGCCGCTCGATCGCGACAGCTATCGCGAAGAAGCCCAGCAGTTGCTCGAGCTCGTCGGCCTCGCCAAGGTCGCAGCCTTCCGATCAACCGAACTTTCGGAAGGCATGCGCAAGCTCGCCGACATCGTGCTGGCCATGGCGCTGAAGCCGCAACTGCTGCTGATGGACGAGCCGACCAGCGGCGTCAGCTCGGACGAAAAATTCGATATCATGGAAACCATCGTGCGCGCGCTTCGCGCCGAGAAAGTCGCCGCGCTCTTCGTCGAGCACGACATGGAGATCGTTCGTCGCTATGCCGACCGCGTGCTCGTCTGGAATGCCGGGCGCGTGATGGCCGAGGGCACGCCCGAGGACATTTTGAACGACCCGTATGTCCGCGAAAACGTGGTTGGAGTGGTCTAATGCTTCGACTGGAATCAGTTCACGTCAGTATCAACGGCAGCCCGGTACTTCGGGATGTCTCCCTCACCCTGCTTCCGGGCAAGACCACCGTTCTGCTCGGCCGCAACGGCGCCGGCAAGACCACGACGCTGCGCACCATCATGGGCCTCTTGCCGCTCGACAAGGGCGAACTCTGGCTCGATGACCGCAACCTCGCCACCGTTCCGGTTCACGAGCGCGCCCCCCTCGGCATCGGCTATGCGCCGGAAGATCGCCGGCTGATCGGCCAGTTCTCGGTCGAGGAGAACCTGCTTCTGCCGGCGCTGGCGCTCAAGATGCCGGCTGCCGAACAGCAGCAGAAGCTCAAGGCGATCTACGAACTGCTGCCGGAGATCGGCGACCTGCGCCGGCGTCGCGGCGGCGCGCTCTCGGGCGGCCAGGGTAAAATGGTAGCGCTCGCGCGCGCACTGATGGTCGCGACGCGCGGCATTCTGCTCGACGAGCCCTTCCAGGGCCTCGCTCCGGCGCTCGCGCTCAACTATGCCCGGACGCTCGCACGCGTGCGCGAGGAGCGCCGCGATCTTGCGCTGCTGGTCACAGAATCAAGCCCGCAGCTCCTCGACAGCATCGTCGACGAGACTTTGCTGATCGAACGCGGCCACGTCAGCCGCCCCGGCACCTAACACATTCGATCGTGGTTAAAGCCGTCGCCGCAACCATGCGGCGGCGGTTCCCGACCAGTACAGCTTCTCGTCACCATTTTGTTTTTATTGGCGTTTTCATTTCTGCGCCGAAATTTCAACACTCCCGCCCCACCGGCCCGGCCGCTGGTAAACGCAAAAAGCTCCCCAAATTCGCTTTACTAAATATCTTTGTAAAATCGCTATGTAATAGACTTACTTGTATACGCCGCGTGGAACTTCTTATAATTCGCACAACCTAGCGATCTAGGCGTCTTGAACCCCAATCGGGTGCTCTCTATCATCGTCCTGATATTTCACTGCATTGGCAGTGAACTCTCGGGCAGGAAGCGGCGGATTATTTAGATGACAACTGGTGAGATTTTCGACACGCGATTCCGTTCGGCGCTATCGCGAATGGCCGATGGTGGGCGCATCTCGGTCTGCAAGGGCCCGGTCGATCCCCATCTTGAGCTGGCAGCCTTGATGAAGAAGCTCGACGGGCAGAAGTCGCTGTTTTTTCCCGAGGTCAAGGGCGCGAATGTCCCTGTCATCGGCAACCTGCTGAACTGCCGGGAAAACTGCGAAGCCGCCTTCGGCACCGACTACAATGGCATCCGCGACATGATCGGCCGTGCGCTGGGCGACGCGATTCCGCCGCAACTCGTGGACAAGGCTCCGGCGCAGGACGTGGTCATCCGCGCTGATATTGATCTCGCCAAGATCATGCCGATCCTCTTCCACGCTCCGGACGATGCGGGCCGCTACATCACCGCGGGCATCGTCGTCGTGAAGGATCCGGAAACCGGAATCTACAACGCGTCCTATCATCGCCTCCAGTTGCTCGGGCCGGACAAGCTCGCGATCAAGCTCGATTACGGCCGCCATCTGCGCCTCGCCTTCGAGCGCGCCCAGGCCGCCGGCCGGTCGCTGCCGGTCGCCGTCTGCATCGGCGTCGATCTCGCGCTCTATCTGACTGCAGCGACGATGGGCTCGCAGATGCCCGAGAACGCCGATGAACTGGCGGTTGCGGGCCGCATCTCTGGCCGTGCATTGCCGGTCGTCAAGGCGATTTCGCAGGATCTGCTGGTTCCCGCCGAGACCGAATTCGTGCTGGAAGGCGAAATCCATCCGACCGACGTTGCGATGGAAGGCCCGTTCGGCGAGTTCGTCGGCTTCGCCGCCCCTGCTGCCGATGCGCCAATCCTGCGCATCACCACCGTGACCCACCGCAAGGATCCGATCTACCATGCCATCAATGGCTTTGGCCGTGAAACCATCGGCCTGCGGAAGTACGTGCTCGAAGCCAGCCTTCTGAAGGTGCTGCGTTCGGCGATCCCGATCGTCACCGACGTCGAGATGACCGCCGGCGGCCTGCATCGTTTCCATGTCGTCATCCAGGTCAAAAAGACCTCCCCACAGCATGATGGTCTGCAGCGCAACGCGATGCTCGCAGCATTCGGCGCGCTCAAGGATCTCGACCTCGTCACCGTGGTCGATGACGACATCGACATCCGCGACCCGCTCGATGTCGAATATGCCCTCGCCACCCGCATGGAAGCCTCCAAGGATCTCATTCAGGTGCCGGCAGGCCGCGGCCACGAATATGTCCGCGTCAGCGATCGCGGCATGCGCACCAAGCTCGGCATCGACGCCACCGTGCCGTTCGAAGATCGCGCGCGCTTCCAGCGCATCAAATTCGCCGATGTCGAGATCTCCAAGGATCGCTTCGACGGCGAACTGGGATTGGTCCGCAATGCCCTTCAAGGGGCGAAGGCCTAACCTCAGCCATCATTTCTGAAATCATCAATGGCGAATATTCGCCTGCAGGAGGAACATATGAAAGCTTTGAAGGGAATTGCGCTCTCGATCGCGGTGCTGGCGGCACCGGGTGTCGCCAACGCCGCGTGGCCGGAGCGCCCGATCAAGCTGGTCGTCCCCTATGCACCCGGCGGCTACACCGACTCCGTCGGCCGCATGACCGCGCGCTATATGGAAAAGACCCTCGGCAAGCCCGTGATCGTCGAAAATCGCGGCGGCGCTGGCGGCATCGTCGGCTCTGACCTCGTCGCCAAGTCGGCGCCGGATGGTTACACGTTCTGCGTCTGCAGCGTCGGCGCGATCTCGGTTGCTCCGATCGCTCAGAAGACCGAATACGATCCGGTGAAGAGCTTCACCCCGATCAGCATCGTCAGCACCATTCCGCAGACGGTGATCGTGAACCCGAAGCTGCCGGTCAAGACCATCGAAGAGCTGGTGACCTACGCCAAGGCCAACCCGGGCAAGCTGAACTTCGGTTCGAGCGGCGCCGGCGGCCTGATGAACTACTCGGTCGAACTGTTCCAGTCGCGCACCGGCACCAAGATGATGCACGTCCCGTTCGCGGGCGGCGCACCGGCGACGGCTGCCGTCGTGGCCAACGAAGTCGACCTCTCATTCACCAACATGACCGACGCGCTGCCGCAGATGGAAGCCAACAAGGTCCGCGCCCTGGCGGTGACCTCGCTGAAGCGCAGCCCGTTCGCGCCTAACCTTCCGACCGTCCAGGAATCCGTCATCCCCGGCTACAACGTTGAATCGTGGAATGCGGTGATGGGTCCGGCCGGCGTGCCCGCGGACATCGTTGCGCGCCTCTCGAAGGTGCTCGAGGACATGTCCAAGGACAAGGATGTGATCGACGCGATGGCCAAGGTCGGCGCCACCACGGAATTCACGACGCCGGATGCTTTTGCCAAGCGCATCGAATCCGAAGTCGCTCAGTGGCGCGGCCTGCTGACCGAAATCGCGAACAAAGACAAGAAGTGATCAGTTTGGGGTGAAGCTGCCGGAAGGTGGCTTCACCCTTCTCTCTCTCAGAGGCCTTTGCGGCTCCTGTTTTCTCTCCCTCAAAGCACGGCACTATCATGAGTAGAACGTTCTGGAAGGGCGACCTGGATTTTTTCTCAGGTTTGCTTCTGGTCGGAATCGCAGCCATCGCATTATGGTTCATCTCGGGCCTTGAGATCGGCACTGCGCGCCAAATGCAAACCGGATTCTTCCCGCTGGGTATCGCAATGATCCTTGGCGCGATGGGCCTGTTTCTGGTTATTCGCGGCATTTTCGTCGTCGGCCCTCGCATGGAGGCGATCTACGTTCGCCCGCTGGTGATGATCCTGCTGTCGTTCGCCGCTTTTGCAATCATCGTCGACCGGCTCGGTCTGGTGGCCGCCATCATGGCGCAGGTTGCCATTGCGAGCTACGCACCCACAAAAACCAACCTCGTCGAAAGCCTGCTGGTCGGCGCCGCCATGGCCGCTGGCTGCGCTGTGGTTTTTGTCTGGCTCCTCGGCGTACCGATGAAGACATTCCCATGGTAGATCTTTTCGCGAACCTGGCGCACGGCTTCACCGTCGCCATCACCCCAACGAACCTCCTGTTCTGCTTTGCCGGCGCATTGATCGGAACGCTGATCGGCATCCTTCCGGGCCTCGGCCCGGTGGCGACGATCTCGCTGCTCCTGCCGGTCACCTTCTCGCTCGAGCCGACGACCGCGATCATCATGCTCGCCGGCATCTACTACGGCGCGCAATATGGCGGCTCGACCACGGCTATTTTGGTCAACATCCCGGGCGAGTCATCGTCCGTGGTCACCACGCTCGACGGCTACAAGATGGCCCAGCAGGGCCGCGCTGGCGAGGCACTCGCGATTGCGGCAATCGGCTCGTTCGCCGCGGGCATCGTCGGCTCCGCCGTCGTCGCGCTTGCAGGCCCGTCGCTGTCGGCGGTCGCGCGCGAGTTCATGTCGCCGGACTATTTCTCCCTGATGGTGCTCGGCCTGATCTCGGCTGTGGTCCTCGCCAACGGCTCGGTGTTCCGTGCGGTTGCGATGATCTTCCTCGGCCTGCTCCTCGGCATGATCGGCATGGACGTCAACACCGGCATGGCGCGCATGACCTTCGGTCTGGTGGAGCTGTCCGACGGCGTCAGCTTCGTCGCGATGGCGCTCGGCCTGTTCGGAATCGCCGAGGTGATTTCGAACCTCGAAGGCGCGGCATCGCGTGTGATCAACAAGACCAAGATCGAGCGCATCTGGCCCTCGTGGGAGGTGATCAAGTCGGCGCGCAACGCGATCGGCCGCGGCACCATCCTCGGCACGCTCTTTGGCTTCCTGCCCGGCGGCGGCTCGACCATCGCCAGCTTCTCGGCCTATGCGCTCGAGAAGCGCGTATCGAAGACTCCGGAGCGCTTCGGCCACGGCGCGATCGAAGGCGTCGCGGGTCCGGAGGCCGCGAACAACTCGGCAGCGCAGACATCCTTCGTCCCGCTGCTGACGATGGGCCTGCCGACCAGCGCCACCATGGCGCTGATGATCGGCGCGCTGACGCTCTACGGCATTGCGCCGGGACCGACCGTGATCACCCGCCAGCCGGACCTGTTCTGGGGCCTGATCGCCAGCATGTTCATCGGCAACCTGATGCTGATCATCATCAATCTGCCGATGATCGGGCTGTGGGTTCGTCTCCTGAGCGTGCCCTACCGCATGCTGTTCCTGATCATCATCATCATCAGCAGCATCGGCATCTATTCGGTCAACAACTCGCCCTTCGACATCTATCTGGCGATCGGATTCGGCCTGCTCGGCTATCTGCTCCGCAAGCTGGATTGCGAACCGGCACCGTTGCTGATGGGCTTCGTTCTCGGCCCGATGATGGAAGAAAACTTCCGCCGCAGCATGATCCTATCGCGCGGCGACCCGCTCGTGTTCTTCCAGCGGCCGTTCAGCCTCGTGCTGATCGTGCTGAGCGTGATCCTGCTCGTCCTTGTCGCCTTGCCATCTCTGAAGCGCAAGCGCGAGGAAGTCTTCCAGGGCGAGGAATGATCCGCCGGGGCTTTACTCCGCACCCATCATTGGCAAAATGACCCAAGCTTCGGCGGATCAGACCATCCGCCGAAGCTTTTCCAATCCGGCCCCTGCCAGAATTGGCTTTCCTCACATCATCGCCCCTCCCCTTGAATCAGCGAAGCGCGAGCACACCCATGACCGACCGCAATCAAAACACTCAGATGAGAAATGGTGGCCAGATCCTCGTTTCCGCGCTGAGGGCCCAGGGTGCTGACCGCATTTTCGGCGTGCCCGGCGAGAGCGCGCTGCCGGTCTTTGATGCGCTCAAGGACGCCAACGACATCCAGTTCGTCACCTGCCGCCATGAGGCCAACGCCTCGCACATGGCGGAGGCGGACGGCAAGATCACCGGCAAGCCCGGCATCTGCCTCGTCAGCCGCGGCCCGGGCGCGATGCACGCCGCCATTGGCCTGCACACCGCCATGCAGGACTCCACACCGATGCTGCTTCTGATCGGGCAGGTGCCGCGCGACCATCGCGGCCGCGAGGCGTTTCAGGAAATCGACTACACGCGCGTCTTCGCGAGCATGGCCAAATGGGCGACCGAGATCCACGACGCAGCGGCCATCCCGGAGGCGATTGCCCGGGCCTACCAGACCGCGACCCAGGGGCGGCCCGGCCCGGTCGTGCTTTGCTTCCCGGAGGACGTGCTCGATCAGGAGGTCGTGGCCGAGGATCCGCCGCGCTATCGCATTGCCACGCCGGCCCCGACCGCCGAGGCCATGGCCGAGCTTCGCGCCCTTCTCGCCAAGGCGGAGCGGCCAGTCGTCATCGCCGGCGGCGACAACTGGAGTGCGGATGCCCGCGCGCACCTCGAGCAGTTCGTCCGCAGCAATGATCTGCCGTTCGTCGCGGGTTTCCGCTCGCAGGCAATTTTGGACAATCGCAGCCCGCAATATGTCGGCGACCTCAGCCTTGGCTGCAATCCAGCCGTGGTCAAGCGCGTGAAGGACGCCGACCTGCTGCTGGTGATCGGCGACCGGCTTGGCGACGTCACCACCCAGCACTACACGCTTCTCGATATCCCGCGCACGAAGCAGACCCTCATTCACGTCTACCCCAGTGCCGAAGAGCTCGGACGGGTCTATCACCCGGACCTGCCCATCGTCGCCACCAATGCCGCCTTCGCCGCCGCCCTCGCCCAGCAGCCGGTCCTCGATCGCGCCCGCTGGGCCGACTGGCGCGCGAACGCCCGGAAGACTTACGAAGCCTATCGGAGCCCGGCAAAATCCTCCCTCGACGTCGATATGGCGGAGGTCATCGTCCAGCTCCGCGAGACGATCGCCGACAACGCTGTCGTCACAAATGGCGCCGGCAACTACACCATCTGGCTCCACCGCTTCTTCGAGTATCGCGAATTCGGCACGCAGCTCGCCCCGCGCTCCGGATCGATGGGCTACGGTCTGCCGGCGGCGATTGCCGCAAAACTGCGCCACCCCGATCGGCAAGTGATCGCCCTCGCCGGCGACGGCTGCTTCCAGATGGCCTCCCCGGATTTTGCCACCGCCGTCCAGCAAAAACTCGGCATCGTCGTCATCATCGCGAACAACGAAACATACGGCTCGATCCGGATGCATCAGGAGCGCCAGTTCCCGGGGCGGCCGAACGGAACCGCTTTGACCAACCCGGACTTTGCGGAACTGGCAAAAACCTACGGTGCACATGGCGAGACGGTGATGCGCGGCGCCGAGTTTGTCCCCGCCCTGAAGCGCGCCCTTGCGGCGGAGGGACCGGCGATCATCGAGCTCCGGCTCGACCCGAACCAGCTCACTCCGGCCATGCGAGTGCCGTGATCGGCCGGAGCATCGGTATTTTTAGAGAAAAAATAGGCGGCGGACGGGAACGACCTTCAAAAAAGGTCGTTCTTTTCCACGCAGAGGGGAACTCTGTCAGCAATACATACTGTTAATCATTGTAAGCGCCCCTTCCCGGCTGATACGCCGGAGGCCCGCTTAGGGCAAAACACGATGACCCATGACAAGCGCCTGATCAGCTTGCACAAGGCAACGACACGGCTATCCACCAAGGTCGCCCGCCTTCACAAGCTGCGCGAGGAAGTGGCAAACGCCGAAAAGCGCCTGCTCGCGATCACTGTGTGCCGAATGGATGCCTACACTCACCTCGCCGCCCGGCGGCGCTCCCAGCCCGCCCACGGCCAGATCGAAACCGAACCCGCGAAGCGCCGACATTAGGCCCGCCCGCATTGCGGGCTCAGATCTACAACTCCCCAAAAATCCGTCAGCGAGCCAGCGTCGCCTCGATCGCGGCAGCGAGATCGCCCTGCCCGAACGGCTTGTCAATTTTCAAATGTGCCCTGAAGGCCTCGTGATCGGGATCGCTGTAGCCTGTCGCGATGATCACCGGGATCTCCGGCCACCTTTCTTGGATGGCGGCCGCAAGCTGCAAGCCCGTCATCTCCGGCATGGCCTGATCGGTAATAACCAGATCCACAGCGCCGCCGTGCTGCTCCAGCGCGGCCAGCGCCTTGGGGCCGGATGATGCCTCGATCACCTGATGGCCGAGTTCCTGCAGCATCATCGACGTGCTCAGCATCACAAGACCATCGTCGTCGACCGCGAGAATCGTACAAGCCGAAGGCTCCTCCTGCAATTCCGCCGCGGCAGCCTGGGCGTCGCCCGCCGTCGGCACTGCAACGGCGTCCGCAGCCGCCACCGGCAACCAGAACTCGACTGTTGTCCCCTCTCCCACCTTGCTACGGACAATCATCCGCCCGGAAAGCTGCTCCGCCAGGCCATGAACCATCGACAGGCCGAGCCCCGTCCCCTTCCCGATGCTCTTGGTCGTAAAAAACGGCTCAGAGGCCTTCGCCACCGTCGCTTCATCCATGCCTGCTCCGCTGTCGCTGACGGACAGGCGGACATATCGGCCCGGCGGCAATTTCACGGATGCGGCGGTATCGACGACAACTTCCTCGACGCTCAAGCTGAGCCTGCCTCCGTCGAGCATCGCATCGCGCGCATTGATCGCGAGGTTGAGAATGGCAAGCTCGATCTCGTTCGGCTCGCCGATGACCAGCGGCACATTCGGCGACGCCTTGAGCTCAAGGCGGATGTGAGGTCCGATCGACCGCTCCAGCAGATCGCGCATCGCCTCCACCAGGGCCGCCATATCGATCGCTGATGTCTTGAGGTCCCGATTGCGGGCGAATGCCAGCATTCGCTTGGTCAGCGTCGTTCCGCGTTCGGCCGCATCCATGGCGTTCTTCAGAAGCCGGCCAGAGGTGGTGTCCCGGGCGACCCGGTTGTTCAGCAGCTCCAGGCTGCCACGGATCGCCATCAGCAGATTATTGAAATCATGCGCAATGCCGCCGGTCAGCCGCCCTAGCGCCTCCATCTTCTGAAGCTGAAACAGCTCCATCCGCGCCTGTTCAAGCGCGAACTGCGCCGCGCGCGCTTCGGTCACATCACGTGTCACCTTGGCAAAGCCGATCAGCTCTCCGTCGCTGTCCCTGATGGCGTCAATGACGACGCTGGCCCAGAATCGCGAACCGTCTTTCCGTACACGCCAGCCAAGGCTCTCCGACTTCCCCTCGCTTGCAGCAGCCTGCAACAGCCGCCCTGGCTCGCCAAGCGCCCGATCTTCCTCGGTGTAGAAGGTCGAGATCGGCTTTCCCAAAATCTCTTCGGCGGTAAACCCCTTGATGCGCTCGGCGCCGGGATTCCAGCTCATCACCCTGCCGTTCCGATCGATCATGAAGATCGCGTAGTCAACCACACCCTCGACCAATAGGCGAAACTGCTCCTCATTCCCCCGCAACTTGACTTCGGCATTGCGCGAGTCAGTCAGATCTCGGCAGATCACGGCGAAGCCCGTCAAATGATCGGACAGGTCCCGCACCGCATGCACAACGATATGCGACCAGAATTTTGAGCCGTCCTTGCGAAATTGCCAGGCGCAACTGTCCGCCCGATCCTCGGCGGCCGCCGCTGCCAGCAGATCTTCCGCGATCGCACCGCCATCCTCACAGAAGACCAGCGAAAAGTGTTTTCCGACGGCATCAAGCGCCGCGTAGAGCGTGGCGTTCTGGGCACTCACATTCCAGCTCGCGATATGTCCGCTTGCGTTCAACATGAACACGACGCGACCGGAAACGTCGTCGTTCATCTTGCCGCGACCGTGGTTGGGATGGGGACGAATAACATCATGCAGCCTTACCTCATGGAAGGGCCCTTCCGGCGACCATGTGCGGCAAACGCAATGAAGTTGCCGTCTGTTCCATGTCCACAGGAGAACAGCGAACATTTCCGATGAGTGCGACTTTCCGCGTCGGGGCCGTTAACCGTAGATCACAGCAACCCGCAGCTTGCCGTCATTGCGCAAGACACGAACCGAAACGTCCGTCCCGTGCCGGCGTAGCGCAAGATCGACGAAGCATGACCCCACTGTGATATGGCGCAAGATCACTTCGTCGAGAAACTGCGGCAGCCTCGGATTGCGCAGCACCACCTCGCCGCGCTCAAGAGAGATTTCGAGACCGATCGACGATTGCAGCAGTGAGAGCGGTGTGCCGGCCGCCCAAGCCTGAGGCGAGCAGGCGACCGGATAGAGCGTCGGGCCTCGCTGGCGGCCACGCTGGAATCCGCAATACAGCTCCGGCAGCCTGCGCAGATCCATATAGCTTGCGGCGTCGAACAACCCCTTGAATACCCGCTCGACCGCTTCCTGAAAGCCGTAATGCATGAAGCCTGCCGCGATCAGGGCATTGTCATGCGGCCAGACCGAGCCATTGTGGTAAGACATTGGATTATAGCGCAGTTCCTCCCGCGCTACCGTGCGGATTCCCCAGCCGGAAAAGAACGACGGCCGCAGCAGATCCTGCGCGACGCGCGCGGCGTGCTCCTTCGACGCAATGCCGCTGAACAGCACCTGCCCTGCGTTCGATGTGCGCACGCGGCAAGGCCGCTTCTCGCCATCCAGTGCCAGCGCATAGGTGCCGAGCTCCTCACACCAGAACGCATCCTCAAATCTCTGCGCGAGCAGTGCCGCCTGCGCTTCGAGCGCCGCCGCGAATTCGACCTTCCCCAGCCGGCTCGCCACGCGCGCCGCGGCGCGCTTGGCGGCATAGACATAACCTTGCACTTCACAGAGCGCGATCGGGCCAGCCGCTAGCGATCCGTCGGCATGAAAAATCGCATCCTGCGAGTCCTTCCAGCCCTGATTGAGCAGCCCATTCTCATCGGCGCGGTGATATTCGACAAATCCATCCTTGTCGGGGTCGCCCGGCCCGTTGATCCAGCCGAGCGCGGCCTCGACATGAGGCCACAGCTCGCCCAGCGCCTCGATGTCGCCGGTCCGGTCGAAATACATCCCCGTGAGCATGACGAACAGCGGCGTTGAATCGACGCTGCCATAATACTGGCCAAACGGAATCTCGCGCAGCCCCGCCATTTCGCCGCCACGCATCTCATGCAAAATCTTGCCAGGCTCGGCGTCGTTGAGGGGGTCGAAATCCGTCGCCTGAAAATACGCGAGCCGTCGCAGCACCCCTCTCGCAACCCTTGGATCGATCCACAAGGTCTGCATCGCAGTGATCAGGCCATCGCGGCCGAATGTCGTCGAATACCAAGGAATGCCCGCGTAGGGGTAAGGCCCCTGCGCCGTTGACGTCCGCAGCATTACCAGATCCGAGATCGAGCGGCACAGCACCTCATTGAAAATATCGTTTGACGTCTCGACCGTCGCCATCCCACGGCAGGCGGTCCGATGTTCATGAAATGCTGCGCGGAGGCTCTTCCGGAATGGCATCGGCAACGTGAAATCATCGCCTCTGCATTTCACGGTGATGAAGAGCGATGCGTTCTCATTCGGCTCGAGATCGAAGTCGTAGACGGCATGCCCCGTCGAAAGCTCCTGCGGCGGCGGATCGAAATGGATGGCCGTCCTGCGGACCTTTTCGTCCAGCCCGACATAATGCAGGATCACCGAGCTGTCGTTGAACATCTCGGCCGTCATTCGCCCGCGCCGCATTCTCTGCATGCCGCGCACCTCGAACAGATCGGCGAAATCGTTGTCGAACTCGAACGTGAAGCGGACCGAAAACGGTTCCTCACCGTGATTGTGAACGCGAACGCGTTGATAGGCGACGCCGCGCCAGAGAAAAATCGTCCGCACGACGTGAAGAAGATCCTTTGCCAGCACCAGGCGGCTGCCGACATAAAAATCCGGGTTGGTCAGGTCGACGGTGAGAATGGAATTATCATCGCGCACATTGGAGCCAAGCATCAAGGGCTGCTGGCCGTTTATCTTCATCTCGAGGCGGGAAAGAAAGCGCGTATCCGAGTAGAAAATCCCATCCGCGCCACCGTCCGCCGTGCCGACATCGCCGAAACTGTCGGTGATGGCGAAACAGTCACCATGCTTCAGAGTGCGCGACGGCCCAGTGGTCCCTTGGGTTGCGGGAATGTAAAACGGCGTCTCGGCAGCTTCAGTGTGCTTCGTCTCGCCGACGTGAGCCTTAGGCAACATACGGCCTCCGCTCGTCAGTCAGAACAGGCTCGGCTTCCTCGCATTCATCCGGTATCGGCTGAATTGCAGCCAAGAGGGAGCGATAGACCTTTACATATTCCTGCGCCATGCGCTTCGACGAAAACCGCCGCTCGAAGCAGCGGCGCACTTTTGGCCGGTCAAGCGCGACAACTTCCGGAAGCACGTGGATCGCCTCCTCCACGCTGTCGACGATCCGTCCCGTGACCCCGTCATCGACAAGCTCGGGCACCGAGCCCGCACGAAACGCAAGCACCGGTGTTCCACATGCCATCGCTTCGATCATGACGAGTCCGAACGGCTCGGGCCAGTCGATCGGAAAGAGCAGCGCGTGCGCATTGCCCAAGAACTCGGACTTCTTGTTTTCGTTGATTTCGCCGATGAACTGGACTTTCACGCCATCGATGCGCTGCTCAATCTTCTCCTTGAAGTAGGCAGCATCCACGCGGTCGACCTTGGCCGCGATCTTCAACGGAATGCCGCTGGCCAGCGCGATATCGATCGCGCGATCGGGCCGCTTCTCCGGCGAAATGCGCCCCAGAAAGGCGAGGTAGTTGCCCTTGCATTCAAACTGCGGACGGAGGGAACTGAGCGGAACACCGTGATGGACCGTGGCGACAAAGTTGGCATTCGGGATGTGGCGTCGCTGCGCGTCAGAGATCGAGACGAGCGGCATATCGTCAAAGCCGGCATACAGGCCAGGAAGGTCCGGCAGGTCCTGCCGCCCGTGAAGCGTCGTCAGCGTATGGGCCGCAAGTGAATGAAAAACAGGAAACTGAAACTGGTCGACGTGGAAATGCAGAATGTCGAAATCGTGGGCGCGCTGCCGCACCCGATCGAGCATCAGTAGCAACGAGGGAATCGGGTCTCGCACCGCATCGTCAAGACGCAGCGCGCTCCGGGCGCAAGGCACAAGCTTTGCTGACGTTATCGAGTCGCCGCTGGCGAATAGGGTCACATCATGGCCGAGGGCGACCAGTTCCTCTGTCAGATAGGAAACGATCCGTTCCGTTCCACCATAGAGCCGCGGAGGAACGCTCTCCATCAAGGGGGCGATCTGAGCAATCTTCATGACTGGGTCCCGAACATGGTTGTTGGTGTGCGGCGGCATGGTTCCGCGAACGCCGCATCAACACGAACCGTCCGGACCCGGAGACCAGAAGATCAAGATCGCTTCCGTATGAGTGGCGCACGCGAAGACTAAACCACTGGACCACCGAGACGTTCCTGCGCCTTTGCGCATGTCCGGCAAGACAAACATACCGATTAAATCGCGGAGAAAACGCGCATTGGTTCGCTCAACCAACGCGTTATGAAACTCGCGAAATCAATCGGAACTGCTATGATGTTCCGCGGAACAGGGGGCGAGATTGACATTCAGCGACGACCATAGCCAAGCAACCGGAACCGAACAGGCTCACGATCTCGGTCTGGCTGACGATGCGTCCTACTATGCGATCTTCGAATGCGCGGGCGTCGGCGTCGCCAACGTGGGCCTCGACGGGAAGTTCATCAACGTAAACGCACGCCTTTGCGAACTTCTCGGCTACAGGCGGACGGAACTGATCGGCGCTTCCTTTCAGGATCTCACTCACCCCGACGACATCGACGGCAACCTCTCGCTCTTCAACCGGCTCTTGATCGGCGAAATTTCCAGCTATCGCATGGCGAAGCGCTATCTGCGCTCGAGCGGCGAAATTCTCTGGGCCGAGCTCACGGTGACGATCCAGCGGGATGAAGCCGGCCGGCCCCTCAACCTGATCTCCATTGTCAGCGATATCGGCGACCAGAAACGCAATGAAGAGCGGCTCCATTTTCTGATTGACGAGCTTTCGCATCGCTCGAAGAATTTTCTTACCGTGCTGCAATCGGCGATGCGCCACATCGGACGCAATGCGACCTCCGTCTCCGAGTTTCAGCACAGCCTCGAGGAACGCATCGCCCATATGGCGGCGGCGCAGAATCTGATGGTGAGCGAGCCGAGATCAGAAGTCGGCCTTGACGAACTAGTCGCCTCGCAGCTTGCAACCTTTGTCACCTCCGACGATGCCCGCATCGAGCTTAAGGGCGGACCGCTCGCTCTCCACGGCAGCGCCGCGCGCATGATTGGTCTCTGTCTGTATGAGCTCGCGACGAATTCGTGCAAATACGGATCATTGTCGTCATCGTGGGGCCGCGTCATCATCGAGTGGAGCGTCGCAGGAGATCCTGCCGACCATCTCATTCTGCGCTGGATCGAACGCGATGGTCCGCCGGTCATTGCCCCCACCCGCTTCGGATTCGGCAGAAACGTTATCGAGCGCATGATCGTCGTCTCGCTCAACGGCAAGGTTGATCTTCAGTTCCTGCCCGGAGGACTGGAATGGACGCTTGCAGCACCCGCGAGCGTGCTCGCCCACTAAGCCACACTAGCGGCGCACCTGAGCGCGGCAAAACTCAAGGACGGACTGCAGGGTCTCATCAAATGGGTAACGGAGCTCCCAGCCGAGCAAGGCGCGCGCGCGGCTGGCTTCGCCGACAATGCGCGGCACATCGGACGGCCGCAGACGCGCGGGATCCGTCTTGACGGCGATTGCGACGCTGCTGCGCGACAGCAGCGTGTCCAGCACCGTTCTGATCTTCACCGCCTGCCCCGAGGCAATATTGAGAATGAGCCCTGATTGCAGCTCGTCGGTCTTCATCACGGCAAACGCATAAGCCCGCGCCACATCGCGGACGTCGAGAAAATCGCGCTCGGCATCGAGATTGCCGACGTGAATAACGGCCTCCTGCAGCCCGACCTCGATCCGCGCCACCTGCATCGCAAATGCCGGCACGATGAAGGCTTCGCTTTGGCCGGCGCCGGTGTGATTGAAAGGTCGCAGCCGGAGCACCTTCAGCCCCTGCCGCGCCAGCACGCCCAGGGCAAGGTCCGCAGCCGCCTTGCTGGCGCCATAGTCATCCATCGGCGCAAGCAGCGCAGTCTCGTCCAGCGCAGCCACGGCATTTGCCGTTTCGCCATAGACCAGGCCCGAGCCGACATTGATCAGCCAGCACTCCGGCTGGTGCTGCAGGAGCGCAAGCGCGAGGTTGCGCGTCCCCCTCACGTGCACATCCCAAGCAAGATCGACATTTGCCGCAGCATTCGTCACCGCAGCAATGCCCGCAAGGTGAATGACGTGCGACGGCCGCTGCCGCTTGATCACCTCATGAACGCGCACAGCATCCGTGACATCGAGTTCCTCCAGCGCCCCCAACCGCGGATCGCGCCCGCCGGCCTTCGCCGTCGGCACGATCTCGACATCCTCGCCAAAGGCTTCCCGAAGAGCATCGATGACATAGGGCGCGACAAAGCCTTCGGCCCCGGTGATGAGAACGCGGCTTGTCACCTGCGATGCACCCCGCACGATTGTCGCTGCAGGCGCTCGAGATCGGCATCGACCATTTCGGCGACCATCGTCTCCAGATCGGTTTCGGCGGTCCAGCCGAGCTTCATCTTGGCTTTGCTGGCGTCGCCGAGCAGCACATCCACCTCCGCGGGCCGCATGAACTGCGCATTGGTCACGACATGATCCTCCATACGCAGTCCGACGTGCCCGAAGGCAAGCTCGCAGAACTCGCGAACGGACGCCGTCCGCCCCGTCGCAACGACGAAGTCATCCGGCATCTCCTGCTGCAGCATCAACCACATCGCCGCCACATAGTCCCGCGCATGGCCCCAGTCACGCTTGGCATCGAGATTGCCCAGCGTCAATGTCTTCCCAAGGCCGAGCTTGATCCGCGCTACGCCATCGGTGATCTTTCGAGTGACGAACTCAATGCCCCGCAACGGCGATTCATGATTGAACAAGATACCGCAGGAGGCATGCAGGCCAAAACTTTCCCTATAGTTGACGGTCATCCAGTGGGCGTAAAGCTTGGCTGCCGCATAGGGCGAGCGCGGATAGAACGGCGTCGTCTCCGATTGCACCGGCTCCTGAATCAACCCGAACATTTCCGAGGACGACGCCTGATAGAACCGCGCATTCGGGCAGCTGATGCGCACCGCCTCGAGCACGTTCGTCGCGCCAAGGCCGGTGATCGAGCCGGTCAAGATCGGCTGCTGCCAGGACGATTTGACGAAGGACTGAGCGGCGAGATTGTAGACCTCGTCCGGCTGAACCTCCTGCATGACGCGAATGAGCCCGGAGAGGTCGGCGAGATTTCCGTCATGGAGCACGACGTCGTCGGCGATGCCCAGCCATTTCAGTCGTGCGTCCACCACTTCCGCCGAAGCGCTGCGGCGGAGCAGCCCGTGCACCTCATATCCCTTATTGAGCAACAGCTGCGAAAGATAAGCACCATCCTGCCCCGTCACCCCGGTAATCAGGGCCCGTTTCGCCGGCATCGCAATCACTCCATAACAACGTATTCAAAAATAACTGAGGTTCAAAAAACAGTGCGGTCAGGGCCGCCGAAAATCATCCTTGGCGACAACCAAGTCGCGATTGGGAAGGAAGCCTCTGTCTCCGTGCGAGCAGGCGAGCTGGCGCGCGGCGACAGCATCGTCATAGACCGCCTTCATCCGGCACAAAAAACGAGCTTCGCTATATTCATCGATGGCGCGCTCCTGCCCGGCGGCGCCGAGCCGCGCGGCCAATGCCTCGTCGTCAAGAAGACGCGTCAACGCTGCGGACAATTGCAGCGCATCGCCGGGCGCAACGGTGAGCGCCTCCCTTTCGTGGCGCGCAATAACAGGGACCGCCGTTGGCAGCGCCGTGTTGACGATCGGCAATCCCGCCGCCATCGCCTCGAGTTGCACGATGCCAAAGGCTTCCGCAATGGTCACTGATGGAAAAGCGAGCATGCGGGCAGCGTGAAGATGCGACTTCACCTCGGTTTCGGTCAGGCGGCCGGCAAAGGTCACGCGATCGGATACGCCGATGTTCGCCGCCAACTGCTTCAGGCTGGCGTCAAGCGGCCCCTCGCCAATGAGCATCAGATGGCCATCGACATCCTTCATCGCGCGGATCAGAACGTCGAACCCCTTGTAGGACACGAGCCGCCCGACCGCGGCGATCATCCGCGGATGGCGGCTGCGAATGTCCTGCGCCGTGCCGGCCTCCGCCGCAGTGCAGTGACGCCAGAACCCGACATCAATGCCATAGGGCACCACCACGCATTTGCTGCCGAACGGCTGCAAAAACGACGAACGATCGATTATCGACTGATCGGAGACGACAATGCGATCCGCCCGCGCCAAGGTCCGCCGGATAGCTGGCGCGACCAACCTTCGCAATGCCCCGTAGCCGACGATCTCGGCATGCCAGAACACGACCAGCGCCACGCGAGGGGGCATCAGCCCGGTCACGAAATCGGTCAGCGGAAACGGCGCATGGTGCACCACCACATCCGCGTCGCGCGCGCGGGCAACCCATGCAAAGGGATAGTTTGGCGCAACCGGGGTCGAGAACAGCGTTCCCAGAGACCAGACCGCCTCGACCGGCACGCCATTCTGCCGGTAGCGTTTCGAGGCGCCAAAGCGGCGTGCCACCAGAATGGCATTGCTGACCATCACGCTGGAGAAGCGGCAGAGCATGGCAATGGCGTAGGGGATGCCGCCATCGATGTCAGGGCGATAAATCTTGTACGTGTGAAGAATTTTTAAGGCCGCGCTCATTATAATATTCAACCGGCGCAACCATTGGTCTCGCGTCCCGAAATGGACCATCACCAATCGATTACAGCTCCGGTCCTCCGGAATTTCTTTTGTTCAAATGTGTTTTATGCGCTCAAAAAATCGGTTCGGCGTTCATATGTTCGCCGAGGCTTAGGAATCTGAAAAGGCAGTGCTCGAAACTGTTTGTCAGGAACGGCCAAAATCTCCGCTCCCGGTAGTGTGTTAGAAATATCGCAGAGCGATCTCTGGCCTGAAAAATTGCCAGTTCCCACTCTTTCGTCGCATCCAATGTCGATGCACTTTACAACTATAGTAAATGAATGAATAGGTTCTGAATTTTTAATGCCGAAGTCTGCCTCGATATAGTTCCTCCTACTCTCGTCGGCCTGCTCCTTGCGAGGCAAACTATAGCGCGATACCTCACAATTCGCTCTGCCGGACTGTCTTTCGCTCTGCCACCTTCGACCAATCGGCTTCAAGCCAAGAGCCCCTGATGATTAACGTCGGAATTGACACGGACATTTTGCATTCAAGCCTGACTGGGGTCGGCAACTATTGCTTCCATACCCTCTCGGCGCTGCTGCACGACAATTCCGGCGACCATTCCGACCACAGTTCGGATCTGGCTTTCACGGCGTTTTCCGGTCTGGGCTGGCGTTCGTTCAGCATCAGCGACCTTGATCGGATCGCGGCGCTTCATCGCAAGCATTCCAAATCCGCATCGATCCCCGCCACATCGCTGCAGAAAGCGCGCCTTGCCGCGCGAACCCATGTGGCGAACTCCGATCTGACGAGGAGGATGCTCCGGCGCATCGCGACCCTCCCATTTAGATCCTTTGCCTCAAAAGGCCGCCTCGACCTTTATCACGCGTTCAAATATCTCCCGATCGCGGAGATCGATGCCCCCGTTCTTCCGGTCATTTACGATCTTTCCTTCGTGCGCTTTCCCGAGGCGCATCCCCGCTATCGTCTTGCCGCGCTTGAACGCTTGCCGAGCATCGCCGCCCGTGCGCCGTTCGTTCACACCATCTCGGAATTCAGCAGACGCGAAATTGCAGACGTCTACGGCTACCCGCCGGAGCGGATCATCGTCGCTCCGCCTGCGGCCAGCGACGTTTTTCGCCCGTTGGGAGCGGCCGCGACTCAAGCCGCGATTGCCCGTTTCGATCTGGCGCTCCACCGCTATTTCCTCGCGGTCGGCACGCTCGAGCCGCGCAAGAACCTGAAAACCCTGATCTCGGCATATGCCCGCCTGACCTGGGCCGAGCGCAACGCGGCACCCCTCGTGATTGTCGGCTCGCCCGGCTGGGGAAACCTAGATCTGCCGAAAGAAACCGATGCGCTGATCGCGGATGGATCGCTTCGCTTCCTCGGGGCCGTTACCGACGACGAACTACGCGGCCTCTATGAGGGCGCCGTCGCGCTGCTGTATCCCTCGATCTATGAAGGCTTTGGCATGCCGGTCGTCGAGGCGCTGGCATGCGGAACGCAGGTCGCTCACAGCGCGGGCACATCGATGGACGAGATCACAGCCGGCCTTTCCACGCTGCGCACCCACGCAACAAATGTCGATGGCTGGCACACGATCCTGCAGGAACTGGGCGGCGCGCCCGAGCGCGTCTCCGAAGACCGGGACGAGCGGATAGTACAGGCGCGGCACTTCAGCTGGGATGCCAGCGCGGCAAAGGTGAAGGCCGTCTACCGGCGGATTGCGGCCTGATCCTTTGGCCGCCTTTGCGCGCAACGGTCATCTCCGGTCACCGGCAGCCAGCGGCCGAACGCCATCAACGTCAGCGGTTAGGCTGCCGCCTCGGCAAACACCGGCTGAGGCATATGCCCGACCAGCGAAATCGAGCCGCCTGACGCAAAGTCCCAGGTCTGAAGCACAACTTCAACCGTGGATGCATCGGCGGTCGGGGTGTCGACAACCTTGATGTCCTGTTCGTGGATCACGACCGCAGCCTTATCGTGCGACTTGAGAAACTGCTTCACCTTATCGGCGGCAATTTGGTCGAAGATCAATACTTCCAGAACCTGCTCCGGATAGGCAGCGGGCGGCGGCACCGTGGCGGCGGTAACAGTAGTCGTTGTTGTCTTCGTCGTGCTGTGCTCGAGCGCTGCATCCTGAGCCATCTTGGTGGAGAGCAGCGCATTGAACTCTTCAACACTGATCACGACGGTCGGTGGATATTTTTCGGTCGTCGTCGACGGCGCCGGATCCGAGCGCTGCTCGGTCGCGGTTGCGGCGGGCGCGGCATTTCCAGCCTCCGAGTGCCCGGCCTCCTCGCCGCCCTTCTTGGACGATACTTTGGCGAGATCGGTATGCGCGGTTTTCGCGGCCGTCCGCGCCGGCGAGACCGCATCGGCCACGACGATCGACGGCCCGGCCTCGGCAACAGCCAGCGAGCCGCCGAAATATTCGATCGACTTTCCGCCCGCATCGAAGAGCCGCATCACTTCGTTCGGCAAATCGTGACGCGTCTGGGTGGGGGCAGTCTCGATTTCTAACTCGGCCGTCTGCACGAGAACGGGAGGGGCCACTTCCGCGGTATCGATCGCCGCTTCCCCACGGACGGAATGCGACGAGACCACCTTCTCAAGGTCCGGCAACACAAAGCCGCTATCGCTGACGAGTTTGGCGCTCTGCGGGCCTTCAGTGTGGAAACTGATCGGCGTGAGCTGCGCGGAGACCGCGTCGAAATTCAAACCAAGCACCACGGCCATCGCCGCGCCCAGCACATTGAGATAGGCCGACAAATGATTGGTCAGCTGCTCGATCCGCGAATTATTGGCGTCTTGATGCGAAGTGCCCGGAGCTCCCGTCACCCACTGCGAAAGCCAGGACGCATCCTCGCCGTCGCCCCCCTCTTCATCCGGCAGATCGAACTGTGCGGCCTGCAACTGCTCGTTGGAAAAATATACCGCGGCGACCAGCATCGTCATCAGCGCGGCCGGGTGGAAGAGCACATTGCCACCGGTTCGCACCGGGACCGAGAGCGGGAATTGCTGGACGAAGGACTGCACGAGATCGGTGAAGGAGCGGGCGCTCGAAGCGATCTGCAGCGACGGCGCAATCAGCAGATAGGCGCCGTCATATCGGGCAATATGGACAATGATGTCGCCATCAGCCTTGCAATAGACGAACCACGGATCTCCCTCGTCCGTGAGGCCGCGCTCGACTTCGACAACCATGCCCAACTGAGTGAGAGCATTCTCGACCCGATAGAGCTGGGCCAACTCTTCATTGCTCCAATCGAGCGATCGCTTGGACCGGAAGAACGAGACGACGTGAGCCGGCATGGGCAGCAATCCCCAATATCATTTGTCGCTCTGTACCGCCCGCAAGCAAACCAGAGGAAAGAAAGCCGGCGGCACGAGGCTAAAATCAATTCGTAAAATTGCGATGCGGCTCACTAGCAATAGCCACATCGGGCACAATCGAAAGAATAATTCAGCGCAGTCAACCGGGTCTTGCCACGAAATGGTGAGCAAGATGGATGAAAAAACTCAAAACATCACAACAAATTTGAAGGATCAAGCCCCTAACGAAAGCAAGCGCTTCGACAACCCCTCAGTTGGCGGCCCCGTCTCCGGCGCTACCGAATAAGATACTGTAAGTGACCGGATCATAGTATTGCAACAGCTCCTTCACGAACAGGCGCGGCTGAACTTCGAGCGCCTTCGCCCATTCGAGATAGCGATCCGGAGGAATACGGCCACGCCCCGTCTCAAGCTGTGAGATAAAAGTATAGTACTCGGCACCGACGAGTTGCGCCAACTGGCGTTGAGAGAGGCCGCGCTTTTCCCGCAGCTCCTTCAGCCATTGGCCGGCAGCCCGCCGCAACTCCTGCACGTCAGGGTCGCTGAGCTTTTGAGCATGGGTGTACATCGGCAACTCCAGAGTTCATCGGGGACCATATCGCAACCCGGCCGTTCCAACAAGCCATTCTGATAATTCGACTATTTGAGCGGCGCCCGCCTCATCCGGCGGACTTGGCCGAAGTGGCGGCGGAATCGCGTCCGTTCATTGGCAGGCGACAGCGGCGGGCCAAATCGCGGAGCAGGACACCGGCCGACAGCCCAAGCTGCTTCGATGCCTGGCGTGAATTGGATACTTCGATGTTCGCTATATCCAATTCACTCCTCACCAAAAACTAATACGTCCGGCGCACCATTGCGGGCGGCCGGTGCGGTGGCGCTTTTTGCAGCACTTCGCACCGGCTGTGCTAAAGTGCATCTTGCATCGCTGTGGCGGCTGCCTCATATGGTTCACCGCAGCAGGGTAACCGGCTGCTTTTTCAGGCGGACGCGCATCACGCCCGCATATTTATTCTGACGTTTTATTTTTTAGTTTCAGTTCGTTCCGGGCGTAATCAGGCGCCATTTATTTGACTACCAAAATATATGCCGATCCAAACTACGATTATTTCGATGCCGATTATTTCATTCGTTTATTTCGGAGTTTCAGATGACCGTTGCTTCTAACGCCAGGCCCCGGCTTCGCCGTGGGTGGGTCTGGCTGATCGGGATGCAGGTCATTCTCTGCTTCTCCGCAGCGGATGCGCTGGCACAAAGCCGCCCCGCCAGACCGATGATGCCGCTCGACATCACACCGAAATTCCACCAGCCAAGGTCCGCGCCCGCGCAGGCCCCCGCAGGTGCCCCATCTGCGCAAGCCGCCGCGCCGCGGCCCGCGCCCTCCGCGCAGCCTCAGCCAGCGGCAAGCCGGCCGGCGCCGCAGCTCGCAGCGCCGAAGCCGGCGGCAGCCAAGCCCCAGCTCGCCGCCCCCAAGCCGCAGGCGGCGCCGTCCGCAGGGCAGCGCCCCGCACCGGCCAAGCCGAAGACGGCGGTTGCAGAGCAGCAACCTCCTGCTGCCGACGACGCAAAGCCTCAGCCCACCCCACCCCCCGCTGCCGCGCAGCCCGCGGCGAGACCGATGCCGCGCGAGGCCGCGCCGCGGCGCTCCCCGACCACACCCTCGGGCCAGATCACCGCGGAGCCGTCAAAATCCGGCTGGTCGACACCGGTGGTCGGCAGCCCGCAATGGGAAAAGGACGAGGAAGAGACGAAACGGCTCGACGCCGAAGTCACCCGCCGCCTCAACAGGATCTGCAGCGGCTGCTGATCGCGCGCGATCGGCCGCGCGCTCCGGCAGCCTGTCAACTCATGAGGCGATCGATCGCCTCGCCGCGAATGAGATTGTGCAGCCGTTCGGACAGGCCGGTCCAGGAATGTCCCTGCACCCATTCCGCCTGGCGCGCCCGCAACGCATCCATCTTCGCGGGGTCGGCGAAAAGATCGCGAATGCCTTCGGCGATATCGGCAACCGACGTTCCCTTGAAGCGATAGCTGACCGGCGCCACGTCATCAAAGATCTGAAGCGGCGTACACGCCACCGGCGCGAGCGACGACAGCCCCAGCCGGACCGCCGCGCTGCCGGACTCCTGCGTGTGCTGATACGGAAAGACGACGAGATCCGCGCAGCTCAGCCGGCGTATGATTTCATTCTCTTCGAGAAAATCGTTGACGAAAGTCACCCGGCTTTCGAGCTTCAGCTTCTTCACAAGGCTTTTGCACTCGGCCAGCTCCTGCTGCGATTCGCCCGCGGGATAAATCGAGTTGAGCAGCAGGAGATGAACCTTCTCGCCGCCTTCAATCAGCCCAGCGGCGGCCTCGATCAGTTGGCGGATGCCCTTGTGCGGCAGCAGAAAGCCGAAGGATGCAACAATCTTTTCGTCGCTCACGCCGAGATCGCGGCGCATCGTCTCGCGGTCGATGGCAACCGGCGCCGGAATGCCCATCGGAAACAGCGCGACGTTCTCGACCAGCCCAAAACCTTTCAGGCGATTGAGGTCGTGGATCGAATGCACAAAGATGCGCGTGGTGAGCGCAAGCGCGCGCTGCGCATCCTTCAGGCTGATCTTCACATCCGGCTTGTCGACATCGGCGGTCGAATGCAGCGTGATGTAGACATCGACGCCGTCGGCATCGAGACGTCTGATCAGATTGCTGAGCGCATCCAGCCGGAAGAAGCCGAAGTTGAACTGGATGACGACGGCATCAAGCCGCGCCTCCCTGATCTTCTGGTAAAGCTCATCGAGCGTATCGCCCCACCCCTGCTCCCAGCAGCGCACGACATTGGCACCGTCCAGCCCGAGCAGTTCGGCATTGTGATTGGCGAACACCGTGGAGGCAAAGCCTGGCGCCGATGCGAGGCTCTCGGCATAGATCGCAATGCCGCACCGGCTGTTCCAGGTCGAAACCATGCCGATCTTCGGCAGGCGAAGCGCCCGGCTGTCGAGCGCGCGGACGGCATCCATTGCGGCAGTCACGCGCTCCGCGACATTGCCCCACCGATAGCTCTGCGCGATCAGGGCCTGCCCTTTGGCGGCGCGCGCCTGCAACTCCGCCGCGGGCGCACCGGCAACCGCGCGCAGGCAATCAGCCAGCGACGTTGCATCCGGCTCGGTCCAGACGGAATCCGCGAGCCCGAGATGCGTCTCGGCATAGGCGAAGCGATAGTCGCAAAGCCACGCCGTTTCCGCCGTGCAGAAATCGCTCTGGCCGCCATAGGCCGTGGTGATCACCGGCTTGCCTGCCAGCATGGCCTCCGCCAGCGGCAGGCCAAAGCCTTCGCCGCGGCTTGGGCACACCACCGCATCGGCCTGCGCGATCAGCGCGGCGACCCTGCCCTCCGGCAGATCCTCATTGATCAGCTCCACCGGCGCATGCAGCGGGAAATCCGCGCTAAACGTCTTGAGCTGCCGTTCGACCTCGTTGTGCGGATTGGGAAAGGTCTTGATCGTGAGGCGGACGGCGTCGTCTTGGGTGAACGCCATGCCCCATGCCTTCAGGAGGACATCGACGCCCTTGCGCGGAAAGGCCGACGACACATGGAGAAAGCGGAAAGGCAGTTTTGCACCATCGCTCGCGGCCGCCTCATCGTGCACGCCATTCGGCAAATGGTCGACGCCGTTGCCGACCACTGCAATCGGCGTGCGCACGCCGTTGTCGCGCAGCACCTTTTTCACGAACCGGCTGGTGACGGTGATGAGGTCGAGCGAATGGTTGAAGGCTCCCACATGCTCCTGCGGAAAGGCGCTCTCCTCCCACGCGTAGCAGGCCAGCCCGCGCAGATCGCCCTTCATGCCGGCGACATGCGGCGGATACTGATTGCGCAAGGTCGCGGCCGGAACGTCGCCGCCCTGCCCGGCCAGCCACATTTCGCGCAGGTCCGGGTTGGCGGCGAGAAAATCGGAGGGCGGCTCGATCAGGCCGGGCCCGTCGCGCGACACGAACTGCACCGCATTGCCGCCCGCGGCGAGCGCGCGCGCCAGCGAACGGTTGACCACCGCAAGGCTGTACGATCCGGCCAGCGGCCCCTCGATCCGCACGGCGCGCGGCGCGCTCGCGCGTTCAGCGGTGGCGAGATCGACGTCGTATCCGCGGCCTTGCAAAAAGCCCTGCAGGCGCGCAACGAGATTGGCGGCTTCGAAGCGCTCCAGCTCGGCATTCTGCGCGGTCACGACCTCGCGCCGCAGCCACGGCTCGCCGAGCAACAGCCGGATGGTTGCCGCCACCGCTGCGGGCTCGCTCGTGTCCAGCAGCACGCCGCCGCTGCCAAGCGTGTAAGGCACCGCCGCCTCGGCCAGCGCCACCACCGGCACGCCGCACGCCATCGCCTCGACCAGCGGCATGCCAAAGCCTTCATGCCGCGACAGCGAGACATAGGCATCGGCAACGCGGTAGAGCGCGCGCACTTCCTCGGTGCGCAGGTGATGCAACACCTCGACATGGGAGCCGAGGCCAAGCCGATCGATTTCGCCAAGCACCGCCTCGCGATAGTCCGGCGATGTCGTATCGCCGGCGAGGATCAGGCGGACGGGAAATTTAGCAGCGTCGACCACATGGCGCATCACGCGGACAAGATCGAGTTGCCCCTTGTTCTCCGCCCAGCGGCCGACGAACAAAAGGTTTTTTGCGCCGTCTGAAAACCTCGACACGGTGCGCGGATCGAACGGCTCGCTCCGCATCGCGTCGAGATCGACCAGCAGCGGGATCGTCTCGACATCGCGGTAACCGAACGCGAGCAGTTCCTCGGCGTTATAGCCGGAGTCCGCCATCGCACCATTGAACAGGCTGCTCTTCGCCCAGGCGGCAAGCTGCTCGCGCCCGAGCTGGGCATAGCGGCCCACGGCGCTGCCGGCCGGAAAGAAATGCGCCGGCGTGATGTTGTGATAGATCAGAATTTTCGGGCCGCTGATGTTCTCGATCCAGCGGTGATGATCGTGGCCGTGCGAATAGTGAACCAGCGTCAGGTGATCCGGCACGTTCTCGAAGGCGGACATCGGGCGCAGCAGATGGCCGAGCTTCGGATCGACATTCGCACAAAAAATTTCGGAAACGTAGCCGGCACGGCGCAGCAGCTTCTGCGTGAAGAGCATTCCGTTGGTAACGCCGTCGCCGTATTTCGAGCCTGCATGGAATTGGTGGATGGCTTGCGGTCTCATCAATGCTCCGAAATACGCATGCCTCAAAGCGTGCGTGCAATAATCGCGTAGTCCTGCGGCCCGAACAGGATGCGGTTGAGATACCGGATGTTCGGCTCGTTCCCCTGCAAGAGATCCGCCGGTCCGTAAGGATGCAGGCGAATGATCTCCGCTTCGGTAAAGCCGCGCTGCTCGACCATGAAGCGCAGCGGCTCCGGCATGATCGGATTGCGATGGGTCGGATCGTTGTAGAAGGTGGATGCGCCGACGCGCACCGTTTCCGGGTTCGGCGTTTCGAGAATGAGCAATCCGCCCGGCGCGATCACCCGTAGCGCCTCGTCAAGAAACGCGATCAGCACGTCGAACGGCAAATGCTCGACGACATGGAACGCCGCGACCGCGCCGAGCGTGCCGTCGCCGACGCTCTTGAGATGCGTCAAGAGATCGACGCAGCGCGCATCCAGCCCCAGCGCCACCGAACGCTCGACCATGATCGAATTAATATCGATGCCGTAGGCGCTGAGGTGGTTGTCCTTCAAGAGCTCCAAAAATTCGCCGCGCCCGCAGCCGACATCGAGGATCGGCCGCGCGGGACTGCCGGCGCCCGCCAGCACGATCTTTTCGACGTAGGGCACGAGGCGCTGCTTGATGTCCTCGCGCGCGCCGCGGAACACGTCCTCGAATGCGACGTAGAGCGAATCCAGCCGCTGGTCGCTGATCGCGGCCGCCTGCGCCGGAGCGAGCGCGGGGCCGGCCGCGTCGCTGGCGAGAAGGCTAAGGCGGCGCTGCTGAAACATGATCTCGCGGCGTGTCTCGCTGAGCTGTCTCGTCAGCGCCGCCTTGTCGCCCTGCAGCGCGGTGATCGTCCCACGCAGCCCATCGATCTGTGCCATCGCCTGCCGGTGCAGTTCGTTGGCGTGCTGAAGGACCTGCTCCTGCAGTTGCGCTTGCAACTGCTCCTGCCGCTGCTCCTGCTGCTCCCGCCGCTGCTCAAGCTCGGCGCTGCGCTCGGCGAGCTGATGGCGCACCTCCTGCACCTGCACCGAAGCCTCGAAGGCCATGCGAGCCGTGCGCGGCGCCTTCAGCACCGACCAGCCCCACCGCGCGATGTCGCGCACGACGGGAATGTGCCGGATGGCATCCGCCACCCATCGCGTGAGGCCGCGCAGCTTCGCCTTCAGCCGGTTCGCGGCCGGCGCCTCCTGCCGCGCAGGCGCGGCCGTCATCGGCCCGTCCGCGAGTTTCGGCGCCTGCATCTCGATCAGGATTCGTTCGCTCAAGAGCTCGGAGGGAATGCGGGCATTGTTGTCGCGGACAATTTTCATGCTGGCCTGTCTCTCGGGCGAGAGCAGCTCGGGCGCGGCACTGCTCATCGCTCGCGCAGCGCCTTGCGGAAACGGTTTTCGAGCGGACGCAGCAAGTAGTCGGCAACCGTCCGCTCGCCCGTCGGCACCATGATATCGGCCGGCATGCCGGCGCTCAGACGCCCCCTGATCTCAACCGGTATCTCCCGATCCTCGACCACCACCCGCGCGAGGAAATAAGGCTGCTTCGTGTGCTCGTCGGTCAGGCGGTCGCGCGAGACGCTGACCACGTGGCCCATGATCACGGGCAGCACCTTGGTCTGGAACGAGGCGAACCGCACCTCGGCATTCATGCCCGCGCGCACCGCCTCGACGTCGATCGGCGAGACCTGCGCCTGCACGATCAGCGGTTCGTTCTCGGGAACGAGATCGAGCAACGGCTCGCCCGCGCGTATGACGCCGCCGATGGTCGAGACGCGGACGTTCTGCACCTCGCCGGTATGCGGCGAGCGAATATCGACGCGCCGCAGCACATCGGTCGCGACCCGGATCTTTTCCTTCAGGTCCGCCACCTTCTGCCGTGTCTCGAGAATGTTGGCATTCACCTCCTCGAGGAATTTTTGCCGCAGCTGCTTGATCTGCAGCTCGGCCTCGCTGATGCCGTTGGTCGCCTTCGAGGCATCCGCGGTCGAACGGCCGATCACGCCCTCGAGCCGGCTCTTCTCGCGCTCCAGCGCCAGCACGCGCGATTTCTGCACGAGGTTGCGGTCGAGCAGATGATGCAGGCCGACCAGCTCGTCGACGATGAAAGCAAGCTGCCGCTCGGTCGCCTCCCGCTCAAGCGTCAGGCCGCTGATCTCGGTCTTGTATTGCTGGATGCGCGCCGAGAGGATCGCGATCTGGCCCGACAGCGAGGCCTGGCGCTCGGCGAACTGTTTCTGCTGATCGGCCACCGCCTGCTTGATGACATCGCGATCGCTCTTCTCCAGCTCGTCCGGAAAGGTGATGCGGTCGCTCTCGGAGCGCTCGGCGATCAGGCGCGCCTCGAGGGCGAGCGAAGCGCCGAGCTGGTTGCGCAGCACATCCGAATTGGCCTGCGACTGCGTGTTGTCGAGCCGGAACAGGATGTCGCCCTGTTTGACGTGCTGGCCTTCCTTGACCAGAATTTCACTGATCAAGCCGCCTTCGAAATGCTGGATGGTCTTGCGGCTGCCATCGACGGCCACCACGCCCGGCGCCACCACCGCGCTATCGATCCGCGCATAGGCCGACCACGCGCCGAGCACGCCGAAGGTCAGGATGATGATCGCGTATCCCTTGGCGGCGGGGCGCTGCCAGTTCGATGATGCCGTATCGGAGGTCTGTGCGGAAGACATGTGCAACCTGCTGGCTTGATCTCGGCGGTTGTTACTGGTTGGCGGCCATCGGGGCGCGCGCCACACGCGGGGCCATCAGCTTCTGGAAGATCTCGTCGCGATCGCCGAAAGCCTGTACTTCGCCCTGGTTGAGGACGAGGATCTTGTCCATCACCTGCAGCGTGCTGGTCTTGTGGGTGATCAGGATGACCGTCCGCTTCAGCGCTTTGAGGTGCTGCACCGCGTTGAGCAGCGCCTGCTCGCCATCCGAGTCGAGGCTGGCATTAGGCTCGTCGAGCACGACCAGCGAAGGCAGGCCGAACAGCGCCCGCGCCAGGCCGATCCGCTGTCGCTGACCGCCGGACAGCGCATGGCCGGCCTCCCCGATCTGGGTGTTGTAGCCGCCGGGCAGCGACTGGATCATCGCATGCACGCCCGCAAGCTCGGCGGCGCGAATGACCTCCGCTTCGTCGGCGACGGAGAAGCGGGCGATATTTTCCGCCACCGTGCCGGCGAACAGCTCCACGTCCTGGGGCAGATAGCCGATATGCTGGCCGAGTTCCTCGCTATTCCAGTGGCTGAGGTCCGCGCCGTCGATGCGGATATGCCCGACCGCCGCCGGCCAGACGCCGACCAGCGCACGCGCCAGCGTCGACTTGCCCGCGGCGCTGGGGCCGACGACGCCGACCGCAGAGCCGGCCTCGATGCGCACATTGACGCCGCGAATGGACGGCCGCTGCGCGCCGGGCGGGGTGACGAAGACGTTCTCAAGCGTCATTTGCCCCTTCGGCGCAGGCAGGCGCATCCGCTCGGCTTCCTCCGGCACCGCGGTCAGCAGCTGGTTGATCCGGTCATAGGCCGAGCGCGCGGCGAGAAACGCCTTCCACTGCGACACGGCCATTTCGACCGGCGCAAGCGCGCGGCCGATGATGATCGACGCGGCGACCATCGAGCCGGGCGTGCATTCCTGCTGGATGACGAGGTAGCCGCCGATGCCGAGCGTGGCCACCTGCATGAAGACGCGAAGGAATTTTGCGAACGCCACGAGAAATCCGGCGCGGTCGCTCGCCACCGCCTGCAGGAACATCACGTTCTGCTGCTGGCCGAGCCAGCGGTCGCGAAGCGGACGCCACATTCCCATGGCGTGCAGAACTTCAGCGTTGCGGAAGGTTGCCACCGCCTGATTGTTGGCGATGGCGGCGGACTTGTTGGCCGACTTGAGCTGGGTGCGGGTCAAAATCTCGTTCAGCACGGTGATCGCGAAAATCAGAATTGCCGCGACGATTCCCAGATAGCCGAACCACGGGTGAAGTAAAAACGCGCCGGCGATGAAAATCGGGATCCACGGCACGTCGCAAAATGCAATTAACCCCGCGCCGGTTAAAAACTCGCGGATTGAATCGAGATCGCGCAGCGCCTGAAAATGCCCCGCGCCGGGCTGCTTCACCGTGCCGCGCAGCACGCGCTCGAACAGCTCGGCCCGCGTCGCCTCGTCGAACAGCACGCCGACGCGCACCAGAACGGCCGAGCGGATGCGCTCGAGCATTGCGTAAACGAGCAGCAAAAAGGCGGCAATCAGCGTGAGAACGACGAGCGTGGTTTCGTTTCGGCTGGTGATCACCCGGTCGTAGACCTGCAGCATGTAGAGCGGGCCGACGAAGGCGAGAACGTTGATGAAGAGGCTAAAAAAAATCGCGGTGCCGAAGCCCGGAATAGTCTTCTTGATACCGCTGGCCAGCAGATTGCTTTTAACCTGACTCATATAAAATCACTTGCTCTGTTCGATGAACAAAAATTGGCAAGCCAATTCTAAGAGTCGGCAGGCCTGCAAATATGAAAAATAATGATCGATAATAAGCCCGCAGTGTCCTGCATTTCGCCTTGGTTGTAAAGTACCGAATGAGACAGCCAAGGCCGCACAATGGGATATGGCAGGTTCTGAATCCGGCCTTGCAAGAGAGCACCGCGGGCCGTTGCCGAAGGGAATGCATAGCTCGCGGAGCCTGTTTTTCAGCCGCGCAGCGCGCTTCTTACTTCCTCGAAGATCTCCGGTCGCGCCCCCTTCGCCGGGCAATCGGTCGGCTAGGGAAGCCGGCAAGAGGTAATTTTCTACGCGTCAGCTAAGCTTTCCGCAGTAGCGCCAGGCGTCGTCCTGCGGACGCCCCCAAGACGCCGCGACCTCCCTGCACGGCTCGCATCGCCGGCGGCGATCTTTATTTCTTCGCATGCCTTTGCGGCGGCGCTTCCTGCTGCCCTCTCGCCTCCCCCCCGAAAGGTGGCCAAAGACTTTTGCCCGCGCGCAGCACCAGCGACCGGCAGGATGTTCGGGCGGTTGGGAGACCCACCAACGGCCTGGCGGGCAGCTCCAGAATGTCCATGTCCTGCTCGGCAAGTCCTGTTCGGCAACCCCTGCTCGCCAAAACCCTGCCCGCGAAAACGTCCTCGCTGCGGTCCTGCTCGTTCAAGGTCGCCCAACCGAGGCCCCCGACGCCCAGCCGCAAACAGGTGGACGACGCCCAAGGCGGGGGCCCGCGGTCGGGCTTTCGGTACGCTGCGGCCTTCCACGTCGCCGTCTGGCCGGGAGCTCCCGGGCGCTGATTCGGAACCCGGCGCGCCTGCCAACCGCGCTCTGACCGGGCCGAACTGCCTGGCCATCCGCCTACCGCCGGCTTTCCCGGCAGATCGGGCCCAAAATCACCCCGCAACCCTCGATTTTCGCCCCGCTCGCAGCTAAATCCGCTTAATCCCGAAATCTTTGGTCACTCTGCTTGACATCGTTTTGCCCGCCTCATTATATGCCGCCGTCGCAGGCGCATTTTCGCCAGCGCGTGGCGGGGTAGCTCAGCTGGTTAGAGCACGGGAATCATAATCCTGGGGTCGGGGGTTCAAGTCCCTCTCCCGCTACCAAAAAACCTATTGAATCAATCGCTTTCCCTATCTCCTCGGGCATTTCAACGCTCCGCGAGCGTGGTGGCGCATCGGTAGCGCTGCGCTGGGTCAGGCCGATATCTAATCCGTCAAATTTGGCCCTTGCAGTCGCACCTCTGAGCTGATGCCGGTTTAGTGGACGTCCAGTTAAGCTAATCCCCTCCGCTCGAACTCAACAGGGCTGAGATATCCGATCGTCGAATGACGCCTGATCGCGTTGTAGAAGCGCTCAATGTGGTCGAACACATCTGCCTTGGCCTCGTTCCTGGTGCGATAGATTTTGCGGGCGGTGCGCTCGGTCTTCAGCGACGAGAAGAAGCTCTCCATGGCAGCATTGTCCCACACGTTGCCCGATCTGCTCATGCTGCAGACAATGCCGCTGTCGGTCATCAATCGCTGGAACTGCGCGCTGCTGTACTGGCTGCCCTGATCGGAGTGATGCAGCAGCTCCCTCGGCTTGCCGCGCCTCCAGATAGCCATCAGCAGTGCGTCCGCGACGAGTTGGGGCGTCATCGTGGCGCTCATCGACCAGCCGACCACGCGGCGCGAGAACAGGTCGATCACGGCCGACACGGAGAGCCAGCCCTCCGCGGTCCAGATGTAGGTAAAGTCGGCAGCTCAGCCCGCTGACTACCCGCTGATGGGTTTCATCAACTCCCCTCACGCTTGCGAAATTGCCCGAGAGGGCGCCTCGCGGAATCGAGTGGTCGCCAAGTGATCCGGAGATCGAAACGGGCATGCGGATCGCCGCCTATTTCGGCGAGGAAACGCTTCTGAACGCGCTTGCCCGGAGGTACAGAAGGGCTGACGGCAGAAACGCTCTACCACGCGGCTCGCCGGATGGTGCCAAACTCGTCGTGGAAGCCAGCCGACAGCATCGTCTGCACGGTTTGGCGCGGGGTTTCTAAAGAACGCGGCCAGCCGAGTGACGGACGATGCCAATGCTTCCCCTCGGCCGCCTGTCAAAGTAATCTTCGACCTAGTCATCGTCCGGTGAATGAGGAGCACTCCAAAGCGTCGTTCGTCGCGATTGGCCGCGCGTCATGGCCACCCTGTCTCAAGCCAACAAAGGGATGGATGGAGATGCAATGTACGAAATCAGGCAAGCTAGGATTGATGATTGGCCTCTAATCCAGCGCTTTATTGATCGCTGCTATGGTGCCGAAGCTCCCTATAAGCAGGAGAAACGGTGGCGCTGGCAGTTCGTCGATAATCCGTACCGAGCCGCATCTGGAAGTTCCACGTCGGTGTGGATCGCGCTTCACGAGGCCAAAATTGCCGGACAAATCGCTGTCCAGCCGGGGCGAATGTGGATTGACGGGCAAGCAATTCCGGCCGGTTGGATCGTGGACGTGATGGTCGATCCCGATCATCGTGGTGCTGGCTTGGGGCACCGAATCCACGACGCGATCATGGCGACGGGACAAACTGTGGCAACCCTGACCATGGCTCCCGCAACCCGCCGAATTGCTGAGCGCGCCGGCTGCATCACGCTTGGAGCGGTCCTGCAGATGGTGCGTGTCCGGCGGCTTTCACCGCGGACGATCGTTGCACTCGTCACCCCAAGAATTGAGCGGCGCAGCTGGGCGCGCAAACCGGGCCGGCTATTCAATCGTTCGCAGATTGGCCCGGCAACCATTGCGACGGGTCTTTCAACCGCGTTGAGGCTCCATGCCACGCTGAAAGGAACAACTGAGCCGAAAGGCACAGTTATCACGGTCGATGGCTTCGAGCCCGCCGCCATTGAGCGCCTTTTCGAGATCGAGCGCACGAAGATTCCAGCTTTGTTCGACAGGGGAACCGACTTCTTTCGATGGCGATACGAAGAGGTCCCTGATCTGCGCTACCAACGCGCCAGACTGAATGTGGATGGCGCGACAGCGGGTTTCGTCGTTTGGCGTATGCCGGAGGCCCCTGAACTGCCCATCGGCACACTGACCGATATAGTCGCCGATCCTGCCGATCCCGAAACGATTGTTACACTGGCGAAGCATGCGGTCACCGCAATGGAAGAACGTACAGAAGCAATTGTAGCCGGTGCGTCACATCCGACGCACGTTGCCGCGCTCAAGCGGCTCGGTTTCGTCACATCGCGGATTCACCGGCCAACAATCGTGACGACTGACACGCGCATCGCAAAGGCCGTAGAAAGAGTGAAAGATCAATGGCATTTCACAAAGGCCGATCACGACTGGGACCAGATCCATCCGGTCCAATATTGAAGCGGGTTCAGAGAAGCGGGTTCAGAGACTTGGCGCGCTCCAAACGAAACAGTGCCATTGGGTATTCCCTGCCGAAATCGAATCCAGCCGTCGCCAGCCGTCACCAGTGAAATGAAGCTCCATTTTTGCGGCCCGCTCACTGAAATAGGTGACAAGCACGGTATTGCCGACTTGCTGAAGCACCCCAATAACCATCGGAATATCGGACGCATAATAGAGGACTTCGAATGCCGTCACGAGATCGAAGCGTCGTCCCGGAAACAACGTTGCGGCATCCTCTGCTCGGCCTATCTTGAACTCCACGTCTTTAAGGCGCAGCCGGGCTCTGTCGATTGCGATCGGGCTGACATCAATACCGACAACAGTCTGGCTAACTCGCAACAGATGCTCAGTCTGAAGGCCCTCACCGCAGCCGACCTCCAGCAGTGAGACGCAGTCAGGCACCAGTTCCTCGATCAGGCGATTGCACTCCCTGAACCGTCCCTGCTCGTCGGGGTTTGCGAGATTCCAGGGATCCTTGATCATATAGAGACGCCTGAGGTCGCCATATCGTCCCGTGAACTTTACCCGCCGCAGCCAGAAGCGCACCCAGGTTCGACGTAGCCAAGAAACGACGGGCATGAGCTATCTTCCAATCAGATGCCGGCGCAACTGGGTCGACACGAGGCGGCGCATGGAAACGATCAGCGGCTGCCTGTCCGCGAGGATCGCGCAGACGTCATCAAGACTCGTATCACTGCGGATCGAAGTACGATTGGCGATCGTCGCGCCCACCCGCGTGGCGCCACCGTCGCTCGTGTAGATTCGCGAAAAGCGACAGCGACGAAGATGGCGAATAACCGCGGGATTATAGGCACCAAAAGGTATGGCGACACTTGTCACCGATCCGTTCATCACCGCAGCCAGCTCCTCCCGGGCGGCAATCGTTTCCTCGGCAAGGATCGCTGACGAAACGCGGCGCCAGTCAACATGATCGCGTCCGTGCAAACCGATTTCCATGCCCATCTCGTGCAGGCAGCGCGTGTCGTCGCGGCTGAGATAGTAAGGCGCGTCGAAGCGCCCGGTTAATATAAAGAAGCGCCCCTCGCGTCCCCGCTCGATCAATCGTGGAGCAGCGCAAGACAGGTCCGACACGTTTCCGTCGTCAAAAGTGAAAACGGTATCAGGGCCGTTGGGGTGGTGCATGACGAGGTCAAGGATCTCATCAAACCGGGACTCGCTGATCCAATAGGGACGCTCATCCTGCGCGACGCCAGTATGAGGTTCTCCGATACCATGAAAATTGAGAATGAATTCGCGGCTGCTCATTTGCCATCTCCAAAGGCAAGCCGACGCTCCACGGTGCCGGTGATACGATCGGCAACATCGGGAGGTGGTGCGCGGCCAAAAGTGCCTGTGACTATGGATCGGGCTTCGTCCTGCGCCCCAAGGAAAAGAAGTTGGACCGATTTTGCGATTGCCTTCGCCAGGACAAGCGGAAGCGCCAGTGGCATATGACGACGGGCAAAGTGGACACGGTTGCGGTAGTTGAAATAGTTCGCGAAGGACGACGGGCGCCGCTGCCATGAGCCGGTGCCAATTACGGTTCCCCCATGATGATACACAACGGCGTCCGGTACCAGGCGCAGAGGCAGGTGACCACGCCGGAACGCCCAGTCCACTTCCTCGTAGTAGAGGAAATAATCCTCGACCATCAACCCAGCGAGTTCAATGAACGCGCGCGAAGCGACCATATTCGCGCCGCTGATATAATTGAGCGACGCCGCGTCAGGCAACGGCCGGTCGTGTGCAGGCAGCTTACCGTTGACTGATATGCAGGTCGCGGTCCAAGGGCTTACCCGTCCTCCATCGGTTTGGATGAGGTCTGGCTTTTCGTAGAAGACCGTGCGGCAGCCGAGCAGCGCATAACCGCCCCTCGCCGCTTCCTTTAGATAGAGCGACGCAACGTCGGATCCGACAACGCAATCAGGATTGAGGATCCAGAAGGCATCGATCTCTGACACTTCAAGCAGTGCCCGCAGGCCCAGGTTGACGCCGCAGGCGAACCCTCCGTTGATCGGGGATTCGATGAGCGACAGCCCTGCCGCAGTCTTGCCGGCTTCGTCGGGCGTACGAACCGTGAAATGGATCGGTTTGGCAACGCTCGGCTCTTCGCCAAGCGGACTATTTCTCAGCCTGTTGACCTGAACTTCGCCTTTTGCCCAATCCCGAATGACGGTGCGAGTGCGATCACTTGAAGCGTTGTCCACCACTACGACATGAAGCGCCACGCCGTCCGACGCAAAAAGACTCTCCAGGCATTCGGCAATGACGCCGGCCGAATTAAATGTGACAACCACCACACCTAGAGAGGGCAGCTCTTTCATACTTCGACACGGTTTCCCGCGCCTCAAAAATAACAGGATGAGAATGCAGCGTCATACTCGCTTGACTTGACCAAAAATAGTCGTCCAGCGGCACTTAGTTGAGGATCTATACACTGATCTGAAATTGTTTGATTCTTCACCTTCGTCACTAGACGGCGAAGGATTGGAGGACAGACGAGCGCGTCATTGCGGCAGGAGAATGACGATTTCCACTGAGGGGACTGCGACGCGCAATTACCCTGCCGTGAAATGCTTCCCGTTTTTAGGCCAGCCAGTGCTGGAATTTTCCGGGGTTAACGCTCATTCCGGCGGGGGCGCCGCAGAGCGGTTCATCAGCGATATCGGCGGCTTGTTGCCAATCGCGCTGTGCGGCCGGACTTCATTATAGTCTCTTCGCCATTCCTCCATTTTCGTGCGGGCGTCGTCAAGGCTCATGAACCAATGAGTGTTCAGACATTCTGTTCGGAATTTCCCGTTGAAGGACTCGATGAATGCTTTCGATAGTCACCTTGCCATTCAGACGCCCGCCTCCCCGTACATCGGCGGGCGAAGCAGGCCGTGGTGCACCGGCAGCTGTCCGGCCAGTATCGTCGCGCGAGACGGCGAAGAGCTCGGCTGAGAATAGGCCGAAGTAAGTATCAGACTTTGCGATGCAACCCTGTCGATATCCGGCGTCGGCGAGCCTACGGCAACTCCTCCGCCATTGAAGCCGACATCCATCCAGCCCACGTCATCCAGCAGGAAAACCAAATATTTGGCTTCTTGCCGGTGCGTCCGGCAAGCTCTGCGAGCTTTCTTGCCGCTTCCTGCGCCTGATCGGGATGCTCGATAACCGGCTCCATATTGTCGGTGATCTTTTTGGCGGGGATGCCGATATACTGGTCCTGGAAGTCATACCCGGGGCGCCCCCGAGCGTCTCATTGGGCCGGCCTGCCCCGGCCCGTTCAAGACGCCCGGCTGGACAGCGGGCGGCGTTTGCGCGTGCGCTGCTATAGGACCGAGTATCGCCGCTGCGACCAAAAATAGTCCAAGATGAGAGGTCGCCATGCTCCAGATCCTTTCCAATCCCCGGCACAGCGAACCGCACTGCCAAGTCGAGCAAAGTGGCCTTTGAGATGAGTTTGGCGTTTGATCCAGCTCAAACATCATGCCCGGCGGCGTCGATATGAGGATCAGGCATGGCGGCTGGCTCAACTCTGCAGCCAAGGCGCCTGCCGCCCATAGGCGGCGACGCGAAGTCCGGGAGCCATCAGTGTGATCAAAGCCTTCGAGAAAAGTCCTCGCGCACCGACGATGCCAACCGCATTGGTCCTATCGCTCATCTTCTCGGCCGGTCTTTTCTCGACGCTGGCGCATGCCGACCAAAATGAGGACATCCAGAACGGTCACAGGTTGGCCGTTACGATTTGCGCAACGTGCCATCTTGCTGCCCCCGACCAAGCCAGCTTGCCGAAACTGAAGCCGCCCGCGCCGTCATTCGCGTCAATCGCGCAGCGCAAGGATACGACCGCGGATTCGCTTCGCCACTTTTTGACGACGACACATAGGGGCCTGGACGCGCCAAAGGGAATGCCCGATCTTGACCTGATGGACTACCAGCTGAAGGAGCTCACCGCATATATCCTCAGCTTGCGAAAGTAATTCCCCTGGCATGAAAGCCTATCGGCAAGCGTGCTTCCGAAGCTTGAGCCCTGGCTATCAGCCTGCCGACGCGCCGCGCCTATCATTCACTCGCGCGGCCAGCTTCTGCTGAGACACGGCGCAACCTGATAGGCCGGGTCAATCGTGCAGTCGGCATCCTTGATCCAGGTCAATGCGAGATCCGATTGTTTTGCGACTAAGTGTTGAGCGGCCGGGGAGAGGGCGGCACGCCTGATGCGCGCGGCGTACCACGAAGCGGCGACTTTGCGATCCGGCATCCATCTATCGGTGGCAGACTGGGCCTCGGCGTCCGCACTTCGCGGCGAAGTCCTGAAACCAAGGAGGACGACATGAAAGCGCTTGTCTACAAGGGACCAGGGCAAAAAGCCGTCGAGGATCGCCCGAAGCCTGAGATTTCCGCGCCGACCGATGCCATCGTCAAAATGATCAAGACGACGATCTGCGGTACCGACCTGCATATCCTCAAGGGCGACGTGCCGACCTGCACCCCCGGCCGCATTCTCGGCCATGAAGGGGTCGGAGTGGTGGACCAAATCGGCTCGGCGGTGACTGCATTCAAGCCCGGCGACCATGTCATCGTTTCATGCATCTCCTCTTGCGGAAAATGCGACTATTGTCGCCGCGGCATGTACTCGCATTGCGCCCTCGGCGGCTGGATTCTCGGCAACAAGATCGACGGGACCCAAGCCGAGTATGTCCGCATCCCGTTTGCCGACACCAGCCTCTATCATGTTCCGGCGGATGCCGAAGAAGATGCCCTCGTCATGCTCAGCGACATCCTGCCGACGGGCTTTGAATGCGGCGTGCTCAACGGCAAGATCGAACCTGGCTCGACCGTCGCCATCATCGGCGCCGGCCCGATCGGGCTCGCGGCGCTCCTCACGGCGCGGTTCTACTCGCCCTCAGAGATCATCATGGTCGACATGGACGACAACCGGCTGCAAATGTCTTCACGCTTCGGCGCCACGAACGTCATCAACAACAAGGACGGCAAGGCCGTCGAGAAGATCATGAAGATAACCGACGGCCGGGGCGTCGACACCGCGATTGAAGCTGTCGGCGTGCCGGCAACCTTCATCATGTGCGAGGACATCGTTGCGCCGGGCGGAACCATCGCCAATATCGGCGTGCATGGCGTCAAGGCCGACCTCCATCTTGAGCGGCTGTGGGACCGCAACATCGCCATCACGACGCGCCTCGTGGACACGGTCAGCACGCCGATGCTGCTCAAGACGGTGCAATCGCATCGCATCGATCCGAAGCAACTGATCACGCACCACTTCAAGCTCGACAATATCATGGACGCCTACGACACCTTCAGCTCGGCTTCCACGACCAGCGCGCTCAAGGTTCTCATCGAAGCATAGACGCTGCCGGCTCGCCCCGCTTCAGTGCTTGCGGTCATCGTCCGAAGGCTCAGGCTTGGCCGGCGGTCGCGTGGAAAGACGGGCAGCCGGCAGGTGCCAGCCGTGCCTGATCGCCATGAAGCGAATGCCGAAACACACTGCCGCCCCAGCCAGGGCCGAGATTCCATATGGCACGCCCAGCCTGTCGCCGATGACGACGAAGGATGCGCCGGCGAGCGCGGCGACGGCATATAGATCCGAATGCAGAACCTGCGGAATCTCGGCGAGCAGGACGTCCCTCATCATGCCGCCGCCAATGCCGGTGAGCATGCCCAGCAAAGCCGCCATGACGGGGTTGAGCCCGAACGCCAGCGCCTTCTGTGCACCGGAGACGGCAAACAGCGCCAGGCCGCCCGCATCGAACAGGAGCACCGGACTGCGCAACCTGTCGACGCCGCGATACCAGAAGAACGTGATCACCCCGGCCAGCACCGACACCAGCAGGTATCGTTCGTGGGTCAGGGCGGCCGGCGGCACCGCGCCAATCAGCAGATCGCGGGTGATCCCGCCGAAATTGCCGGCGACGAAGGCGAGCACCAGAATGCCGAAAATGTCGAGACGGCGATTGACCGCGGCCAGCGCCCCGCTGATCGCGAAGACGAAGGTCCCAGTCAGGTCGAGGAGAGGCACAAAGATTCCCATGGCGATCCCGCAGGCCTTTGGAGGCTGAGCGCACAGGCGCCATCAAGAATGATCGCGCCTGCCTCCGTCAAGCCATGCCAGCGCACCAACGATCAGGGTCTCGACCCCCATTTCCAGCGTCGGATGCAGGACCGGCGCGAATTTGGGACTGTGATTGACCGGAAGCTCGTTCAGCCGGCCCTCGGCCTTCATCCTTGCATAGCTGTCCGGATCATTGCCGCCAACGAACCAGAACACCGACGGCACCTGCCATGCGGTGCCAAAGCAGCCGAAATCCTCGCTCGCCGGCGCGGGGCCCGTATGCCTGACCCGATCGGCGGAAAAGTAGCCACGAAACGCCTCGGCAATGCGGTTGCTCGCGGCTTCGTTGTTGATATTGAGCGGATAGCGGTCGAGCGGGGTGATTTCCGGCTTGCGGGGCGCGCCGGAGGCCTCTGCCTCGGCATTGACGATCCGCTCGATTGCCGCCAGCACGCGCGCACGCACGCCCGGGTCGAACGTCCGCACATTGAGCTTGATGACAGCTTCGTCCGGAATGACATTCTCCTTGGAGCCGGCCTGCAGCACGCCGACCGTGACGACTGCCGCCTCTGTCGCCGCAACCTCGCGGGACACGATGCCCTGGAGGCGCAGTACGATCGACGCCGCCATGACGACCGGATCGATGCTGGCCTGCGGCATCGAGCCATGCGCGCCGCGTCCGAACAGGCGGATCTGAAGGCTGTCGGCCGCCGAGGTGATTGGTCCGGCGCTTCCCGCCACGGTGCCGGCCGGGCCGACCATGACGTGCTGGCCGAGCACGACGTCCGGCTCCGGAAACCGTTCGAGGAGACCGTCATCGATCATCGCCCGGGCCCCCTGCGCGGTTTCCTCACCCGGCTGGAAGACCACCAACAGCGTGCCTTTCCAGGCGCCACGCGCTTGCGCCAACAGGGTCGCGGCGCCGACCAGCCAGGCCACATGCATGTCGTGGCCGCACATGTGCCCGACCGGCACGGCGCTCCCGTCCTTGTCCTTCGCCGTCGTCGTGCTGGCATAAGCTAGGCCGGTGTCCTCGGCAATCGGCAGGGCATCCATGTCGGCGCGGAGCATCACGGTCGGCCCTTCCCCATTGCGAAGCACGCCGACGACGCCTGTCCCGCCGACCCCCGTCGTCACACTATAGCCCGCCTGCCTGAGCCGCTCGGCGGCGATGCCGGCCGTCCGCGTCTCCTGCATCGACAGCTCGGGATGGCTGTGGACGTCCTTGTAGAGAGCCTCAAGGGCGGGCAGCACTTTTCCCATGTTCCCCAGAACAGCGGAGGCACTTTGCAACTCGGCAGGCGTAGCCACGGCGATGTTCTCTCCCTGTTTGCTCCCCGCCCGTCTCCGAACAGGACGGGCGATCATGAAGCCCGATGAGGTCTTTGGCTGATAGGACCACACTCGCTGAGGTAGGATTTTTCGAAATCACAAAGCGACGACAATGCATCGAAGTCCCGTATCGTCACGCGCTTGTTCTCAACCTCTACCAACCCCTCCTCGCGCAGCATCCGCATCGTTCGATTGAGATGGATCGCGGTCAGGCCGAGCGCGTCGGCGAGAAGATCCTGCGTGAGGGGCATATGGAACGACATGCCGTCGGTCTGCTTGGTCATGTCCAGCCGGACGTATAGTTCGAGCAGGAAATGGCTCAGGCGCTCAAAGGCAGATCGGCGAGACGCATCGATCAGATGCTCAACGTTCCGCGCGGATTCGCGCACGATGCACCAAAAGATTGCGCTGGACAGCTGCGGGTTTTGCACGAAAAGCTCCTCGATCCCCGCCAACGGGATGAGCGCGAGCACTGCCGGCGTGACTGTTACGATCGAGTACGGCGATCTGCTGAACAGACACGCCTGCAGCCCGACCGCCTCGCCGGGAAGACCGAAATCCACAATCTGCCGATTGCCGTTGTGTAGGATCTTGTATCGCGCCAGCCAGCCGTCGCGATTGACGTAAAAGCAACGCAACCGATCCCCGGCGATGACGACATGCTTGCCCCGTCCACATCGGATCGTCTCGGCGGCCGCCGCAAGTTCGAGCATATGGTCCACTGGCGGAAAGGCCGCAGGCGATGCCGGACTGATGCGTGCCGCCCCTTTCCGGCTTCCGACGACCGTCAGCCGCGTCGCTGGGTTTTTCGCGCTGGCACCGGTTTGCATGTGGCCACCTTTGCAACAGCACCGAGCCCCCTGACCGAGAACGGGCAATACAATCGCCAATTCAGCAGGATTCAACGCGCGGCTTTGTCAATCGATCCACTATCGCAATCAATTTGCCGCCCCGCAGCCTTTATACGTCAGCGCCTCTGTCCAAAACTTGCGGACGCGCCGCTGGAGCGCAGGGATTGCTTCAGGTTTATGCCCTCGATCAAGGCGCCCGCTCGCGCGCGTGATAGAAATGCTCCCTGATGAACCGCGCAACCTCTCGAAGCAGGAGAGACGACCATGAAAGCGCGCACAATATGGCAACTGGCAATCGCCATTGTCGGAATAGGTGCACTTGCGGCGGGGCCGGCTGCCGCACAAAAGAACTACGGTCCGGGCGTCAACGACACATCGATCAAGATCGGCAACATCATGCCGTATAGCGGACCAGCTTCCGCCTACAGCGCAATCGGCAATGCCGAGGCAGCGTATTTCAACATGATCAACGTCAAGGGCGGCATCAACGGCCGGATGATCGATTTCGTCTCCTACGATGACGGCTACAGTCCGCCCAAAGCGGTCGAACAGGCGCGTCGTCTGGTCGAGTCGGATAACGTCCTGCTGATTTTCAACAGCCTTGGCACACCAAGCAACACCGCGATCCGAAGGTACATGAACGAAAAGAAGGTGCCGCAGCTGTTCGTTGCGACCGGGGCAACCCAATGGAATGATCCGCAGCATTTTCCCTGGACCATGGGCTGGCAGCCGAGCTACCAGAGTGAGGCGCACGTCTATGCCAAATATCTGATACAGAACGACCCCAAGGCAAAGATCGCCATCCTTTACCAGAACGACGACTATGGCAAAGACTACGTCAAGGGCTTCAAGGATGCCCTCGGCGGCAAGATGAAGATCGTCGCCGAACGGTCATATGAGACGACCGAGCCGACGATTGACTCCCAGATCATCGACCTGCGCGCTTCGGGCGCGGATGTCCTGTTCGACGTCACGACGCCGAAATTCGCCGCGCAGGCGATTAAAAAGATGGCGGAGATCAAATGGAATCCGCTCCATATCCTGAACAACGTCTCGAGCTCGGTCGGAGCTGTCCTTGAGCCTGCAGGCCTCGACAATGCGCGAGGCATCTTGTCGACAGCCTATCTCAAGGATCCAACCGACCCGCAGTGGCAGACCGACCCTGCCTACAAGGATTGGCTGGCTTTCATGGACAGGTATTATCCTGGCGGCGACAAGACCAGTTCGTTTCCGGTCTATGGCTATACGGTGGCCCAGACGCTCGTGCAGGTGCTCAAGCAGTGCGGAGACGATCTCACCCGTGAGAACGTTATGAAGCAGGCGGCCAGCCTCCATCAGCTGCAGTTGGGCTTGTTACTGCCCGGCATCACCATCAATACCGGTCCGCAGGATTTCGCGCCGATCAAGCAGTTGCAGATGATGCGTTTCACCGGCGATCGCTGGGAACTGTTCGGTCCGGTGATCAACGCGGAGCTTCCGGGAACCTGACCTGCCGCCTTGTGAGGATCGGCCGCACTATCGCTGCGATTGCGACGAGTGCTGCCGATCTGGTGTTCCGCGCGCAGGCGACGCAACATCGCAACAACCAACCTAGATCAATAAAGCAGGTCAAGGCGACTTTTCGCGCGGCGTGTAATGCTCGCCAAAACCTGTGTTGCGCGAGGATCACGTCGGCGATTGCGTAGCTCCGCGGAAGGCGAACATCCGCCAGACTCCAACCGGAGCACGAAACGATCGGGACACATCACCTTCGCCATCAGGTACCAGCAACAGGGAGAGAGAGCATGACCCAGAAGCGGTACTACTACCTGAAGCTCACAACCGCGCTTCTCGCCCTTGCTGCGCTGTGCGCGGTCGCAACACGGACAAACGTGTTTGCCGCAGGCCCGCTGGATGAGGGATCTTCCAGCGTGAAGCCGTCGCCGGTTCAATTCCAGACCAAGTTCGGTTCGCTGACGTTCCCCGAAAAATTCCCGGATGGCACGACGCTGTCGATCACGCAGTGGAGCCATTTCGTGCCGCTCTACGACAAGTGGTTCGACCAGTACGCCCAGGACTGGGGGAAAGCGAACAACGTCAAGGTCACAGTGCAGCACATCAGCTACGCCGACCTGAATTCGACGCTCGCTGCGGCGATTGCCGCCAACAGCGGGCCGACGCTGGTGCAGATGAACGCCACCCCTGCGGCCTTCATCCAGGGCCTGCAATCTTTGAACGACGTGAACGAGGCGGCGGAAGCGACCTACGGCAAGGGCGTCGATCCCTGCACCCACCAAGCCTACCTTCCGATCAAGCAGGAGTGGTACGCCTATTGCGTGGGCTGGGTGGTAGACCCCGGCGATTATCGCATCTCGCTGTGGAAGGACGCCGGCTATCCGGAGGGACCAGTCACCTATGATGACCTCTACAATGGCGGCGTCAAAATCTTCCAGAAGACCGGGATTCCGGTCGGCGTCGGCATGTCGCCTGAGATCGACTCGGAATTCTATGCCCGTTCGCTGATCTGGTCATTCGGAGGCCAGATCGAGGACGCCTGCGGAGAGGTGACGCTGGATTCGCCGGAGGTAATTGATGCGGTGAAGTATCAGGCCAAGCTCTTCCACGGGGCCGAAACGCCGGAGGTGTTTTCCTGGAACGCCGCTTCGAACAATCAGGCCTTCGTCTCGGGACGCGCATCCTACATCCAGAACTCGATCTCCTTCTATCGCACGGCTCAAGAGTCGAACCCGAAGAACGCGGCCGACACCGGCTTCCGGCCAGGCCTCAAGGGCTCGACTGGCAAAGTGCACCAGACCGCGCATGTCTGGTTCATCTATGTCCTGCCGAAATATGTAACCAACAAGAACCAGATCGATGCGGCCAAGAAATTCATGCTCGATCTCACCGCGAATTATTCAAGCGACACCTATTACAGCAAGCTGTATGACTTCCCCGCCTATGCGCCGACAGTGCCGCAGCTCGAGCAGAAGGCCGGCTGGATCGATCACGATCCATGGGGATCGGAGCCCCCCAACAAGCTTTCGGTGATGCGGGGCGCCCTCGCCTGGACCGCATGGCTCGGTTATCCCGGCTATGCCAACCCGGCCACCAGCGAGATCTACAACACCTTCCTGCTGTCGACGATGATGGCGCAGGCCGCACGTGACGAGAAGACGCCGGAACAGGCGGTCAAGGATACGGCGGCGCAGATGCAGCAGATCGTCGAGAAGTGGAAGAAGCTCGGCTTTGTCGGCTGCGGCCGGGAGGCCGGCGGGAAGTAAACTGGGATAAAAGCCGTGGCTGTGCTCGAGGTTCGGGGCCTTGCCAAGCATTTCGGTGACTTCAAGGCTCTCAAGGGAATCGATCTGACGACCCGCGAAGGCGAGTTTCTCACCATCGTCGGGCCGTCGGGCTGCGGCAAGACAACCCTGATGCGGGTGATCGCCGGGCTTGAAACGCCGAGCGCAGGAGACGTTCTTCTCGATGGCAGGATCATAACGCCCTTGCCGCCGCGCGCCCGCAACATCGCCATGGTGTTTCAAAGCTACGCGCTCTATCCGCACATGTCGGTGGCCGACAACATCGCCTTCCCGCTCGAGGCCCGCGGCGTGGCGAAGGCGGAGCGCGAGCGGCTCGTCCGCTGGGCCGCCGGGCTATTCCACATCGAAGCCCTGCTTCACCGCCGTCCGGCCCGGCTCTCCGGCGGCGAAAAGCAGAAGGTGGCGCTGGCGCGGGCCGTCGTGCGCAACCCCTCGCTCTTCATCTTCGACGAACCGCTCAGCTCGCTCGATGCGCAGGTGCGGGCGGTGGCGCGCGCCGAACTGCGGCAGTTGCATAATCGCACCGGCGTCACCACCGTCTACGTCACCCATGATCAGATCGAAGCCGTGGGGCTCGGCGACCGCGTCGCCGTGATGCAGGCCGGCATGCTGCGCCAGATCGGCGCCCCGCAGGCGCTTTACCTTGAGCCGGCCAACACGTTTGTCGCGGGGTTTATCGGCACGCCGCCGATGAACCTCCTCGCACGCGGCGATACAATCATCGGCTTTCGGCCCGAGGACGCCCTACCGCGCGCCGCCGCCCCCCATCTCGAAGGCGTCGCGACGTTCCAGATCCACATCACACGATCCGAGTTCCTCGGCTCCGAATGGCTGGCATACGGCACTATCAAAGGCGCGTTCGAGAACGCGGCAGTGTTGTGCAAGCTGCGCCAGGAAACCATCGACAAGGTCAAGGTCGGCGAGGTGCAGGATTTCGTGGTGCCGGTTTCGCGGCTGCGCTTCTTCGACAAGGCAACCGGCCTGCGCACGGCGCCCATGCCGGTCTGAGCGCCTCAACAGCGTTTTTGCAGAAGGGATGTCCTCCGGCCCAATGGCTAGGATGCGAGCATGACAAACGACAGCGCCCTTGGTGCAGCGCGCAAACGCAAAGAGAAACCCGCGCTTGGCACGTCGATCGGCATCGCGGATCGCGACGCCGTGGTCGGCGCCATCATGCTGGCGCCCGCCGTGATCTATGTCGCGGCGCTGGTGGCGATGCCGTTCTTTCTTGCCATCGCGCTCAGCCTGAGCAATGCCACGGTCGGCGATCCCGGCATCCACCACTTCGTCGGTCTTGCCAACTTCATCAGCGTCGTCCACGAAACCGCCTTCGCATTCGCGCTGCGCAACAGCATCATCATCACGGCGGCAACGCTGGTGTTTCTCACGATCCTGACGGTCCTCCAGGTCGAGCTGCTGGCCCGGGATTTTCGCGGCAAGCGTTTCGTTCACATCCTGCTGATCCTGCCATGGGCAATGCCGGTGGCGCTCGCCGCAGTCGGCTGGCTCTGGCTGCTCGATTCCGAATTCAGCCCGATCGACTGGATTCTGCGCGCGGTCGGCCTGCTCGGCCCCGGCACGGTGCTCGGCCCGGCCAACAATCTCTACTATCTCGGCCGCGAGTGGCTCGGCATCAGCGCGGTCGTGGCCATCAATGTCTGGCGCACGCTGCCGCTGTCCACCATCATCGTGCTGGCCGGCCGAACCGCCATCCCGAACGAGCTGTTCGAGCAGGCCGCGCTGGACGGCGCCGGCTATTTCCGCGTGCTGTTCCGCATCACCCTGCCGGCGCTTGGGATCCTGCTCACCGTCGCCATCCTGTTCACCGTGCTCATCATCTTCGGCGACATGACCGTGGTGGCGCTGACCACCCGCGGCGGGCCCGGCTACACCACGGAAATTCTGCCCTATTGGGCCTACCTCAAGGGCATTCAGGGCGGCGCGCTGAGCCAGGGCGCGGCAATCGCGCTGTTCCTGTTTCCGGTGCTGCTCGCGGCGTCGGTTCTTGCCCTCAGATTAGCCTATCGCCGCGAAGGAGCCTGACGATGCGAACGACATCCCTCCTCCGCGCCATCGGCTTTTACGTCGCGCTCGCACTGCTCTGCCTGTTCGCCGTCTTCCCCGCCGTGTGGATGGTGATCACCGCTTTCAAGCAGAACATCGATCTCTACGATCCGAACAACAATCCTTTCCTGTTCAACCTTCCTCCGACGCTCAGCAACATTACTTTCCTGTTCACCCAGACGAATTTTCCGGTCTTTCTCTGGAATTCGTTCTTCATCGGCGTGGTCGTCGTCGCCATCACGCTGGTGCTCGCCGTGCCCGCGGCCTATAGCCTCGCGCGGCTGATGGGCCATTGGGGCGAGCATTCCAGCATTGCAATCTTCCTTGTCTATCTCATCCCGCCGACGCTGCTGTTCATCCCGCTCTATGAGATCGTCACGCTGCTCGGCACCGCAAATACGGTGTGGTCGCTCATCCTGGTCTATCCGACGATCACGGTGCCGTTCTGCACCTGGCTCCTGCTCAGTTTCTTCCGCTCGATCCCGAGGGAGGTCGAGGAAGCCGCGTTGACCGATGGCTGGAGCCGCATCGGCGTCTTCTTCCGCGTGGCGCTTCCTCTCGCGCTGCCCGGCATCACGACATGCATCGTGTTCGCCTTCGCGCTGTCGCTCAGCGATTACATCTATGCCGCGGTTTTCGTGAGCGCGACCGCAAGCCGCACGGTGAGCGCCGGGGTGCCGACGGAATTGATCCGCGGCGACATCTATTACTGGCAGGCGCTGATGGCGGCGACCGCCATTGTCGGCCTCCCGCTCGCGGTGATTTACGGCCTGTTGTTCAACTGGCTGGTCAGGGGCTTTCAGATCGAACTGCGCTCGCGGGCGGGGTGAAGCCGCAGGGAACACCGAGCCTGCCGCGCCGCGCGGAGTTCTTCGCATCGCGCGGAACTGCGGCATGTTCACCGAATTAGAGGCTGAGGATCTGCTGCCAGCCGTCTCCGATCCCAGATGTGGCTTCTGTCGCCACAAGCATCATGGAGAATACGATGCCCAACAATTCAACCAGCTGTGCGAGCTGCCGCTTCTATGACTACCACAAATTGAACGATGCCGTCGCGCAGAACGAACGCGGTCTCTGCCGCTTTAATCCTCCCGTGTCTCAGCCTGATCCGTTGGGCCATGGGCTCTGGCCGGTCGTGACAGCAGAAGACTGGTGCGGTCACTTTTCGCCTGAGCATCTGCCTGCCGAGTCCAGGATGAGTCAGAGTCAGACGATGCGGCCAGTGTGAGGTGACAGGAAGCGTTCGCTTCTGGCGTGAGTGACAGCTTTTCATTCGCCGGGGCCGTCGCCTGGCGTTTGAAAGGCTGCGCGTTGTGAGAGCGGAATGAGCCCGAGGGCGCGGCCTGCCTCATTCCGCCTCAGGAGAGTTTTGAAAAGAAACTTATGTCCGTTCATATCTGGACGATTGAAGAAAATTCCCAACTGACATCGGGCGGATTCTCGCCGATCCGCACGGTCGTGTCGCTGACATACCGATAGGGCGGAACGGGAAGATTGTAAGGCGCCGGCACGCCGCTGAACACGCGCCCAGCCAGGTCATATTTCGAACCGTGACAGGGGCAAAAATACCCTCCCACCCAATTTGATGTCGGCGTGGTGTTGCTTGGGTCCGGATAGAACATCGGAATGCAGCCGAGATGCGTGCAGATGCCGACCAGAAGGCCATGTTCCGGCTTGATTGAGCGATGCCAGTTTTCAGCATAGGGCGGCTGCTGGATCACGGTGGAATTCGCATCGGACAGTTGAGCGAGAAGTTTTGGATCTTGCAGCGTTTTAAGCGCCGCCGGCGGACGATTGATGATGACAACGGGTCGCGAGCGCCAACGAACGACGGCCTGTTGACCCGCTTGCAGCTTGCTCAGGTCGAAATCGACCGGACCGCCAGCGGCCAGCGTCGACGCATCGGGCTCCATCTGATCGATCAGTGGGTACGTCACGGCAACCGCCCCGACAGCGGCAGCCGCAGCGGTCGCGACATACAGGAAGTCCCGCCGCGTGCCCGTCCCTGATTGAACCTCAATATCGCTGGCCATCTTCGGGTGTTCCTCGGCTCCCCATAGGACCGCAAGTTCCCCGCCGTCTGATTGGAAACACTGCAAAAACAGAAATCGATCCGTATCGTCCGCTCATAAGCTCGTGAAACAGCGCGGGAGCCGATCGGCCGTCCTCCCCCCGTGATCATGCTCGGCCGCTCTTGCGCCGGCCGGTCGAGCGGCGATTGCTCCGGGGCAGGAATTGGCGGCCGACACGGAGCCAACTCAATTTCAAACGCAATGCAATTTTTCAAACACATGCCGCGGCGGTGCTATTCTCAACCGCCATACACGATGCGCAGAAGAAACAGGAGCCGGTGCCGCGGCCAAGATCATCGCCGGGGGAATGGGATGAGCAGCATGATCCTCCTTGATCTGATGGGTGGCGTGGCCCTGCTGCTATGGGGCCTCCACATGGTGCACACCGGCATCATCAGAGCGTTCGGGTCGGACTTGCGACGTTTTCTCGGCGTCGCGCTGCAAAATCGCTTCCTCTCCTTCCTTGCCGGCCTCGTGGTGACGGCGCTGCTGCAGAGCAGTACGGCGACCGGGCTGATGACCGCGTCCTTCGTGACCGGGGGCGCCGTCGATCTGGTTCCTGCCCTCGCCATCATGCTCGGTGCCAACGTCGGCACCACCCTTATCGTCCAGGCGCTCTCGTTCAACGTCAGCGCAGTGGCCCCGCTGCTGTTCCTGATCGGGATCGTCGCATTCAAGCGAGGCAACCAGACCCGCACGCGCGATCTCGGCCGGGTCGCGATCGGCGTCGGGTTGATGCTGCTGTCACTTCATATTCTGCTCGACACATTGGCCCCGGCAGAGACTGCTCCGGCATTCCGGACGCTGGTTGCGGCGATCACCGGCGACGCGTTTCTGTGCGTCCTGATGGCCGCAGCGCTGACCTGGGCGGCGCATTCGAGCGTCACGGTTGTGCTGCTGATCATGTCCCTGGCCTATTCCAACTTCATCACGCCGGTGGCGGCACTGGCCCTGACGCTCGGTGCCAATCTCGGCAGCGCGATCAACCCGCTCGTCGAAGGCAGCGACCGCAGCAATCCCGCGAGCCGTCGCCTCCCGCTCGGCAACCTGCTCAACCGGCTGATCGGCTGTGCGGTGGTGCTGCCGTTCCTCAATCCCATCGCGGAAGCGCTGACGCGCTTTGAACCCAATCCCTCGCGGATGATAGCCGACTTTCACACGGCTTTTAATCTGGCGCTGGCCATCGTGTTCATTCTGCCCCTCGACTGGATGGCATCGCTGCTGACAAAATTTCTGCCCGAACGGGCCAGTCCCGACAACCCGGCGACCCCGCTTTACCTCGACGAGGCGGCCCTCGGAACACCGGCCGTGGCGCTGGCCTGTGCGGCGCGCGAGGTTCTGCATCTCGGCGACATTGTCGAGTCCATGCTCATCAAGTCGATGACCGCGCTGATGACGGACGACCGCCGGCTGGTCGCCGAGATCAGCCGGATGGACAACACCGTCGACAAGCTCGACGAAGCGGTGAAGCTTTACGTCACCCAGCTTACGCGCGAGAGCCTGGATGAGCGGGACGGCCATCGCGCTTTGGAAATCATCTCGTTCTCGATCAACCTCGAGCACATCGGCGACATCATCGACAAGAACCTGATGGAGCTGGCCCAGAAGAAGATCAAGCGAAAGCTCGCATTCTCGAAACAGGGCGCCGCCGAGCTCGAGGCCTTCCATCAGGAGGTCGTCGCCAACCTCAAACTCGCCTTCAGCATCTTCATGTCCGGCGACGTCAAGATTGCCCGCCAGCTCATCGCAGAGAAATCGACCCTGCGCGCCGCCGAGCTCGCGGCCGCCGAAAGCCATCTCGGGCGATTGCGTGAAGGCCGGCCGGAGAGCATTGAATCGAGCTCGCTCCATCTCGACGTCCTGCGCGATCTCAAGCGCATCCATTCGCATATCTGCTCGGTTGCCTATCCGGTCTTGGAGCGCGCCGGCGCGCTGCGTCCGAGCCGCCTTCGGACCATCGCCTCAAATGAGGACCAGGCCGACGACGGAAACAGCACCGCGGCAGGCTAGGCCCCCGCTGGGCATTTCCGCCGGGCCTGACGGATTGAGGCAGATCAAACACCCAACTGCCGTTCGGGCGCAGAAGCTTAAATGTCCTTTTAGGCTCGGCCTCGTCAATGGAACCGGAATCCCGCAAGCGCCAGATCACGATCTGGTACAGCGTCATCGCCATGATCGGCGTGCTGCTGTTCCAGTATTTTTGGCTGAGCTACACGCAGATCGAGACCATTCCCTATAGCCAGTTCGAAAGCCTCTTGAAAGATGGCAAGATCGCGGACGTCACCGTCAGTGCCGACGCGATCCAGGGCACGCTGAAGGAAGCGCTGCCGAGCGGCAAGCGCGCGTTCTACACTGTGCGCGTCGATCCATCACTCGCCGAAAAACTTGCCGCGCACAATGTCGAGGTCAAGGGCGCGCCCTCGGATGGTCTGATCAAGACCATCCTTTCGTGGCTCGTGCCGGTTATCATTTTCTATCTGGTCTGGATGTTTGTCTTTCGGCGCGTTGTCGAACGCCAGGGCATGGGCGGGTTGATGACGATCGGAAAATCGCGCGCCAAGGTCTACGTCGAGACCGATACCAAGGTGACGTTCAAGGACGCTGCAGGCGTCGAAGAGGCGAAGTTCGAGCTGCAAGAGGTCGTCGCGTTCTTGCGCGATCCCAAAGCCTACGGGCGGCTTGGAGCGCGGATTCCCAAGGGCATTCTGCTCGTCGGCCCGCCCGGCACCGGCAAGACGCTGCTCGCCCGCGCAGTCGCCGGCGAAGCGGGCGTTGCGTTCTTTTCCATCTCCGGCTCGGAGTTTGTCGAGATGTTCGTGGGCGTGGGCGCAGCCCGCGTGCGCGATCTGTTCGAGCAGGCCCGCAAGGCCGCGCCCTGCATCATCTTCATCGATGAGCTCGACGCGCTTGGGCGCAGTCGCGCTCCCGGCGCGTTCGGCGGGCTCGACGAGAAAGAACAGACCCTCAACCAGCTCCTCGCAGAAATCGACGGGTTCGATCCAAGCGTCGGCGTGATCCTGCTCGCGGCGACCAACCGCCCCGAGATTCTCGATCCGGCTCTCCTGCGCGCTGGCCGCTTCGATCGTCAGGTCCTCGTCGACCGGCCGGATCGCAAGGGCCGCCTTGAGATCCTTAAAGTGCACGTCCGCAAAATCCAGCTTGCGCAAAATACCGATCTCGACGCGGTCGCCGGGCTGACCACCGGATTTACGGGCGCGGACCTCGCCAATCTGGTGAATGAGGCGGCGATCATCGCGACCCGGCGCAACGGCACCGCGGTCACGCTCGACGATTTCACCGGCGCCATCGAGCGCATCGTCGCCGGCATCGAAAAGAAAAGCAGGGTGCTGAGCGCAGACGAGCGGCGGCGCGTCGCCTATCACGAAATGGGCCACGCCCTCGTCGCGGCCAGCCTTCCCCATGTCGACCCGATCCTCAAAGTGTCGATCATTCCGCGCGGTGTCGGGGCGCTGGGCTACACGATCCAGCGCCCGACCGAGGACCGCTTTCTGCTCGCCGAAAGCGACCTCAAGAACCGCATCACTGTGCTGATGGGTGGCCGTGCGGCCGAAGGCCTTGTCTTCGACGGCAACGTCTCGACCGGAGCCGCCGATGATTTGCAGCGCGCTACCGAAATTGCGGTTGAAATGGTGACGCGCCACGGCATGGCCGAGACCGTGGGCCAGCGCACCTATGCGCCGCCGCCCCAGCCCTTCCTCCCGAGCGCTGTGGTGGACCATATCCAGGCCTCCGAGGCAACCGAACGGGAGATCGATCTCGCGGTTGGCGACCTCGTTACCGAGGCTTTGGGCCGGGCAACGGAGATCCTGCAGGCGCGGCGCGCCGACCTCGACCAGGGCGCCGACCTTTTGCTGCTCCGGGAAACGCTCACAGCGGAGGATTTTCCGGCCATTCGCCCCCAACCGCAAAAAGAAGGCATTCTCCCGGCCCGCCCCGCCGCCACCGAGCCTGCCCGGTCAGCGCAGCAATCTGCGGCGCCGCTGCATGGCCCGCAGGCTCGTGTTGGCAAATCATAACGCGACCAACCGTTACCGGCGGCGCCTGATCGCCGGGAAGCCGCGCGCGCTGTTAGCTTGGTACGATGACCAGCACGGGCACATGACGTGAAGACACGAGCGCAAGCGCAAGCTCAGGCTCCAGAGTTCGCCGGGCTGCAACCACCAGACGTTCCCGTACATTGCGGAGCACGCGCGCATACGTCGTCAGGTCAGAGAGAGAAGCATTGCCCGTGAACGCATGCGTGATGCTGAGACCTGTCTCCGCTGCAAGCTTGCGATACTGCGGATCATCGTCCTTGCCTTCGGGCCCGTGCACGATGATCAGATTCTCCTTGGCCGCCACGGCGATGGCGGCTGCCGCGCGGATGCTAGGGTCGTCGGGCTCGAGCGCGATCGCCACAACCGGCCCCTTGACCCGCGCAACTTGGAACGGCGCGAGCATGACCGCTGCGTCGGAATGAAAAGCGGCGTTGAGAAACCACGAAAAGTGCCGGGTGGCGCGCATTGCCGGGGTGGAAGGCTCCGTGATCGCGATGATATCGCCCAAGCGCGAAATCGAGGCAATGGCCTCAGCAGCCCCGGCACGAGCCACCTTGAATTGATACCGCGTGGTGAGGTCTTTCGCGGCTCCGAAAAATACTCGTTCGGCGCTGCGGATCGCAATGTCGAGATCGTCAGTTAGCCGATCGAGGTCAATCGAACGCCAGCCGCCGCCCATCGGTTGGAATTCCCGGACGAACGGAAATGCTGCGAGATCTCGCAGACTTGGATCTTCGATAAAGAGGCCCAAAAGCTCGAGATGCAGTAGCTCGGCGAGGTCCACGGCAACGCGCATCGCGCGATCGGAAGCCCTTGGCTCGAGCCCCACAACCAGACGCTTGAACGTATGAGCCTCGTCCGCCATGGCTAGTCGCCTGAACGATCGTCGTCGCGGCCTCTTGCAAAGCTCCGCCGCACGCTCGCGAATGCCCGCAGCCGGTCCTCGATGCGGCTATTGATGCTGCCCTGCAGATAGGCGCCATCGGAACCACGTTCGCCCGCAGCCATTCCAGTCAGAAGCATAATCCCCTCGTCTACATTTGCGACAGGATAAATGCTGAAGCGTCCCGCAGCGCAGGCATCGATGACGTCCTCACGCAGCATGAGATGTTGAACATTGGCCTGCGGAATGAGGACACCTTGGCTTCCGGTGAGACCGCGTGCCTGACAGATATCAAAAAAACCCTCGATCTTCTCGTTGACCCCGCCGATCGCTTGGACCTCTCCATGCTGGTTGACCGAACCGGTCACGGCGAGATCCTGGCGCAATGGGACGTCGGCGAGCGCCGACAGCAGCGCGTAGAGTTCCGCGGATGATGCGCTGTCACCCTCCACGCCCGCGTAGGATTGCTCGAACACGAGGCTTGCAAACAAGGACATCGGGGTATCCAGAGCGTATCGGCCGGCCAGGAAGCCGGCCAAGATCAGGACTCCTTTGGAGTGGATCGGGCCGCCAAGCTCGACTTCCCGCTCGATGTCGACAACCTTGCCCGTTCCGGGCCGCACCCGGCAGGTGATGCGCGTCGGCCGCCCGAAGGCGAAGCCGCCGAGCTCGGTGACGCTGAGACCGTTGATCTGCCCGACATGCGCCCCGGCCGTATCAATAAGGGCAACCTGTTCGAGGATGGCCTCTTGCACGCGGTCGCGCAGCCGTGCCGCGCGACGAATACGGGCGCTCAGCGCGTCATCGACATCGAGACGTAGAATGATGTCGCGTTTTGCTTTTCGCGCATTGTAATGCGCCTCGATCAACACGTCCCGGGCCTGTTCGACGATCAGCGAAAGCTTGCCGGCATGGTCCGCAAGGCGCGAGGCATGCTCCAGCACCAGCCCGACTGCGTCACGCTCCAACGGCATCAATCCGTCGCGCCGGGCCAGCGTGGAGACCAGCCGCGCAAGAAGTGCCTCGTTCTCCGGCGTTCGCGCAAAATCGTTCTCGAAGTCGGCCAGCACTTTGAAATGCTCGGTCATCTCCGGGTCGAGCGCAGCCAAGAGGAAATAGAACAGACGATCTCCGAAGAGAAAGACCTTGAGCTTGAGCGGGATCGGGTCGGGCGCCAGCGAGACCGTGCTGGTCCACCCGAGAAATCGGGCGATATCCTCGATGGCGATTTCGCCGCGCCGGAGCGTGCGTTTCAACGCCGTCCAACTGAACGGCTCGAGAAGAATGCTGCGGGCGTCGAGCAGCAAATAGCCGCCATTGGCGCGGTGAATGGCTCCGGCCTTGATGAGCCGAAAATTCGTCACCAGCGCCCCGCGCACCTGAACGTATTCGATGCGGCCGATGAGGTTGCCAAGCGCGGGATGCAGTTCTTCGACGATCGGAGCACCCTGCCCGTCATCCTGGGCGACGAACAAGTTGACCTCATAGCGGTCAAAAAGATTTCCGTCGTTCAGGGCTGCTGGATCCGGCACGCCCTCTTCACCCTTGACAATGGAGACAGCGACATTCTCGACGAGGTCCGCCCGCATGGTCTCGATGTGTCGAAGGACGCGCGGAATATCTCTGAAAGCGTTCTCGGCTTCTTCGATCGGCTGATTGACCGCATATTTCGCCGTATCGCGATTGACCTGGCGAATCTCATCGCGGCGTTGCTTCTCCCACTGCGGCATGTGGTGAATGATGTGCTCGAGATCCTTCTCCAGCGCCTGAATGGTCGTTTGCACCTCCTGTCGCTTGTCATCCGGCCATGTGTTGAACTCATCGGGAGGCACGACTTCACCGTTCTTGGCTGGCGCCAGGGCGAAGCCGAGAGGGGTCCGCACGATGACAATGTCCCGTTCGGCTGCCTTGTCGCGCAAAGCGGAAAAGGCCTCTCCTTGCTTCTTCTGAAATGCCTCGTCGATTGCACTGCGCCGCGTCTGATAATCCTCGCTTTGAAAGACCGCGGATAACGCCGTCTTGAGATCATCGATCAGCTTGTGCATCGTTGTCTGAAATGCCCGCGCGCGGCCAGCGGGCAATTCTATCGCGACCGGCTTATCCGGATCTGCGAAATTGTGGACGTACACCCAATCCGAAGGACGCAGCCTCGCGGACGCCTCTTCAGCGAGAACGGCTTTGACCGCTGCCTGCATGCGCGCGCCGTTGGGACCGATGACGAACAGATTGAAGCCCGCCTGATCGACTTCCGTCCCGAAGCGAATTGCCTCGAGCGCGCGTTCCTGGCCGACAAGCCCGTCGATCGGTTCAAGCTCCGCAGTCGTGGAGAATTTGAGGCTGGCCGTGTCCGTCTTGCGGTAGAGCTGCTCAACCGGCAGGGCGCGCAGCTCTTGCGGCGGGCTGATGACAATGGCGGATTTCACGGCGGGCTCCCTTTTGGGAAACTCTTCGCCGGAATTTTTTGCGGCCGCTTTGACAGACATCAAACCGCAAGGAATCAGAAATTTGCCGCCGGCATATTTGGGCGAGCGGCCTTATCCGGCCTCATCTTCTCATTCTGTGGTCGCCCAACAGCCTGACTGTGCTCGCCTGTGGGCCCTTGTCGCCTTGCTCCTCGACGAATGCCACCTGTGCGCCGACCGACAACCGGTCAAAACCGCCATCGAGCACGCTGTTTCTGTGAAAATAGATCTCGCGGTGGTCGGCTGTTTCCAAAAAACCGAACCCGGCCTCCGTGTCCAGCCGGATCACTTGGCCTATTGGCTGGGCTTCGTGCGTTTTCACTTGCCCCTGCATGCGCCGCACGTGATCCTGCAAACGTCGCCGCGCGTGCTTGAAAGCATCGTTGACGGCAAAATCCACATCGACGAAGCGCTCGTCTTGCTGAGGCGTGCGCGCGACATTCACCTCCCGGCCGGTCGGCAAAGCCAGCCGGAGATTGACCTCGTAAAGCCCCTGGCGGTGGTGGCCACCCGGCGCTTTGAGCACGACACGACAGGCGGTAATGCGTCCATACCGTTCTTCGAGTTCCGCAATGTGCGCGATGATCGACTGGCGAACCCGCTCATTCGGCTCCATTCCCTGAAAGTCAATCTCGGCTGGCGTTTCCATCTTCGTCCCTTCGGCAACTCTTGCGTGATCTGTCAGCGTGAGAAAATGCGGGAAATCGCCACCAGCGAACTCGGCTTCAAGATTCGGCGATCAATCCATTCACGTAAAACACCTAATCGGAGCCGCCCTTGCCGACTATGATCTAGGTCAAACGGATCAGCACAGGGCTTGATCAAATACTCGCCGTCATTCTCGCGCTGATATTCTGACCCAGCTGCAACGTCGTGTTATCACGCTCCGTCACGGGAGGAGCCAATGAAAGTCCGTTCGCAGGCCTTTTCCGAAGGCGCTGAAATCCCGCGGCGCTACACGTGCGATGGCGAGAATACGTCGCCACCGATTGAGTGGGCTGCACCTCCGGCAGAGACGCGCAGTTTCGCCCTTCTCTGCAACGATCCCGACGCGCCGATGGGCACATGGCATCATTGGGCCGTTTATGACATTCCGCCAAGATTGAACGCACTACCGGAAGGGGCCGGGCGTGAGAATGGCGCAGCGGATTTCAAGCAGGGAACAAATGACTTTGGGCACGTTGGTTATGGCGGGCCCTGCCCGCCGCACCGCCATGGAACACACCACTATCGTTTTCGGCTGCTTGCGCTCTCGATCGAACATCTGCAATTCCACAAACAGCCATCTTGCAAGGACATCGAACACGAGGCCCGTAAACACACCCTCGCAGAAGCTACCCTCGTCGGCGTCTACCAGCGGTAAGCGCGTTCAGCGTCAATCCACACGGCGTCAAACGCGGCTCTTCGGTCCCGGCAGTTGCGACCAGTCGAGGCCAAGGTCTTCGCAGGCACGTTTGACAATGCGCGCATCGAGCGTTTCATGAGAGCCGCCCAGGGGAATCTCGGTCTTTCGGTCATCGCGATGGACCGTCACCACGACGTGCCCTTCGCTGCGCTGATGATGCTCATGCCGATCGAAGCGGCACCCTTGTTCGGCGAGCCATTTCCGAAACGTTGCGCTCTCCATGGCGAGCTCCTCGCAAACACAACGAACAAAATCATACGTCAGAGCCGGCCTTTTTCAAATTCCTCGCAAGAGAGGCCGACCATTGAAAAGCCTTCTTCGAGGAAATCGCCGAGCTGGGGGATGCCGAGAAGATAGCCTGTGGTGCGCTCATTATGGGCGCTGGCAGCCTCCGCACGGATTGACGGCCAGTCGGAGGCTGAGTTGCCGTCCCGGCCAAGCCATGTCAGTGCAACAAGATCGACCTGCTCGTCCTCGGACAGGGAGTCGATAAGCGAGCTCAACTCTTCGACGACAGGATCGTCCTCATGCTCTTCAAGAACGGAAGATTCCATATCATCCGACGGATTCGATCCCGGATCGGGCTCTGTCGTCACATCCTTGGCCGCGAACTCTCTCGCCTTGATGATAATGAAACACACCTTTTCGGCCGAAATCGTCAACGCCGGCGACAATTCGTCGGCGGTCGTCCCGGTCTGTTTTGCTTTTTCCTTCATGGTCAGAACCTCGATTTCATCTTGCCGGACCGAACGAACAGCCACGCAGAAAACACGCTATCTGGTGCCGTTTGTCGGCCACCTTGTTGAGACAGATCAATTGGAGATGTGGTCCAGCACAACCGATCGGTCGGCGATCTCCCTCGCGATTTTGATCAAGATCAACGCACAGCTCATGCGGCCTATGCATAAATTCGGCTCCGTCATGTGGAGATAAGATTGGCGAAGCACGGCAGTGAAACGTCTACGGGCGCGGATCTGCTTACGCGATAAACCAGTCTGTCGATGAAACATGGGCGGAGGGACCCGTCGCACCGCCTGTCCGAACACCCCGGGGGAAACTCCGGCCCGCCGGAAGAGGGGCGCGGGTCCTGCCTCGCTTTCCCGCGCCGATCGTCCGGGCTCGCAAACTCCGAGGGAGGGCGCCACGGCAGCAATTTTGAGCATGCGTCAGAGCGCGAAGCGCCAGAATTTTGAGCCGTCCTCTTCTCCGCATTCTCGCCAAGGGAGTTGGCATGGAGAGTTATCCTGTTGATCTGGATCCCGCACAGATTGTGCGCTGGCTCTTGGCGGAACAAACGGCCGGTTCGCTTCGGTTGCAACTCAATGCACGACGGTCGACGGAGGTTCGCGAGATTCCGGAGCAGCAGGAGCTTCATCTTGGTGACGAGGAACGCGACGATCTGAGTGAAATCGCAACCATCGGCACACTCGAAATCACGCCGCAGCACCGGAGCGAGGGCTGGCGTTTGACCATCGTCGTCGAAGACGAAGCCGGGCCGCGCCTCGTCGAGCCGGGACCGGCAGGCGAACAATCGATCGATCTCAGCATGTTTTATCATGACTTTCTGCGGCCCGGTCGAGGCACAGCTAGCATTATGGCCGAAGTGGAGAGCCCCGATGGCGAGACGCACCTGACGCGCCTGCTCACCTCCATCGAAACAGATTCTCATCCCGACCATCGCTCGGCAGCGGACAACTGAAAGCCCCACGACGTCCCGGGTCCTCGCACACCAATAGGCGCAAGCGCCGATGTTGCCTTCGGAGCGGGCCAAGCCATTCTGATTGAGATGGATCAACACTCCTTCCGACAGCGTAGGAGAATAAGTTCTATCGGCTTGAGGAGATCCGTTTCATGAATCTGCTTGACGTGTGCCAACGGATGGCGCGCGGGACATTCGGCATTCAGCGACTCCGGCCCGAGCAGGAAACGGCAATGGTTGCCGTCCTCGAGAGGCGCGACGTGCTCGTGGCGCTTCCGACCGGCTTCGGAAAGTCGTTGATCTATCAAGTTCCAGCAATGATCTTCGAGCGGCCGACAATTGTCGTCTCGCCATTGATCGCCCTCATGGCAGATCAGGAATGCGCGCTCCGAAGTCACGGCGTCCCTGTCGTCGCGCTTCACAGCCGGCTGCGCGCGGCCGAGCGCCGCGCCGCGCTCGACCTGATCGAACGCGGCGGTCGCCTCGTCGTTCTCACCACGCCTGAGACGCTCGAGTCACAAGCCACCGCATCCTGTTTCGAACGCGCTCGACCGGCGCTTCTCTGCGTGGACGAGGCTCACTGCATCTCCGAGTGGGGCCACGACTTCCGGCCGTCTTATTTGCGGCTCGGCGCCGCCCGCGAGCGCCTCGGCAACCCGCCGGCGCTTGCGCTCACTGCGACCGCGACGCCGCGCGTGCGCAGGGACATCGCGGAACGGCTTCACCTGCACGAGCCGCTTGTGCTTGTCGCACCTGCCCAACGCGCGAACCTTCGCCTGTCGGTCGAACTCGTGCCAGGCCCGGCCAAGCTCGGCACTGCCGTTCGTCGCATCCGCAGACTGCAGCGCCCCGGCATCATCTACTGCGCCACAACCGTCATGGTCGATCAGCTCGCGGGCGCTCTGAAACGGGCCGGTTATCCGGTGGTGCGGTATCACGGCAAGATGCGCGCCGCCGATCGCGCCGCAGCCCAGTATCAGTTCATGCAGCCCTCGCGGCGGCTGATCATGGTGGCGACGAGCGCTTTCGGCATGGGAATCGACAAGCCCAACATTCGCTACATCATCCACTACCAGGCGCCCGGCTCGCTGGAGCAATATGTGCAGGAGATCGGACGTGCGGGACGCGACGGCCGGCCGGCATACTGCATCCTCCTGTTCGATGCGGACGACCTCGAGATTCAGGAGTGGCTTCAAGCGTCAAGCCGCCCGCGCGTGTGGCATCTGGAGAAGCTCGAGAAAGCGCTCGGCGCATGGGTCGCCGAGGGCCGCGCCCCTACAGCGGCGGCTCTCACCTATTCGGCGGGCGTATCGGCACGGATTGGCGAAGCGTTACTGTCCGATCTTGAGCAGGCTGGCCTCGTCGAGCGCGATCAGGAAGGCCGCATCATCGTTCCGGTGCCGTTTGACACCTTCCGCGCCGGCGCCCGCGATCTCGTGGCAAAGCTCAAGACGTTCCGCTATGAAGGCGAACGCCGGTTGGGGCTCGTGGCCGATTACGCACGATCCGAGGAATGCCGAAGCGTTTTCCTCCGCCGCTACTTCGGAGAGGAGCGCCCGCCGCGCTGCGGGACCTGCGACCGATGCCGCGCCGAGTCCGCCGCCCACGGCCTCCACCGTCAACGCTCCCGACCAGCTCGCGTTCACGCAGGCTCGGTGAACCACCCGTGACGGGCCTCAGCCAAGAGCTCGCGAAAACTTGCCCCGCTCATATGCACCAGGCTCGCATGGTCGCCGGCCTCCAGATATATCTCCGGCGCATTCGTCAGACTGTCATCCACGACGACTTTGAGCCCATAGGCCGCACCGAGCGGCGGCACGGCGCCTCGCTCGCAATCACGAAAGATGGTCGCGATCTGCCTCTCATTGGCCAGATCCACGTCGGATCCCAGAAAATCGCGGAGCTCGCCGAGTTTAATGTGACGGGATGCCGCCAGCACCGCGAGCAGAAACCCCTCGTCTTCCTTAAGCACGACCGCCTTGGCGAGGCGATCAGCCGGCAGGTGCCCCGCTTCGGCACTTGCCCAAGCAGTCTCTGTGTGCGGATGCTTTATCACATCATACGCAACGCCCCGGTCGGCGAGATACTGTGCGAGGGTAGCTGCAACGCCCATGGCTTGCTCCTGTACGCTAAACGAGCCCACCCCGCCTCCAACGTCGCATCGATAAAATAGCATGCGGACCACGAGCATTGATGTAGATCAATTGCGCGCATCTTGCCCCGGATCGCACATCCGTTTGATTCACATCAAAGCTCTCTTTGGTTTAGAAAACAGAATAAGAAAAAAGGAGATCCGGTGGTGAGCGTACCAGGCGTTACAGCTTTGGAACACACGGTGCAGGAGACCAACATCTGGCTCAAAGCACTATCCGAGCAGCTCCACTTCGAAGAGCGGCAACATGCTTACAGTGCCTTGCGGGCTGTACTGCATGCGCTGCGCGATCGGATGACGCCCGAGATGGCCGTGCATCTTGGCGCGGAGCTTCCGATGCTCATCCGCGGCCTCTATTATGAGGGCTGGCACATGGCCGGAAAGCCGGTCAAGGATCGTAGCGCGGAGGAATTCGCCGACCATGTGCTGGTGCAGCTCCCCCCTCGTTTCCCCATGGATCCGCTGACGGTGAGCGAAGCAGTATTTCAACTACTTTGGGAAAAACTCGATCCCGGCGAAACCGCAAAGGTGATCGACCAGCTGCCGCTGCAGCTGCGGCAATTATGGCCTCAGATCGCTCGCCGCAGTTAGCGGCATTCGGCAATCCTCGTGGCAATCCGACTATTATTGCGTCAATTTGTGCGCGGCAGCTTCCGCTGATTTCACGCCGTCCTTCCGCGTGCGGTTCAGCCAATCCAACGAATTCGCGCCTCATTGCGCGGGACGGGATTTTGCGCAGCCTTTGGATGACCGACGATGATAGGCGCCACGGGCACCCATGCGACGGGAAGATCCAGCGAGGATTTCCCTGCCGGCGTATTGAGAAACCCCTGCGCAAAACCGATCCAGCAGGTGCCAAGCCCGGCTGCATATGCGGCAAGCATCAAATTCTCGGCTGCGAGCGCGCAATCTTCAACGATCCATGGGCCCTGCGCATTGGCGGAGATCAGGATCAACGCGGGCGCGTGATAAAAGATCTGAAAGTCGGGATCGGCGAGGTGCGCCTGCAGATTCTGCGAGAGCTCGTTCACGGCAACGGTTGCCAGCATATGCGACTTGGCCTCGCGCGAGATCTTGTCCAGCAAACTTTGGTCGCGCACGACCGTGAAGGTCCATGGCTGTTGATTTACGGCGTTCGGCGCCTGGATCGCCGCGTCGATCAGCTGATGGATCAATTTCTCGTCAACCGGCTGACTGCGATATTCCCGCACGGAACGACGGCCAATGATTGCTTCATCGAGATCCACGGCTCAGACCTCCCATAAGATTGAAGTCCTTTACCTCCGCAGCGGCGTTCTCTCGTTGATCCTGGTCAATCTTTCCCGCGTCCCTCCGCTGTGCCGGCACTAAGCCCGCTACCCCGCAAAACGGTTATCGCCAGCGCTTGAACGGGGTCTTGGCGAGATTGGCGTTGTAGTATCGCGGATCACTGGTGATCTCGTCGCCCAGCCATTCCGGCTTCGCAAACGCCTCGTCCTCGCTCGTCAGCTGCACCTCCGCCACGATCAATCCCGCGTTCTCGCCAAGAAACTCGTCAACCTCCCATGTGACCTCGCCTGCGGGAATTTTGTATCGCCTCTTCTCTATCAAGGGCCGGTCGGCCAGCGTTTCGAGAATGGCCTTTCCGTCGTCATAGGGAATTTCGTATTCGAACTCGTCCCTGGTCGTACCGGCGGCGCTGCTCTTGATCGTGAGGTAGGCTTTGCGGTCGGTCGTTCGCACGCGTATCACGCAAGCCGCTTCGTTGAGATAACCCTGCCGATAGATCTTGCCCTTGGCCAGCGCGCGCCAGGCCTTGCCCTTGACCAGAAACTTGCGCTCAATTTCCTTGGCCATGCCCGCCATCCACAAATGCGTTCCATCGGCATGTCGGCGGGACACTCGCATTCATCGGCCATCTCGCAAGTCATGACGGTGCCGAAGCAGGCCCGCCTCTACCCTCACGAAGGTCAGGCTCTTGCGCTTGTAGCGGCGAAGATCGATCGCAAAATCTTTCGCAAGCATCTCGACCGCAGGAAGCGGGGCCGGGTCCGCCTTGGCCCAGAGCGGGCGCAGCTCGCGGAGAAAGATGTTCACGGTTACCGGCCCGACGCCATAGAACGCGAACAGCCTTTCCTCGAGGTCCCGCTCATCTCGCGCCGCATCGTGCAATCGCGTAAGCGAGCCGCCATAGTCGGCGATCAGCATTTCGCAGTCGCGGAGAACCTGCGTCGACTTGCGGCCGTCGTAGCGGACATAGCCGCCCTCGCGCATTACGGGATAGACCAAAAAATCCCAACCGGCATCGATGATCTTGTGAGGGCTCGTCAGACGATGCGCTACAAAGCTCTGATAGGTTTTTTTGGCCGTCGTTTCCGAGATTCGGGCACCGAACAAAAGGCTCGCCAAAAACCAGCGGAAGTATTCGGCATCGCTGCCCTTGGCGAGGTCGATCCCGAGCTCCTCGGAATAAAGCTCGCTGCGCTCAAGCGCTCGCCGAACCGATGAGGCCGGCTCCGGCTTGCGGGGTTGGACATGAGCGATCGCGTGGCTGATCATGTATGCGCCTCAAGAAGCGGTGGTGCTGCTTCATCTCGCGCGATCGAGGCCATTGCAGACCGCGAGACATCGCAAAATATTCGCACCACATTCTTCGGACAGCTGCGCGCGCAACCCGATCGTCGCCCGGCAGGTGCAAAACATCACAGCCCGGCGTCTTCTGGCGAACAGATGCGAGGCGCGAAACTAGCCCGCCCGGGCGGATGCCGATTGATTTGAGTCAATGGAACGCTGCGCCGGCTGCAGAGGGCCGTTCAGGTACGCCTTTCAGGCCGACGAAATCGGCTCGCTCTTACGCTGCGTGGATGCGGTCATAGAACCTGATCAGATCGGCAAGCGTCTGCGCCCCCATCTTGCGCATCAGATGGCTGCGGCGGACCTTGACCGTGATCTCGCTGACCTCCAGCGCACCGGCGATCTGCTTGTTGAGCAGGCCTCGCACCACGAGTTGCATCACCTCCTGCTCGCCGCGCGTCAGCGTCGCCCAGCGTTCGCGCAGCTCGGAGATCGCCGCATCCTTCGCCCGGCGCGCCTGATCCCTGGCGATACCGAGATGAATGGCGTCGAGCAGATCCTGATCGCGGAACGGTTTGGTCAAAAATTCGATCGCCCCGTCCTTCATCGCCGTCACCCCCATCGGGATGTCGCCGTGGCCGGTGATGACGACGGTCGGCAGATGCAGCCCCAATCCGGGCATGCGCCGCAAAAAGTCCATGCCGCTCTGGCCCGGCATCCGGACGTCGAGCACGAGGCAGCTCGGTGCGTCGACGAGTTCCGCATCAAGAAACTCCTGCACCGAGCCGAACGACCGGGACCGCAGCGAAACGGAGGCGAGCAGATCCTCAAGCGCCTCGCGAACCGAGCTGTCGTCGTCAATGATGTAGATCATCGAATTTTCGGCCGCCGCCATGCGCGCTCCTTCGTTCATTCCGCCTTGCCTTTGGCGAACGGGAGGTCGAACGAGAACACCGCCCCGCCCGCTTCGCTCGCCTCGGCCCAGATCGTTCCGCCATTGGCTTCGATGATCGAGCGGCTGATGGTGAGGCCGAGCCCGATGCCATCCGTCTTGGTGGTCCAGAAGGCGTCGAACAGATGCTCGGCGACACCCGGTGGAAAGCCGACGCCGGAATCGGTGATCGAAAAGCGCACGCGCTCGTGGCCGTCTACCTCGGTGGAAATCTCCAGTTCGCGCCGGCTGCCCGGCGATGCCACGATGGCCTCGATCGCGTTCAGCAGCAGATTGCCGACAACCTGCCCGATCTGAATCCGGTCGGCGATCACCGCGGGCGCTGTTTCGTCCAGCCGCATGGTCAGCGCAATCTGGTGTGTGCTGATCTGCCCTTGGGCGAGATCGACGATTTCGCGCACCGCGTCGTTGAAATCGAGCCGGCTCCGCTCGGGCGCCTTGCCGCTCGTGAGCCCGCGCACCCGCGCGATCACCTCGCTCGCACGGTTCGCCTCCTTCACCACCCGTTCGAGCGCGCGCCGTGCGTTGTCCATGCCCGGCGGGTCCTGCGCCAGCCACCGCGTGCAGGCATTCGCGCTGGTCACCACCGCCGCGAGCGGCTGGTTGACTTCATGGGCGATCGATGCGGTGAGCTCGCCAAGGCTGGTGACACGGGCCACCCGCAGGAGGCGCTCGCGCGCCTCGAAGGCGGAGGCCTCCGCCGCCACGAGGCGCAGCGCGAGGTAGGTCGTGACGCCGATCGCGACGATGCTGATGCCGGTGTTGATGAGGCCCACCTCATAGGCGCCAGAATGCGTCAGGAGAAAACTCGTCACGGTGAGGACGACGCAGGCGAAGGCCAGCAGCACCACCATCCGCGCCGTCATCAGCCGGGCAGCAAACAGGATGATCGCGGTATAGAAGACGGCGGCGGCGATCGCGTAATCGGTGACGGTGTCGATCACCATCACGAGCGCCATGGCGGCCACGATCGGCCCGATCACGACGAGCGAACCGGATCGCGAGCGATCGTTCGGACGAAACTTCATCGGCATCTGCCACTCTCGATGTGGGCGCTGCATGTTCCGGTTCCCATCGATCCGCGCAATTGACTGCCGGGCAACGCTGCGGCCGGTTTAAGCCCGGGCTGTCGGGCCCCTTATAGCCGAAGGCGGCCGGTCATCTCAAAGCTGGGTCTCGGCGAGCCGGCCCTCGCCGTCGTTCCGGTTCCACCAGCCGCCGCCAAGCGCCTGAAACAGGGCGACGGTGTCGGCGAGCCGGGCGGCCTCGGCGTCGACCAGCGCCGTCGACGTCTCGAGATAGGCGCGCTGCGCCTCGATCAGCAGCGCGAGGTTGATCTCGCCCTGCTCGAGCTGGCGGCGCATCAGCCCGACGGTCTGCTCGGCCGCCTGCTTGGCCCGCCGCGCCGCGGCGATCGTCCGGAGGTCGGCCTGCAGCGCCACCAGCACGTCGGCGACGTTCTGGAACGCGGTCAGCACCACGCCGCGGTACTGCGCCAGCGCCTGCTGCGCGGCCTCCTCGGCGGCGCGCTGCTTGTAGGCGAGCGTGCCGGCGTCGAACACTTTTTGCGCGAGGTTGCCGCCGACCGCCCAGAACGCCCCGCTCGGCGACAGGTCGGGGACGTTCGACCAGGTCTTGCCGGCATTGGCGCTGAGCGTGATCTGCGGCAGGCGGTTGGCGATGGCGACGCCGATCTCGGCATTGGCGGCGCGCAGGCCGGCCTCGGCGGTGCGGATGTCCGGGCGCTGGCGGACGACGTCGCCGGGCAGGCTGAGCGGCAGCTGGCGCGGCAGGCCGAAGGCGGCGAGCTCGAAGCGCGGCAGCCCGGGGTCGCTCGGCAGCCGCCCGGTCAGCACCGCCAACAGGTGGCGCTGCTGGGCGAGCTCGCGCTCGAGCGGCGGCAGCGCCAGTTGCACCTGGGCCAGCGCGGTCTCCTGGGCCAGCACCTCGGCGCGCGCGATCTGGCCCTGCACGTGCTGGCGCTGCAGCATGCGCAGCAGGTCCTGCTGCAGCGCGACGATCCGCCGGGTCGCCGCGAGCTGGCCGCGCAGCCGGGCCTCCTCGATCGCCGCCAGCGCGATGTTCGCGGCCAGCGTCAGATAGACGCCCTCGCGCTGGAACGCCTGGGCCTCGACCTCGGCGTCGCTGGCCTCGACCTGGCGGCGCAGGCCGCCCCAGACGTCGGGCACGAAGGCGACGCTGACCTGGCGGGTGACGACGCCGTAGCGCGCCGCGGGGCCGGCCTCCGGTGCCTCGGGGTCGAACGCGACCGGGACCTTCTGGCGGCTGGCGTCGAGGCCGAGGTCGACCGTCGGCAGCAGCGCGCCGCGCTGGGCGAGCGCGTTGGCGCGCGCCAGCCGCACCGCCGCCTCGGCGGCGGCGAGGTCGGCGTTATGGGCGACGCCGTCGCGCACTAGGCGGTCGAGCGACGGCGCGCGGAACAGCGCCCACCACTGCGCCGGGACCTCGCCGCCGTGCGCCAGCTGCAGGCCGGTCCCGCGGCCCGCCGCGTCGTCCCGCCCCGCAGCGAGAAAGCCGGTCGCCGCCGGCGCCGCCGGCCGCTGGAAATCCGGCCCGACCGCACAGCCCGCCAGCCCCACCGCAAGCAACACCGGGACTGCAACACGCATCCGTAGCACCATCAACTTCCGCCCCTTCGCCACGCCCGCGCTTTCGCGAATGACGCGATCCACCTTGCACTGCATGTTCTGGAAATCCCGCCCCAAGAAGCCGCGCGTTACGATTGCGCTTCCGCCGCGCCGTGCGCCGCCTTCGCCGACGCCCGCTGAAGCGCCCAGGGCTCGAGCACGAAGTAGAACGTCGGGATCACGAACAGCGTGAGAAGCGTCGCGGTCATCAGGCCGCCCGCCACCACGGTGCCGACGCCGCGCTGGACGTCGCTGCCGATGCCGGTGGCCAGCGCCGCCGGCAGCATGCCGACGGTCGCCACCGTCGCCGTGAGCAGCACCGGGCGCAGCCGTTCACGGGCGCCGAACAGCACGGCCTCGTACAGTGGCATTCCCCCGGCTCGAACCCGGTTGAGATTCGCGACCATCACGACGCCGTTCATGATCGCCACGCCGAACAGCGCGATGAAGCCGACGCTCGAGGCGATGTTCAGCGTCATGCCGGTCGCGTGGATGGCGATCAACCCGCCGAGCGTCGCCAGCGGCACGATGCCGAGGATCAGGAGCACCTGACGCAGCAGACCGAATTCCGGATAGAGCAGAATGACCATCAGCCCCAAGACCAGCCCCATGATGAGCATCAGGCGACGCTCCGCCCGGCGCTGGTTCTCGAACTGCCCGCCCCACTCGATCCGGTACGCGCTTGAATCAAACTTCACGTTCTCGCTGATCCGCTGCCGGGCATCGGCGAGCAGCGAAGACAGATCGCGATCGCGATAGTTGAGTTTTACCGTCAGGTGCCGCTGGTTCATCTCGCGCGTGATCGTGCTCTCACCCGACTGAAGCACGACCTTCGCCACCTGCGACAGCGGAATGAGTGCGCCGTCGCTCGATGTCAGCGTCAGGTCGCCGATCGCATCGGGCGTGGCGCGCGAGGCCGGCGAAAAGCGCACGGTCGCATCGTAGCGGCGCTCCCCGATGAAGATCTGGCTGACCGGCGCACCACCGATGCCCTTCTCGATGAGGTCCGCGACATCGGAGACATTGATGCCGTAGCGGGCCGCCGCCTCGCGGTCGACCTTGATCGCGATTTGCGGCAGCGGCGGCTCCTGATCGATCGCGACATCCGTGGCGCCGGGCGTGGCCTTGAGCACATCGACAATTTCCCGCGAAATTCTGCGGAGCTCCTTGAACGCGTTGCCGTACACCTTGACGACGAGCTGGCTGTGCGCGCCGGCGATCTTGTCGTTGACGCCATCGATCATCGGCTGGCTGAAGCCGATCTGGAAGCCCGGCATCGACTCGAACCGCTCCGCCATGCGCCGGATCAGATCCTGCTTGCCGGTGCGCGAGGGCCAGCTGTCATAGGGATGAAGCCCGACGCTGGCCTCGATATGCGACGGCGTCCACGGATCGGTACCGTCGTCGTTGCGCCCGAGCTGCGTCACCACATAGGACACTTCCGGAAACTCACGGACGGCGCGGCGCAGTTCGCCGGCCATGCCGGTCGCCGTCTCGAGCGAAATGCCCGCCGGCATCTGAACCTGAAGCCAGATCGAGCCTTCATCGAGCTCGGGCAAAAATTCCCGCCCGACCGTCGAGCCGAGCCCCACCACCGCGACGGCGACAGCGGCGGTCAGCCCCATCACGCGGCGCGGCCGGTCGAGCATTTGCCGCAGCATTCTCTGGTAGCCGGCCTCCAGCCACCCGATGAGCGGGTTATGGAACAGCCGCATCGGCTTCCGATAAGCGAAATAGGCAAGCCCGGGGATCACCGTGAGCGCGAAGATCAGCGCGCCGAGCTGGGCGTAGCCGACCGCGAACACCATCGGCGTGAACAGCTTGGCTTCCACGCGCTGGAAAGCGAACAGCGGCAGATAGGCAGCGATGATGACGAGGGTCGCGAAGAAAATCGGCCTTGCGACCTGCAGCGACGCATCGCGGACATCCGCGGGGGTCAGCGTCTCGCCGGGCTTCGCCTCGCGCCGGCGCAGAATAGCCTCGGTCATGACGATCGACGCATCGACGATGATGCCGAAATCGATCGCCCCGAGCGACAGCAGGTTGGCCGGGATTTTGGTGAGGTTCATCAGAACGAACGCCACCAGCATGGCGAACGGAATGGTGACGCCGACGATCAGCGCGCTGCGCGGGCTGCCGAGAAACAGGATCAGCACGATCAGAACGAGGCCGATGCCTTCAAGGATCGTATGCGACACCTTGTTGACCGTCGCATTCACGAGGTGCGACCGATCGAGATAAGGCACGATCTGGACATCCGAGCTCAAAAGGCTCTTGTTTAGCTCCGCGACCTTGGCGTGAACCCCGTCGAGCACGCGCGAGGGATTTTCGCCGCGCAGCAGGAGAACGATGCCGGAGAGCGTGTCGCCCCTTTCGTCCTTGCCCAGAATGCCCCGCCGCTCCTGGCTGCTCAGCCTGAGCTTGCCGAGATCGCGGATGAAAACCGGCGAGCCGTTGCGCTGCGTGACGACGATGTTGCCCATGTCGTCGAGGCTCTGGATAAGGCCGATGCCGCGCACGACATAGCCGAGCTCGCCGCGCGTCAGCACGCTTCCGCCGGCGTTGTAGCTGTTGGCCTCGATCGCCTCGGTGACGTTCTTGAGCGACAGATTGAAGCGCATGAGCTGGGCCGGATCGAGCTCGAGCTGAAATTGCGTGGTGAGGCCACCAAAATTGGCGACGTCGGCGACGCCCGCGATCTGCTTGAGTGCAGGGATCACCGTCCAGCGCTGGATTTCCGAAAGCTCGCGCAGGTTCTTGGAATCGGATTCAAGGGTGTAGCGATAGATCTCGCCGATCGGGGACGTCAGCGGATCGAGCTGGGGCGCGGCGCCATGCGGAAGATCGACGTTCTGGATCCGCTCGGTGATGCGCTGGCGCGCCCAGTAGTCATCGACGCCGTCGCGAAAAACGAGCGTGATCAGCGACAGGCCAAAGGTGCTCTTGGAACGCATCACGATCAGGCCCGGCGTGCCGTTCAGCTCGCGCTCGAGCGGCACGGTGATCTGCTGCTCGACCTCCTCTGCGGCGAACCCCGGCGCCTGCGTGATCACTTGCGACGTCACGTCGGCGATGTCGGGATAGGCCTCCAGCGCAAGCTGGGTCCACGAATAATAGCCGAAGATCGCGACTGCGACGGACAGAAGGCCGATCAGCAGCCGGCGGTTCAGGGCGAAGTCGATCAATCGCTTAATCATTGAGCAGCACTCCGCCGCGGACAATCACGCGCTCGCCGGCCTTGACGCCGCTCTGGATCACGGCTGCATCGCCCTGCTGAAAACCGACCTCGACCGGGCGCGCTTCAAACACCCATGGCGCGACCTCGACGTACACCTGGCTGGCATCATCCTTGAGCACGAGAGCGGTCGCGGGCACGACAGGCACGCTCGCCTTCGGTGCGCGAAAAGTGACGTTGGCGAACATGCCGGGCTTGAGCCGGGCATCCTTGTTCGCAAAACCGATCCGGACCTTGGCCCGGCGCGTCTCAGCCTCCAAAATATCGCTGACGAAAGCGACCGTACTCTTGAGCACCTCGCCCGGATAAGCGGAGAGAACCACCTCAGCCGCCTGCCCCTCCGCAACGCGCGAAAGGTCCTTCTCCGGCAGATTGGCCGTGACGAAGATCGCGCTGAGGTCGGCGATCGTCAGCAGTGTCTCGGTGTTGTCGTTCCAATAAGCGCCCGGCGAGGCCGCAAGCTCGACCACGCTGCCGGACATCGGCGCGGTGATCGCGACATTGCGGGATTTGTCGGCCGCTGCAGGATCAACCCCGATCTGCCGCAGATGCGCCTCCGCGCGCTGATATTCCGCCTCGGCCGTGATGAAATCGGCATCGGCCTGCTGCACCTCCTTCAGCGCGATACCGCCGCCTGTGCTCAGCGCATGCAGGCGGCTGCGGTTTTTCGCAGCAAGATCGAGCAGCGCCTTGGCGCGGTCATATTCGGAATAGGCGGTGCGAAGATCGGGGGAGTCGAGCACGAGCAGTTGCTGACCGCGCTCCACCCGCTCGCCCAGCCGCACCTTGAGTTCGGCGATCCGCCCGGCGACCGGCGGAAGAACCTTCATCAGACGTGCAGGGTCGGCCTCGACCACGGCCGGGACGAGCAGATCCCGCACCATCTCCTTTTCGGATACGGCAGCGACCGCCAGCCTGGCGCGCAGCGGCGAGCCTTCCGGAATGCGGACACGGTTGCCCTCGCGAACAAACGATGTCGCCTCGCGCGCCGCAACGGTCTGCGCCTCCTTCGCCGGGCGCCAATTGCCGGGAGGATAGATCAGCAGGCCGAGGCCCACCGCCAGAACTGCGATAGCTCCCCCGACGACGAGGCGCCGGCGCGGCGCAGACCGATCGCCCGCCCCCTCCGGCTTCACGAATGTCACGCGCTGTTCGTTCTCGATCGGGCCATGCATCTGCTCTCATCCTGTGGGCATCTGGCAATTGAGTTGCCCGGCAGGCGTCGAGGCTGGGAAGGATGCGAACCTGATCAGAGCGGACGGCACACGCGCTCCCGGCAAGCCCTGCCAGGAAAGCGAAAAGATTCCGTCGCCTTTTTTTGTCACAAAGGCCACCGCTGTTTCCGGCTGGATTCATTTCAGCGATAGAGGCCGTTGCTGATCCTCAGTTTTCGCAGCCGTTCCCCACGCGATCCGCCCCGCAAGGCAACTACGCCCCGTCGATAGCCGATCCGCCAATGAAACGTCAGCGCGCAATGGGATAGCCGGATATACCAAAGTATATCCGCTTGGGTCTTGCCTTCGGTTTTCGGAAATTGCCGCAACAACGCGGCCCATAAGCCATGCGGTGCTGACTAGCGCTGCGTCTTGGCGCGCTCGATGGCCTCGCCGACATGGCGCCGCAGAGCCGCAAGGTCATAGGGCTTTTGCAGGACGACCACGCCGTGACGAACGGCATCCTGCGCATTGGCGCTGTAGCCGGTGGTGAGGAGGACCGGAATTTGCGGGTAGCGCTCGCCGATCTCGCACGCGAGATCGAGTCCGTTGCGGCCGCCCGGCATCATGATGTCCGAGAAGACAAGATCCACATCGGGATCGAGCCGGAGGGCGGCAAGCGCCGCCTCCACATTGCCGGCGCTGCGCACCCGATACCCGAGCTGGCGCATATAGTAGGCGCCGACTTCGGCCACTTCGGGATTATCCTCGACCAGCAGCACGGTGCCAATGATCTGCGCCTGCACCGGAACCTGCGGGGGCGGCGCGGCGGACTGAGGTGCTTCCGAACTTCTCGGCAGATACAGCGTGACCGTGGTGCCGCGCCCGATGCTGCTCGTTACCGTTGCAGCGCCGCCGGACTGCTTGGCAAAGCCATAGACCTGGCTCAGGCCGAGCCCAGTGCCCTTGCTGGCTTCCTTGGTGGTGAAGAACGGCTCGAACACCCGCGTCATGACATCCGCGGGAATGCCCTGCCCGGTATCGCAGACTCGCACCGCGATAAAATCGCCGCGCAATCCCTCCTCGTCGGCGCCGCCCTTGAGCGTCACCGGCTCGGCGCGGAGCGACAGCATGCCGCCATTCGGCATGGCATCTTTGGCGTTGACGGCAAGGTTGAGGATCGCCAGCTCGAACTCGCTCGGATCAATCCGCACCGCGCAGACCACATCAGGCACCTCGACCTTGATCTCGATATCGCTGCGCAGCGAGCGCGTGAGCAGTTCACGCAGGACCGGCAGCCGCTCGGCAAGATCGACCACTTCCGGCGTCAGGGTCTGGCGCCGCGAATAGGTAAGCAAATGGCGGGTAAGCGTCTCTCCGCGATGGGTGGCGGCGCCGATCATGTCGAGCAGCCGAAGTGACTTCTTGTCGGTAAGCTCGCCACGCAGGCGCTGAACACTGCCGCTAATGATCATCAAGAGATTGTTGAAGTCGTGCGCCACGCCGCCGGTCAATTGCCCGATCGCCTCCATTCGCTGCGCCTGGCGCAGCGCCCCCTCCGCCGCCTCGCGCCGCTCGGATTCGTCGTAGAGCCGCCGCGTCCGCCGCAACGCCAGTCCGAGGCCCGCGAGCAGAAACGCCGTCAATGGCGCGGCAAAAATCAGATAGTTGATATTGTAGCGCAGCCATTCGGAGACGATCGTCTTCCATTCCACCCCGGCCAGCACATAGAGAGGAAAGCCGGCAACCTTGCGATAGCCAATGAGGCGGGTGATGTGATCATACGGCGATTCAACCGTATGGACCGTGTCGTCGCGCTCTTGCGTGAGGCGGGGATGAAACTCCTTATTGCCATCGAAGTTGACAAGGCTGGTTGACGCCACAACCGGATAGCGCGCCAGAAACCGGCCGTCGGTGCGCACCAGCGCAAAATAACCGACCGGGCTGCTGATGCTGCCATAAAACTTCTCAAAATAGCTGGTCGGGACCGCGATCGAAATGGCGCCGTCAAAACTGCCGTCAGCTGCGAGGCGGCGCTGCGAAAACGCGATGAAATGCTCTTGGTCGCCCGGACCGGGCGCGTTGATGGCGCTTACATAGGTGCCGATCTCACCGCCCTTCACCGCGGCAAAGTAATCGGCCTTGCTGAAGTCCGTCTGCTTCGGAGCGGACAGGCTGTCGGACGAGACCAGCAGTCGGCCGTTGCGGTCGATGACCAAAATGTCCTTCATCCACGGCGCATCGGTGGCGATCCGCCTGAGCCGCCTGTCCAGCGCAGCTTCGTTCGCGCGGATGTCATCATCGGACATGCCTCGCAAGACCTCGTTGACTTCCGCATAGGCGCGCTCGATCGTTTGCAGGACCTTGAGCGATTGCTCATGCAGGATATCGAGCGAGGCATCGATGCGCTCGTTGGTCAGACGCTCGAAGTTCTGGTAGTCGATCCAGGCCGTGATGATAAACAGCGCCATCGGCAGTACGACCGATGCCACTATCAGTACTTTGAGCAGCCTGACGGCTGCGTGACGCTCGCTCAGCATGGCACTCTCACACCGCGGGTCCCGATGCAGCCTATAGGCCTGAATTGAGACGAAACCGGATCGAATTGCGGCACCGAACGCTGCGGGGCGTAGCCGAACAGAATTCCTGCGGCCCGCTGCAACACTTTCAGCCCTCATGGTGTTTTCAGACGGTGCCGCCGTCAAGGGATGGCAGCAGGCCGTCCATTTGCCGCGGATGCCAAGCGCATGGCGAGAAGTCCGAAAGGCATACGCGCTAATACTATCGAGGCGCTTTCATAACGCCCGGCGGCAGCGACCAACCAGCGCCGCAAAATTATTCCGCACCCACTAGCAACCAAACACCACCATCGTTTGACCTGCATCAATCTACCGCTCGGCGAACGGAAGTTTCCGCTGGCATGCCTGGGCTCTCCCCCAAGGGCTCAGACGTTCAGCGCGGCGTATACGACAGCGCGTCAGCCAAATCGCCCTCAGCCAGCGCCATGGCATTGGCGACGTGCGCAAGACAGACCACCTGCCAGTTCCTCGCAGAAGCAAGAAAAAAGGGTGCTGCTGTCATCTCCACATAGAAGGTTCATGTTCCTTCAGCGCAGTCTGATCGCGCACGGACGATGACCGGAGAGAGGTCAGCACTGCCGGCGCAGTGATCTGTTTCGCCGGTTCGATCTGAGGCAGCTTGAACCTTGATATCGATCAAGAGTTCTCAAGGGGGAGCCGATATACGCCCGAAAGGCGAAAAAGGGCTGCGGCGAATGGCTGGCACCAGGAAGCAACATGGAGAGATGCCATGGCAATCAATTTCCCCTCCAGCGTGATGCAAATGCTGACACCTGAAGTTGTGACACAAATCGCATCGTTCTTGGGAATAGACAGAACGACCGTCCAGAGAGGCGCGGGAGGCGCTGTTCCGGCATTTCTGGCTCTTCTCTCCGATCTGGTCGCAACCCCTGCGGGAACCAGCCAATTGTCCAGGCAGCTCTCGCAGCAGCCGGTCGGCTCTCCCGCTGATCTGATGCGCAGCATCGGTGCGCAGGGAATCGCGGAGACCGGGTCGAACATGCTGTCCGCCCTCATCGGCGAACGAACCACTGACGCCATGGCGCAGGCCGTCGGCAGGTATGCGAATATCGGCGACAGCGGCGGCAAATCGCTGCTCAGCATGCTTTGTCCAATGGTGCTCGGCGCCCTGGGCCAACAGCAGCGAAATGCCGGCCTTGACACCAACGGTCTGGCGTCGCTGCTCCGCTCGCAGAAAGCGGAAATCACCGCATCGATCCCGTCCGCTCTTGCCGATCAGCTTGGTGCCGCCGGTCTGATCGATCGCGCCGCGAGCACTGCCGGACGCACCGGTACGACGGCAAGCCAAACAATTTATCCCAGGATGAGCAGGACCGCCGCACAGTGGCCCTACTGGCTCGCCGCCGCCGTTGTCCTTGGCGGCCTTGCCTGGTACACGATCGATCGCCAGCAGCAGCAGACCGTCACCGAGCTTCCCACGCCGACGCGCCCCATCACCGGCACCGTGGGCATGGCCCCGACGGATCTGACTGTCGACGGGGTGAATCTGGCCAACAAGTTCTCTTCTTCCGTTGACACCCTGAAGGCCACGTTGCCCGGCATGACGGACACGGCGACTACTCAGGCCGCCCTGCCTAAGATCAACGAGGTGACGGCGCAACTGAACGACATCAGCGCGCGGGCGGCAAAGCTGTCTCCTGAAGGGCGAAGTTCGCTCGCCAAGCTAATCATCGTCGTGCAGCCTTCGATCAACCAGATGTGCGACAAGGTCGTCGCAACGCCCGGCGTCGGCGACATGGCCAAGCCGACGATCGATGACCTTCGGGCCAAGCTGGACGCCTTGGCCAAGGTCTAGACTTCGCGCCAGACCTCGAGCCTGACGGATCATCCCGCACTCCTTTGAAGGAGAGCAGTGCTATGGGTATTTTCAGCTGGATCATATTGGGTCTTATCGCAGGCTTCATTGGAAGCAAGATCGTCGACAAGCAGGGCCAGGGCCTTTGGCTCAACATCGTCCTCGGAATCGTCGGCGCGCTTGTAGGCGGTTTCATTTTCAGCTTTTTCGGCGCGAGCGGCGTCACCGGCCTCAACCTCTGGAGCATGATCGTCGCGATCATCGGCTCGATCGTCGTGCTCCTGATCTACAACGCCGCAACCAATCGCCCGCGAGCATGATCGCGGGCGATTGGCACGCACGCAAGAACACGAAGATCATCGGTCGCTTGTGCCCTATTGCGCGCCAAGGCTCGGGGCTGCCTGCACGCGGGTGACAGGCGGCGGATTCCACTTTCCTTCCAGCACTTCCGACTTCGGCGCATACAGGCGAAGCGCAAGGTTGAAGGGTCCCGCCGGAGCCGGAAGCCAGTTGGCCTCCTTCTCCGGCCCGGGGCTGGTATGCTGGAAGTAGAGATCGAGCGACCCGTCGGCATTGTACTTCAGCGGCATCCAGCTGCTCAACGCAAAACGGTTGAGCGAATTTGCAACCTGAAAGCCTTCGGAGTCATAGAGCGTCACCGACCAGAAAGCATTTGCCGGCGGGATGCTCCCCTTATCGAAATGGATGACGTATCTGTTCGCCCCGTCGAGCGGCCGGCCGGTGTCATCGGCGAGGTTCAAGGGATAGATCGCGTCCTCAGGGACATTGGCGCCAAGCCCAGCCTGAGCGACGATAGCGCGCTTGAGATAGTAGTTGCCATAGACCCCCATCGTGTCGGTGTTCATCGACCAGCCGTTCACGACGCGAGCCAGGGTCGGCAACTTCCACGCCATGAGCTGCAGGGCTTCTTGGGGTACGGACGCCAGCGCCTTGCGCACCGCGGGATCCGCCTGATCGAGATTGAAACTCTTGCCAGGCTCGATGCCGATCCGCTTCATTCGCGCAATGATCGGCTCGTCAGTCAGGTGTGGCGGGTGGACCTTCAGCAGTTCGGCCGCATAGGCAAAGAACGCTTCGGGCCGCATGGTGTCGACCTGTGTCTTCGGCGGCGTCTTCATGTCGACATCGGGGTCGATGCTCACCGCCGGCGCGTCCACCGCGGCCGTCTTGTTCCATTGCGACAGCGGCGTCACCTTGTAGCCCGCCTGGATCTTGTGAACCGCGTCATAATCCTTGGGACCATCGGTCTTGGTCCGTCCGATCACCCAGACAATCGGCGTCGGCGCGACGATGCGCGTCAACCCGGAAGGGACCGCGCCGTTCCATCCGGGCGGCGTCACCAGATAGTTAGCCGCCTGCGTGCCGGTCGTCCGCCATCCCGGAGAAGCGAACACATCGGTCCACATGTCGAGCATTGGCATAAGATAGTAACGACCGTCGGTATCAGGCACGGAGACGACCATCGGCTCCTTGGCCATATCGAGCCACGCAATCGAATAGAGCGTGTCGAAGTTCGGCCGCACCACGGTTTTGAAATCGGCGGTCGGATAGATCGGCACATTGACGAACGTGTTCATCGGCCCCTTGCCGAACTCCTTGCCCGGCGCGATGTTGGTCGACTGTTTGCGCGTGATGTCCATCGTCAGGAGCGGGTAGAAATAGATATAGGCTTCGACGCCGATGGCGCGCGCCTCCTGCTCGGTAACGGCACTTTGCGCATTTGCCGAATGGATGAAGCCGCTCATCACGACCATCGCCGCGCAGGCCATGCCTGCCACAGTGCTATGCTTCATCACAGCGCTCCGCACATGTTGGAACTATCGTTTTCTCGTATATAGCTTTTGTTGTTCGCGCTTTGATTTACCTCAACGGAGGAGCCGCCGGGCCGGCGCTTTGATCAAAATCAAGGAACACAATCAGTTTCACGATCAGGCTTCCTCCCTGTTCAATATTGAAGGAGGAGATGCCGTGCGCACCAAGACTCTCAATACCTCGCTGCCTATCTCCTTCCGCCAGATATACCTTGAGCTTGCCCGCGAGCGGGAACATCCCGAAGGCGCCACCGACGTCGGCTATATCATCGTGGCGCCGCTTGATCGCAATGGCCGGATCGACGCAGCGTTGTGGAAGGAATATCGCGACGCGTGCCGCGTCACGCGATTGCGGCCGGATCAGACAGACGAGATCGGGCAGCTTGTTCATCGCCCAGGTGGAAGCTGGGCCATCCACTATGGCAGCAGTGCCGAACTGCCGGATGAGACCGGATATCACTTCCAGCAAGAACGCTTCACACCGGGCGAATACGTCTCGATCCGCGAAGGAGAAACCATGCGAACCTATCGCGTCAGCTCGGTTTCTCCGCTCTGACCGCAGCAGCGCGCCCGGACAACGACGACTGAAATGAAATCGCATGCCATGGCAACAACAACCACGCCTCTCACCCTCTGGTTCGAGCAATTGAACCGCAACGACGTTGCCGAGGTCGGGGGCAAGAATGCCTCGCTCGGCGAGATGGTCCAGCATCTCAGCGCGCGAAACATCCCCGTACCAATGGGCTTCGCCACCACTGCATTGGCGTATTGGCAGTTTGTCGATGCGAACGGGCTGCGAGAACTGATTTCGGGTCGTCTCGACGAACTCAAGGCCGGACACGCGCCGCTCTCCGAGATCGGGGCGGCGATCCGCCGAGCATTCCTCCGTGGCATCTGGCCGGCGGCGCTCGCCGAGGAAATTGCCTCGTCCTATCGGGAGCTCTGCCGGCGCGCGGGAAAGACCGACGCCGACGTGGCCGTGCGTTCCAGCGCGACCGCGGAGGATCTGCCTGACGCAAGCTTCGCCGGCCAGCAGGAAAGCTTTCTCAACATTCGCGGCGAAGCCGCGCTGCTCGATGCCTGCCGCCGCTGCTATGCCTCGCTCTTTACGGACCGCGCCATCGCCTACAGGCAAGCCAAGGGCTTTGAGCACCTGAAGGTCGCGCTCTCGATCGGCGTGCAAAAGATGGTCCGGGCGGATCTCGGCGGCGCCGGAGTCATGTTCTCGATCGACACCGAGACCGGATTCGACAAGATCGTGCTGATCAACGCATCCTGGGGGCTCGGCGAGAACGTCGTGCAGGGAACGGTCGATCCGGACGAATATCAGGTGTTCAAGCCGCTCCTGTCCGATGGGGCAGTCACACCCATCGTCGAAAAGCGGCTTGGCGGAAAATCGCAAAAGCTGATCTATGTCGCGTCCGCCGACCGGCCGACGCGCAACGTGCCGACCTCGAAGGCGGAGCGGTCAGCATTCGTGCTCGGCGATGAGGAGATCCTGACGCTGGCGCGGTGGGCCTGCGCAATCGAGGATCACTATGGCCGGCCGATGGACATCGAATGGGCCAAGGACGGCGAAAGCGGCGGGCTGTTCATCGTGCAGGCGCGGCCCGAGACCGTGCAGTCGCGCCGCGAGGCGAGCGCATTCAAATCCTATCGCCTCAAATCGAAAGGCCGACTGCTGGTAACGGGCCTCAGCATTGGCGATGCCGTCGTCACCGGCCGCGTCTGCCTCGTCGAGAGCCCGCGCGACATCGAGCGTTTCGTCGACGGCGCGGTTCTGGTGATCGAGACAACCGATCCGGATTGGGTGCCCGTCATGAAGCGCGCAGCCGCCATCGTCACCGATCACGGCGGCCGCACCTCTCACGCCGCCATCGTCAGCCGCGAACTCGGACTTCCGGCGATCGTCGGCACGGGCAACGCGACCCAGCTTCTCCACGACGAGCAGGAGGTGACCGTGTCGTGCGCGGAAGGCGAGCAAGGCTTTGTCTATGAAGGACTGGCCGACTACGAGACCGAGGAGCTCGATTTCAGCAGCCTGCCGCACACCCGGACGCAGGTGATGCTCAACCTTGCCAATCCCGCCGCGGCGTTTCGCTGGTGGCGAATTCCAGCCGATGGCGTGGGCCTCGCGCGCATGGAATTCGTCGTGAGCAACCACATCAAGGTGCATCCCATGGCGCTGGTGCACTATGACACGCTCAAGGATGAGGACGCCAAGCGCACCATCACCGCGCTGACACAGGGCTACAGCGACAGGACCGAGTATTTCGTCGATCGCCTGGCGCGCGGCTTGGCGCGTCTCGCCGCCGCATATTACCCCAAGCCCGTGATTGTGCGCACCAGCGACTTCAAGACCAACGAGTATGCCAATCTGATCGGCGGCGCGGCGTTTGAACCGCGGGAGGAAAACCCGATGCTGGGTTTTCGCGGTGCGTCCCGTTACTACTCGCCGCGCTACCGCGAGGGATTTGCCCTCGAATGCCGCGCCCTCCGTCGCCTCCGCGAGGATATGGGCTTTCGCAACGTCGTCGTCATGATCCCGTTCTGCCGCTCGGCCAAAGAGGCCGATCGCGTGTTGGCGGTAATGGCGGAAAACGGGCTGCGTCGCGGCGAAAACGCGCTCGAGGTTTATGTCATGTGCGAGATCCCCTCCAACGTCATTCTGGCCAAGGCGTTCGCCGAACGGTTCGACGGTTTTTCGATCGGCAGCAACGATCTGACCCAGCTCACGCTCGGTGTGGACCGGGATTCGGAAGAGCTGGCCGAGCTATTCGACGAGCAGGACGCAGCCGTGAAATGGATGATCGAGAACGTCATCCGCGAGGCGCACAAGGCCGGCGCCAAGGTCGGGCTGTGCGGGCAGGCGCCGAGCGATTATCCCGAGTTTGCCGAATTTTTAGTGGCGTGCGGCATCGACTCGATATCGGTGAGCCCGGACAGTTTTGTCGCCGTCAAACGTCAGGTTGCTCGCGCGGAGGAACACAAAGGCACGCAATCCCGGCAGCGGCAGGCGGAAAGCTGATCGAACCGGAGTGCGTCAGATCGCAGTAACCTCGACCTCGGCGAGCAAGCGCTCGACATCTTCGCGCCGGCTTAGCTCCGTTCCCGGCATCAGCAAAGCGGCCGATCCGGCGGCGACGCCATAGCGAAACGCATCCTCAAGAGCATCCCCGCGTTCGAGCGACCAGACCATGCCGCCGAGAAAGCTGTCTCCGGCGCCGACGATGCTGACCGGCTTGATGGGGACAGCCCGTGCGCGCAAAACTCGGTCGTGCGTCACGAGCAGCGCGCCCTGTTCCCCAAGCGTTAGCGCAACGATCTCGACCTGCCCGCGCGCGACGAGGCTGCGGGATGCGGCGATGCAATCCTGCTCGCTCTCCAGCGGCCCGCCGATCAAGCTGCGGAATTCGCGCAGGCTTGGCTTGATGAGATAGACCCCGGCTTCGACCGCGGCTTTCAGCGCCGGGCCGGAGCTATCGATGACGATCTTCGTGCCGGATCGTTTGGCCACCGCGGCGATCCGGCTGTAAAAATCCTCCGGCACCCCCGGCGGCAGGCTTCCGCTTCCCACCGCAAAGCGCGCTCCCTTCGCGAGCGAGGCGAAGGCCTCGAGACATCGCTGCCATTCTTCCGTCGTCAGGCGCGGGCCCGGAAGCACGAAACGATACTGCCGGCCGGAGGAAGTCTCGAGCATCGTAAAATCCTCCCGCGTCTCTCCCGCGATCGGAATGGTCAGGGTCGGGATGGCCTCACAATCGATCAGGTGGCGCAGCAGCTCGCCAAGCGCGCCGCCGGTGGGATAAACCGCGATCACATCGGCGCCGAACCGCCTCATCACCCGCGCCGCGTTGATGCCGCCGCCGCCCGGATCGCGCCGCACATCCGCGCAGCGCAGCTTGTGATTGGGCGCCACCTTCTCGACCGAAGTGAAGACATCGATGGATGGATTAATGGTGAGGGTGATGATGCTCGTCATGTCTTCTCCACCCGAGATCCGCAGAGCGATCAGGATGCCCAGATCGCCAACGGCAAATGCTGCGCCACTGCCGCCGGGCCGCTCTCCGAATTTGGCTTATGCTTCGGTGATCGCTCCCAGCAGCATTCCGATGTGGCCGTCGCCCCACAAGGGCAGCAGCAGCCGGGCATAGCCTTCGGCTGAAAGAGCCTGCGTATCAATCGGCTGATGTTTGAAATAGGTCGGTGCCCCCTTCTCGATCGTGGCGCTGGCCTGAGAACTCAGATACTGCAGCGGATCACTTGGCGCGATTTCGTCAATGAATTTTCCGATGAAATCTTTTCCGTAGCGCTTCGCGAGGTCGGCGCCGACGGTTCCGAAACGGAAGCGTACCGGCTTCTCGAAGACCTCGAGCAACATCAGCCTGCGCGTGAGATCCGGCAGCGCCGACGGGCTGACATCATCCCAAAACGGCATGTCGGCTTCTCCCCTCTTCAGTCCCTCCCAATAGGTGAGGACCTGAGCGAGGTCGGACTCAAGCTTCTGCGGCAGCGAATAAGGACTCGTGGGTGTGACCAAGTGCCAACCTCCGTTACGCGCAGTGCCGACGTCGTCACAATGTTAAAATCGCGCGCTTATGCGTTTCCTTTATTCGTTTATCGTCGTCCGCTATTGATTCATCTCAACGTTGTGTCTTGAACTGATTGATGCCCGACACGATGGAAAGCAACTTCAGATCATTGGGGTTTCTGCTGACTGGGATTGTCGCTGTCTACGGGACATCTCAAAGCGCCATTTCGGGCTCCGGCCGGTCCTCCGACTTCGCCTCAGGAATCTCGGTCATCGTCGCCTCGGTCAGCAACAGAACGCTCGCGACCGATACGGCGTTTTCCAGCGCGATGCGGATCACCTTGGTCGGATCGACGATGCCGGCCTCGATCAGATCGACATATTGCTTGCGTGAGGCGTCGAATCCTTCGGTGCCCTTCCCGCTCAGCATCCGCGCGACAACAACTCCGCCATCGACTGCGGAATTTTCGGCAATCTGCCGCGCCGGCGCCTCAAGCGCCCGCTTGAGAATCTGCACGCCGGTACGCTCGTCCCCTTCACACTGGGCTTCCGCGTCGGCGACCGCCTCTACGCAGCGCAGCAGAGCCAACCCGCCGCCCGGAACAATGCCCTCGGCTACCGCCGCCTTGGTTGCGCTGATCGCATCGTCGAGCGCTTCCTTTTTCGATTTCATCTCGGCTTCGGAGGGAGCACCGACCCGGATCACCGCGACTCCGCCCGCGAGCTTGGCCAGACGCTCCTGCAGCTTCTCCCGATCATAATCGCTCGTCGCCGTCTTTTCGATCTCGCGGCGAATCTGGTCGATGCGTCCATCGATCTGCTTGCGGTCGCCGGCCCCGCCGATGATCGTGGTGTTGTCCTTGTCGACAATGACACGTTTGGCATGGCCGAGTTGCGCGACGGTCGCGTGTTCGAGCTTCAGACCGAGGTCTTCGGAGATGACCTGCCCGCCCGTCAGCACCGCGATGTCCTCCAGCATTGCCTTGCGGCGGTCGCCGAACCCGGGGGCTTTCACGGCGCAGCTCTTGAGCGTGCCGCGGACCTGGTTGACGATCAGCGTAGCAAGCGCTTCCCCCTCCACATCCTCGGCCACGACGAGAACGGGAAACGCCGATTTCGCGACTTCCTCGAGCAGCGGGACGAGATCCTTCAAAATATTGATCTTGCGATCCGAAATGAGGACGAGGACGTCCTCCATCTCCGCCTCCATTTTCTCCGGATTGGTGATGAAGTAGGGGGACAGAAAGCCGCGATCGAACCGCATGCCTTCGACGACATCGACAGTCGTTTCGGTAGCCTTGGATTCCTCGACAGTGATCACGCCATCGCCGCCGACCTTCTCCATCGCGTCGGCAACAAGCTCGCCGATCGCCGAATCGTTGTGCGCCGAGATCGCCGCGACCTGCGCCTTCTCCTTCCGGCTCTTCACCGGGCGCGACAGGGCGCGCAGCGCCTCGATGGCGCGCTTCACCGCCCGATCGAGGCCACGCTTGATGTCGATCGCACTTGCGCCGGCAACCACGTTGCGAGCCCCGTCGGCGAACATCACATGGGCAAGGATGGTGGCCGTGCTGGTTCCGTCGCCCACCATCTCGCCGGTTTTCTCGGCCGCCTGCCGCAACATGCGGGCACCAAGATTTTCCTCAGCGTCCTTCAGGTCGAATTCCTTGGCGATGGTGACGCCGTCATTGCAGACGATCGGCGCGCCCCATTTCTTCTCGATCAGCACCGATTTCGACCGGGGGCCGAGGGTCACACGGACAGCGTCCGCGAGCTGCGTTGCGCCGCGCAAGATCTTTTCGCGCGCGGCCGAGTGGAACAGGACCCGTTTGTGCGGCATCTGATCGACCTCTTCAGAAACCCTCGTCGCTTCGGATACGTCGGTTGGATTGCAGCTCCGGCTGCAGCGGAAAGCGCTTGAGCGTGTCGATCACCGTTTGATCCGAAACCTGCCCGAAATCGTCGTAAAAGAGCCCGATCGCGCCGAAATAGACATGCGCCTCCAGGCAGATGATTTCATCGGCCTCCGCCCGGAGCTTCTCGATGGTTTCCGTTGGGGCCACCGGAACCGCCAGCACGAGCTTTGCGGGCTCGCGCAGCCGCGTGGCGCGCAACGCAGCGCGGATCGTCGCGCCGGTTGCGATGCCGTCATCGACGATGATGGCGGTACGGCCCGCGACATCGACGCGCGCCCGATCGCCGAGATAACGGGTGCGCCGCCTCTCGATTTCGGCAAGCTCGCTGTCGCATACGGCTGTGAATTCGGCCTCGCTCACGTTCGCCAGCGCAATGATGTCTTCGTTGCGAACGACCAGCGGCGCGCTGCCATCGACGACCGCGCCCATCGCCAATTCTGGCTGCTGCGGAACGCCGATCTTGCGCACGAGAACAAGATCGAGCGGCGCGGCAAGAGCCGATGCGATTTCCGCGGCAACGGTCACGCCGCCGCGCGGCAGCGCAAGGATGACCGGCTTCTGGTCGCGGTAGGCGCTCAGAGCTCGCGCAAGCCGGCGTCCGGCATCCGTCCGATTCTCGAAAGCCATTGGCGTCTCCTGAACGCTTCAGTCGTGTGCGGCGCGGCCGGCTGCGGCGGCCCCCGTGAGATACCGTGCGAACCATCGCGCGGCATGATTGATCACGGCCTCGAGCGCGCCCGGCTCCGGGAACAGATGACTCGCGCCGGGAACGATCTCCAGCGCCTTTGGCCCGGCAAGCCGCGCAAGCGCCTGCTCATTGAGCGCGATGACACCGAAGTCTGCGCCCCCGACGATCAGCAGCGTCGGAACTTGGATCCGGTCAAGGACATCGCCCGCAAGGTCCGGACGGCCTCCGCGCGAGACGATCGCCTGGACCTTTTCGCCGAGCCCGGCAGCCGCCGTCAGCGCAGCTGCCGCGCCCGTGCTGGCCCCGAACAGGCCGATCGGAAGGCCTGCGGTCATCGGCTCCCGGTCCAGCCATGCGACCGCATTGGCCAAGCGCGCCGCCAGAAGCTCGATATCGAACACATTCGCTCGGTCACCTTCTTCCTCTGCCGTCAGGAGATCAAACAGCAGAGTCGCAAAACCGAAGCGGTTGAGCCCTTCGGCCACCTTCATGTTGCGGGGGCTCAAGCGGCTGGAACCGCTGCCATGGGCGAACACGACCAAACCTCGCGCTTCGTCGGGGATGCGCAAGCTGCCCGCAAGCCCAATGGGTGGGACGCGCACTTCAGCGGCGGATTTTACAATATCGCGCTGATTGTCCCGATGTGCCCGCTGTGTCATCGCGCCTTACCTGTCTCGCTGCGCGGCACCAGTTCCGCACTGCTTGCCAAGCAAAAAATACATTCAACAACGAACGGCTTTCCGCCGAATTGACCCACATCAATGCAGCGGGGCGACGGCTCCGCTGAAGATGGCGCGACGACACCAGAAACCACAAGACCGGCACTCAAGGAGAACCCCATGAAAGTCAAAGAGATCATGCACAAGGGTGCAACCTATGTTGCGCCGGACACGCTCATCAGCGCGATCGCAAAGCAGATGCGCGATGCCGATGTCGGCGCACTTCCGGTCAAAGAGAACAGCCATCTGGTCGGCATTGTTACGGACCGCGACATCACATGCCGAGCACTCGCGGACGCGAAGGATCCGGGACACATGACCGCGAAGGATGTGATGACCAGTAAGGTAGTCTGCTGCAGCCCTGATGACGATATTGCCGATGCGATCAAGATCATGGAGAGCAAACGCATCCGTCGCCTTCCGGTTACCGACAGCGAAGAAAATCTCCTCGGCATGGTTAGCCTTGGCGACATCTCGCACAAGGTCGGCAGCGAGCTCTCAGGCGAGGTGTTGCGCGCCGTCTCCGCGCATCATCGCTGAAAACGTGCGGACATCGAAGCCGGACAGGCGGGCTGCAGCAGCCGACAAAACCGCGATGGGTTTGTGGCGGTGGCAGGCCGGGTAACAAGGATCAATGTGTGACAAGGATCGTCCCATGCGGTCGCTACTCTTGGCACTGCTCGCAGTCGTCGCCCCCCTGTCCTTGTCGTCGGCACAAACGCAGCAATCCGGCTATTCCCCGGAGGAGCTCCAGAAAGGCCACCAGTTAGCAGGTCTGATCTGTTCGACCTGCCATGTTGCTGGCCCCGGGCAGGCATATGCACCGGTTCTCCAGCCGCCCGGTCCGTCATTCGAGTCGATAGCCAGGCGCCCTGATACGAACGCTGAGACACTGCGAAGCTTTCTCACCGCGACACATCGGCTTCGCATGGATGCTATCGGAATGCCGAACCCGGAGCTTTCCGATGCTCAGCTCAAATCTGTCGTGGCGTATATCTTGAGCTTGCGGACCGCCGCCCAGTCGACAACCGATCGCAAGCCAAGCCCGCCGCCGACGGGTTCGTGCCGCGCCGAAATCGCACGTGTGGAACTCTTGCTCCAACAGGCGCGCGAAAAAGGTGAGCCGTTCGTTAGCGAGCCGGAATCGTCCGCCGCACTGCTCCATCGACAACCCACGGTTCGATCGGTCGAGCAGGCGGCGAGCGAGTCACAAAAAACAGCGGAAACAGCGATCGCCCTCGCAAAAAAACTTCAGTCCGAGGGGATGGAGACGGAATGCGTTGCCATGCTCAAAAAATTCGAGCAGTCGACAACGTATTAAGTTCACCTTTCTATCGGCGGTAGCGGGCGGGCAACCGGCTCGCCTGGTTCCGGTCGCGCATCGGGCTGGGGTGCGCCACTGGCCCATTGATGTGGGTCAATCATCTCCTGGCTGTGGGCCCTATGCTCTTTCAAACTTTTTGACGAGGCCGACATGAAAAAGTCCGGACCCAGCGACGTCCCCGAGCTGACGATTTCGCCAGAGAAGGCCTGCTTCATCATCATCAAGGCGCGCGAATTTGACGTGAAGGACGCAGTGACCAATCCGGGCGAGAGTTCAAGCGCGGCCGACGATGCGATGTCTTCCGTGCTCGAAGACCGGCGGGACGATCCGGTTGTGCAGGAGCTGCGCAGTGTGATCAGTACGTTAAACGAGGACGAGCAAATCGACCTCGTGGCGCTCACCTGGCTCGGCCGCGGCGATGGCACGCTCGCGGACTGGGACGAACTGCGCGCCGAGGCGTCGCGGGCACACAACAAGCGCACGGCAACCTATCTTCTCGGCATCCCGTTGCTCGCCGACTATCTGGAGGAGGCCCTCAGCCAGTTCGGTCTCTCCTGCGATGCGGTTGAGGCCGGGCATCTTTAGGCACGGCACCAGTCATCGTCATTCCCTTTCCAGCAGGAGAGCACCGTGAATGAGATCGCGCGAAGTGCGGAATCTGTGCATGCCGCGGCGAACGTCGCCAAGCCGATGGCAATCTTCGCGCTTGAGGCCACCGCTGATCTCGGCAATGCGATAGCTTCCTGTCTCGGCCTGAAACTGTCGCAGCACGAAGAGCGCACGTTCGAAGACGGCGAGCACAAGGTTCGACCGCTGGACACGGTTCGTGGCGCTGACGTGTACGTGGTTCAAAGCCTTCATAGCGGGCCGCATGAATCGGCCAACGACAAGCTTTGCCGCCTGCTGTTCTTTATCGGATCAATCAAGGACGCGGGAGCCGCGACGGTCACCGCAGTAGTTCCCTATCTGTGCTATGCGCGAAAAGACCGTCGCACAAAGCCGCACGATCCGGTCACGACCCGTTACATTGCAGCTATGTTCGAAGCGGTTGGCACAGACTGCGTCGTGACGCTCGAGGTCCACAATCCGGCGGCCTTCGAAAACGCCTTTCGCTGCCCCACAGTCACGCTCACCGGGACGCCGCTTTTCGTAGATTACGCACGCGGGCTCACGGGCGAGGCCTTCAGCGTCGTCTCGCCCGACCCGGGCGGGGCCAAGCGGGCCGAACTGTTCCGCGAAGCCCTGGAAGCGGCGGTCGGCAGTCCCGTCGCCAAGGCGTTTGCGGACAAACACCGCAGCGCGGGCGTTGTCTCGGGTGACCTGTTCATCGGCGACGTTGCCGGCACCACCGCGCTCATCATCGACGATCTGATCAGCACCGGCGGGACAATCCTGCGCGCTGCCCGCGCCGCGCGAAAAGCCGGCGCGCGCCGTGTTGTTGCGCTCCTCACCCACGGCCTTTTCATGCAGGGGGCCGAGGAGGTGATTGCCGACCCGACCATCGACCGCCTGGCGATAATCGACGCCGTGCCGCCGTTTCGCCTGCCGAAAGACCTGGCGGCAGCCAAGGTCGACATCCTGCCTGCGGCACCGCTCCTTGCGGAAACAATCCGCAGGTTGCGCGGCGGCATGCCGCTCAGTGATCTTTACGTGTTCTGAGGAGCCGCTCCAGCTTGGTGGCGTCGGCCGCGCCGATTCTGAGATAGAGCCTGGCAAGGCGCGGCCACTTTTCCGGGGTTCTCGGATTGGGCTCAAGCAGATGCGCAATCGCGAGGCGCGCACGCAGCGCCGCGCGATAGGAGCGGTAGAACAAAAACAGCTCTTCGCTCAGACCATCATTGAGGCCCCGCTCGGCCCGCTGCTTGATGTATCGGCCGGCCCAGGGGGCACCGAGGCGTTCGCACTCCAGCGTCAGGAAGGCGATCTCATCGAATGGATCGGCCGCACGCAGCCGGGGATTGAATTCCAGACAGTCGATGATGCGCACCGGATCGCCGAGCCAGATGTGCTCGGGGCGCAGGTCGCCGTGTCCATCGACGATGTGCCGCCCGCGAAGCCGCTGCGCGATCATCCCGCGGTTGCGCTCAAAGAACTGGCGCTGGATGCGGTCGATCCGGCGGACCTGTCCCGCCGGCAGGCCCAGACTTTCGTCGAGCAAAACGCGGCGATTGAAGGACAGATTTTCCTGCCAGTCGCGCAGGTGAACGGCCTCTGGCACCGCCGAAGGGGTCGCATGACGATAAAACTGCACCAGGGTGGCGATCAGGCGATCGAGCTGCCAGGTGGCGATCCGCCGCTCCTCGATTGCACGCTCAAGCGTGTCCCGCTCGTCCAGCCGGCGCATGACCACGAGCCAATCGACGACAGCGCCGCTGCCGCCGATCGCCAGCCCGCGCACCGAGGCGGTCAAGGGCGCGACGTCGAGATACACGTCGGCCGCCAGCCTTCTGTTCAAGCGGAGTTCGGCGCGGCAGGCAGCTTCGCGCCGAGCAAGCGTTGAGAAGTCGAGATAGGGAAAGCGGACCGGCTTCTTGAGCTTGTAGACTCGATCGCCCGCGAGAAAAACCCAGGACATATGCGTCTCGCGGCAGGTTACTTGCGCGGGCGCATCCGCATAAGCCGCAGGCCGGCTCAAAAATTCCGCCTTTTCCGCAAGCGTGATCGTATCTGAATTGCGTGCAGCCGCCCCTGCCTCCGGTCGTATGACGATGGCCTGTGCGCTGGTATTCATCGATCGTCACAAACTACGTCTTTGCAAGGCTGATGGTGATGCCGTCGAGTTCGTCGACCAGCGGATCGTTGAGACGCTCGAAAAGGGCACCAACACTGGTAGCGCGATCGAGCCGCTGCCCGCGCAGTTGCGACCACGCATGCGCGCAGGCCTTGCCAAAACTCTCCGCATCGGAAATGTCGTAGTTCTGCTCATAGAGCATCACATCGCCCTTTTCGATCCTGAGCTTGATCATCATTTTCAGCCTCAAAACCGATCGCCACGGGCGATGGATGGGGCATCATCGACCGACAGATGCGTTCGGTGATCGCTACGGTAGGGCCGCACAGGCACCCATCCCTTGAGCTGAATCAAACTGGTCCGACGGCGCCAACACAACGCTACCGCTTCAGAAGCTTGCGTAATTCGCGCAGCGGGCGCGTGTTGATGACGTCATCTGCGGTAAGCCAGCCGCGCCGCGCCTGATCGATGCCAAACCGCATGTAGCGGAACGCGTGGACGGAATGCGCGTCGGTCGAGATCGCGAGCTTTACGCCCGCCTCCTTGGCCGCGTGTGCGTGAATGTCGTTGAGGTCGAGCCGATCGGGCTCAGCGTTGATTTCGAGGTGGCAGCCAAGATCGCGCGCTGCCGCAATCACCCGGTCCATGTCGAGATCGTAAGGCGCGCGCTCGCCGATCAGCCGCCCCGTCGGGTGTCCGAGGATCGAGACGCGGGGATTCTGCATGGCGCGAATGATACGGTCGGTCTGAGCCTCGCGTGGCAAATCGAAAAAGGAATGCACGGATGCAACCACGACGTCGAGCTTGGCGAGGCTCGTGTCCGGCAGGTCAAGGCTGCCATCCTTGAGAATGTCGACCTCGATCCCCTTGAGAATGGTGATGCCCGAGAGCCGTTCGTTCAGGCGATCGATTTCCTTGATCTGGCGCGACAGAGTTGCCGGATCGAGGCCATGCACCATGGCGACGCGCCGGCTGTGATCGGTGAGCGCGATGTATGCGTAACCAAGGGCGCGGGCTCCCTCAGCCATGGCCGCAATCGTGGCGGTGCCATCGGTCCATTCCGAATGCACATGCAGGTCGCCGCGCAGGTCCGACAGGCTCACGAGGCGCGGCAACCGATTGGCCCCGGCGAGCGCGACCTCGCCGCGATCCTCACGCAGCTCTGGTGGAATGAAGGCGAGGCCCAGCTTCTTGTAGACCTCTTCCTCGCTCGCGCCGGCGATCCGCCGTCTGCCCGCGAACAAGCCGTACTCATTGAGCTTCCAGCCGTGCTCGATGGCGAGTGCGCGCAAGGCGATGTTGTGCGCCTTCGATCCGGTGAAATAGAGCAGCGCGGCGCCATAGCTCTCTTCCGGCACGGCGCGCACATCGACCTGCAATCCTGAGCGCAAGACGACGGTCGTGCGCGTCGGGCCGTGAGCAAGAACATCGGCGACGTTTTCATAGCGCAAGAGCTTGTTGCCGACCGCGGCGCCATCCTCGGTCGTCACCAGCACATCGAGGTCGCCGACCGTGTCGCGCCGTCGGCGATAGCTGCCCGCAACCACGATGCGCCCACCATTGCGCAAATAACCGACCAGCGCCTCGGCTTCGGCCTCCGCGACCGAGAGCTTGAAGCGCTTTTCAGCCCGGGGTTTTTCGAGCGCCTCCGCGAGCTTCCTGGTGATGGTGGGGCCAAAGCCCTTGACGTTCCGCAGACGTCCGGTTGCCAGAACCCGCCGCAGATCGTCGAGGCTGCGCACCTTGAGTTGGTCGTAAAGGAGCTTGACCCGCTTTGGCCCGAGGCCCGGCAGCGCGGCCATGTCGCCCAGTTCGCCGGGCAGCTTCTTCTTCAGCGTATCGAGCATCGCAAAATGCCCGGTCTCGACGATGTCGGTGATCTTGCCGGCGAGGTCCTCGCCGATTCCTGGTAGCTCCGACAGATCGCGCCCCGCAGAAAGCAGGCTCCGGACACTCTGCGGCAACCCTTCGATGACCCGGGCCGCACGACGATAGGCCCGGGCGCGAAACTGGTTCTCGCCCTGGATTTCGAGGAGTTCCGCGGCCTGATCGAACATCGCCGCAATTTCCGCATTCTGCACCGGCATCGTCGAAAGCCTTTTGCACGCAACCATTCTTGGCGCATGCCGCGGACCGGCATTGATGCAAATCAGGTTTTGCTGATGGGGGGAGGCGCGTCGGCAAATCCCTCAACGCAAAGCCGCTCCGCGTTGATCGAAATCAATGCCGCAGCATCGTCCGCGAATGAGTTTTGCCGCCGGGAGTGTAAACGCATGCGCAGCCCGGATGAGTGACTTCGTGCTTTCGCCCTCCGCAGATCCGGATTGGCTCCTGGTCGAAGACGGCATCGACCCGGCGCGCGAGCGTGAGATCGAGGCGATCCTTGCCGTCGGCAACGGCTATCTCAGCGCGCGTGCCTCGTTTCCCGAAGGCAGCAGGTTCATGCGTCCTGCGACCTTCGTGGCCGGCCTCTTTGTGAGCGATCGCGATTTCGGGCCGCGGCTCGCCGTGCTTCCCCCCTGGCTGCATGTCGAGGTGATGGTCGAAGAGCGGCGGCTGTCCTGCGAAGCCGGCCGCATGCTCTCCTATCGGCGAATGCTCGACCTCCGGCAGGGCATCTTGTGGCGGGAGTGGCGGCAGCAGGACCCGAGCGGGCGGATCACGCGAGTGACCGATCTCCAGATTGCCTCCCTCGCGGACCGGCATCTGCTGCTCCAATCGGTGACTGTGACCGCCGAGAACTATGCGGGCAGGATCGGTCTGGTCACACGCCTGGGTTTCCCGGAAGGCGCGCGCACGGATGTCGATGATATGCTCTACCACTCCGACGGCGTGCGCATGCGCGTGTCCGGCACGGAGCTCGGCGTCGCGGCAGTGTCTCAGTTGCAAGGCGTGGCAGGCCAAGAAGCGGTGCATTCGCCGACGGACCAGGACGAGCACCGGTCAATGCAGCTCGGGCTCGGCGAAACGGCCTCCCTCGAGCGCATGATCGCGGTCTTCACTTCCCGTGACGCGGCGAGGCCTGTGACGACGGCGCACGACAAGCTCGTCGCCACTTCTGCCACGGGCTTTGCGGCTGCCGCTTCGGCGCATCTCAAAGCCTGGCGGGAGAGACGCGAAGCCGCCGAAATTCGAATTCTCGGCGATCAGGAAATCCAACGGGCACTGTGCTTTGCGGTCTATCACCTGATCGCGGCCGCCAACCCCGGTGACGAGCACGTATCGATTGGCGCGCGAGGTCTCACCGGGGAAGCTTATCGCGGGCACGTCTTCTGGGACACCGAGATCTATATGCTCCCGTTCTATGTCTTCACTGATCCGCCGGCTGCGCGGGCACTGTTGATGTATCGCTACCACTCGCTCGACGCCGCGCGCCGCAAGGCCAAGGCGCACGGCTATGAGGGCGCATTCTATGCGTGGGAGTCCGCCGATACGGGCGATGAGGTAACGCCAAGCACTGTCGTCGCCCCCGACGGGCATCTCGTCATCATCCGCACCGGGAAGCACGAACTGCACATCAGCGCCGACATTGCCTATGGTGTCTGGCAATATTGGCGGGCAACCGGCGACGACGCCTTCATGGCAACCGCGGGCGTAGAGATCCTCGTGGAAACCGCGCGCTTCTGGGTAAGCCGGGCGGAGGTCGAGACCGAAGGCCGCGCCCACATCCGGCAGGTGATCGGTCCGGACGAGTATCACGAACTGGTCGATGACAATGCCTATACCAATGCCATGGCGGCGTTTAACCTTGACCGCGCCGCCGATGCCGTGGCGTTCCTGAAAGGCAATCGCCTCGACACCTGGCAGCGGCTCGCGGCGCGGCTTGGCCTCACCGAAGACGAACCGCAAACCTGGCGGAAACTGGCCAGCGTGCTGGTCACGGGTTTTGACCCAGCCACAAAGCTGTTCGAGCAGTTCGCCGGCTACTTCAAACTCGAAGACATCGACCAAACGACGCTGATGGATTGCTCCGCGCCGGTCGACGTGTGCCTCGGCGCGGAACGGGTGGCCCGCTCCAAGGTCTGCAAGCAGGCCGACGTGGTCGCGCTCAGCGCCGAGCTCTGGGACCCGTGGCCGGCGGCGGTGCATGAAGCCAACTTCCGCTACTACGGGCCGCGCACCGTCCATGGCAGCTCGCTGAGCCCTGCCCTCCATGCGCTTGTGGCTGCTCGGCTTGGCGATCTCGCCCTCGCGCAGGCCTATTTTCAACAGGCGGCCGAGATCGACCTTTCCAACAACGTGGGCAATGCCGCTGGCGGCGTGCATATGGGCGCGCTCGGCGGCCTCTGGCGGGCGGCTGTCTTCGGGGCTGCCGGATTGCGCTTGGGCGACGACGGCATCGCCGTCGATCCTCACCTGCTTCCAGGATGGGTTGAAATGTCGTTCCCGCTGCAATGTCGCGGCCGATTGCTGCGTCTGTGCTTGCGGACTGCGCCGAGACAAATCGAGGTAACGGTCGAGCGCGGAGACGAAATGAGCATCGCCGTGCTTGACGGGCCGGCCTGCCGTGCGCGCGCCGGACAACGCTATATCCTACAAGGCGACGCGGCGGGATGGACCGAATGGAAAGAGGTCGAGCGATGACGCCTCACAAGACAGTGCTGGTTCCCCTCGATGGCTCCGTGCGCGCGACGGCCGCGATACCTGTGGCGCGCGGCTTTGCCGAATTGTTGCGAGCGACCATTGTCATCCTTCATGTCAGCGACGACGCTCTAGAGCCCGCCGCGCTGATCGAGCGCATGAAGCTGTCATCTCAGGAAGTGCAAGGGCTCGTGGTGGAGCAGCGGACGGGCGCGGCGGCGGCTGCCATCACCCGCGAAGCCAGCGAGCGCCAGGCCGCCATGATCGTGATGTGCCCGCGGGTTCGGACCGATCTGCCCACGCGCGCCCTCGGAACTGTCGCGGCTGCGGTGCTCCGCACGGCTCCGTGCCCGGTCGTCCTCGTTCCCTCGGGCCGGGGACGCAAGCACTGGGGCCTGCACCGGCTGCTCGTGCCCCACGACGGCACTCCGACGAGCGCGGCGACCATGGGGCCTGCGACCGACTTTGCCTCGATGGCTGCTGCAGAACTTGTTGTGCTCCATGTCGCGACGCCGGGCGCCGAGCGCGCCGCGGAGCCGGGAACGCTGCTGTCGCCGCGCTATGTCGACCAGCCGCAACACGAGTGGCGGACCTGGGCGCAGGAGTTCGTCGACCGGCTGCGCGCCCTCGGGGGCGCAAGAGATGGAGTCAAAGTCGACCTCATGGTCGCTCAAGGAGACGCCGGCTCCGCGATCGTCAATTTCGCCCGGCAGAGCGATCTCATCGTGCTGGGCTGGCGCGGGGTGCTCGAGCCGGATCGGGCGCGAACGTTGCGGCGCGTCATCCGCGACACGACGTCCCCGGTGATCGTCTTTCGCCTGGATCAGGAACGATAGCGCCCGCGACGAGGCCCGCTACGTCACGCAGGGACTTAAGGAACGCCGCTGCCCGAAGGTGCGATCAAAGCGCGAATTGCCGCAAGGGTCGAGGCCGTGTCGCGGCACGCATCGATCCGGTGCCACATGATCATTCCGGTATCGATGCAGAGCTGCTGCTGCAGAACCTCGGTGTCGGCATCGGAGGCATCGTGACGACGTGCGCGAATTCGCGTTGCCAGCACTTCGGCCGGCGCTTCAAGCCACACGCCAGTGAATGGAACCGCATGGGCTTCTGCCAAAGCGCCGATACGGCGGCGCTCCTCTTCTTTGATAAAGGCCGCGTCGACGATCGCCGTATAGCCAGCGCTCAAAACGGCTGCGGCCTGGTCGTAAAGGCCTTGATAAACACGCTTTGTCGTCGCTGCGGTGTAGGTGGCGGGCGGCAGCCGCGTTTCGGGCACAAGATCGAACAACCGTTTGCGAAGGACGTCGCTGCGGATCACGCGCGCCCCGGGGGCCGGCGGGAAATCGGGCGCAAGCGCCAGAGCGAGCGTTGATTTTCCGACGCCGCTCAATCCGCCGATCGCAATCAGGCGCGGCGAATGCGAGCGAAGAAGCGTCCCCGCGAGTGCGAGATAGGACCACGCATCGCCCGCTCGCTGGCGCGATGGATTCTGCGTATTCGCCAGCGCCGACACATGTGCACGCACCGCTGCCCTCGCGGACATAAACAGCGGAAGCGCGGCGAGGCCCTCAAAATCGGCCGTCATGTCCAGATAGCGGTTGAAGACAATGCTGGCGAGATCGTTTGCGCCACAATGCGCCAGATCCATCAACAGAAACGCCAGATCGTAGAGCACGTCGATACAGGCCAGCGCGTCGCTGAATTCGATGCAATCGAACAGCGTTGGACGACCGTCAAAGAGACATACATTGCGCAGATGGAGGTCGCCATGGCAGCGGCGGACCATGCCCGCGTCCCGCCGAGCATCGAGAAGCGCGCCGACCGCCGAAATCCGGCGAACGGATGCGGCATAAACCTGCTGAACGTCTTGCATCTCAAGCGGCGGACATGACCGCAGCAGATTGTCATGATTGCCGACCACCGTCGCCTCGATGCCCGCGCGGCCGCCGTATTCGAAGGTGATCGCAGCAGCGCGATGGAACGCGGCAATGACATCCGCCAGATCCCGCATCAGTTGAGGAGTGAGCTTTCCTGCGCTGGCGAGCCGGTCAAACAGCGCATCCTGCGAGAAACGGCGCATTTCCAGCACCCAATCGACGATATCGCCCTCATCGAACGCAAGCTCCCCATGCGCACCGCGCCCAATGGCGCGGACACGAAGATAGATCGCCGGGGCGGTTCGCCGATTGAGTTCAAGCTCCGCCTTGCAGCAGGTTTCGCGCCGGGCTGGTGTCGAATAATCCAGATAAGGGAAAGAAATCGCGCGCTTGAGCTTAAAGGCCCGATCACCGATCAGAAAGATGATGGAAACATGCGTCTCGATCCGCTCTACCGCGACGCCCGGTTTGCCGTAGTTCGCCCCGTCGGACAGAAACGCGATGACCTCTTGCTGATCCATAAGTCCGTGCTTTCCTGTTGAAATCACGCGGCAGATGGCAGGCTGGACGGTGCCGGAGCGAGTTCCGGGCCACGCATCGCATGCTTAAAGCCGCCGCCCGGCCGATGCCTCCTTCTGCAAAAAAATCGCTGCGGATCGCTAGGAATTGAGCCAAGTCAACCTGAGCCGAATCTGCCCGAAGTACAAGGCCATCGTTTCGCGTTTCAATCGGAGGATTCAAAGATGGCCGAGACCTCAAGCAAACTGCCCGTCCGGACCGAAGGCGCTTCAGTGCCATGGCATCCTTTCTCCAGTCTTCGTCACGAGATCGACCGCCTATTTGAAGATTTTAATCGCGACTTCTTGGGCGCGCCCTTCCGCCGCCCGATGTTCGAGATGGAGCCATTCTGGCAACGCCAACTGGCCGTCACCGCTTTGCCGGCGGCCGACATCACCGAAAACGACAAGGCCTATGAGATCACGGCCGAGCTTCCCGGGATGGATGAGAAGGACATCGAGGTGAAGCTCGTGGATGGCGGCTTGACCATCAAGGGCGAAAAGCAAGAAGAAAAGGAAGAGAAGAAGAAGGACTACTATCTGCATGAGCGCCGTTTCGGAACGTTCGAACGCTCGTTCCGTCTTCCCGAAGGCATCGATCCCGAGAAGATCGAAGCGACCTTCAAGAAGGGCGTTTTGACTGTGACACTGCCGAAAAGCCCGGAAGCGCAGAAGGCGGCGAAAAAGATTGCGGTCAAGAGTGCGACCTGAGTCAAACTGCCTCGCCATGAGGTCTCTCCCAAGCTGCAACTATCTGCAACTTGGGAGACCGGTCAAATGTAGTTCCCCGCCCCCGACGCGCCCGACGACCGCTCCTCTTCACAAAGATGCCGACCGATCATCCTAAGCCGGCCTGGCGGCGACGGCTCTGAACCGCAGCAGCGACAGGCCGAGAAACAAAGCGCCGATCACGGCAATTGCGAGAAACTGGGTCCATACGACACTGAAGCCCGCACCGCGATAAAGGATTGACTGGGCGAACGATACGAAATGGGTGGACGGCGAAATCTGCATGATCTTCGCCAGCAGGGGCGGCATGCTCTCCAGCGGCGTCGAGCTGCCGGATAGCTGATTCATCGGCACCGCAACCAGCATGTAGAGCAGCCCGAGCTGCGGCATGGACCGGGCCACCGTTCCCAAAAAGATGCCGATCGACGTCGCGAAGAACAGATAGATGGAGGCCCCGAGCAGGAACAGCGGGATGGAGCCGGCAATGGGCACCTTGAGCAGAAGCTGCACCACAAAATACAACGACAGCGCCACGGCTATCGCGATGACCAATCCGTTGGCCCAGATCTTTGACATGGCGATCTCGAACGATGTCAGGGGCATCACCATGAGATGATCCATCGTCCCCCTCTCCCGCTCGCGCACGATTGCCGCTCCCGCAAGGACAATCGCCAGCATCGTGACGCTGTTGATGATGCCCATCACGCTGGTGAACCACGCGGTTGTCACGTTCGGATTGTACGCGATGCGTATCGCCAGATTGACGAGCGGGGTCGGCGTTGCCTCGGTTCGGGAAAGAAACGTCGCGATTTCCGTGTTGATGATTTGTTGGGTGTAGCCGGCGCCAAGACCGGCCTGCACCATCGCGGTCGCGTCAACATTGATCTGCAGGTCGGGGTACCGTCGCGCCAGGATGTCGCGCTGGAAGTTCGGCGGAATATTGATGATGAAAGTATACCGCCCGAGATCCATCAGGCGATTTATATCACGCTCCTCGATCAGCTCCGGGCGTTTGAAGTACGGCGGAAGAAATGCTGCGATGATGCGGCGGCTTAGCTCCGAATTGTCCTCGTCAACAAATGCAATGGAGGCGTTGTGAAGCTCCTGGGAATAGCTCTGGGCCTGACTGATGATCGCGATCGAGAACGAATAGAACACCAGGCCAAGCAGGACGAAATCGCTCAGAAAGCTTCGCAGTTCCTTGGTCCCGAGCCAGAAGATATTCGACAACTTGCGCATTCAGAATATCCCCTGTCATTTCCCTTGTTTAGGGAGCAGCAGCAGGCTTAGCCCGATGAGGACTGGAACGAAGATCGACAGAATGAGCAGATTGGCTTGCAAATCGCGAAATCCCAATCCCTTGGTAAAGGCCCCCACGCTGATCGGGAGGAAATAGGACATCGGAAAGGCGCTCCCGATGACGCGCGCGACGCCGGACAATGACGACACCGGCGTCAACATTCCGGCAAACTGCGTTGCGGGCAGAATTGTCAAAATCGCAGTTCCGAACAGTGCCGCGATCTGGCTCTTGCAAAATGCTGAAATCAGCATGCCATACGCAGTCGTGGCCGCTACATAGACGAGGGTCCCCAGCACCAGCAGCAAAAAACTCCCCTTCAGCGGAACGCGAAAGAGGAGAACCGCCATCGCAAACAGAATGGCGAAATTCAACAATGCGACGGCGATGTAGGGAAGCTGCTTGCCGACCAGAAACTCCAGACGCGTGACCGGAGTGACATAGAGGTTGGTGATCGACCCCAGCTCCTTCTCGCGGACGATCGCAAGCGCCATGAGTATCGCCGGAAACAGGGCGAGCATCATTGCGATGGTCGACGGCACCATTGCGTAGATGCTGTCGAAATCCTGATTGTACTTAAACCGAATTTCGAGATCGGCCGGGTTGGCATTGGCCGGCGAAGACGTTTTGATGAGCGGGTCGGTCAGATAGTTCTGGTGCATTCCTTCCAGATAGCCGCGGATGGTTTCCGCCCGATATGGCATGGCTCCGTCGATCCACACCGAGATCCACACCGGACGACCACGCTCGAGATCCTCGCCGAAACCGGGAGGAATTTCGATGCTTGCATCGATCTCCCCGCTTTGCATCCGCCGCTCGAGATCGGCGTAGTCTTTGAGGGGTGGCCTTTCGACGAAGTATGGCGACCCTCTGACCTCCTCAAGATAGGCACGGCTTTCATGGGTCTGGTCGCGATCGAGAACCGCAAACGTCAGGTTGTTGACATCCGTCGAGACCCCGTATCCGAAAACGATCATCAAAAGGGCCGTGCCGAACAGAGCGAACATCAGCCTTATCGGATCCCGGATCAGTTCGAGGCCTTCGCGGATGGTGCAGGCAAGCAGGCGCTGCGGGCTGAAATAGGCGTGCCGCGCGCTCCGGTCGCTCCCATGAAGATCCGGGGTGATCGGCGCCCGCGGTGCCGGTCGGGTTTCTTCTGCCGGGGACTTCTGGTCGCCCGTTGCCTCCTCGAGATAGCTGATGAATGCGTCCTCGAGGTTTGCCGCCGCCCGCGCGCGCACCAGTGCGTCGGGCGTATCGGTTGCGAGGACCCGCCCTGCATGCATCAGGGAAAGCCGATCACAGCGGGCAGCCTCGCTCATGAAGTGGGTCGATACGAAGATCGTCACCCCATGGTTGCGAGACAGGTCGCCGAGCAGGTCCCAGAACTGATCGCGCGCGATCGGATCGACACCGGAAGTCGGCTCATCGAGGATCAAGAGCTCCGGGTCATGGACGACAGCGACGGCGAGCGAGACGCGCTGGCGAATTCCCAGCGGCAGATCGTCCGAGCGGACGTCGAGATAGCGGGTGAGGCCGAATGTATCGGCCAGCTTGGCGATTCTCTTCCGGGAGGCGCGCATATCCAGGTGGAACAGGCGCATCTGCAGGACCAGGTTTTGCCGCACGGTGAGCTCGCCGTACAGCGAAAAGGATTGAGCCATATAGCCAACCCTTCTGCGCGCCTCGAGATCGTCGGGGTCCAGCAGCTTGCCAAACAGCCGCACTTCGCCTGCTGTTGCGGGCAAGAGGCCGGTGAGCATTTTCATCGTGGTCGTCTTGCCGGACCCATTCGATCCCACGAACCCGAAGATCTCCCCCTTGCCGATAGCAAAACTCACGCGATCGACGGCAGTGAAGTCGCCGAACCGGCATGTGAGATCATGCGCGACGATGATCGGTTCGCCGTTCACATCGGCGATCGGGCGCTTTCGAAACGCCTCCTCGATGCGGCGGCTGCGGCCGGGAAGCAGCGAGACGAACGCGTCTTCGATGGTGCGCGCGCCGGTTTTCTCCATCAGCTCTTTCGGGGTGCCCGTTGCGAGGATCCGCCCGCCATCGAATGCGACAAGCCAGTCGAACCGCTCGGCTTCCTCCATATAGGCCGTCGCCACCATGACGCTGATGCCCGGGCGGCGCGCACGGATACGGCCGATAAGATCCCAGAAGGAGCGCCGTGAGAGCGGATCGATCCCTGTCGTCGGCTCGTCAAGAATGAGCAGGTCGGGGTCGTGAACGAGCGAGCAGCACAGGCCCAGTTTCTGACGCATGCCGCCGGAGAGCTTTTTTGCCGGGCGATGCTGGAAGGCTTCAAGATCCGTGCTTTCGAGCAACTCCGCGATGCGCCAGCGCTGTTCGTCCGCTGAAAGACCGAACAGGCGGGCGAAGAACAGAATGTTCTCGCGCACGCTGAGATCGGGGTAGAGATTTTTTCCAAGTCCCTGAGGCATGTAGGCGATACGTGAGCATATCGCGGCGCGCCGGCTTGCCTTGGCGATGTCCTCGCCGAGGACAAAGACCTTTCCCATCTGGATACGACGCGCGCCCGCGACAATGCCCAGCAAGGTCGATTTTCCGACGCCATCCGGGCCGATGACTCCGACCACGCAGCCGCCCGGAATCGCCAGATACACATCGTCGAGCGCCGCGACCTTGCCGTAGCGCTGCACGACACCATCGAGACTCGCGACGCAGCTTGGGATCACGGCTGCCTCAAGGTTGCTGGGCCAATTCACTTTTGGATCGGTCTTGATATAGGCAACGCCCGGCAGCCCGCTCCGCACGTAGTCGGCATGCTGCAGCGATCGTTCGCGATCGATGCGAACCCGAATGCGGAACATCAACTTGTCCCGCTCGTTCTTCGTCTCAACCGTCTTTGGAGTAAACTGCGCTCGGCTCGCGACAAACGAAACCTTGGCCGGAATCGGGTGGTTCGGATAGGCATCGAGCACGATCCTGGCATCCGTTCCAACCAGAACCTTGCCGGCCTCGAGGGTCGGAAGATAGATGTCCATGTAGACGTAGCCCATGTCCAACATCGTGAACACCCTGCCGCCGGCAGGAAGAACCTCGCCGATATTCGCCACCCTGTATTGGATGCGGCCGAAGCGAGGCGCGACGAGCTCGTTGTCCTTGATGTTCACCGTATAGAGCTGGACATCATGCTCGGCGGCCTGCCGCGCATGCTCGGCCTGGGCGATTCTTGCCTGCGCGGCGTTAACTCCGGCTTTCGCTCCGTCCAATGCCTGGCGGCGCTGATCATAGATTTCCTGGGTGGTCCAGCCGTTCTTGAGCAGAGCGGCCGCTCGCTCCATTTCCTGCTCTGCCAACGTCTGCTGGGTTTGCTGCTGAGCGAGAGTCGCGTTCGCTTCCTCGATCGCGCGATCGGCCTGCTTCACCAGCTCCTGCGCCTTCTTCAACGATTGCTCGATATCGCTGGTGTCCATGCGAGCCACAACCTCGCCTGCATTGACCGTGTCTCCGATATCGACATAGAGCTGCGCGAGGCGTCCGGCGAACTTGGTATCGATGTCGATCTCGTCCGCTTCGATCCGGCCGTTGCCGTAGCTGATGCCAGCCGGCAACCGCGACCTCGAGAGCACCCACCAGCCAATCGCCCCGCCAACCGCCGCAATGATCAGAACCACTGAAAGCGCGATAGTGATCTTCGAAAATCGGCGACGAGGTTTTTTTTCAGGGCTCGGTACCGGTGGATGAGCGACGACTGCCAGGGCCTGATCGCTTGCGGGGTGCCGGTCGTTGATTTCGCTACGCTCGGCAGTTTCGGTGGCCTGTTCTTGTGGCTTATCCAAGGGCATGTTCCCGGACATCAGCAAGATAGCAAAATCTGCCAATTTCAGAACGGCGCGTGTTGACCGATATCAAATACCCAGGCGGCGGATCGTTCCGTGATCACGGAATTCGGCACCGGCCATTGGTTCGATGCGGTCCATCGAGGCCCGATTGATCAACGCGCCGAATGCCACCATTTCTTGCAGCCACCGTTCGCCGGCTGCAGCCCCGCTTCACGTTTCTTAAGCTCCCCTTTAGCGCCGTTCCGGCGGCGGCCTGTCCCTTCCCGGCAAATACCGGTCCGGCCAAGCCCCTTTACCTACGCTTTACTCTGCTATGTGCCCAATGGGTTTGTCACAAAAAATTCGTCTACGGTCACCACAGGGCCCCACGAAATGCTTTCAAGACTTTCCATCCGGACGAAACTGATCGGCCTCGTCGCCGCGCTTCTGCTTGCACTCACCGCAACTGGGACCTTTGCCGTAATCGAAATGCGGGCGATCAACGCGTCGGCGCAGGACATCAAGGCCAACTGGTTGCCGAACATCCGGCTCGTCGGCGAGTTGCGAACCCAATCAGCGCGCTACCGGGCGGTGCTTCGCGACTATCTGACCGAGCCGGACGACGCCTTCATGGCCGACATCCAGCGCAACCTCGACGCGCGCGCCAAGGACTACGACACCGCCGACAAGGCCTATGCCCCGCGCATCACCTCGCCCGAGGAAACGGCGCTGTATCAGGAGCTTTCCAAGACCTGGAAAACCTTTCGCGCCGCCGCCGACGAAGTGATCACCCATGCCCGCAAACGCGACTTCGCACAGGCCCGCGCCATCAATGCCACCCGCGCGACGCCGGCCGGGCGCAGCATGGACGCCGTGATGAGCAAGATCGTTGCGCTCAACGATCATGGCGCCAGCGTCTCCGGGCACGAAGCCGAAAGCGCCTATGCCACCGCGTTCAACGTCCTGCTCGCCGTCCTGGTCGGCATGGTCCTGCTCGGGCTCAGCGCCGCGATCCTGATCGTGCGTGACATCTCGCGGGGCATCGGCTCCGTGCTCGCGCCGATGCGCGCGCTCTCGGCCGGCGATCTCGAGGTTGAAATTCCGCATCAGAGCAAGCGTACCGAGATCGGCCAGATCGCCGAGACGCTGCAAATTTTCAAGGCCGCGCTGGTCGCCAAGAAGGCCGCCGATGCGGCCAGCGCCGGCGAGGCGAGCGCCAAGCTGCGGCGCGCCGAAACCATGGACAAGGTCACCAAAAATTTCGAGGCCATGGTCGGGGAGATGATCGGCTCGTTGTCCTCCGCCTCGGCCGAGATGGAAGCCACCGCCTCCACCTTGACCACGGCCGCCGATACCACCCGGCAACTGTCTCATTCCACCGCGAACGCCTCGCAGGAGGTGTCGCAAAGCATCCAGTCCACCGCCGCCGCCACCGAGGAGATCACCGCATCAGTGAACGAGATCAGCCGTCAGGTGCATGAGTCGAGCCGTGTGGCGCAGGCAGCGGTTGCGCAGGCGCAGAAGACCGATGCCAGCATCAAGGAGCTTTCGCAGGCAGCCGCGCGCATCGGTGATGTCGTCAAGCTCATCACCGCGGTCGCCGAACAAACCAACCTGCTCGCGCTCAATGCCACCATCGAGGCCGCCCGCGCCGGCGAGGCCGGGCGCGGCTTCGCCGTCGTCGCCTCCGAGGTGAAGGCGCTGGCATCCCAGACCGCCAAGGCGACCGACGAGATCACGGCGCAGATCGCCGGGATGCAGGCGGCAACGCAGGATTCCGTGGCGACCATCCAGGAAGTCAGCGCGACCATCAACCTGATATCGGAAATCTCGTCCACCATCGCCGCCGCCGTGGAGGAACAGGGCGCGGCAACGCGGGAGATTTCCCGGAACGTCCAGCAGGCGGCCGATCTCTGCGGCAGCGTCGCCAGCAACATCACGGAGGTCGATCGCAGCGCCACCGAAGCCGGGGCAGCATCATCCGAGGTGCTGGCGGCGGCGAATGCGCTGTCGATGGAGAGCCACCGGCTGCAGACCGAGGTGCACACCTTTCTAGAGACGATCCGCGCCGCCTAGAATGGCGCCGTCCACGATTCCGACGGCCGGCATTTCAGCGAAGAGCTCGCTCAGGCTCTTCGCTCTCCCGCAACCGGCGGCGCGAGATCGTCGTCTCCGCCAACCCTCCTCGGCAAGGAGGCGACAGCCTCGTACTGGCTGAGATACACCTTCCCGGTCAGCTGCTGCAAAAAATCGGTCCGCTTCAGGCGGTCCATGACAGGGCCTTTCACCTCGGAAAGGTGGAAGGTGATGCCCGCATCAGCGAGGCGATGATTGATTGCCTCCAGGCTTTCCAACGCGCTGGCATCGATGAAATTGACCGCCGAACACATCAGGATAACGTGCCGGACATCCGGGCAATCGGCGACGAGCGCGGCGATGCGATCTTCCAGATAGCGGCTGTTGGCGAAATAGAGGCTCTCATCGACGCGAACCGAAAGGATCGAGGGATCGGTGATGACGCTGTGCCGCTCGATGTTGCGGAAATGCTCCGTGCCCGGCACGAGGCCGACGACGGCCATGTGCGGCCTGCTGGTGCGATAGAGGTGAAGCGCGAGGGACAGCACGACGCCCGAGAGGACGCCGCGTTCGACACCCCAGAACAGAGTGATGACGATGGTCGCTGCCATCGCCGCAAAATCCGCCTTCGAGTAACGGAGGACTTCGCGAATGGTTTTGAAGTCCACCAGCGACAGGACGGCGACAATGATCGTTGCCGCAAGCGTTGCTTGCGGAAGAGTCGCAAGCAGCGGTGTGAGAAACAACGTCGCGAGCCCGATGCCGATCGCGGTGAAGATGCCCGCGGCGGGTGTCTCGGCGCCGGCGTCGAAGTTGACCACCGACCGCGCAAAGCCCCCGCTGACCGGCAAGCCGGAGGAAATCGCCGAGGCGATGTTGGCGGTCCCCAGTCCGATCAGTTCCTGATCCGGCACGATACGCTGGCGGCGCTTCGACGCCAGCGTCTGGGCAACCGAGACGGACTCCACAAAACCAATCGCACTGATGAGAAGCGCCGGCCCCGCAAGGACTGTGACGAGATCCAGCGAAAACGCGGGAAGGCCGAGAGCCGGAAAGCCTTGCGGAATTGCGCCGACCAACGCGACGCCGCGATTTCCGAGATCGAAAACGCCTGCAATCAGGATGGTCACGGCAACGGTCAGTATCGGAGCGGCCTTAGTCAAAATGTCCGACAGGCGGCCATTCAGCCCGGCCCCAGTCAGTAGCGCTTTCAGGCGGGAGCGGGCAAAATAGAGAAAGGCGATCGCGCCAATGCCGATAGCCAGCGTGATCGGGTTGGCCTTGCCGATATTCGCTGAAAGTCCCGCGAAAATATCAGGCAGCGTCTCGCCTTTGACCGGAACGCCAAGGATGTGCTTGAGCTGGCTGGCGGCAATCAACAGCCCCGAAGCGGTGATGAAACCCGAGATCACGGGATGGCTGAGAAAGTTGGCCAGAAAGCCCAGTCGGAACACACCCATGAGCACCAGCATGGCGCCGGACAACAGGGCGAGCACAATTGCCGCCGTCAGATAGTCGGCTGTGCCCTGCGCCGCGATCTGGCCAACAGCGGAGGCGGTCATCAGGGAAACGACGGCAACGGGACCAACCGCGAGCGTGCGGCTGGTGCCGAAGATCGCATAGGCCACGAGCGGCAGGACCGAAGCGTAAAGCCCAACCTCCGGCGGCAGATCCGCCAGCATCGCGTAAGCCAATGACTGAGGGATCAGCATGATGGTGACGATTGTCGCCGCCACCAGATCGCTGGTCAGAACCGAGCGATTATAGGCTTTACCCCAGGCGAGGATGGGGAGGACTTTCTCGAGTCTGACCATGGCAAGGCTGTCTTCGACCGTTTCCGGCGCTTATCAGAGCAAGTTGATCGGAACCTTCAGGTAGGTCTTGCCGCTTTCGTCCGGCGGCGGCAACTTGCCGGCGCGCATGTTGACCTGAAGCGAGGGAATGATCAGCTTCGGCATGGCGAGCGTCGCGTCACGCGCCTCGCGCATTCTCACGAAGTCATCCTCGCTGATGCCCTTGCCGACGTGGATGTTGTGCTCCCGCTCATCGGCAACAGTGGTTTCCCATTGGATCTCGCGGCCGTTCGGCCCGTAGTCGTGGCACATGAAGAGCCGCGTTTCGCCGGGCAGCGACAAGACGCGCATGATCGAGCGATAGAGCGTGCGGGCATCGCCGCCAGGAAAATCGGCGCGGGCCGAGCCCCCATCGGGCATGAAAAGCGTATCGCCGACAAAGGCCGCATCCCCGATAACGTGGGTCATGCAGGCCGGCGTATGGCCCGGCGTGTGCATCGCATGCGCGGTCAGGGTGCCGATCTGATAGCTGTCACCATCCTTGAAGAGACGATCGAACTGCGATCCGTCGCGCTGGAATTCGGTGCCTTCGTTAAAGATCTTGCCAAAGGTGTTTTGGACGACGACGATGTTTTCACCGATGCCGAGCTTGCCGCCGAGCTTTTGCTGGATGTAGGGCGCAGCGGACAGGTGATCGGCATGAACGTGGGTCTCGATCAGCCACTCGAGCTTCCAGCCCTTCTCCAAAATGTAGGCAATCATCTTGTCGGCGCCGTCATGGGTGATACGGCCGGCGGCGTAGTCGATATCCATCACTGAATCGATCACGGCGCAGGCGTTCGATGCCGGGTCCTTCACGATGTAGCTGATGGTGTTGGTCGGCTCGTCGAAGAAGGAGACGATCTCCGGCTTAACTGACAGGTCAGGCGTGAAGGGCAGCGGTTCGGACATGGCAGCAACTCCTGTTCAGGCGTATTTCGATGCGACTTTGGTGCTTGTCACCAGCCCGGTGGCGGCAAGGCGCGCTGCGCCGAGCAGCGGGGCAAACGGAATGAATTCGGTCATGGCACTTTGATCGTTGCGAGTTGTTCATCGGCACAGAACAGCCGGTGCATCGTGGCGATAAAGATTTCGACGCGGGGATCGGCCAGCCGATAGAAGACCTGCTTGCCTTCTTTCCGGCCGTCGATCAGCCCGACCTCCCTGAGTTCGGCGAGCTGTTGCGACAGGCCGGGCTGGCGAATGCCGAGCAGGTCCTCCAGTTCGCGCACCGAGCGTTCGCCATCCACGAGCGCGCAGGCGACCAGAAGACGATCGGGGTTCGACAGCTTCTTCAGGAAAATCGACGCCTCATCGACATGTGCCTTCATGTTCACCGCTTCGCAGGAAAGGCTTTCCCTGGATGCCAAATCAGTAACCTCCTGATTGCGCGATGCTCCTTCAGATCGCGCGTCTTTTGGAACCGAGCCGGCAGGCGACGATCGATACCGGGAATTTCCCCTCTCGGCGTCGACTATAGGGCTGCTTGTCCGCAGCATATTTTAATTGCACAAAAATGCAATCATTTTTTCTGAATAATTTTGTGAGCTCCGGGCGATCAGCTGTCGTTCGCCGGTTGCCGGCAACTCGCGCAACACAATCTGCGCGCGGGCAAACAAAAGGAGGCGGCCGCATTCCCTCACCGTCTCGGCACCTTTGAAGGCTTGCCAGGATCGGCAGACGAAATTCTTGCAATCGTCCGACCGTGATGAAGTAACGTTTCAAAAGGGAGACAGGTTGTTGCTGACCCGGCAAAAAAACCTAGAAAAAAATTGGCAAAAGAAGATTTGGCAAATTCTGCGTCATTCCGTGGCCCTGCACCTTCGGCCTTGAAGATCGAAGCGAGCTCGCGGTCCCTTCCGATCCTCCGCTCTGCCTTCCGTCGCCCGCCGTCGCGCGCGCAACGATATCGCGACACCATCGCGCGCGGCACCATGTCGGGCCACGCCCGTGTCATAGCTCCCGCGGCACCCAATCAACGACGACTTCGGACACTGGCTTGGCGTCACGAAGACTGGAGGCGATGAAGACTCCCCGCGAGCTCGGCGTCCAGCTCATTGAGATGCCCCGGCGCTGTGGCTTCAAACCTGCGCTATGGCCATGGCCTCGGCGGCAACGCGCTGCATGCTGGTCGACATTTCGCCGGTGACGGCGCTCTGCTGCTCGACGGCGGCGGCGGTCGAGGTAACGTAGCCGTTGACGGCGTGGATTGACTCCTTGATGGCATCGAGCGCGCTCACCACGTCACCGGAGATCGCACTCAGCTTGTCGATCTGCTGCCCGATTGTTTCGGTCGCCAGCCTCGCCTGATTGGCGAGGCTCTTGACCTCAGCCGCCACTACCGCAAATCCGCGCCCTGCCTCACCGGCGCGCGCCGATTCAATCGTGGCGTTGAGCGCGAGCAGGTTGATCTGGCCGGTGATGTCACTGATCAACTCGACGATGCTGCCCATGGCCTGCGCTTCATTGGAGAGGCGATGGGTCTGCGTATCCGCGGCGGCGACGCAATCCACCGCCTCCGAAACCGTGCGCCTCGATCGCTCCATGGCATCCGCGATTTCGTGGACAGAGGCATTCAACTCCTCCGCCCCTGCAGCCACCGATTCCATGATCGTCCTGACCCGTTCATTGCCCTGTCGGACCATGATCTGCCGCGTCACATCGGAGGCGTATTTGACGATCTTGAACGGCCTGCCGTTGAGATTGAGGATCGGGTTGTAAGATGCCTGGATCCAGACTTCTCTCTGGTCGCGCCCGACCCGCTTGAACTCGCCGGCCTGAAATTCTCCGCGATTGAGGCTCTTCCAGAACTCCCGATAGGCGGCGCTGTCGCGCTCGGCGGGTTCGACGAACATCGCGTGATGACGGCCCCTGATCTCGTCGAGCGTGTAGCCCATCACGCCCAGAAAATTCTGGTTGGCGGAAATAACCGTGCCGTCGAGGTCGAACTCGATCACGGCCTGAGACTTGTCGATCGCTGCAATCTGGCCGGCCAAATCGGCGGCCTGCTGTTTCGCCTCCGTTACCACCATAGCAAACTTGACGACCTTGAACGGCTTGCCGTCCTCGTCGAGGATCGGATTGTACGAGGCGAGGATCCAGACCTCCTTGCCGTCCTTTCCAAGCCGCTTGAACTCGCCCGAGCTGCACTCGCCGCGATTCAGCGCCATCCAGAACCGGCGATATGCGTCGCTGTCGCATTCGGTTTCCGCAACGAACATTTTGTGGTGGCGTCCCTTGATCTCCGCAAGGGAATAGCCGAGCGCATCGAGAAAGTTCTGGTTCGCCGTGATGATCGTGCCGTCCATCTCGAATTCGATGATTGCCTGGGTCCGGCTGATGGCCGCATATTGCGCGCGAAGGTTCCGATTATCGAACCGATGCATGGCATCGAACCACTCGATCGCAATGCCCCACCGGCCGCGGGCCTCCCCGAATGGACTGAGGACGAGATCGAAGGTGCGGTCGCCGAGCGCGATCGTTTCGCGATGCCGCGACCTGCCTTCGCCAAATCGCAACAGTTGCAGTGCAAGGCTTGCAGACAGGGCTTCGACGCTGCTGCCGATGAGGCCCGCAATCATGAAATCCGGAAGATCCTTGCGGATATCCGCTTCGAGATGACCGAGAAGATCCAGCAAAGCCTTGTTCAGAAACCGGATCTTCGAGTGGTCATCCACGATCATGATGCCTGTCGCGATCTCGTTCAGCGCCAGCTTGCTGATTGCAGAGTATCGCGACTTCAGACGAAACATGCAGGTCTCCCGATTGAGAATGGCAGAGTGGCGACACAAAGCCGCGCGGGCACTTGGCGACATCCGGGCTAAGTTTGCACTTACTGAAACACCTGTCGGCCGTTTATCAGGCGTTAGGACCTGTTAACGGGCGACAACAATTGAAGGCGACGGGTCGCGGCCAGCCGCCCAGTTGTGCCCATTTCATCGGTCAATTCGAAAAAGCGACCGCGGCAAATTGTTAACGCAGGTAACCGAAATTACCGGAACATGAAGAGTCCGATCGGCATTTGTCAGGAAATTGTGTACCAACCGCCTGTCTAATCGCGACCTGGCCACCACTTCCCATTTTTTCTTCCCGCCTTTTCCCCCCATCCCTGGCGCTTGCCCAATATGAACGAAGCCCGTCCCTTGAGTAACGATCTCTCCCGACTTCAGAACGAAACTGGATTTCAGCACGAGATAACCCAGATCTACGAGAAAACGCCGCTGCATGTGCGCGGCATGGTGGCCGATATCGTCAAGCGGGCATCAGGCGCCCTCACAGACCAGTTCTATAGCGTCATGCTCGACCTGCCGGAGGCCAGGTTCTACCTCACCCATACCCAGGTGAACGAGCGCCTGCGCGGCGCGATGAAGGCATGGCTCACCGATCTGCTTCGCCGCGATCTTGTTGACCCGCAGCGCATCGCCCGCAGACAGGTCGATGTCGGAGCGGTGCATGCGCGAATCCGCGTGCCTATCTGGCTCGTGGCGCGGGGCTTCCGCGAACTCAAACAGGGCCTCTACTCGGCCCTCCTGCCCGCACGCCTGTCGCGCGAAGAACTTGTCGCCGCAAACCATTTCGTGTCGATCCTGCTCGACCTTGCGGTGGACACAATGACGCGGGCCTATATCGACCGCTCCGAGCGCACTGCCCGGTCCGACGAGGTGTTCCGGCTGTTTTCGCTCGGGCACAATCTCGCCGCAGAGCGGGAACGCCAGAGAGCCGGCCTCGCCGAGTGGGCGCAGACGCTGTTCTTCGATGTCCAGCTGTTGCCGCCGTCGACTGAAAAGAAGGCACTGGCACAATCCGAGTTCGGGCTGTGGTTTCATCACCGCGCCAGCCTGTTGTTTGGCCGGACCTCGGAATACGAAGCGATCGTGCTGAAGATCGAGGAGATCGACACGCTGGTGCTCACGCTTGGCAACGCCAAAGACGCGGAACGACTGGAGATCATTCGAGGCATCAAGCAGATGCTGGACGAGATCAATGCGCTGCTTACCCTGCAGTTCGACCAATGCATCCAGGAGGAAACGGCCAACGATCCGACGACCCGCCTCATCAACCGCAGATTCGTAAACACCGTCATTGCCGGCGAAATCGGAATCCAGAAAATCTCGCGCCACCCGTTTTCGCTGGTCGCGTTCGAGATCGACCGCTTCGCCGAATTGCGCGCCCAGCTCGGCGAAGCCGGCGCCGATGTCATTGTCCAGCAGACCGCGATGATGCTCTTCAATTCGGCGCGCACCTGCGACACCGTGTTCAGCATGGGGCGCGAGACGTTCCTCATCGTCCGCGTGGAATCCAACGTTGCGCAGACCACCGCCTTCGCGCGCGACATCGCCGACCGCTATGCCGCGACGCATTTCACCGTCAACGGGCAGTCCGTCCTCGATTGCTCGCTCATTTTCGGCGTGGCGGAATTTGATGGGCATCCCGACCCGCGCGAGCTCGTCAGCCGGACCCAGCGCGCGCTGCACCTCAACAAGCAGCAGTGAGCCAAGGCAGGCTGGTCACCTCCTTCGCTGCCGGGCACCAATAAGCCCGGCAGCGAAGGGAGCAGCCTGCCTTGATCTGCAAAAATCCGGATGGGGGGCGGCAAACTTGCGGGTTGCGCCGAGGTTTGAAGGCGCGCTTAACAGCGCAATTCTGTTTCTCAGGCAAGTCAGCACAGCTCCCGTCGGCTCCCCCGCAGCGCGGGCGGCGAAGACGTAGCAATAATCGCTCTCCGTTTTTCAGCGCATGCCGATCCGTGCATCCAGCGCGGCCCCAGCGATCATGGTTCGATCTCCGCCTTCAGCACCCTGAGCGCATTGAGGATGACCGCAACGTCGATCAGCTCCTGCAGCAGCGCGCCCTGCACAGGCGTCAGATGGCCCAGCGCCGCCGCGATCATGCCGATGACCGAAAGCCCGATGCCGACGTAAACGCTCTCCAGCGCAATGGTCCGTGCGCGCCGGGCGATCCTGATCGCGGGCGCGACGCGATCGAGGCGGTCGATCAGCAGCACGACATCGGCAGCCTCCGCGGACGCCGCCGCGCCCCTTGCCCCCATAGCCAGCCCGATATCGGCCGCGGCCAGCGCCGGGGCGTCGTTCACCCCGTCACCGACCATCATCACCGGGCCGTTCTTGCGCTCCGACAACACGACCATGACCTTCTGATCCGGCGTCAACTCCGAGCGCACCGCATCGATAGAAAGATCCTTGACGATCGCATCGGCGACCTCGCGGCGATCGCCGGTCGCGAGCACAATGCGCTCAATGCCAAGGTTGCGCAGATCGAGCAGCAGGCTATCGGTCCCCGCGCGGAGCGGATCGGAAAGCACGATTGTTCCGGCCCATTGGCCATCGACGGCAAGGGCCACGACGACATCGCCGACCGCGCGCGGCTGCCGTGGCACAGTCGCCATGCCAAAATTACGCGAGGCGACGAAGCGCGGGCCGCCAACGACCGCACGATGGCCGTCGACATTGCCCTCGAGGCCCTCGCCAGGCGTCTCGACCATGTCGGCGGGCACCGCGAGGCGCAGTTTTCTGCGGCGCGCCTCCGAGACGATGGTCTGGGCGATGACGTGTTTCGAACCCTGATCGAGCGAAGCCGCGATCCGGAGCACGTCATTCTCCGAAAATCCGGGAGCGGCGTGGATTGCCGCCACGCGTGCCCGGCCGTCGGTGAGCGTGCCGGTCTTGTCGATTACCAGCGCCCGGATCCGCGCCATCATTTCGAGCGCCTTGCCGCCCTTGATCAGAATGCCGTGCCGCGCGGCGAGCGACAGTCCCGATACGATCGCCACGGGCACCGCGAGGATCAGCGGGCACGGCGTTGCGATGACGAGAACGGCAACGCCGCGGATGGGATCGCCGGTCACAATCCACGCACCGCTGGCAAGCGCCACCGTTATGACGAGAAAGACCATGGCGAAGCGATCGGCAAGCCGCGACATCGGCGCCTTCGATTGCTGCGCGGTTTCCACCAGCCGCACGATTCCGGCATAAGTGCTCTCGGCCGCTCGGCGCGACGCAGCGAGATCGAAGGCATCGCCGACATTGGTCGAGCCGCTCATCACCACTTCGCCGGCCTTGCGTTGTACCGGGATCGATTCACCGGTCAGCGCCGACTGGTCAAGAACGGCAAGCCCCTTCGCCACCTTGCCATCGACCGGAACAACATCGCCCTGGCGGATCAGCAGGCGATCGGCGGGCGAAACGAGATCAAGCGCGACTTCCTCGAGCTTGCCGTCGCGGTGCCGCATCGTCGTGCGCGGCACGCGCCCGAGCAGCGCGGTCATCTCCCGCCGGGCATGCCGCTCGGCGAAATTCTCGAGAAACTGCCCGCCGGAATACATCACCGCGACGACGGCCGCGGCCAGTTCTTCGCCAAAGACAAGCGCCGCGGTCATAGACAAGGCGGCAACAATATCGAGGCCGACCTGCCCGCGCCGAAGGCTGCGCACGATGTCGACAATCAGCAGCAGCAGCACCGGGAGCGTCGAGCCGCCCCAGACCACGCTGGCCCAGGTCTCATAATGCAGGAACTGAAGCGCGAAGCCGAGGGCAATTCCCACGACGGGGAAGACGATGAAAAACCGGTGAAGGGACAGCTCGGAGAACATTTTTGCTTGTTCTGATCAGGCGGACTGACGCTTTATCTTCCGCAATATTCGTTCGACGCGCCAGACACCCCTTTGACGTGAATCAACCCTCCCCCAGCGAGACGCCAGCCCTACGGCCGCAAAACCGCCGCGCCGGTGATCTCCCCGGACCGCAACCTGTCCACCACCTCGTTCGCCTCTTGCAGGGGAAAGGCCGTGGTGTGGGTGACAATGCCGGCCTCCGCCGCCACCTGCAGAAATTCGGTGCCGTCTTTCCTCGTCAGGTTGGCCACGGAGCGCACCTGCCTTTCCTCCCAGAGGATCGCGTAGGGAAAGGAGGGAATGTCCGACATGTGTATCCCTGCGCAGATCACACGCCCGCCCTTTCTCACCGCGCGGAGCGCCAGTGGCACAAGAGCGCCGACCGGGGCGTAGATGATCGCAGCGTCAAGCGCCACCGGCGGAGACTCTTCCGAAGCACCGGTCCACACCGCGCCCAACGATTCCGCGAGGTGTTGCGCCGCCACGTCGCCCGCGCGCGTAAAGGCATAGACCGAGCGGCCCTGCCAGCGCGCTACCTGCGCAACGATATGCCCCGCCGCACCGAAGCCATAAATGCCGAGATGCCTTGCCTCGCCCGCCATGACCAGCGAACGCCAGCCGATCAGCCCAGCGCAAAGCAGCGGCGCAACGGTGACATCATCGCCGGTCTCACCAAGCGGAAAGCAGAAGCGGGCATCGGCGATGAGGTGGCTGGCAAAGCCGCCATCGCGAGTGTAGCCGGTGAACAGCGGTCGATCGCACAGATTCTCCTGCCCGCTTTTGCAGTAGCGACATTGACCGCAGGTATAGCCGAGCCAGGGAACGCCGACTCGCTCGCCGATCGCAAGACCATGCACCCCATCGCCGCGCGCCTCGACGCGGCCGACGACCTCATGGCCGGGAATGATCGGATAGGGAATGTCGGGTAGCTCGCCGTCCACGACATGCAGATCCGTCCGGCACACGCCGCACGCGCTCACCCGAATGCGCACATCACCTGCGTTCGGCTGCGGTATCTCGCGACATTCATGCTGCAATCGTGCACCGGGCTTCACCAGAACCATGGCTTGCATGGCGTCATCAGTGCGACTGTTAGACGATGCAGATGCTGATTGATCCGGCATCCGCGAAGTCCGCTCACTCAATGACGAGGCTCGAAATGAACGGCTCGATGATCTCGGTTTCGCTGAGCGGTTTTTCCTCTGAGGCAACCCGCGTGCTGAATTCGTTCTTGCACTCAAAGCACTTCCAGAGACACTGAACCTCATGCGGATTCAGACGCTCCGTCCAGTCGAGATTGACCACATACGACCCGCATAGCGGGCATTTTTCTTTGCGCTCGATCGGATCGTGGTCGATGGGGGAGGACGTCATTCTTGCGCTCCGCTAACTAGCATTTGTTTTCAGGTTATGGATCGATAGATGGCGCCCCTTGATCCAGATCAAGCAGCCCTGACGCGAGGGATATCCCGGCGCGCGCTATCAGAGCACGCCGACGGTCCATGCAATCATCTCCTTCGCGATCCGGCCGAACGCACCGTCGAACGCCGCGCTCGCTGCCGCCGGCTCAAGCTTGTCCAGCTTCTGCGTTTCCCGGAATAGTCGCGATGCCACGACCTTGCCATCCCGGTCGATAATTCGCGCGGACAAGGAAATTTCCGCCCTGGGATCCGGCTCGGTAGAAATCTCGAAACGGCGGACGTCGATCAGCAGTTGATAGTCCGGCTGCTGCTGGGTATCCAGCGGTCGAAGCGGCGCATGCGCGATGTCGTAGTTTTCGAAGCTCTCGATCAAGCGCGCCTGCAGCAATTTTGGAATGGCGTCGGCCCACATCGCATCGGCAAAGCCGGGAAGGTTTTGCGGCGGCGACAGCAGGAAACGCTGCGTCTCCAGCATCGCCACCGCGGTCGGCTCGGGAATGACAAGCTCGGCATTCAGCACTTTCTCGGCCGGGCTCGGAAAATCATCCGCCGCGCGCAGATCGTAGGTCACCTTCGGGGCCGACGACGCGCCGCCAGTCATCCGCTCCAAACCTGCGACAATGCCATCGAGCTTGCCGGTATTTCGTGCGAGGCCCTCGGAAAAAACCTGCAGATTGGCGATAGTGTTTTTGATCGGCTCGGAATTTTCTGCGAGCACTGTGTCGACACGCCGCAGCGCATCGCGCGCGGCCTGCGTCATGCTCTGCCCTGCGCCCGCCTCCGCGATCAATGTCGGCACCGGCCCGGCGCCGCGGACCTGCTCACCGCCTTCGAGAGCGATCACCGGCACGCCGGTGAGGCCCTGAAACTCGAGACCCACCTTCGTATCCGGCCGCACGGGCGTGGTCGACGTCACCGAGATCACGGCATTGACCCGGCGCGGATCATCCGCCACAAGTCCAAGATCAGTAACCTCGCCGACCCGAATGCCGTTGAACAGCACCCCCGCGCCCACCAGCAGCCCCGGCACCGGTCCCTCGAACTGGACATGATACGTCGTCCGCGCGCCGAGACCGCCAGTGTTGTGCAGCCAGTAGACAAAACCGAACACACCGAAAATGGCCGCCAGCACGAATGCACCGACGATGACGAAGGGAGCGCGCGTTTCCATCGTTCAGCTCGCTTTCGTTTGCAGCATCAGCGAGCGCTTGCCATGGAAATAGGCGCGAACCCACGGATGCTCGGATTCCAGCAGCTCATGCATCGTGCCGATGGCGACAATCTTGCCATCCGCAAGGGCCGCTACGCGGTCGCAGACTGTGTTCAGGCTGGCGAGATCGTGCGTGACCATGAACACGGTAAGGCCGAGCGTTTTCTGCAGGGTCTTGATCAGGCCGTCAAAATCGCCGGCCGCGATAGGGTCAAGCCCCGAGGTTGGCTCATCGAGAAACACGATCGCCGGATCGAGCGCCAGTGCCCGCGCCAGCGCGACGCGCTTGGTCATGCCGCCCGACAGCTCGGAGGGAAACTTGTCGCCGTCCTCCGAAGTCAGCCCCACCATTTCCAGCTTCGCGGACGCGATCTCGTCCAGCAGCTCGTCCGACAGTTCGAGGCTTTCGCGCAGCGGAAACTGGATGTTCTGCCGCGCGGTGAGCGAGGAAAACAACGCGCCCTGCTGAAACAGGATGCCCCAGCGGCTCCTCGCCAATTGCAGGCCGCCGTGATTTGTCCCGATCGCCTCACCCATCACCTCAATGCCGCCGCTGCGCCGCGGAATGAGGCCGATGATCGTTCGCATCAGCACCGACTTGCCGCCGCCGGAAGCACCGACAAGACCGAGGATCTCGCCACGACGCACATCAAGCGAAAGATGATCGATGATAACGCGGTGCCCGAAACCGACGACAAGATCGCTGACCCGGATTGCAAATGCATCCATTGCCGTCTCCCCCGCTACATTCCGATTGAGGCAAAGAACACCGCGAACAACCCATCGAGGACGATCACCAGAAAGATCGACTTCACCACCGAAGTCGTCGTCTGCCTGCCCAGCGATTCCGCGCTGCCCTTCACGCGCAGCCCTTCGCTGCAGGCGACGATGCCGATCGCCAGCGCCATGAATGGCGCCTTGATCATGCCGACCTCGAAATGCGTGACGGACACCGCGTCATGCAGGCGGGCGATGAAGATCGCCGGCTCCATGCCGCCGTAAAGCCACGCGACGAGGCCGCCGCCGTAAAGCGCGGCCAGCGATCCCAGAAAGGTCAGGATCGGCAGCGCGCAGATGAGCGCAATGACGCGGGGCAGGATCAGCACGCTGACGGGATCGAGCCCCATCGTGGACAGCGCATCGATTTCCTCCCGCATCTTCATCGAGCCGAGCTCGGCGGTGTAGGCGCTGCCGGATCGGCCTGCGATCATGATCGCGACGATCAGCACGCCCAGTTCGCGCAGCACCAGAATGCCGACCATATCGACGACATAAGAGTCGGCGCCGAACTTGCGGAAATGGAAAAAGCCCTGCTGCGCAATGATCGCGCCGATCAGGAATGTGATTAGAAGGATGATCGGGATGGCCTGCCATCCGACGCGGTGCAGCTGGTAGACCAGCGAGGTGAGACGGATCGAACTGGGCTTGCGGATAACCCCGAGCAGCGCGACGAAAAGCGCGCCTAGCATTTGCAGGAAGACGGTGACGTCTTCATTCGCACCCCACACCGAACGGCCCAAATCTTCGAGCTTTGCCAGCACCGGATTGCGCGCCCTCGGCGGCGGAGGGCTTTCGCGGTTTACATGCCGGACCTCATCGATCAGACCGGCATAGTTTTCCGCCACGCCGACGACCTCGACCCGGCGGCCGGCCGACCGCGCCTGCCGCGACAGTTTTTCAAGCAGCCACGCCCCGAGCGTGTCAAGTTCGCGCACCCCCGCCAAATCGACGAGCAGCGACTGCGCCTGCTGCAATTGCGGCGCAACGGCGCCCGAAAGCCTCTCGAGTTCGCTCGCATTTGCCGCGATCCACGATCCGCTCGGGTGCAGCTCGAGCGTATCGCCGCTGGTCGTCGCTGTGAGCAAAGGGGCTGCCGCCAAAGTCGCTCTCCCGCTGTAAACTGCCCTCCTATAAATGCACGGATAGCGGGCAACGTTGACCTGCCTCAAGGCAAGCGGGCGGCTGCCTTCGTCTCCACGTCTTCCCCGGAACGAATTTCACCGAGATCGATTAGCGCTGCGGTCTCCGCTGCTTGGAGCGGCGGGTTCCAGCCGGCACAGTCACCGCACTTGAAGATCGCGCCAACGACCGCATTCTTTACGCATGCACGAATTGCCGGTGGTGGGGAACGTTCCCGACGATGATCACTCGCCCGCCGATGGACGAGGCGATCGACGCAAAAGCGCAGAATAGACTCGCCTCGAGCGTGCGGGTGCATTTCAGATCAACTTATCCAGAAAAGCATCTGCGCGCTGGTTCGCAGCGCGCAGAGCAGGCACTCGCCTTAGTGTAAGACCTTAGTGCCACGACTGCTTGTTGAACCAGCTATCGATATCCTTCTTCACCTGATCCTTTTGATAGCCGTAGCGCTCTTGCAGTTTGCCCTCGAGTTGTTCGCGCTTGCCATTGATCTTATCAAGATCGTCATCAGTGAGCTTGCCCCACTGTTCCTTGACCTTGCCTTTGACCTGTTTCCAGTTTCCCTCAATCCGATTCCAGTCCATGAGCCTATCCTTTTTTGCTTCAGACTGGAATCTAACCTCTCGCGTGAGGAGACGTTCCTTCACTTCGGGCAGCTCTGTCTCGAAGGAACATGGAATTGGATGTCAAATTTCCGGAACCCAGCGCCGGGAAATCTCGGCGCGGTTATCGTAGCTTGCCTCAAAGATCGGCGCAGCAAGCGTCGCCCGCACGTGAAGGATGCCGCTCTCGATATTTTTGAAGCCATGCTTCGCACCGGCCGGCACCAGCACCGACTGATTGCGTCGAACGATGACTTTCTCGTCCCCGATCCAGATCTCCGCGGCGCCATCGACCACTTCGAGAACCTCCTCGACGGCATGCAGATGCGTCGGCGCGCCAAGGCCCGGATCACAAAACTGGTCGAAGATGCAAAGCTGGCGACCGCCGAGCAGCACGGACATGCGCATCCGCGTCAGCACGCCATCGCGCCACTTCTCGATCGGTTGCTCATCATGTATAAATACGTTCATCGTCATCTCCGCGTCATTCTTGCTCTGGCAGCGTTTAGACGGCTGGCACCCGCGCGTCCATCCGGCCGTCGCCGTGCACCAGTTTGGAGCAGCGGGGCAGATCGTGAAGTCCTCCCGCTTTTCCAAAGCTTGGTCAGTTCATCACCGACCCGCCGTCAACGGATAGCGTCTGGCCGGTCATGAAATCACTGGCTGGCGAGGCGAGGAAAAGCAGCGTGCCGAGCAGATCGTCCGGCACGGCCTCGCGCGTCAACGCGCGAGTGGCGATGCTGCTGGCGATGATCGCCTCGGTCCAGCTGGGATTGTTCAGCATCGACTCGCTCATCGTGAGGCCCGGCGCGATGGCGTTGACGCAGATGCCGTCCGCGCCGAGCTCGCGGGCCGCCGCGCGCGTCAGCGCGATGATCGCGCCCTTGGATGCGGCATAGTGCGCAAGGCCCGGAACGCCCTTGATGGCCGTGCCGGACGAAAGGTTGATGATCTTGCCATAGCCGCGTTGCTTCATCAGCGGCACAGCCTCCTTGATGCATTCGAATGTGCCGCGCAGATTGACCGACAGCACCCTGTCCCATTCGGCGCTACTGATCTCGGTGAGCGGCTGCAGCCTGAGCTGGCCGGAGAGCGCGGCGTTGTTCACCAAAATGTCCACGCCTCCAAACGTCTCATGCGCCGCCGAAAACATCGCGCCGACCGAGCTGCTGTCAGTTACATCCAACGTTATGCCAAGCGCGTTTCCGCCAATAGCCTCGATTGACACACAGGTCGCCGTTGTGCTCGCAAGATCGCCGACCACAACGGACGCTCCTGCCTTCGCGAGCGCTAGCGCGAAGGCAGCGCCGAGCCCCTGCGCCGCGCCCGTCACAACCGCAACCCTGCCGTCGAGCAGCTTCGCCGGCAATATATTTTGATCTGCTTGCATCACTATTGTCTCGCCGCTGTCAGGACGCTATCGCGCCGCCGTCGATCGGGATCACCGTGCCGGTGATGTAGCTCGCGGCCGGCGATGCGAGCAGCAGCGCCAGGCCCTTGATCTCGTCCGGCTGCCCGAGCCGGCCCATCGGCACGTCGGCGATGAACTGCTCGGCAACCGCGGGATCGCGCAACCGGCCCTGCCCGATGTCGGTGAGGAACGGCCCCGGCGCGATGGCATTGATGTTCACGTTGTGCTGGGACAACTCGATCGCGGACTGCCGCACGATGTTCGCAACCGCTGCCTTGGTGGCGGCATAGACATAGCCGCACATCCGCTCCCCGCGCAGGCCTGCAACCGACGCGGTGACGACAATGCGACCGCTCCGCCGTGCGCGCATATGCGCGGCGGCGGAGCGGATGGTGACGAACACGCTCGTCAAGTTGATCTGGAGCAGGCTGTTCCACCGCGCCAGATCGACCCTCTCCATCGCACCGGTTTCAGTGAGCGGCCCCGCCCCACCGGAAAGACCGGCATTCGCGAATGCAATGTCGAGCCGGCCAAAGCGCGTGGCGGTGGCGTCGATCGCCTGCACCAACCGATCAAGGTTCGCAACATCGACGGCCTGACAATGCGCGTCTAAGCCGCGTGATTTCAGACGATCGCATGATGCCACGAGCGCGGCCTCGTCGATATCGGTCATCATCACCGTGGCGCCTTGTTCGGCAATGGCTTCCGCCATCGCAAGCCCGAGGCCCCTGGCAGCGCCGGTGACAAAACCGACCTGACCATCGAGATTCAACATATCCTTGACCAGCATCGCCAACTCCCGTCACTTGTTCTGATTTTCGGAGCTCGACTGATTTTTGCGAAGCGGCGCACCGCTCCACGCACCTTAGGCGGGAACCGCTCGCAAGAACGCCTTGAGCTCCGCGACAAATACCTCCGGGTTCTCCGCTGCAACGATGTGCCCCGCATCCGGCACCACGACGTGCTTCGCGCCCGGTATCCTGGCGGCGGCCTCGCCAAGGATTTCCGGCGGCGCACCCTTGTCCTTGGCCCCGCCGATGATCATCGTCGGCACGCGGATCTCGTGGATCCTTGGTCCGAAAGCGAGGGTCTTCAGCGCCCGGCAACATCCCTCATGGCCGACCGGATCGGTCGAGAGGATCATACCGCGCACCTTGGCGATGGCGGGAATATTGTTCTGAACCGATTCCGCGGTGAACCAGCGTTCGATGGTCGAGTCGACCACGCCGGCCATGCCGGCATCGCGGGTTTTGTCGATGCGCGACTGGAAATACGCGGCATAGTCCGGCGGCGCATCCGGCCGCGAGTCGCAGGCCACGAGAGAGAGCATCCGTCCGGGCGAGGAGATCGCAAGGCCGTAACCGATCATACCGCCGATCGACAGTCCGACCCAGTGGCTCCTTTCAATGCCGAGAGCGTCCCAGATGCCGATGGCGTCCGCGATCAGCATCGGGAAATCGTAAGGACCTGGCGTCGCCGCCGTCTTGCCATGGCCGCGCTGATCGTAACGCAGGATGCGAAAGTCGTTCTTGAGCGCAGCGACTGTGTCATCCCAGACCGTAAAATTGTTCGCCAGAGCGTGCGAGAAGGTGACCCAGGGAGCGTTTTCGTTTTCGACGATCGTCTCGCAATGAAACGAGACGCCATTGACTTCAATCTGCATCTTCAGGCGCTCTTTCAGTCTTCTGCAACGTAGGAAAGATCATCGGCGACCTTGAGCTCGATCAGGACGTTCTCGTCCGCCGACTCCTCGCAAAGCATCGAGCGGTGCGCGATGCCCTTGGGGATGAAGAGCATGTCGCCGGCACGCATGGTGCGCGTGCCCATCTCGGTCTCCCAGCGTAGCGCGCCCTTGACGCAGATGATGATTTCATGCGCGTCGATATTGCGATGCCAGAACGCCATATCCTCCTTGCTGCGCTTGGACAGATCGACCTTCACGCGGTCGGCGGAATAGATGCGCAAGGGCGTGCCGTCGGCCTTGTCCTTGTTGCTCGGCTGAAACTTGCTGTCGAAAATGTTCAGCATCCGGAAGATCTCCGCATTCTCCAGAACGCCTGCGTTCTCGATCGGCGAGTCCCGGTGCGCCAACACAACGTTCTTGCCGTTGATGGTGACGACTTCTCTCAAGACCTTGGTCATGGTTGCTCTCGTGGTGGTTTGTAATCGTGAGGTGAGAACCCTCTGCCCGAATGGCTTCGCCGGCATGCGGCGAAACACGCCCCGGATTGATGGGGGACAATGCCAACGAACCGGCGGACGCCCCCGGGTAGAACCCGAGGGCGTATCTGGATGGCGGTGGAGTTAGCGGGCCTTCGCTTCGATCACCGCAAAGTTGCGGCCAGCCGTTTCCGGCAGCATCATCGCGGCCAGAAGACAGGCCAGAGCCGCGGCGCCGCCGATCATCATGCCGTTGAGAAGATTCCCGCCGGTCTGCGCTGCAATCATCGGCACCACATAGGGCGCGAAGCTGCCGATGCCGCGTCCGATCATGTAGATCGTCGACACCGCGCTCGAGCGGGTCTCAACCGGGTAAAGCTCCGAGAACCACGCGCCGAACATGCCGGCAGCCACCTGCCCCAGGCCCCATACGAGATAGGCGGCGAACAGCGGCCAGGCCCACAGCGAGCCAGGGAACACATAGTCCTTCGAATAGTAGATTCCGACAAACCCGATCAGGCTGACCAGCATCGGCAATACAATGCTGAGCTTGCGGCCGATCTGGTCCGAGAACCAGCCGAAGATAAGGAATGCTACGCCCAGCGTGGCTGCAAACAGCAGCGTGACGTCGCGAACCGCCGCCGGCGGCGCACCGAGCTTGATCATGTAACCCGGGATGAAAACCGACACCGAGTAGAACGCAAACATGTAGCCGGAGACAACCGCGAAGCCGAGCAGCGTATAGGCCAAGGAATCACCCTTGAAGATCTCGATCAGCGGGCTGCCCGACTTGGCCTTCTCCGGCGGCAGTTCGCCGGCCTTGCGCATCCGTTCGTATTCAGCCCAGATCTTCGACTCCGGCATCCAGAAGCGGACATAAACCATGAGCACGAGCGGCGCGCCGCCGGTGAGCAGCGCAATGCGCCAGCCCCAATCCGGGCTGAATGTGCCGAGCGCCCAAACTGACACGACGGCCGCGGCGGCGATGCCTGCCGAAGAAGCGGCCTGCACCACGCAGCTGCCGAAGCCGCGGCGGTTCTTGTCCCACACTTCATTGAACAGGACGATGCCCGCGCCCCACTCGCCGCCAAGACCGATGCCGGTGATCGCACGCAAGACGAGGAGCGAATAGAAATCCCAGGCAAATGCCGAGGCAATCGCGCCGACGGAAAACAGCCCCAATGTCAGCAGCAGCGAGTTCTTGCGGCCGATCTTGTCGCCGAGCCAGCCGAAGATGATGCCGCCCGCGACCGATCCGATCAGCGTGACGGTGGTGATGACACCTGCTTCAGTCAGCGTGATCCCGAGCGACTTCTGGATCGCTCCCATCAGGAACGCGATGATCAGGATGTTGTAAAAATCCAGGCCGAAACCCAACACCGTCGAGACAAGTACACTACGCTTCTCCCGCTTGTCGTAGATCAAGTGCTCCGTAGCCATTTCCCGTTTTTCCCTTGAAGGTCACGCGCAACCGTTGTGCGCTGATGGAACCTCGCGTGCATTCCTTGCCGGCGGTTGCCGGCAAGTTGCCGCTTGATGGTTTTGGAGTGGCCGACGTCGCCCTGCTCGTTCGACAAGGCGACGCCGCGTGAATGATCCGTCGGGCTGGTCCACTCGTGGCAAGTTCATTGAGCCCGAGCGGGCTGCCTCATGCCGGCACGGCATCCTTCCGCGCAGGAGCGCGGTCCTGCAGGTGCGGCATCACCTCGGCTGCAAACCGCTCGATGTTGCGGTTCGTCAGTTCATCGTTAAGCGTGCCGAATTGCAGCAGGCAAACCATGTTTCCGAGGCCGGTCTTGTCGCGCATCTGCTCGATGCGCTCGCGAACCGTCTTCGGGCTGCCGATGATGGCCGTGCCCTTGGCGACAAGTTGCTCAAGCGTCTGCCGCTCGGTGCCAAGGCCTGTGCGAACCTTCGCCAACGCCTTGGATGAAGCCAGCGACGAATAGCCCGGTGGGATCAGCATTTCCCACGGCATCGGCAGGTAGTCGTTGAACAGGCTCTCGAGCGGTCCGCGCGCCTCCTCATAGGCCTGCTCATCGGTATCCGCGACGTAGATCGGCGCCGCCCATCCGAGTTGGTCGGAGGAGACTTCGTAGCCAAAGTTCTCCGCCTCGCTGCGATAGACCTTGAGATAGCGCTCCACCGCCTCCGCCGTGCTGAACGTCACGACGAACGGATATTTGCGCTCAGGCGCCGCCGCCCAATGGATCGTCTCGGCGGAGCCTTGCGACGGAATCCAGATTTTTGGATGCGGGCTCTGAAACGGCCGCGGCCAGAGGTTGGCATAGTTGAGGGTGAAATGTTCGCCCTCGAATGCGAATGGCCCGGGCTGCGTCCACGACTTGACGATGAGGTCATGCGCTTCGTGGAAACGCTCATGCGAGAACGCCGGATTGATGCCGGAGGTGTGGTACTCCGAGCCGATGCCGCGGACGAAGCCGACGATCAGCCGCCCCCGGGAAATATTATCGAGCATCGCGAACTCCTCCGCAATGGTCAGCGGATTGTTCACAAGCGGCAGTGCGCGGCCGAAAACACCGATCTTGGTGTGCTTGGTGCGCTGGATCAGCGCGCTCGCGATGAGGTTCGGCGCCGGCATCAATCCGTAGGCGGTCTGATGATGCTCGTTCACCGCAATGACGTCGAAGCCGAGCCGCTCGCCGCTGACCAGCTGCTCGATGTAGGCCGCATAGTCCTCCGCCCCTTTGGCAGGATCATAGAGACTATTGGGCAGCACCGTCCACGCCGACCTGTATTTTTTCGCCTCGACGAAATCCAGATTGCGATAGGGCATCAGGTGGAAAAGGACGAACTTCATGCCGCGACCCCGTCAATGAAAGTTTTAACGTCAGCGAACAGTGCGTCCGACGCTTCGATGTGCGGAAGGTGTCCGCAATTGTCGTAGACCGTGACCCTGGCGTGCGGAATGCGCTGCTTCCAACGCGCGGCGTAGCTCGATGGAACGATCTTATCTTCCCTCCCCCAGCCGATGAAGGTTGGCACCTTGACGCGGTGCAGCCACTTCTCGAGGTCCGGGTTGTACATCCGCGGCTGCCAGCCGTACTTCGTCACGGCGAAGCGGTTCTTCATCATGACATCGAGCTGCTCTTCGGTCGGCTTCACCGACAGCAGGCGATCGGCGATTTCCTGATTGAGGAAAATGTTGCGCGTCGCCTCCTCGGGCGACCACATGAAGATGTCACCGAACGGCTCGCCCTTCACCCTGATCCCTGCCGGGCCGACCATCGTCAGGCTGGCGATGCGGCGATCGTTGCGGATTGCCATCTCCGAGGCGATCCATCCGCCCATTGACGTGCCAACGAGATGCACATCGCGCAGGTCGAGCTGCTCAAGCATGTCCAAATAGAAGAACGCGATGTCGGGAACGGAGCGGATCCAGCTCGGATCATCGGACCGGCCAAAACCGGGATGATCTGGGATCAGGAGATCGTAGTTTTGCGAGAGGTTCTCGAAAAACGGAAGCCACGCACCAACGCCGTTGGCTCCGTGGATAAACAAAACCGGCTTGCCCTTGCCCTGCCGCAGCAGGCCCGTCGCAACGCCGGTCACTTCGATGACTTGACCAGTTGGTGCCATGTAGAACGCGCTTTCTGTTGCTCAAATTTCACAACTCTTGCGCAATCTACATGGATGCCCCTCAGCGACTACCACGCAAACTGATATGGATGATATCAAGCAATCTAATGCTGCAATTGCACACAGGAAGAAAAATTACATCCGAACAATCGGATCACGGCATGTCTGCTTCCAGGTATCCTCGACCTTGCCGAGCTCGATCTCGATCATCTGGATAAATTGTCGCGCCGCGGCGCTCAGCGGGCGCCGCCGATCGTAGATCGTATAGAGATCGAAGGGGATCGCCGGCTCGATCACCGGATAGATGAAAGATTTCGGATTTTCGAGATCATCGAGCACGGCAATGACCGAGGCGACTACCGCCCAATCCGAGCTCATCGCGATTCCGACAGCGCCGACCGTGCTGTTGATCTCGATGACCTTCTCGACCTGGATGATGCCACTCTCGATATATTCCTTGATGAGCTTGCCAAAACTGTGTTTCGTTGTCGGCAAGATCAGCTTCAATCCCTTCGACTGTGTCAGATCGCATGGGCTGAGCGAAGGACCGAACAATGGTGAGCCGCTGAGAAGCACGACGCGATCTTTGTAGAGGAGACGCTGGACGAGGTTGCCTTCGACCGCGGGGCGAGAGCCGACGGCGAAATCGATCAGGCCGTCCCTCACCCACTCCATGAGCGTGCCGGTGTAGCTCTCGGATATTGTTACATCGACCTGCGGATAGCGCTCCATGAACGGCAGGAGGATGCGCCTCAAAAGGTTGCGGTTGAACATGCCGGAAAGACCGACATGAATCCTTCCCGTCAGGGTATCGACCTGCTCCGCCTGCCGCAGGTCGTCCTCGGCGAGCGTGACATTGCGCATGATCGCGACGCTGCGGCTGTATAGCTTTTCGCCAAATTCCGTCGGCTTGATGCCGCGCGCATGGCGCTCGAAGAGCTGGACGCCGAAATGATCCTCCAACCGGCGGATCTGCATGCTGAGCACCGGCTGCGCCACGCGCGCCTTCTGCGCGGCCTTGCTGAACGATCCCTCCTCATACACCCACATGAAATAGCGGACTTGTTTTAATTCCATTCGATGATCACCGCTTATCCTGCCACGCAGCTATCAGCATTCGTAATACGTCCCTTTAGTTTTGCAGACCTAGCGCGCCTCAAACTCTCCCGAATACTTTTCAAATCGATACACGCCCTTCCTGCGATGGGTGGAGACCGCGTTGCCAGCGGCTGCTGGGAGCGCGAAGATTCGCCATCGGACAAGTCGGGCCAATCGTTGAGGCTAAAAATGTTAATGGATAAAATCAACCGCCTGCACCGTCCGCTCGTGGTGGGGATCGGCGGCTCGACGCGCGCGGGCTCGACCTCGGAACGCGCGCTGCGCGTCGCGCTCGATCTCGTCGGCAAGACGGGATGCGACACAGTGGCCTTTGCCGGACCCGACATCATGCTTCCGCCGTTCGAGATGGGCGCCGTGCAGAACTCCGAAACGGCGGCGCGCCTGATCGATGCGCTGCGTCGCGCCTCCGGCGTCATCATTTCTTCGCCGGGATATCACGGCTTGATGTCCGGCATCATCAAAAACGTCCTCGACTACACCGAGGAGATGCGCAGCGACAAATTGCCTTACCTCGAAGGCCGCGTTGTCGGCAGCATCGTTTGCGCCAATGGAGCACAGGCGATCGGGACGACGCTGGTGAGCCTGCGCTCCGTCATTCATGCGCTGCGGGCCTGGCCGACGCCCTACGCGATGGCGATCCAGACTGATGCCAAGCGTCCCCCTTCCGACGAGACGGCGGAGTGGCTGCCGGGGCTGACGATCCTTGCCGAGCAGGTCGCAAGCTTCGTGCACTCGAATGTCGCAGGCAAGCTCGCTGCCTGAACCGTCCGGTCGGCGGACAATCCTCGCTTTCCTAAAACCCAACTGCAATGCAAGGAATAGTGCATGATTTTTGAATGGAGAACCTATCAGGCAGCCGAGGGCACTGCCGCGGCGATGAAGGAGCGGTTCATGAACCACACCCTGCGCTTCTTCGCCAAGCACGGCATCGGCATCGTCGGCGTCTACTCCGATCCGGCCGACCCGGCCAAGCTTTACTACCTCACGCAGTTTCAAACCGACGAACAGCGCCAGGCGGCTTGGAAAGCGTTTCAGGGCGACCCGGAGTGGCAGGCGGTCAAACGCGACAGCGAGAGCACCGGCCCGCTGGTCGCGGCGCAGAGCACGATCCTGCTTCATCCAGAGGTGCCCGCCTGATCAGCGCATGTGGCGGCGCTGGCCGTCACATGTCATTCGATTTCGCGCAACGATGAGGAAACAGAATGAAAAGCCCACTGCCGTTCCGACCGGAAGGTGTCATTCCGGCGACCTTGCTGGCCTTCAATGATGACCTCACGATCGATGAAGCGGCATCGCGGAAGCATTTCCGAGATTGCGCGAATGTCGACGGCGTTTCGGCGATCACCGTGAATGGCCATGCGTCCGAGGTCCATGCGTGCAGCTTTGAAGAACAGGAGCGCATCCTCGACATCGCGACCGAGGAGATCGCCGACAGGCTGCCGATCGTCTGCGGCATTTATGCCGATGGAAGCCTTGAGGCGGCGCGGCTCGCAAGAATGGCGCAGCAGCGCGGCGCTTCCGCGCTTCTGGTCTTTCCATCGCAATGCTTCGGCATGGGGGCGCAGCTTCGCCCGGAAATGCCGATCGCCCACTTCAAGTGCATCGCGGACGCCACCGACCTGCCGCTGATCTGCTTTCAATATCCGCTCTCGACCTTCGGCTATCCGTTCGACACCCTGATCAAAATGTTCGAGCAGGTGCCGAGCATCTGCGCGGTGAAGGACTGGACCGCCGAACCGGCGCTGCATGAGCGCAACATCCGCAGCTTCCAAAGCCTGACGCGCCCGGTCAATGTTTTGACCACGCAAAGCTCATGGCTGATGGCATCGCTTGCGATGGGAGCGAAGGGCCTGCTGTCAGGTGCGGGTAGCGTCGTTGCTGACCTTCAGGTGGCCCTGTTCAGGGCGGTGCAGCGCGGTGATCTTGTCGCGGCACGGCGGATCAACGACCGGCTGTTTCCACTCCAGCAGGCATTCTATGCCCCACCCTTCGTCGACATGCACAATCGCATGAAGGAGACGCTGGTGCTGCTCGGCCGGCTCGATCGGGCGATCGTGCGCCCGCCGCTGGTCAAGCTGGCGGAGGCCGAGATCGCACGCCTCCGCGATGCACTCACCGCCGCGCGTGTCACGAGGGACGGTGCTGCAGAACTCGCCTGACCGGACCTCTCAATCCCCGATTGCAGGTTGAACGGCGCGGGTCGAAATTTTCGCCGGCTTCGCCACTTTGCCAGCACGGTCGGCAGCTTGCATTCCAATGCAAGCGATTGCATATTGTTTGCAGAGCATTTCCGCGGCATCGCGCCCGCATGCTCGAAAACTCAACCGCCGCCCCTCGGCCGCTTTGACGAGGCGCGCTTGCTTACCTTGCAATCGAACGTGGCAAAACACATCGCGATGCAATCGAAAACTCCGCGCGCCTCGCGGGTCGTCACGTTGAAGCAGGTCGCCACCGACGCCGGCGTCCACTCGTCGACGGTGTCGCGCGCCCTGAATCCGCGGACCCGCCACATGATCGCCGACGAGATCGTCCAGCGCGTGATGACCAGCGCCAAACGACTCGGCTACAGGCCCAACTCCGCCGCGGCCAGCCTGCGCACCGGCACGTCGCGGCTGGTCGGCGTGCTGCTGCCGGACCTGTTCAACCCGGTCTTTGCCCCGATCCTCGGCGGCATCACCGCCGCGCTGTTTCGCGAAGGCTACGGCACCATCATCGCGGACGCGGGACAGGAAGGCGTCGACACCAACGAGTTGATCGAGCGGCTGATCGGGCGGCAGGTCGACGGGCTGATCCTCGCCACCGCCGCGCGGCACGACGACACCGTGTCGGCCTGCATCGAGAACGGCGTTCCGGTCGTGCTCGTCAATCGCGCCGAGGAAGACGGCAAGGCGTCTGCCGTCGTCTCCGACGACGAGAAGGGCATGGCGCTCGCCGTCGATCATCTCGTCAAGCTTGGCCACAAGAGTATCGGGCACATCGCCGGTCTGCCGAACCTCTCGACCGGCTATCGGCGCCGCCATGGCTATGAAGCCGCGATGCGCGCGCATGGCCTGCCGGTCGGCCCGATCGAGATCGCCTCGGCCTACTCGCGCGAAGCCGGCGAAATCGCCGCCGGGCAACTGCTCGATCGCCAGCGCGTCAGCGCCATCGTCGCGGCGAACGATCTGCTCGCGCTCGGCGCTTATCAGGCGCTCAATGCGCGCGGCCTCTCCTGCCCCGAGGACGTCTCCATCGTCGGCCACAACGACATGCCGCTGGTGGACATGCTGCAGCCGCCGCTGACCACCGTGCGTATCAGCCATCGCGAGATGGGGCGCGAGGCGGCGCAGCTTCTGCTGCGCAACATCAATGAACCGTCGGGCCTTGCTGCGCGCAATGTCGTGCTGATGCCGACCCTGATGGTGCGCGGATCCACGGCCGCGCCGAAGACGCGCTGAACGACTAGCTCCCGATCAACATAAAAGAGAGCGGCTCATTCGCGTGGAACGAGCCGCCCTTTGGCGCCTGCCGTGTTGCAGCGCCGCGGCGAAGCGATGCCCCGCTCCGCCGCCCGTCGCCTAGCCAATAACGTTGGCCGCGCGCGCGCTCACAATCACCACCAGCGCCAATAGCACCAGCGGATACTCCAGGCGCATCCGCTCGCCATGCCGCAGGAAGGTGTAGACCACACCGAGCAGAACGGCCGCGGCCAGAGCGCAGCCCGCCATGCGCGTCGCCGGAAAAAGCAGCGCAAGCGCCGCCGCCCACTCGGTCAGACCGACGGCGATACGCAGGCTGTCGGGATAGCCCCAGCCCTTGAACTCCGAGCGGATGAAGCCGGGGCCGACAAGATTGAGCGCGCCCGCCCAGATCATGACGAGCGCGAGCAATAGTGCGACGAGAGTGTCCGCGGACATCTGGGGCTTACTTGCCGCGCGGGAACGCCGCGATCATGTCGAGCTCGACGCGCGCGCCCGGCGTCGAAAGCTGATTGATGCAGATCGTGGTGCTCGCCGGGGTCCAGGTGCCAAAATATTCCTTCATCACCGCGACCATGCCGTCCATGTCGCGCATGTCGGTGACGTATTTCGTGACCTTCACGACGTCGGTCCAGGTCAGGCCTTCGTGATCGAGAATGGTCTTGATGGTATCCATCGCGAGGCGCGTCTGATCCTCGATCCGGTTCGGATGATTGTGCTCCGAAATGTCGTGCGGATGCTTGTGATAGAGCGGCGACGGGGTCGAGCCCGAGATGAAGAGCAGGCCGCACGGGCTTTCGACCCGGATCGCCGGGGCATACGGCATGTCCGGCTTGCGCTCGGGAATCGTCTGGATCTCCTTGACGTCCGGATTGGTGGGCGAGGTCGCGAATGCGGGCTTCATCGTCATGATCTACGTTTCTCCAAGGCGTTTCTTACGGACTTGCCCTCTTGAGGGCTCGGACTTGCGGTCTCGGTTGTTCACCCGGATTCTCTACCGCCTTTGCACCCTCCTTGCAATCGCTTGCAGAGATCACCTCCTCCACAATAAAATATTTCCCAGGCTGCGCGCCGCCTGCGGCGATTTAGCTGCCGGAAATCGGTCGGATTTCGCGCACTTACAGTGGGATTGGCGGGCAAGCAGCGAAAATGTCGCTCCCGCTGCCATCGCTTGAACCTTGTCATTGCAATCGTTTGCGGCTATGCAAAGGCATACTAGGGTGGGAGCAGAGGCGAATGCCGTTTGCGATAAAGACGTTGCGTCAAGCAACGATCGGGCGCGCTCAAGGCGCGCGCAATTCCGGGGATGGACAACGGCCGGGGGCGTCATGGGCCCGCTGCTGAAGCTCATCAATATTGAAAAGTCGTTCCCCGGCGTCCGGGCGTTGAAGGACGTCTCGTTCGACATTCACGCCGGCGAGGTGCATGTCATCCTCGGCCAGAACGGCGCCGGAAAGTCATCGCTGATCAAGGTTCTCTGCGGCGCGTACATCGCCGACGGCGGCTCGATCGAGCTCGAAGGGCGCACCATTGCTATTCGCGGCCCGGCCGATGCCAATGCCGTCGGCATCGCCGTGATCTTCCAGGAATTTTCCCTCGCGCCCTATCTCGACATCGCGCAAAACATCTTTCTGGGGCGCGAGCGCGCCTTCACCAAGGCCGGGCTGATCGACAAGAAGGCGATGCACGCCGCGGCAAAGCGCATTCTCGAAGAACTCGGCCTCGACTACGACACCAGAACTTTTGCCGGCGATCTCGGCGTTGCGCAGCAGCAGATGGTGGAAATCGCCAAGGCGCTGTCGCAGGACGCGCGCATCCTGGTGATGGACGAGCCGACCGCCGCCATTTCCGACCGCGAATCCGAGCGCCTGTTCGAGGTCATCGAGCGGCTCAAGAAACGCGGCGTCGCCATTGTCTACATCTCCCATCGCATGAAGGAGATCATGGCGCTGGGCGACCGCATCACGATCATGCGCGATGGCGCCCTCGTCGCCACCTTCCTGCGCGACGAGGCTAGCGCCGAAGAGATGGTGCGGCTGATGATCGGCCGCTCGCTCGATGGCATTCCCCATCGCACGCCCGCGACGCCCGGCAAAGCCATCCTCACCATCGAGAACATCAAGACCGGTAAACTCTCGGACATTTCGCTCGAGGTCCGCGCCGGAGAGGTCGTCGGCCTTGCCGGCCTGGTCGGCTCGGGCCGCACCGAGGTCGTCCGCGCGATCTTCGGCGCTGATCCCGTCGCCAGCGGCAGCATCCGCCTGAATGGCTCGGCTCTCAAGGCCACGCCCGACATCGCGAGCCGCGCCGGCATCGCCTTGCTGCCCGAGGACCGCAAGCGCGAGGGTCTCGCTTTGCCGCTCCCGGTGCGCGAGAACGCCACCGCCGCCTCGCTCTGGCGGCTGTTCAAGGGCGGCTGGTTCAAGCCCGGCGCGGCGGAGAAAGTGTGCGCCGATCTGATCTCGCGCCTCAACATCGCAACGCCGAGCAGCCGGCAGATCGTTCGCAACCTCAGCGGCGGCAACCAGCAGAAGGTCGTGCTCGGCAAGTGGCTCGCCGCGGGCTCGCAGCTCTTCATGCTTGATGAGCCGACGCGCGGCGTCGACGTCGGCGCCAAGTTCGAGATCTACCAGCTGATCGACAACCTCGTGAAAGACGGCGCCGCCGTGCTCGTAATCAGCTCGGAGCTGCCGGAGCTCATTCACCTTTGCGACCGCGCCTATGTGATGCGCGACTACAGGATCGTGGGCCATCTGGATCGCGACAACCTGTCCGAAAAAGCCATTCTCGATCTGGCGGTACAACAATGACCGACTCCACAGCTCCCACAGTGAAAGCCCCGGCGGAAACCTTCCGCCTCGGCAGGCTTCTCAAAAATCTTCCGGGCGTAAGCTATATTCTCATCGCCATGATCGTGGTGTTCGCGGTCGGCAACCCGCGCTTTCTGTCGGGCGTCAATCTCAGCAATGTCAGCCTGCAGGCGGCGTTGCTGATGATGCTCGCGCTGCCGATGACGCTGATCATCCTGACCGAGGGGCTGGACCTCTCGTTCGGCGCCCTGCTCGGCCTTTGCGGCGTCGTCATCGCCTCGCTGCTGCTTGCCGGCTGGAGCGTGATCGGCGCGATCGCCGCCGCGATGGTCGTCGGCCTCGTGGTCGGCCTGATCAACGGCTTTCTGATCAGCTATCTGTCGCTGCCCGCCTTCGTCGTCACCCTCGGCACGATGGGGTTGTGTGAAGGCGCGGCGTTGATCATCACCAATGGCGATCCGATCGGTGGCTTCAGCCCGTCGATTCAGGCGTTCTACCAGTCCTCGGTGTTCGGCCTGCCGACGCCGGTGCTGGCGGCGGTGGCGTTCTACGCCCTGCTCTGGATGGTTCTGTATCGCACCCGCTTCGGCAACTACATCTTCGCCATCGGCGGCAACAAGGATGCGCTGCGCCTTGCCGGCATCCGTGCCGATTTCATTCACCTCGCCGTCTATGCGCTGTGCAGCGTCACCGTCGCGCTCTCCGCGGTGCTGATGATCGGCCGCATGAACACCGCTCACCCGACGGTCGCCGTCGGCATGGAGTTCGAGGCCATCGCCGCCGTCATTCTTGGCGGCACCTCGTTCGAAAAGGGCCAGGGCTGGCTGTTCGGCACCGTGCTCGGCGTGCTGGCGATCACCATCCTGCGCAACGGCCTCAATCTTCTTCACGTCGAGCCGTCGCTCCAGGTGGTCTGCGTCGGCGTGCTGCTGATCGTGGCGCTGCTGATCGACGGCGGCCGCAAGCGTTCGGTTCAAGGAGCGGCATGATGTCCACGCCCAATTCAGCCACCAATCCAGCCACCAAGTCTGCCGGCATCGCGGCCCTGTCGCTTTCGGGCGACATATCCTCGATCCTGCTGCGCATCGGCATCATCTGCGTGATCGGCGTGGTGCTGTCCTTCGTCAGCGGCAGCTTTGCGACGACCGACAACTTTCTGAACATCTTGCGTCAGGCCAGCATGCTGTTCCTGATCTCGTCCGGCCTCACCCTCGTCATCATCGGCGGCGGCCTTGACCTCTCGATCGGCGCCAATCTCACGCTGTCGGCCTGCCTCGGCGCCGCCGCGATGAAGACGACCGGCCAGCCGATGGCGGGCGTCGCGGCCGCGCTCGGCTGCGGCCTGCTCATCGGCGTCACCAATGGCGTGCTCATCAACAAGCTGAAGATCCCGGCCTTCCTCGCGACCTTCGGCATGCTGTGGGTGGCGCAGGGCATCGCCTATTGGTTCATGGCGGGGCAAGTGATCTACGGCTTCCCGCCGTCGTTCCGCTTCTTCGGCAGCGGCTTCTTCCTCGGCGTGCCGGTGCCGATCTGGGTGATGCTGGCGGTGGCGCTCGGCTGCCACCTCTTCCTGGCCCGCACCACCACCGGCCGCGAAGTCTACTTCATGGGCGCCAACGAGGCCGCCGCGCATCTGTCGGGCATTCCGGTCAGTCGCCGCCGCATGCTGCTCTATACGCTGAGCGGCCTGATGGCCGGGCTGACCGCGCTCATCTACCTCGCCCGCGTCAATGCGGCCGAGCCCGGCATCGGCGAGCCTCTGCTGCTGCCCGCCATCGCGGCGGTGCTGGTCGGCGGCACGTCGCTGTTCGGCGGCAGCGGCGGCATCATCGGCACCATCCTCGGCGCGGTCATCCTCACGCTGATCGTCAACGCGCTGAACCTCCTCAACGTCAGCGCGTCCTGGCACCCCTTCGTCACCGGCGCGATCGTGCTGGCGGCAGTGCTTGCCGACACCCTGAACAATCGCGGCTCGCACAAATGAAATTCCCGGCAGCTCACCTCAATGAGCGTTCGGACACGGCCCGCTTGGGCAAATCGGACTCATGATCGAAAGAGGTCACTATGTTGAAAGTCTTCGATACCAAAGCCGTCCTTGCAGCTACCGCACTCGCCGTTTCGCTCGGCACCGCCCTGCCCGCCGCCGCCGATGGCGAGGTGGTCGCGGCCTTCACCAAGAACCAGGTCGATCCGCACTTTGAAGGCGTTCGCGCCGGCGTCGAGCAGATGGCGAAAAAGATGAACGCCACCGTTCGCCAGTACATGCCGACCAAACCGAACAACATCGCCGAAGGCATGGCGCAGCTCGAAGACGTCGGCGTCACCAAGCCAGGCGTCGTGCTGTTCATGCCGATCGACCCGAAGGCGCAGCTCCCGGCCATCGAGAAGCTGATCGCGGCCGGCACCCCGATCGTCAACTACAACGACAAGGCCGGTGAAGCGCCCTACGTCGCCTTCGTCGGCGAGGACGACTACAAACTCGGTTACGACATCGCCAAGACGCTGTTCGACCATCTCGGCGGCAAGGGTAACGTCGTGATCCTCGAAGGCATCAAGGGCTCGAACACCGGCGACGAGCGCAAGCGCGGCTTCGACGCGGCGCTGAAGGAATATCCGAACATCAAGGTGCTCGCCTCGCAGCCGGCCAACTTCCAGCGCCTGCCGGGCCTTCAGGTGATGGAAAACCTGATGCAGCAGTTCAAGGACATCGACGGCGTGATTGCCGCTGCGGACGCATCGGCGCTCGGCGCGGTGGAAGCGTTGAAGTCGGCGGGCCGCGACAAGGTCGCCGTGGTGTCGATCAACGGCGTGCCGGAAGCCGTCGAGGCGGTGAAGAACGGCAGCATTCTCGCCATCGCCGAATTCAATGGCTTCAAGATCGGCTGCGTCGCCACCGAAGTCGCGCTGAACTCGATCCGCGGCCAAAAGGTGCCGAAGCGCGTGGAAATTCCCGGCGCGATCATCACCAAGGCTAACCACGCCGAGTGGCTGGTGCCCTACAAGGACCGCACCTGCCCGTCGGCTTCGGCCTACATCAAGTAAGTCACTTTCCCGATCGCCCTGCCGGCGACGGCGGGGCGTACGCCGGTCTGGCGAAACTTCTACCGCGATGGTCTTGGATCCAACCCCAAGCCATCGCGTTTTTTTTGTGCCCAGTTTGCTGCACGCCGATCCGTGCGGCGGGCACCGAGCGAAAATGAGGCTGTCAAACGACGACGCCTCCGGGCATTAAGCACGGAGGCGTCGGAAATTGCCAAAGAAGCTTTACGAAACTCAGCCGCGCTGCATGCCCCAGCGCCAAACCGTGCGCCGCTCGATGCCACGGAAGATCACGCCTTCGACGAAGAGGCCCACCGCCATCACCGTCAAAAGACCGGCGAAGACGGATGCGGTGTCCAGCGTGTTGCGGTTCTCAAAAATAAACCAGCCGAGGCCGCCCTGCCCTGACGAAACGCCGAACACGAGTTCGGCCGCGATGAGCGTACGCCAGGCAAACGCCCAGCCGATCTTGAGGCCGGCGAGGATTGCCGGAAATGCCGCGGGGATCAGAATCTTGACGACGAAGCGCAGCCCCGTGATGCCAAAGCTGCGCCCGGCCATCCGCTGCGTCTCCGATACCGAGAGAAAGCCACTGTGCATGTTCAGCGCCACCGCCCACAGCACGGAGTGGACGATGACGAAGATCAGCGACGGCCGGCCAAGGCCGAACCACAATAGCGCAAGCGGCAGCAGCGCAATCGCCGGCAATGGATTGAACATCGCCGTCAGCGTCGACAGAAGGTCGGTGCCGAGCCGCGTCGTCACCGCAAGGCTGGTGAACAGCGCCGCGATGACGAGACCGAGCGCGTAGCCGATCACCAGCGTCTGCATCGTCACCCACAATCGCTGCGGAATGACGCCGGATATGATGCCATCGCCGAGCGCCTCAAGCGTCTGCATGAAGGTCGGGAACGTCAGCGGCGAATCCAGCCAGCGGCCGTAGACCTCCCAGATCAGCGCAATCACGATCAGGATCGCAATGCGCCGGGCGGCGACGTTATTGGTCAGCCGCTCCAGCGGCGACAGCGGCTTTGCGACATCGCCGAGACCGACGGGCGCCGAAACGGTGTATTCGTGTTCGGGCCGGATCGGCGGCGTCAGCTTGGCAATCGGCTCGCTCATGGCGTGTTTCCTCGCGGCATTCATTCGGCACGGATGAGGCGGAACGGGATAGTCCGCCCTGCCCGGTCCATGCACTCATTTCGTTCGTTTGCGGCGCAGGCGCTCAATGCGCGGCCGTCTTGTCCTCAAACAGCATCGCCGAAATCTTGCGCGTCAACTGTTGGAACGCGAGGCCGTCCTGCTCCTCCGAGCCGAGGTGGTGGCAGTTGAGTTCGGCGCGAACCTGCCCCGGATGCGGCGACAGGACGACGATGCGCGAGCCGACGATCACCGCCTCCTCGATCGAATGCGTCACGAACACCAGCGTGAAGCGCACATCGTCCCACAGCTGCAGAAGTTCTTCCTGCATCTTGCGGCGCGTCAGAGCGTCGAGCGCGGCATAGGGCTCGTCCATCAGCAGCACGTCCGGCTTCATCGCCATCGCGCGCGCGATCGCGACACGCTGCTTCATGCCGCCGGAAAGCATGTGCGGGAATACATCCGTGAATTTCGACAGGTTGACCTTGGCGATGGCGTCGCGCGCCCGTGCATCGGCCTCCTTGCGCGAGATGCCGTTCTCCAGCATCGGAAAGGCGACGTTGTCGAGCACGGTCTTCCAGGCGAAGAGCTGATCGAACTCCTGAAACACCATCATCCGGTCCGGCCCCGGCCCGAGAACCGGCTTGCCTTTCAGGGTGATCGATCCTTCCACCGGCCGGTGAAAACCGGCAATCGCCTTCAAAAGGGTGGACTTGCCGCAACCCGACGGGCCAAGCAGCACCAGCCGATCGCCGGCACAAATGTCGAAGCTGACCCGATAGGTCGCCGTGACGAGATGTTCGGGCGTCTTGTATTGCAGCGTCACGTCCTTGACGGCGAGCATCGGCCTGTCCGTCAAAGGTGGCGCCGTTTCACTCGTCGAAGAAACAGGTGCCTGGTTGCTCATGCGGCATCCTTCCGGAACGAAAACCGCAGGCCTGCGAATGCCTGCGGCACACCTTCGTTCAATTGCTGTTCGTCTGCTGCACCGAACCGATGAAGACATCCTTAAAACTCTGCGGCACGGTCTTGAGCTGCTTCTGGCGGCCCATGAAATCCGCGGTCTGCTTCACGCCATGCACCGAGACGCTGAAGTCATCCGGGTGGGCCTTGAGGATCTCGGCGATCTTGCCCTTGTCCAAGATCTTCGACGGCTCGATCTTGAAATAGATCTCGGCCGCGCCTTCCGGGTTGTTGCGGATGAAATCGTCGGCCTCCGCCAATGCCTTGACCATCACTTCCGCCATCTTCGGATTGGCGTCGAGGTAGCGCTTGGTCGCGCCGAGCACGAGGAACGACGCGCGGCCACCGAACGCTTCCTCGGTCGAGGTGATCGCATGCGCCTTGCCGCTGGCGATCGCGATCTGGGTGAACGGCGGCGAGGAGAAATAGGCTTTCACCTCGGTACCGCCCGAAAGAATGGAGTTCAGCGCCTCCGGGTGCGGCAGCGCCACCACCTGCGGCTTGAGCTTGTCCTGCTGGCCGGCGCCGAACGTCTTTTCGGACACCATCTGCAGCGCGTACATCTGCGGCGAGACCAGCGCCGGCATTGCGATCTTGTCGGTCGGGCCGAGATCGGCAAGCTTCTTCGCATCAGGCTTGTTGGTGACAAGCACCAGCGGGCTGGAATTCACCCCGGCAATGCCAAAAATCTGCTGCGGCGAGTTGCGTGCCTTGTCCCATGCGATCAGCATCGCGGCGACACCGTAAGCGCCCATATCGACCGAGCCGGACAAAATCGCATCCTGCATCGCGGACGAACCGGAAAAGCGCTGATAGCTCGCCTGCACGTCGAGGCCCGCGGCCTTGGCGTGCTTTTCGACGAGGCCCTGCTCCTGCGCGATGAACATCGGCAAGAAGCCAATACCGAAGCCGATGCCGATCTTCACCGGCGTTTGCGCCAATGCAGGCGTTGCGGCCGCCAAAAGGACGGCCGCCGTCAAGGTTCTGAACAAACCCTTCATTGTCTTCTTCCTCCCGCTGCTTGTTACCGCTTTTGCTTGAGTCTCTACTTCGTCGCAGCTAACGGCATCGACAGCAGCACGACAACCGGTTTGTTTGTCTTGTTCTTCAGCGCGCGCGCCTCGTTCGGCGCGATGCGGCAGGAGTCGTAGGCCCGGAGGGTGAATTCACCCTCCGGCGTTTCGACGGTCAGTTCGCCTTCGACGACGAAGTACAGCTTTTCGAGCGGCGAGGCGCTGAGCGAGGTGTGGCCGCCCGGCAGGATCTGGGACATGCCGAGCCACAGGGTGTCGGTCGCTCCCGCCTCGTGCCCCTGCAACCGCAGGCAGCGCATGTCGTGATGCTCGGGCGGGAAGTAGGCAGGGGCCTGATCGAAGCGGGTGATGTTCATGATCAGAGCGCCGGGTCGAGGACGATGCGGTCGCGCGAGGAACCGATCACGGCGAGATAGGCCTCGCGGGCATTGGCGAACGAATAGACCGCGCTGTCGTTGATCGGATACGGCTTGAGATGGCCGCTGGCGAAACCCGGCAACGCATCACGCAGCACGTCGCCGCTCGCGGTCGAGGAGAATGCCAGCGTATCGACGCCGAGATAGGTGTGGCGGCCGCGGTAGAACTCCAGAATGTTGAACTGGACGATCTTGTCGACCGCAGCGATCAAAATCTGTTTGCCCGCCAGCGCCAGCGACTTGTGCGCCGCCTGGAAGTAGGGATCGCCGACCGTATTGAAGACGATGTTGGCGCCCTTGCCGTCGGTCAGCTCGCGCACGCGGGGGGCGACGTCGGTCGTGGAGGAATTGATGATCTCGACCGGGCCGTTCGCATGGCCCTCATAGGCCTCGTCGCGGCGGACCACGCCGATCACCCGCGCGCCGTGCCAGGTCGCGAGTTGCACCGCGGCCTGCCCGACCTTGCCGTTGACGCCGAAGACCAGCACGGTGTCATTCGGCGTGGGCGTGCCGGTGCGGCGAAAGCCTTCGATCGCGGTGACGAACGGCACGCCGATGCCGGCGGCTTCCCGCATCGTGATCGTCGCGGGCTTTTCGACCAGCGAAGCGGTCTCGACGACGACGTGCGTCGCATGGGTGCCGTTGCAGCGGATGCCGAGATCGCCGGACGAGCCGAACACCTCGCGGCCGAGCCACTCCGCCGGTCCATCGACGACGACGCCGGCATAGTCGCGGCCCGGCGTGCGCGGGAAGATCGCATAAGGCATCAGGCCGGTCGCCGCCTTGACGTCGGACGGGTTGACGCCAGCGGCCTTGACCTCGACCACCACCTGATCCGGACCGCGCGAAAGCGTGCGCTTCTCGACCACCGGCGCCACGGAGGAGACATCCGGCACCTTCTCGTTGAACCGAACCGTCGTCACCTCGAAGGTGCGCGCGTTCGCCACCTGCTCTGCTGTTGCCGCCGTCATTCCTGCTTCCTTCAAGCCTGTTGCGACGCGCCGGCGAGGCGTGTCGGCAAACCAATAATTTCGCGTGCTTCGCGAGGCGTTGCGATCTGCCCCCCGAGATCCTCGATCATGCGGCGTGCTTTCTCGACCATCGCCGCATTGGACGGTGCAAGCTCGCCGCGCGACAGATAGACGCCGTCCTCGAGGCCGACACGGACATGGCCGCCAGCAAGATAGGACTGCGCCACCGCGGTGAATGCCGAACGGCCGATGCCGATGGCGGTAAATTCCGCATCGCGCGGCAACAGATTGCGCGCGTAGAGCACTGTCTCCGGGCTCGGCTGAAAGCCGTAGCGCACGCCCATCACAAACGAACACAGCACCGTGCCTTGCAGCGTGCCGTCCTTCAAAAGGTCGTGCATCAGCGCAATGTCGCCGGAATCGAACAGCTCGATCTCGGGCTTCACGCCGGCATCGGTCATCACCTTCGCCATCCGCCGGACATTGCCGGGCGTGTTGATCACCACTTCCTTGCCGGAGTTCATGGTGTTGAGATCGAGGGTGCAGATTTCCGGGCGAAGCACCGCGATGTGCTCGACACGCTTTTCCGGCGCGATCAGCGTCGTGCCGGGCGCGGCCACGCGCGGCTCATCCTGCGAGGGCACGAATCGGCCGCCGGGGCCGGTCGTGATGTTGAGGATGAGCTGCGTATTCTTCGCTCGGATGCGCTCCACCACGTCGCGATAATATTCAAGCTCCATCGAGGGCTTGCCGGTGGCCGGATCGCGCACATGGATGTGAACGATCGCCGCGCCAGCTTCGGCGGCGCCGAGACAGGCATCGGCGATCTGCTCCGGCGTGATCGGGAGATACGGCGTCTGATCCGGCGTGGTGAGATTGCCGGTGACGGCGCAGGTGATGAAAACCTTTGAGCGAGGCTCGCGCATCCAAAAATTCCTTACAGAATCCGCCCGCCATCGACGATGATGGTGCTGCCGGTCGAAAAAGTCAGATGCGTCGCGCAGGCGAGGATCGCCGCGGCGACATCGTCCGCCGATGCGACGCGCTTGAGCGGCGTCGTCGCGGCGGTCTTGGCATTGAACTCCGCGCCGCGGCCCGGCACGAAGCCGGTATCGACTACGCCCGGAGAGACGCCGAGCACGCGGATCTCCGGCGCAAGCGCACGGCCCAGCGACTTGGTCATCACATCGATGCCCGCCTTGGTGGCGCAATAGGCGATGGAGGAGCCCGCACCGGAAATGCCGGCAATCGACGACACCGACACGATCAGGCCGTCGCCCGCGGCCTTGAGCAGCGGAGCAAAGGTGCGAATGGCGGCGAACTGGCCGCGCCAGTTGACCTCGAACATCCGGTCGATCAGCTCGTCCGTCAGCGCATCGAGATCGCCGTGCGGCACCGGCTTGGTGAAGCCGGCGGTATTGACCAGCACATCGAGCCGGCCATAGCGAGCCGAGATCGCATCGCGCAGGGCGATCAAGGTCGGGGTGTCCGCCACATCGGCGGCAAATGCCGCATGATCGCCGCCATCGAGCGTCGCGAGCAGGCCGGCCGCCGCCTGCGCCTTGTCCTCGCCCGCGCGGTGCGTGACGACGACCTTTGCGCCCTGCGCCGCGAATTGCCGCGCGGTCGCGGCGCCGATGCCGCCAGCGCCGCCGACGACCAGTACAACTTTATCCTTCAGGGAAACCGGATAGGGCATTTCAGCTCACTTGATCGGAGGGATAGGAAGCTTGGCTTCGCCGGCTTCCATGACGAACGTGTAGTTGAGGGTGTACCAGGGCGCCTCGACGCCGCTTGCCGGCGGCGCGCCGCTGTCATGCCGCTCGTAGTTGCCGATCAGCGCGCGGGTGACGCCGAAGACGACGTCGCTCTTGAGATACCGATCGTCATCGACGAAGATCTGCGTAATCAGCGTCTTGAAGCCCGGCTTGAACGCAAGGACATGCAGATGCGCCGGCCGGTAGGGATGGCGGCGCTGCGCGCGCAGCAGATCGCCCGTCGGCCCGTCGGTCGGCACTGGATAACCCGCCGGCTTGACGGAGCGGAAACCGAAGCGGCCCTGCGCATCGGTCGTCAGCTTGCCGCGCAGGTTCATGTCGGCCTGGGTGTCGTCTTGATTTTCATAGAGCCCAACCGGCGACGACTGCCAGACATCGACCTCGACGCCCTCGATCGGATTGCCGTGGACATCCTTGACGACGCAGTCGACGAACATCTCCGGTCCGGGCGTTGGCGAACGGACAATCGAGCCGCCATTTTCAGTGCGCGGCGAATTCATCCGCCAGAACGGGCCGAGCAGCGCCGCCGCCGTTTCGGTCGCGCCGGCATTGCCGTTGTTGAGCAGGCAAACGAGCGTCGAGAACCCGACTGCATCGGCGAACAGGATACCCTCGTTGTGGCGATCGTTGGTCGCCTGCCCGATGCGGTTCAAAAACTCGATGGCGAGATCGTACTCCGCCTCGGTCAGCTTCACCTCGCGGGTGAAGGCGTGCAGATGGCGGACGAACGCCTCCATCACCTCGCGCAGACGCTGGTTCGGCGCCTGCGCCATGGCCGCCAGCACTGCAGACGTCACATCCTCCTGCTTCTCGATGATGACCCCCTTGTAGGCGGGATCGACCTGACGCGCGGGAGTGTTGCTCATTGCTTTCATTCCGTCTGGGCGGCTCTTTGCAATCGTTTGCATAAACGTATGCAATCGATTGCACCCTGTCAAGCTGATCCCGCCGATGGCTTCACATAGAACTGGGGAATTCACCTGCGGCACCGCTGCGCGGCCGACTGCGCCTGCAAGCCTTGTCGAGCGGATCGAGGCGTTGCTATTCAGGCTGCGGTCAGCAGCAGCCCGCCACCGACGAAACAAGGCAGACAATGACACTAGTGATCTATGTTGGAGCCGCGCTCGCAGAGATTGCCGGCTGTTTCGCCTTTTGGGCCTGGTTGCGCCTCGGCCGGTCCGTCTGGTGGCTCGCGCCGGGCCTGCTGTCGCTGGCGCTGTTTGCCTATCTGCTCACGCTCGTGGAAGCCGACGCCGCAGGGCGCGCCTATGCCGCCTATGGCGGGATCTATATCGTGGCGTCGATCTTCTGGCTGTGGAGCATGGAGGGCGCACGGCCCGACCGATGGGATGTGACCGGCGCGGCCGTGTGCCTCGCCGGCACAGCGATCATTCTTTTCGGCCCGCGCGGATAAGCGGACGAAAGACGCTCCCTAGCTCGATGCTTGCGTGCGGCTGCGCGTGATCGCCGCGCCGAGCGAGGCGAGTTTTGCAGCGATGCCTGCCTTTGGCTGGCGCTGCGCAACCGCCGCCTTTCGTTCCAGCGCGCGGGCAAGCGCCTCGGCGCGCTGCCACGCCTCCTTCGCTGCGGCCTGCTCCTCGGCGCTGACCGCCGCGCCTTGCAGCGCCAGCGCATAGGCGCGCAGATCGGAGACCCCACCCGCCTCGCAGGCGCGCTCAAAGGCGCGGAGCCCCACCGCCTTGATCGCCGGATAAGGACTGGCAAACCACGACGGCGCAACATCGCCGCAGAAAGCAATCGTCGCATGCTCGATCGCGCGCGCAAACCACTCCGCCGCCGTCTCGATCTCCCCGGCCTGCAGAGCGATGCGACCAAGATGATAATCGGCGCGGAAATCGCCGCTGTCCGACGCACGCTGCAACCATGCCCCCGCAAGCGCCGGATCAGGCGCGCGCCCCCATCCTTCAAGGAAGAAGCGCGCAACCATCGTCATCGCCTTGGCATGGCCGCGGTCTGCGGCGGCAAGGTAGAGGCGGAAGGCCTCATCGACATCGCGCGCGACGCCGACGCCATCAAGCAGCAGCCCGGCGAGATTGAACTTCGCCCAGTCGTCGCCCTTCGACGCTGCGGCCTGATATAGCAGCGCCGCCTCCGCCGGGTTGCGCGGCACGCCCCAGCCAAGCTCATGACAGCGGCCAAGCATATTGAACGCATCCGCGCGCTGGCTTTTTGCGGCAATCGCGAACCAGCGGAACGCCGCTTCGGCATCGGGGGGCACACCACGGCCATCGAGCAACATCTGCGCCCAATAGAGCTGCGCATCGACGATGCCGTATTTTGCTGCAGCCTCGGTCCACAGCGCCGCTTCTTCTTGCCCCGCGCCGAGCGCGGCCCGCCACTCGTCAGCACCAAAAGTTCGCAGGCGCTCAAAGAACAATTCCTGCTCGTTGCGGCGGCGATTGCTCGTCATGGCAGCTGCAAAAATCCTTTCATGGCAATGACGCGCCCCTTGCGCGAAGGCTCCCGCCCCTCGCCGCTGCGCCGCTGCACAAATCACGGCGAGGCCACCGTACCGGGCGGCCTCGCGACTTGACGTGATGGGGTAGATCAGAACGTTGCCTTGCCTGACAGCAGGAAGGTGCGCCCAACACCCGGCAATGCCTGGCGCGCGGCATGCACACCGTCATAAGTCAGCGCATTGGTGAGGTTGAGCGCATTGAAGCGCAGCGTAAAATTGTCCGTCACCTTGTAGCTGAGCATCGCATCGACCTGATACTGCGACGGCACGTAGTTCGGCGCCGCGCCCGCCGCCCACGTTGCGGGATCGGCCGAAGGCTTGGTGGTGCCCTGCTCGCCGGACAGCCGATCCGACAGATAGGTGACGCCCGCGCCGACAGTGAAACGCTCCGTGACCTTGTAAGTGCTCCACAGCGACAGCGCATGTTCGGGCACGCGCATCATCCGCGTGTCGTGCCCGAACGGGTTCGAGCGCGGATCGATGATCCGGCCATCGAGATAGGTGTAGCCCGCGGCGATCGTCCACGCATCGGTGATGTTGCCTTCGACCTGAATCTCCGCGCCGCGAATGCGCCGCTTGCCTTCCAGAACGATCGCGCCGGTGCCGGGTTCGTTCACCCGCATGTTGGTGCGCTCGATCTGGAAGACGCTGAAATTCGTGCCGAGACGACCGTTGAGGAAATCGAGCTTGGCGCCAGCTTCATAGGACTGGATCTTTTCGGGATCGTAGTCCATCGCCGACACGCTGGTGGAATATTCCACCTTGGGATCATAGAGCGGCAACATCGAGGAGCCGGCCGAGATGTAATAGGTCTGGGTTGCGACCGGCTTGTATTGCAGCGCTGCATTCCAGGTCCACAATCCGAGCTCGCGCGCATCGTTCGAGGCCGCCGTACCGTCGGCGCGGCGCACCGTCGCGTTTACGTCGTAACGTTCATAACGCCCGCTGCCGATCACATAGAAGCCGTTGCCGAGGCCGATCCGGTCATAGAGCGAGACTGCAGTGCTGTTGATCGACGTCTCGGTCCGCGCATTCGCCGCCGCCGGCGCGTAGATCGTGTTCGACAGCGCATAGGCCGGATTCAACAAGTTGAGTTCCGTCTGCCCCCCGGCCAATGCCGTCGTCGTGTAGTTGCGCTGGGTGTGCTCCTCGAGCGCAATGTCGACGCCGACCCGTGCTTCATGTGTCAGCGCGCCGGTCGAAAAATCGACGCCGAGCACGGTCGAATTCTGCAATGCCTTCACGTCCATGCCACGGCGATACTGCACCGGCAAGATGTTGCAGCTCGCCCAGTTCGCCGGGTTTGTACAGGCGGTGTTGAGGTTGGTCGGCATCACCGAATAGACGCGATCCAGCTCGTTCTTGAGCACGCGCGTCGTGTTCGTCAGCTTGACGCTCGCGCCAAAATCCTTTTCGAACCGCGCGGTCGCGACATCGGCGTTGATCTTTTCGTAGTTGTCGCGATAGCCGTACCAGTTCGAGCGGGCGACGCCGAATTCTGTCACCGGCAGACGCTGGAAGTAAGGCACGCCGGTGTCGGGAACATTGTCCTCGCGCTGGTGCAGGTAGTCGAGATACAAGCGCGTATCGGTGCCGAGGCCGAACGCGAGCGACGGCGCAACCGCCCATCGCCCCTGATCGGCATGATCGCGCTCGGCGAATTTGCGATTGAGCCCGAGCGCGTTGAAACGCACCGCCATGCCCTCGCCGATAATGCGGTTCACATCGAGCGTGCTGCGATAGTAGTTGCTGGTGCCGACAGTTCCTTCGATCTCGCCGAAGTCTCGCATCTTCGGCGTTTTGGTGGTGAGGTTGATGCTGCCGCCGCCGGAGCCGCGGCCGAAGGTGGTGCCCGACGGACCTTTGTACACCTGCACGGATTCAAGATTGAACGTGTCGCGGTTGTAGATACCGAGGTCCTGCATGCCATCGACGAAAATGTCGCCATTCGCCATGAAGCCGCGGATGTTGAAGTTGTCACCCGGCTGCCCGCCGCCGCCCCCTTCGCCGGCATTGATCGTGATGCCGGGCGTCTGGCGCAGCACCTCGGTCAGTGTACGCGTCTGCCGCTCCTCCATTCGCTCGCGCGAAATCACATTCACCGTCTGCGGCGTGTCCTGAACCGTGGTCGGCAGGCGCGACAGCGGCACGACATAATTGTTGATGTTTTCGGGAACGCCCTCACCGTTGCCAAGAACCTCGACCGTATCGAGCTGCATGGAATCGTTCGCGGGCTGTGCCTGTGCCGGGGTCATCATCGTCGCCGCGACCGTAGACATCGTCAGCAGCGACGCGAGCTTGTATGCGTTGTTTGCGCCTGCCGCCCCTCTCTCCGCTCCGTCGTAAGAACGCGAACGAACACCCCCGGCCACCGTCATGTCGAACTCCATCAAATTCCTTGGACATTGCCGCGCAGCGCGGCGCTTCAGCGCATTCGCGTTGCACGCGATCGACGAAGCATGTGGGGCGCATTAGCTCGCGGGAGTTGATCGAGTCGATACAAGCAAGCTTGGAAGACCTCCAAGAAAGAACATCAGCCGAAGAAAGATGCGCGCCCGGATCTCGCGCGACTCTCTCGCGCGAAGTGGGCAGGCACGAAATGAAACGGCGTCAAATCGCCGCAAGCGCGCGTGCCTAATCTGTCAAAAACGCAATGGTTGCGGGCAACGCGCAGCATGCCGAGAAGCGAGAAAAATGGAATCGTACTAAAGATGGGAGAAATCGTGCGCTGATGCAGGGACGCGATGTTGCGGTTTAAGCCGCGATGTTCTGCCGCAGTCTTGCGGCGTTCAGAAACGACAGGCAGATCACACTGGATCCGTTAAATGCGGCGCGATTGCCGACGCCGAATCCCTCATCGCAACCACTTCGTGCTGCATATCCGCAATCGAAACCCGATTGCGGCCGGATTTCTTGGCCTCATAGAGCGCCGTATCGGCACGTGCGAACATCCGCTCGATGCTTTCGCCGTCCCAGTAGCTGGCGACGCCGATGCTGGAGGTGATGCGCAGCCCTCGCGCAAGATCGCCATAGCTGCGCGCGGCCAAGGCCGCGCGCAGACGCTCGGCAACGCGCATCGCCTGATCGCGGGTGACGTTTTCGAGCAGGATTAGAAATTCCTCGCCACCGACCCGGCCGGCGACGTCCTCCGCCCGCAGGATTTCGCGGATGGCATCGGAGACGCCGGCAAGCACCTGATCGCCGACGAGGTGGCCGTGAGTGTCGTTGACCTTCTTGAAGTGATCGATGTCGCAGATCAGGAGAGCCTTTGGCGTCGACGGATTCTGGAGCAGCGCTTCCGCCTGCGCCATGAAGCCGCGCCGATTGGGAAGGCCGGTCAACGCATCGAGGTCCCGCTCGGAGCGCACCTGGTCCAGAATGTCGGAGAGCGTCGCCGCGGCCAGCGAAAAGAGCACGAGACAGCCGAGCACCGATACCGAGAGCTGCGTGATGCTCCAGAAATAGGATTGACCGTAAGTCCAATCCGCGGTCGCCGGCTCGGCCCAGATGCCGATCAGCGCCCGCAGCGGCAGATGCGCGGCAAAGAGCGCAAAGCTCCAGAACACCAGCCGATCGGTCGGCTTGCCCGACACCTGCGACCGCATCGAATAGGCGCCGGCGAGCATGATCGCGCTCACGCCGAAGCTGACCGCGTAGATTCGCCCGACGAGGTCCGGCTCGCCATATGTGAACCACGCACGGGCGCCGATTGCGGCAGAGCCGACTAGCACCAGAATCCATCGATTGAGGTTACGCCCGATCCGGCGCAGCACGCCCTCGGTCACGCAGATCGCGCACAGCACATAGAGCGTGCCGCTTGCCATGACGATCGTTGCCGTCGCCCCGCCAAAATGGAAAATCTGCAGGCTCAGGCCGATCGCAAACAGCGCCGTCGCCGTGGCGTAGTACAGCAGATAGTTGCGCACCCGCTCGAAGCGCCAGAGCATCAGGAACGCCAGACACGCAGCCGCAAACAAAGCCGGCAGGCTCATGAAGGCAATCACACCGCTTTGTTGCGCAATCATAACCGATCCTTAACCATCAATTTCTCGACGGGGGCTAAACAGTCGTTGCCTTAGCAAACCGCTTCAACCGATCAAAGAACTACCGGTCGTAAGTGTTAACCAAATCATCCAGCCGGATTCCGGGCCATCTAAACTGGCGGACTGGCCAGTTCGCGCATGGGGCCAAACCTTTTCGGCGCCCGGCGGTGTCAAACACACAGGATTGCAGAGCATTCGCCAGTTGCCACGGCGCGGCGCCTCAGAGGGCCGCTGTCCGCTGCACTGCCCTCGCCAAACGCAAGATCGCCGCCGGAGGTGTCCCGGCGGCGATCTGTTTGGCGTTATCGGCGCTTCAGTCGATCGAAAAGTCCTGCCCGAGATAGGCGCGGATCACGTTCTCGTCGCTCAGCACATCCGCCGGCGGTCCATCAGCCAGCGAGCGGCCATAGTCGAGCACGTGAATGCGGTCGGCGAGATCGGCGATCATCTGCATGTCATGCTCGATCCAGATCACCGCGAGGTCGAGATCCTGCTTCGCCTTCAGAATGAAGTAGGCAAGGTCCTCGCGCTCCTCACGCGAGAGCCCGGCGGAAGGCTCGTCGAGCAGCAGCAGCGTGGGCTCAGCCGCAAGCGCGCGGGCAAAGCCGATCAGTTTCTGCAAGCCGAACGGCAGATCCCCGACCTTGACATCGCGATAGCGCTCCAGCTCGACGAAGGCGATGATGCGATCGACCGCCGCGCGGTGCCGCGCTTCCTCATTGCGCACGCTCGGCAACAGCAGCAGCTCGGCCAGCGCATTGGTGCGCACCTTGCCGTGGCGCGCAGCCAAGAGATTGTCGAGCACGCTCATGTGCTGAAACAGCTCGCCGTGCTGGAAGGTGCGCGCCAGCCCGAGACGCGAGATCGCGTCCGGCCGCATGCCGCGGATATCCGTGCCCTGGATCAGGATCCGGCCCGATGTCGGCCGGTACAGACCGCTGATGCAATTGAACACGCTGGTCTTGCCGGCGCCGTTCGGGCCGATCAGCGCCAGCAGCTCGCCGGACGCCACCGCCAGCGAAATGGCATCGAGAACCGCAAGGCCGCCGAACTTGAGGTAGACATTTTCGACCTGCAGATAGGGCTTCTCGCCCTGCTTCACCTTGCTTGTCGTCATGCTCGTCACTCGGCTGACCTCGCACGGCGGTTCAGCAACACATCGCGATAGTTGCGGCGCTCGCCCTCCCCGCCCGCTCCGAGATAGGCAGACTGGACGCTGGGATTGTCGCGCAGTTCGGCCGCCGCGCCTTCCAGCACGACGCGGCCATTCTCGAGAACGAACGCGCTGTCGGCGATCTGCAACGCCACCGAGGCGCTTTGCTCGACAAGCAGAATGGTGAGGTCGAGCTCGCGGCGCAGCTCGACAAGCCGCTTGGCCAATTCCTCGACGATCACCGGCGCGAGGCCCTGCGACAGTTCGTCGATCAGCAGCAGCTCCGGCCCGCAGACGATCGCAGCGCCGATCGCCAGCATCTGCCGCTCGCCGCCCGACAAAAGCCCGGCCTCACGGCCCCGCAACGTCGCAAGCCGCGGAAAGGCATCAAAAACCAGCTGCTCAAACCGCTTGCGATCGGCCGCGCTGTGCTGCGAGGACGCAACCGCCGTCAGATTTTCCGCAACGCTGAGATTGGGAAACACCTTGTCGCGCTCGGGGATGAGCACGATGCCGCGCTTGGTGATCTGGTCCGGCCGCCGGTTGGCGATCATCTTGCCGCGAAAGCGCACACTGCCTTTCGTCACCCGCGCGTTGTCGAGCCCGATGAAGCCGGAAATCGCGCGCAGCGTCGTCGTCTTGCCGGCGCCGTTCGCGCCGAGCAGCGCGGTGATCTCGCCTTCCCTCGCGGTGAGGTTGACGCCGTGAAGCGCGACGATCGAGCGTTGATAGACGACCTCGAGATCCTCGACGATCAGCATCGGGTTCTGCGTGGTCATCGTCCGGCTCCGTTCTTTGCGGCGGATGTCTTCACGACGCGGAGTTTCTGCACCACCCGATGCCAGATGCCGACAAGACCGCGCGGCTCGAACATCAGGAACAAGATCATCACAAGGCCGAAGGCGGCATAGTTGGCGGCGAAGATCGAGCCGGCATAACGGCTCGCGCCGGGCAGCGCCATGATCAGGTTTTCGATGGCATAGGGAAACAGCGTGACGAAGGCCGCGCCGAGCAAGGCGCCGACCAGCGAGCCCATGCCGCCGATGATCACCATCGCGACATACTGGATGGAGAGATAGAGCGAGAACGCCTCGACCGACACGAAGCCACGATAATAGGCGAACAGTGCGCCGCCGACCGCCGTCATTGACGATGAAATAACGAAAGCCAGAAGCTTGGCACGCGGCACGTGAATGCCGAGCGCAGCGGCAACCGCCTCATGCGCGTGGAGCGCCCCCCAGGCGCGGCCGGTGCGCGTGCGCAAAATGTTGCGGCAGAGCCAGAGAGTGATCACCGCACCGAGCAGCAGGATGTAGTACCAGGCGCGGCCGCTGGTGAGCGGCCAGCCGAACAGGCTTGGCGGATCGAGCATGATGCCGCTGGAGAGGCCGCGCTTGGTCTCGTATTCGCCACCGAGATAGACCACGGCAAAATGCAGCGCCAGCGTGCTGACCGCGAGATACAGGCCGCGCAAGCGCAGGCTCGGCAGGCCGAACAGGAGGCCGAGCAACGCGCCGACGATCGCGGCGGCCGGCAGGTTGATGTAGATCGGCAGCCCGGCTTCCTTGGACAGGATGCCGGCGGTGAAAGCGCCCGCGGCAATCAGCCCGGCATGGCCGAGCGACACCTGCCCGGCAAAGCCGGTGAGCAGCATCAGCGACAAGGCGCCGATGCTCGCGAGAAACACTTGCGCCGCAAGGTCGAGATGAAACGGCGTGGCGATCACCGGGAACAACAGCAGCGCAATCGCGACCGCCACCACGGCGAGGCGGCTCCGGCCCGGCCCTTTGCCCGTCATTCCGCTCAACTCAGACACGATCGAGCTCCTCGCGCGTGCCGAACAGCCCCCACGGCCTGACGAAGAGCATCACGATGAGAATGAGGAACGGCACGACGTCGGACAGCAGCGGATCGACCTTCTGGATCAAAATGACCTCCGCAATCGCGATGATCAGCGAACCCGCGAGCGCGCCGACGAGGCTGTCGAGGCCGCCGACCAGCGCGGCGGGAAATGCCTTGAGGCCGATGATCGCCATCGTGCCGTCGAGCCCGGAGTCGAGCGCGATCAGCACGCCGGCAGCAGCGCCGGTGAATGTCGACAGCCCCCAGGCGAGCGCGTAGATGCCATTGAGGTTGATGCCGCGCTGCGAGGCGAGCAGCGGGTTCTGCCCGGCCGCACGCATGCGGATGCCCCAGCGCGTCAGTTGCAGGAAGGCGAACAGCCCGGCATAGACCGCTGCCGTCACCAACACGAGGGTCAGCGCCATCGCCGAGATCCGCGCGCCCGGAAAGATCTGGATCGAGGGATTGGCGAGCGCGAGGACGCGCGCCGGGTATTGCTGCTGCGCCGTCCATATCAGCACGATCACCCCGCGCAGCAGAATGCCGAGGGCGATGGTGGTGAGCACGCCGGCGAGCACCGCCTCGCCGGTCATGCGCCGCATCAATACGACATAGACAACGACCCCGACCGCGAGGCTGAGCAGCGCCGCGCCGGACAGTGCGATGACGGGATCGCTTGAAATGTTCGAGCCGACGAGCAACAGGAGATAGGCTCCGAGCATCATCAGCTCGCCATGCGCAAGGTTGAGCACACGGCTGACGCGGTAGATCAGCACATAGCCGCAGGCGATCAATGCGTAGATCGACGCCAGAACGATGATGTTAACGACAAGCTGCATGTCGATCCCCGCCGAGCCGGACGCTCAACTCACTTCACGTCGAGGCCAACCCAGTCCTTGACGATCTCGATGTCGCTCTTGCCGTCGTTCCAGCGATAGACGCGATAGTACTGCTTGGTGCGGAAGTGGTTGTCCTTGGTCCACTCGATCGGGCCGCCGCGCAGGCCTTTGGTATCCACCTTGAGGCTCGACAGCGCATCCTGCAGCTTGGCGGGGTCGCCATTCGCGGCCTTGAGCGCCGCCTCGATCACGAGGCCCGCAATCCAGCCCTCGGTCATCAGGTTCGGATTGGTCGAGGAGTTCGCTGCCTTGGCCGCTTCCACGATTTCGGCATGGACCGGCAGCTTTTCGTTGAACAGCGAATTGGCGCCGATGGCATAGAGCTTGGCGTCCTTCAGGCGCGCCAGCTCGCCTTCGGCCTCAAGATGCGCCCAGGTGATGTAGCTGCCCTGCCAGCCGAGCTTGCGCAGCGACTCGAGCGTCTTCACCTCGGTCACCCACGGCGCCCACGCATAGACCCAGTCCGGCGCCGCGTCATTGAGCTTGGTCGCGAACGGCGTGTAATCCGGCGTCGGCGGCGGCACGATCTCCTTGTCGACCGGCTGCATGCCCATTTCCTTCGACAGGCCCTCGGCAAAATCGATCTCGCCGCGCGAGACCGGGATCGCCATGGCGACGAGGCCGAGCTTCACGGCGGTGCCGGACTTTTCCTTGACGAAGTCGAGCGTGGCGCGGCTGTCATACTGCGCCGCGAATGCGGTGGTGCAATAGAGCAGCGGCTGCGCCGGGGGATAGACCTCCTTCGGGCACACTGCACCGGCAAAAATCATCGGGATGTTGGCGCGCTGCACTTCCTGGATCATCGGCCCATAAGTGGCCGAGAGGCTGGCATTGATCACCAGCGACGCGTTGTCCTGGGTAAGCAGTTTCTTGATGTTCGCGCCAGCCTTCGACGCCTGTCCCTGATCGTCCTGCAGAACGAGATTGATCTGCTTGCCGCCAACGCCACCAGCCTTGTTGAGCTTGTCGATGTAAAGGCGCAGTCCCTCGACCGCCGGGGCATAGCTGCCCGACGACGGGCCGGTGAGCGAACCGCTCAAACCAATGGTGATGGCATTTTGCGCAAGTGCCGAGCCAGCGAACATTGTCGCTGCAACTGCAGCCGTCATCCCGATGCGAGCAAACATCCTGATCCTCCCCGATCAATCCTGCCGCTCATTTCGGCGGCGCGGCGACGGCAGGCTATTCCCGCCTGTCGCTATTGCCCGCAACAGTATGGGCGCACGGTTGATATGTCAACGTTTCTGCCCACACCAATTTTTTCGGGATCTACGCGAGAGGATCAGGCGGAGACCGGCGCTGCTAGTCTGCCGCAGATGAGCTGCGCTTTGCCGGCCGCGCGACTGCCTTCGCACGCGGCTTCACCGCCTTGACGGTTGACTGTGCAACGGTCTTGGCAGGCGCCCCCTTGGCCTGCTTCGCGCCGCCCTTCCCCTTGGCCGCAGCCTTGCCCGCCGGCCGGCTCGGATCATAGGCATTGACCTCGCCGACCTTCGCCAGCATGCGGCCCAAGAAGTCGATCAGCAGATCCAGCTCCTGCGGGGAAAACTGCGAGATGAGCAGCGACTCGCGCTTCAGCGCCACCTTCAAAATTTTGTCGTGCATCGCCTTGCCGGCACGGGTGAGAGCGAGCGTCCGGCGGCGGATGTCCTTGCGGTCGGTGGCGACCGAGACCCAGCCCTTGTCGGCCAGCACCTGCACCGTGCGGCTGACGATCGCCTTGTCGAAGCCGATGACCTGGCAGACGCGCTGCGCCGGAATGTTCGACTCGACCGCGAGCATCGAGAGCACGCGCCATTCGGTGACGCTCACGCCGAACAGGCGGCGATAGATGCTCGACGAGCCGTTCGACAGCTTGTTCGCCAAAAAGGTCAGCAGCGCCGGAATATAGCGGTCGAGATCAAGAACTTTCTGCGTCATCGGCCCCTCGGATGATTGGATCAGCTCTCCTCGTATCTACGATAGCGCCTCGGCGAATGAAACGGCAATTCACCGAGGCCTCTCCGACTGATCATCTCCATCGCGCCGTGCAAAAGCACCCACTGGCTGTCAGACTTGCCGCTCCGGCAGGTGAACGGTCAGGCCGTCGAGCGCCGCGGTCATCTCGATCTGACAGCTCAGGCGACTGTTGTCCTTCCGCTCGCTCGCGGTGCCGTCGAGCAGCGCATCCTCGTCGGCGCTCATCGGCCCAAGCCGCCCGAGATCGGCCGGTTCGACATAGACATGGCAGGTCGCGCACATCGCGTTGCCGCCGCATTCGGCAACGATGCCGTCGAGGCCGGCGGCGATCGCAGCCTGCATCACGGAAGTGCCGTCCTGCACTTCGATCTCGTGCCGCGCGTCGTCGGCGGTGACAAAGTTGATTTTTGGCATGATGGCCCCAGATCAATTCGGATGAATGCGAACGGGAAGACTCTCCAACCCGCGCAAGGTGTTGTTGAACGCCCGCTTCGGCACGCCGACGATCTCGATCGACTTCACCCTGCGCGCCAGCGCACCCATCATCACCTCGCCTTCCAGCCGCGCCAGCAACTGGCCGACGCACATGTGAATGCCGGCGCCGAAGCCGACATGGCCGCTGGTCCGCCGCTCGATGTCGTAGACGTCGGGGTTCTCCCATTTTCGCGGATCGCGATTGGCGGAGGCGAGCAACGTGATCACCTTCTCGCCCTCGCCGAGCTGCACGCCGCCAATCTCCACCGGCCGCGTCGTCGTGCGGAAAAAGGTCTGGACCGGCGATTCAAAACGGATCGCCTCCTCGAAGGCCGCGCGCGCCAGCTCGGGCTTCGCGCGCAGCCGCGCCCACTGGTCGGGAAAGCGCGCGAGGCAATAGATCGCCGCGCCGAAGCCGTTGACGGTGGTATCGAGACCGGCACTGAGCAGCGAGCGCACTAGCATCGGTGCTTCCTGATGCGTGATTTCGCCGGCATCTGCCGCCGCATAGATTTTTGCGCCGAGGCCGTCGGAGGAAAGATTGATCCGCTGACACTGCTCGGTCACCCAAGCGATATGCGGCGCGGCGCGCTCAATCGCGTTCCGGCGCAGCTCGTTGTCGGGGCCGAACGCATTGAACACCGTACCGGCATAGGGCAGCAGGTGCTCGCGCCCCTCGCGCCGCATCCCCACCGCATCGGGAAAAACCGACAGCGGAAAGCCTTGCGCCAGTTCGGTGATCGCATCGAAGCTGCCAAGCTTGAGCAACTCGTCGGCCTTCTGTTCCGCCGCCTCGGCAAAGCCCGCGCGCAGCGTTTTCATCACCGCAGGCGACAGCACCTTGTTGAGCACCGAGCGCGTGCGCGTATGTTCGGGCGGATCCTTTTCGAGCACGAGGCTCGGCGGCCGCCACGGCTTTTCCTTGGCGAAGTCGCTCATGCCGACACCGCGGCTGGAGCAGAACGTCTGCCAGTCGTTCAAGATCTGATGCACTTCCTGATAGCGCGCCGCGGCCCAGATCGAATAGCGATCGAGCCAGACGATCGGCCCTGCATCGCGCAGCGCCGCATGATCAGGAAAGGGATCGGAAAAGAATTCGATCGAAAACAGATCGACCGACGAAACCGGCGGGCGTGCGCCTGCTTGCGCGGCTGCGCTCATCAACATCCTCCCGGCACAGCCGATCCGCAGACGGGCCGCGCTTACGCATTTTGGTTAGTCCGGCCACGATGGGCCTTTCGCCAACAATCGAGCGGATCGGTTGATTTGTCAACCGTACGGGAACAAAGCTGCGCGAGCCGCCGCAAAAGCCGCACGGCTGGAGGCCGCCTGCAGCAGATTTGCCGCGGCGAAACCCGCGCCGGCAAAGGCGCGTCGGTCGTTGTGGAAAATGCAGGGCGGCAGAAAGGTCCGGCGCGCCTTAAAAGCGGCGCTGCCGACGAGTCGGATCAGCTCTTGCGATAGCGGATCAGCGAAAAATGCCCCATCGGCGGCATCGGACGGCGCTCTTCCAGCGTCACGCCGCCATGAACCGCGGCCCACTTCACCAGCCGCTCCCACGGAAATTCCGGCCGCCAGCCAAGCCGCCGCGCGACCGGCGCGAACGCGAGCTCAAAGGCCTTGCGCGGGCCGCCTTCCGCGCCGATGTGGTTGACGAGGATCAGCTCGCCGCTCGGCTTGAGCACGCGAATGAAGTCGTCCAACGTCCCCTCGGGATCAGGCACCGCCGTGATGACGTATTGCGCCACCACCGCGTCGAAGAAGTTGTCGGGAAAGGCGAGGTTTTTGGCATCCATCACCGACAGCGTGTCGACATTGGCGAGGTTCAGGTTTTGCACCCGCTCCTGCGCCTTGCGGAGCATCGGCTCCGAAATGTCCACGCCGCAGATCCGCGTCGTCGGCGAGTAGTCCGTCAGGGACAGGCCGGTGCCGATGCCGACATCGAGCACGCGGCCGCCGATCCGGTCGGCGATGGCGATGGTCGCCTTGCGTCCGCGGTCGAACACCGGGCCAAAGACGAGATCATAGATTGGCGCCCAGCGCGCATAGGCTTTGGCTACGCCGGCGCGATCAATATCCTTGCCCATTCTGCCCCCGGCCCGTTTTCAGTTGTTCGGAAGTAGTCGTCTGGATGGATGGCTTGCAAGCCCGCATCGTCCAAGCTCGCGTTTTACATCCGCATCGCCGCGGCCGCGCGCATGCTCAGTGCGCGCCAACCGCCAATGGCTCGGCTCCGCGTGCGGCGGGCCGCTTCATCAGGCGATCCGGCATCGCATGGGCGATGAAGCCGCCGCCCAGCACACGCGTCTGGCCGGACGCGCCCTCATAGAACACGCAGGCCTGCCCCGGAGAGACGCCCTCTTCGCCAGCGACCAGCTCGACCTCATAGCCGCCATCGACGGCGCGGAGCCATGCCGGCTGCGCGGCGCGCGTCGAGCGCACCTTGACGAACAGCTCAAGGCCGTTGGCCGCCACCTGATCGATCTCACCGTCGCCGATCCAATTGACCTCGCGCAGCGTGATCCGGTGCGTCAGCAGCGCCTCGCGCGGGCCGACGACGACACGGCGCGACGCCGCATCGAGCCGCACGACATAGAGCGGTGCGCTCGCCGCGATGCCGAGGCCGCGGCGCTGGCCGACGGTGAAATTGGCGATGCCGTGATGCTCGCCGATTACATGGCCGTTGAGGTCGACGATCTCGCCGGCCTCCATCGCATTCGGCTTCAGCCGCTCGACGAGATCGGTGTAGTGGCCGGTCGGCACAAAGCAGATGTCCTGGCTGTCATGCTTGTCGGCCACCGCAAGACCGAAGCGCCGCGCAAGTTCGCGCGTCTCCGCCTTGGTCATGTCGCCGAGGGGAAAGCGCACATCGGTGAGCTGCTCGCGCGTGGTGGCGAACAAAAAGTAGCTCTGGTCGCGATCGGAATCGGCCGCGGTATAGAGCGCGCGCGAGCCATCCGGCAGGCCGCGCGACGCGACGTAGTGGCCGGTCGCCAGCACATCGGCGCCGAGTTCGCGCGCGGTGGAGAGCAGATCGCGAAACTTGATCGAGCGGTTGCACTCGATGCACGGCACCGGCGTCTCGCCAAGCGCATAGCTGGCGGCAAAGGCCTCGATCACCGATTCACGAAAGCGGCTCTCGTAGTCGAGCACGTAGTGCGGAATGCCGATCCGCTCGGCGACATCGCGCGCGTCGTGAATGTCCTGGCCGGCGCAGCACGCGCCCTTGCGGTGGACCGCGGCGCCGTGGTCGTAGAGCTGCAGCGTGATGCCGACGACGTCATAGCCCTCGGACTTCAACAGCGCGGCCGTGGTGGACGAATCGACGCCGCCCGACATCGCGACCACGACGCGGGTGTCTGCTGGGCGGCCTTTGAGACCGAGGCTGTTGAGCATGATTAAGTTCCAACTCCGCGCATTGACCGCGAACCAGCAAACGTCCGCCCCATGCAATATAGCCGCGATGTAGCACTCGCGGGCGCTTCATCAAAGGCGAGAAAACGTTTGCGGCAAGAATAGATACAAATCATCGTTCGACATCGAATTCAAGCGCCACAAGACCGCAAAAAGCCTTGTCACCGCAAAGACATAGGTCGCGCCGGCAAGGTTGCAACGGCTTTATGCGGAAAATTCGCGGCAAAGCGGTGGCAGCGCCTTCCCCGCACCGCGCCGGTTCCGTCAGGCGATCGGGATCTCGATCAGCGTCGGCCCCCTCTCTTCCAGTCCCTGCCGGATCGCGGCGCCGATCTCCGGCACCGTCTCGGCGAGCATCGAGGGAACCCCCATCGATGCCGCCAGCGCCTGATAGTCGATGCGCGGATTGACGATATCCATCCCGATGAAGCGGTCGGCATTGGCGTTGAAGCAGCCGAGGTCGCGGGCGACGTTCATCAGCACGTTGTAGCGGGCGTTGTTGAACACCACGAACATGGTGTGGGTATTGTAGTGCGCCGCGCTCCACAGTGCCTGCGGCGAATACATCGCCCCGCCGTCGCCGACGAGGCAAGCCACCGGACCATCATGCGCGAGCGATGCACCGACCGCGGCCGGCATCGAACAGCCGAGCACGCCGCCGCGGGCGAAGAAGTAGAGGCCGGGATAAGTCTTCATCACCTCCTGCACCAGCCCGAATGTCGCGGCGGAATCGTTGGCGATCAGGGTTTCGCGCGGCAGCGCGTCGAGCACGGCCAGCACGGCGGCATCGGTCGCGAGCGGACGCCCGGTCTGCCGGGCGATCAGCGCGCGCACCTCCCGCGCCCGCTCGTTGCGTTTGTGGGCCAATGCCTTGCGGCGGGCCGTCACGGCAACCTTGTTGACCTGCGGGGCGAGCGCCGCAGCCAGCGCCTCCAGCGTCTCGGCGATGTCGCCGGTCAGGGCGAAGTCGGCGGGGAATTCGCGGCCGATGGCCTCACGCGTGCTGGCAAGGTGGTAGAACCGGGTGCCCTTGGGGATCGGCACCGCATCGCGGTACGGATAGGCGACAAAGGCGCGCCCGCCGATCAAGAGCACCGCCTCCATGCCCTCCAGTGTCTCACGGATCAGCTTGAAATCGGGCCGCAGAATGCCGCCCCAGCACGGGTCGTCCGCCGGAAAGGCCGAGCGCGACGTCACCTGCGTGCCATAGACGACGTAGCCACCAGCGTGGCTCAACGCCAGCGCGCCCTTGGCAGCATTGGCCGGCACGTCGTCGCCGATCAGGATGGCGACCTTGTCCGCCGGCCTGCCGGCAAGCAGCCTGGCGAGGCGCTCGACGCCCGCCGCCACCGTCCGCCCCGGCATCGCCGATTGCGGCGGAATACGCCATTCGACCTTCTCCTCGAGCACATCCATCGGCAGCGACAGAAATACCGGGCCCTCCGGCGGGGTGCGCGCAATGGCAAAGGCGCGGCGCAGCGCCGGACCGAGATCCTCGCCGCGCCGCACCTCGACCGCCCATTTGGCGATCGGCCGCGCCAGCGAGACGAGATCGCCGGACAGCCACGGATCCGAAAACAGGTGGCGCGTGTCCTGCTGGCCGGCAGTAACGACCAGCGGCGTTTCGCTGGCCTTGGAGGCGACGAGCACGCCCATCGCATTGCCGAGGCCACCGGCGGCATGGAGGTTGACGAAGGCAGGGCGGCCGGTCTTGAGCGCATAGCCATCGGCCATGCCGACGGCGGTCGCCTCCTGCAGGCCGAGCACATAGGTGAACTCGGTGTGATCGACCAGCGCATCCATCAGCGGCATCTCGGTCGATCCCGGATTGCCAAAAATGTGGGTCACGCCTTCGTCCAGAAGAACCGAAAGCATGACATCGACAGCGCGCACCGAATGCCCATGCGACTTGCCATGCAACTTGCCCTGCGCCCTCGGTATCCTCACCCGCTCCATATCGTCGCCTCCTGATCAGCGGCCACAATTGCTTCAAAGCTAGAGTTTTTGCCGGACGAAGCAAAGGCCATCGCGCGGCGAGCGTCCAAGCGGCAAATCTTGCCGCTGGGCGGAAAAGTCGGCAGAGCCGCCCTCTTTTCGCGTTCAAGCACGCCAGTATATTTTATTGATTTTATTGATGTTTCCACAAATCAGCCGGTTGGCCTGCTCCTTGCTTCTTGATTACGCGAAATGCCATTGAAAGTTTTGCGAGCATGTCAGTGAGCCTGCCCATCAACCCGACCATGGATGTTTTGGCCGCCGCGCCAAATCAGACCGGACGATCCGCGCCGAACCGCCAGGACGCAGCCCGCGTCACTGACGGCTTTGCCGCGCTGTTGCCCGATCCGTCGCGGGCCAGCAGTCCTGCTCAGGACCGGGCCCCCGAGGCGTCGCCGGCTCATCCGGCAGGCCGTTCGGAGCGCACCGCGCCCGACCAGCAGAACGCACGCACCGACGCGAGCGCCGACAAGAAGCACATGGCCAAGGACGGCAGCAGCAAGAGCAAGCCGACCGAGGGCAAGCCGGCGGAAAAGTCCAAGTCCAGTGGCCAATCCTCCGCCGACGAAGGCGGGACCGCGACGGAAGCCGATGCGAGCCTTGCCGCTGAGCTGATTGCCAACCCCGCCGCCGTCATCATCAGCGCGCCGGTGTCGGCCGTGACCGCACCTGTCGCGGCCGAGGCGAGCGAACCGTCGCTGCCGGAAGAGGCCGGCGTCGTCGGCGAGATCGTCGCTCCGGCTTCGGGTGAAGGCGAGCTGACGGCTGCAATCGACGAAGCCGCCCCGGTCATCACCGGCCTGTCCGCGGTTAAGACCGTGGCCGCGGCGGAGACCACGACGATCAGCCATGTCGCGGTCACCGCGGCCCCGGCCCTCAAGGCGGCCGCGCCGAAAGCCGACGCAGCCGCGAACGGCGAGGCCACCGCGGCGACGAACGCTCCCGCCAGCGATGACGCCGACGCCGCCGGCGATAGCGACGCAAAAAATTCCGCCGCGACGAACCCCGCTGAAATCCAGCAGGGTGCCGGCAATGCCGACGAACTGGCGGCTGCAGCGCAGGCCGCCAAGGCCCCCGCCAAAAATGCCGAGCAGCGCCTCGCCGCCGACCAGGCCGCCGCGCAGCCGCAACTGCAGCCGCAGACGCCGCAGGTCGACCCCTCGCTCGGCAACACCGCCGGCCACGGCGCCGTGGTGCAGGTGCAGGCGCCCGCACCGATCACCACCGCAATGCTCAATCCGCAGGCGGGCGTCGTCGCCCTCGCGCAGGGCGCGCCGGTACCGGCGAGCGGCCTCGCGATGACGATCGCCGCGATCGCCAAGGCCGGCAAGAGCGTGTTCGACATTCGTCTCGATCCGGCAGAGCTTGGCCGCGTCGATGTCCGCATGTCGGTGGACCGCCACGGCCTCGTCAACACCCACATCACCGTCGAGAAGATCGAGACGCTCGATCTGCTGCGGCGGGACATGCAGCAGCTTCAGCGCGCGCTGGACGACGCCGGCCTGAAGACCGGCAACGGCGGCCTGCAGTTCAGCCTGCGCGACCAGTCGCATCAGGACGGCCAGGGCGAAGGCAACGGACAGGGCCGCAACAGCCAGCGCCTCGTCGTCAGCGATGACGCCATCGCCGCCGAAGTCGTCGGACGCAGTTATGGCCGGATGCTCGGTTCGAGCAGCGGCCTCGATATCAGGGTTTAGGAGATCAGCCATGGCCGTTGACGCCACCATGAACAATCCCGCGGTCTCCGCGCCGTCCCCGACTGCGGGGTCGAAATCGACGACCAATTCCGCGGTCACCGGCGGCATTGCCGACAACTTTCAGACCTTTCTGACCCTGCTGACGACGCAGCTTCAGCATCAGAACCCGCTCGATCCGCTGGACACCAACCAGTTCACCCAGCAGCTCGTGCAGTTCGCTCAGGTCGAGCAGCAGCTCCGCTCCAACAGCCAGCTCACCTCACTCGTCGAATTGCAGACCAATGCCCAGGCGACCCAGGCGCTCGCCTTCGTCGGCGCCACCGCGGTGGTCGACGGCAGCACCGCGACCATGAAGAACGGCGGCGCCCAGTGGTCGCTGGGGGTTAGCAAGCCCTCGACGGTCAAAATCTCGATCTCCAACAGCGTCGGCCAGACGGTGTTCACCGGCGAATACACCGCCGATGCCGGCGATCAGTCCTTCACCTGGAACGGCAAGGGCAATGACGGCACGCAGTGGCCGGACGGCACCTACACCATGTCCGCGACGGCAAAGGATGCCTCCGGCCAGTATGTCGGCGTCACGACGCAGATCTACGGCGTGGTCGATTCTGCCGACCTGACGAAATCGCCGCCGGTCCTGACGATCGGTGGACAGGAATTCACCGTCGATAAGATCCAGCGCATCGTGCAGAAGGCGAGCTGAAGCATCGCGCAGTCTTTGATCGGAAGCGGGCTGAGCCGGTCCGCTTCCGATTGCGTTTCAACAAAACCGTTCCGCGCAAGTACAACCTCTATTCGATTACTTGCGTACCGCGAAAACTCCTCCATAAATACCGCATTCTTCTGTAATTTAACTGATTATTATCCACATTTTTTGCTTTTAAACTTGCCAAACAGCGCGCCTGACGAGAAATACCCGCACCGGGCAGCGCACCGCCAGACCGCATCAACCGACTGAAATCACACAACTTTCCATATTCATCCGAAAGAAACTTCGCGAATATCGTGCAGTCGAATGCAGTTTCCACTGGCAGCCGGGTGCCTCCGGCAGAAGATTTCGAGGGCATTAAGGAAAGCAATGAAATTCGCGCCTTGAACTTAGCCAATTTTTAAGTGCGCGGGGCTAGCTTGGCGTGGTCAGTTTCATTGTAAGAGTTGTGAGTATCAGCAATGACAGAGACCCACCGCCCGAGGGTGAAATACGTCATCGGGCCTGATGGAAGCCCTTTGACGATTGCGGACCTTCCTGCGCCCGGCACCAAACGGTGGGTCATCCGCCGTAAGGCCGAGGTCGTCGCTGCAGTTCGGGGCGGCCTGTTGTCGCTCGAGGAAGCCTGCAGCCGCTACACCCTCACCGTCGACGAGTTCTTGTCCTGGCAGTTCTCCATCGACCAGCACGGCCTGGCGGGCCTGCGCACCACACGAATTCAGCAATACCGCCAGTGAGCCTTCGCTCCTGATACCATCCGGATTGCATCGGGCCCGATTCAACAGCGTTTGAATCGGGCTTTTTGCTGCCTGCGCTTTCCTCCCCCCTTTTGTAGCCATCGCCCCAACGCCCCACCCAGATACCGTAAAGCCTGCGGAATTTGGAGTTTGGTTACGATCCTTAACCCTCGTTAACCATATTGAAACTTTCCATGGGCAATTTTTGCCCAGTCACTGGGGCGAGGAAGTCGGCGCGGCCGCAGATTCGGGGTGGGATAGCACCCTCCCGATCAGGGCCGGGCCCAAATCGGGGTAAGATCGTTGCGGGATTTGACGGGATTTTTGAAAAGCCTTGGCGCCACGCGCCTGCTTGCGATGGGTGCGGTGACCCTTGCCCTGATCGGCTTTTTCGGCTTCGTCATCATGCGCGTGACCGCGCCGCAGATGACGACCCTGTTCACCGACCTCAGCTTCGAGGACTCGTCCGGCATCATCAAGGAGCTGGAGCGCCAGGCGGTCCCCTTCGAGCTGCGCAATGACGGCGCCATCATCATGGTGCCGAAGGACAAGGTGACCCGGCTGCGCATGAAGCTCGCCGAAGGCGGCCTGCCGAAGGGCGGCGGCGTCGGCTACGAGATTTTCGACAAGTCCGACACCCTCGGCTCCACCTCCTTTGTCCAAAACATCAACCGCCTGCGCGCGCTCGAGGGCGAGCTTGCCCGCACCATCCGCGCGATCGATCGCATTCAGGCCGCCCGCGTCCATCTCGTGCTGCCGGATCGTCCGCTGTTCTCGCGCGAAGCGCCGGAGCCGTCGGCCTCCATCGTGCTGCGCGTGCGCGGCCAGCTCGAGAACGCCCAGGTTCGCGCGATCCGCCACCTCGTCGCCTCGGCCGTCAACGGCCTCAAGCCCCAGCGCGTGTCGATCGTCGATGAATCCGGCGCGCTGCTGGCCAACGGCCTGCCGGGCGACGTCGCCGGCGAGGGCGGCACCGCCGACGAGCGCCGCGCCAATTTCGAGAAACGCCTGCGCGGCCAGGTCGAGGCCATCGTCTCCTCGGTGGTCGGCGCCGGACGCGCGCGCGTCGAGCTCGCCGCCGACTTCGACTTCAACAAGGTGACGCAGACCTCGGACCGCTTCGACCCCGAAGGCCGCGTGCTTCGCTCGAGCCAGACCCGCGAGGAGCAGTCGTCCTCCAGCGATGGCCGGGACAACCAGGTGACGGTGAACAACGAGCTGCCGGGCAACCAGCGCGGCGTCGCGCCGGATGCCAATGCCGCCGCCAACCGCGAGCTGAGCAAGAAGACCGAAGAGACCAACAACTACGAGATCTCCCGCACGACCAAGACCGAGGTCACCGAAACCGGCCGCGTCAACCGCATCTCGGTCGCCGTGCTGGTCGATGGCGTCTACACCCGCAACGACAAGGGCGAGATGACCTATGCCAGCCGCGGCAAGGAAGAGCTCGACCGCATCGCCGCGCTGGTGCGCTCCTCGATCGGCTACGACGAGAAGCGCGGCGACCATGTCGAGGTCGTCAACCTGCGCTTTGCCGAAGGCCCGAGCTCGCTGCCGGCCGCCGAGCAATCCGGTCTTCTCGGCATGTTCCAGCTCACCAAGGACGACATCCGCAACGGCATCGAGATGCTGGTGATCGCTCTCCTCGGCCTCGTGGTGCTGTTCACCGTGATCCGCCCGCTGGTCCGCCGCGCGCTCACGCCGGACCCGGCCCGCGTCGCTGCCGCGCCGGTGGCGGCGCTCCCCGAGCCGGAGCCCGCGCCGACCGCGAACCAGCTCGTGCCGCTCGGCCCGAGCGGCCTCGATATCGCGCAGGTTCAGGGCCAGGTGCATGCCCAGTCCGTCCACCGCGTTGGCGAACTCGCCGAGCGCAACCCGCAAGAGACCGTCTCGATCATCCGCCAGTGGCTCTCCGAGCCGGCCTAACGACAAGCAGTGCAGCCTGACATGAGCCAACCGCAAACCAATCTCACGACGACCAATCAAGAGATCTCCGGCATGGTGTCGGCGCTTGCCAGCCGGCAGGCCGGACGCCCCGCGTCGGCGCCGATCCCCGGCCGCCGCCGCGCCGCCATCCTGATGCTGGCGCTCGGCGAGCAGTACGGCGGCAAGATCTGGGAGCTGCTCGACGACGACGAGCTGCGCGAGCTCTCCTCCGAGATGTCGACGCTCGGCACCGTCGAGGCCGAAGTCGTCGAGGACCTGCTGCTCGAATTCGTCTCGCGGATGTCGGCTTCCGGGGCCCTGATGGGTACCTTCGACGCCACCGAACGCCTCCTGCGGCAGTACCTGCCGCCGGATCGCGTGCACGGCATCATGGACGAAATCCGCGGCCCGGCCGGCCGCAACATGTGGGAAAAGCTCTCCAACGTTTCGGAAGAAATTTTGGCGAGCTACCTCAAGAACGAATACCCGCAGACGATCGCCGTCGTGCTCTCCAAGCTGAAGCCCGAGCATGCCGCGCGCGTGCTCGCGATCCTGCCGGACGACATGGCACTCGACGTCGTCAACCGGATGCTGCGCATGGAGCCGGTGCAGAAGGAAGTGATCGAGCGCGTCGAGCAGACGCTGCGCACGGAGTTCATGTCGAGCCTGTCGCAGACCCGGCGCCGCGACTCGCATGAGGTGATGGCGGAAATCTTCAACAACTTCGACCGCCAGACAGAAACGCGTTTCATCACCTCGCTCGAAGAGGAAAACCGCGAGGCCGCCGAGCGGATCAAGGCGCTGATGTTCACGTTTGACGACCTGATCAAGCTCGACAACGCCTCGATGCAGACGTTGATGCGCAACATCAACAAGGACAAGCTGACGATCGCACTCAAGGGCGCGAATGAGGAAGTCCGCACGTTCTTCCTCAGCAACATGTCGACCCGCGCGGCGAAAATGCTCACCGATGAAATGAACGCGCTCGGCCCGGTGCGCCTGCGCGACGTCGATGAGGCGCAGGTGCTGCTGGTCAACCTCGCCAAGGATCTGGCGGCGAAGGGCGAAATCATGATGACGAAAAACCGCGCTGACGACGAGTTGGTGTACTGATGGCAGCTCCGGCAAAATTCCTGTTCGATACGGATTTCTCGTCACCGCACACGGTGCGCGAGCGTGGCCTGACCAATGCCGAGGTCACGGCACGCACCACCGAGGCCGAGAAGGCCGGCTATCAGCGCGGCTTCCAGGCCGGCCGTCGCGAGGCAGAGGCCGAGACCGCGCGCCGCGCCATGGCCGCGCTCGAAGCCGTCGCAGCCTCGCTCGCCTCCGTCTCCGGGCAAATTGCGGACGCCACCGACCGGATCGAGGTCGAGGCCATCGGGATCGCGCTTGCCGCCGCGCGCAAGCTCAGCTCCGAGCTGATCGCAGCCGAACCGCTGGCGGAAACCTCCGCGCTGATCAGCGACTGTTTCCGCCACCTCGGCTCGGTGCCGCACATCGTGCTGCGCATCAACGAGGCATTGTATGACGACGCCCGCGCCCGGATCGAGGCGATCGCGGCGCGCAGCGGCTTCAGCGGCCGCCTGATCATCCTCGCCGAGCCGGACATCGCCTTCGGCGACTGCAAGATCGAATGGGCCGATGGCGGCATCACGCTCGAACGCGCCGCCATCGAGGAAAAGATTACCGAGCTCGTCCAACGTTATCTCAGCATGCGCCGTTCGGCGCCCGCCAACTTCTGAACCCAGGACCACACGTCATGGCCGACAACGATACACAGGTCCCGCTGCCCGACCTCAACTCGCCCGAAATGGCTGCACTGGGAGATGCGACGACACTCGACGACGATCTGCAGTCGCGCGTCGCATCCGATCTCGAAGCGGTGTTCGACGTTCCTGTCCAGGTCTCGGCGGTGCTCGGCCGCTCGCGCATGGACGTCGCCGAACTGTTGCGCCTTGGTCCCGGCTCGGTGCTCGAACTCGACCGCCGCGTCGGCGAGGCCATCGATATCTACGTGAATGACCGCCTCGTCGCGCGCGGCGAAGTGGTGCTCGTCGAGGAAAAGCTCGGCGTCACGATGACGGAAATCATCAAGGCGGATCGCTGATCCCGCCGCGGCTTGCGGTGGCAAAGCGATACGGCGTTTCGCGCTGAAGTCCGAGGGCCTGATGGACGCCATCATCGCCCGACAAGTTGATAGGAGCAAATGATGCGGCTTCTCATTGTTGGCACACTCAAAGGCCAGCTCACCACTGCTACCCGGATCGCCATGAACAATGGCGCCGCGGTCACGCACGCTGCCGACATCGAACAGGCGCTGGCCGTCCTCCGCGGCGGCAAGGGCGCTGACCTGCTTCTCGTCGATGTCGGCCTCGACATTCGCGACCTCGTGCTGCGGCTGGAGGCCGAGCACATCCACGTGCCGATCGTCGCCTGCGGCATCATCAACGACGCCCGCGCCGCCGTCGCCGCGATCCGCGCCGGCGCGAAGGAATACATCCCGCTGCCACCCGAGCCGGAGCTGATCGCCGCGGTGCTCGCCGCGGTGGCGGACGATGCCCGCGACCTGATCTATCGCGACGAGGCGATGGACCGGGTGATCCGGCTGGCGCAGCAGATCGCCGGTTCCGAAGCCTCGGTGATGATCACCGGCGAGTCCGGCACGGGTAAGGAAGTTCTGGCGCGCTACGTCCACGGCCGCTCGAACCGCGCGCGCAAGCCGTTCATCTCGATCAACTGCGCGGCGATCCCCGAGCACCTTCTCGAATCCGAGCTGTTCGGCCATGAGAAGGGCGCCTTCACCGGCGCGATCGCCCGACGCATCGGCAAGTTCGAGGAAGCCAACGGCGGCACGCTGCTGCTCGACGAAATCTCCGAGATGGATGTGCGGCTGCAGTCGAAGCTGCTGCGCGCCATCCAGGAGCGCGTGATCGACCGCGTCGGCGGCACCAAGCCCGTGCCGGTCGACATCCGCATCATCGCCACCTCGAACCGCAATCTCGCCGACGCCGTGCGCGAAGGAAAATTCCGCGAGGATCTCTGGTTCCGGCTCAATGTCGTGAACCTGAAGATCCCGGCGCTGCGCGATCGCCCGTCCGACATTCTCGAACTGGCGCAGCACTTCGCCAAAAAATATGCCGGCGCGAACGGCATGCCGATGCGCCCGATCTCCGCCGATGCGCGGCGCATGCTGCTGGCCAATCACTGGCAGGGCAACGTCCGCGAGCTGGAAAACACCATCCATCGCGCGGTGCTGATGGCGATCGGCGACGAGATCGGCCCCGACGCCATCATCACCCCGGACGGCGCGCGCCTCGACACCGCCAAGACGTCCCCGGCGGTGGCCCATGCGACGCTCGCCGCCGAACAGGTGACACGGGCCCTGGTCGGCCAGACCATTGCCGACGTCGAGCGCGATCTCATCCTCGAGACGCTGAAGCATTGCCTTGGCAACCGGACCCATGCCGCCAACATTTTGGGCATCTCGATCCGCACCCTGCGCAACAAGCTCAACGAATATTCCGACAGCGGCCTGCCGATTCCGCCGCCCGGCTCCGGTGAAGGCCGCTATGCCTCACCAAGCATGTAACGCGCAGGCAGCCATCAGATGAAGAAACGGCCGGGACATTCCCGGCCGTTTTGCATTTGCGAAAATGCCGCCAGCGCTCACGCGAGCAGCATGTAGAGCCCGGTTTCCGGCTGCCCGGTTGGGCCGCTCGCGGTCTCGTAGACTTCCCAGTTCACGTCGGCCCGCTTGAGCTCCCGCGCGTCGCACCAGCCGATCAGCTTGTCCCACGCCTGCGGCAACTGCTCATACGGCCCGACGAGGCGATAGAACGCCGCGCGGCCGCCCGGCAGCTCCGCCGCGACGACATCGCCCGCCGGCGCAAAAACGCGCTCCACCGTGACGCCGGGATCGAGTTGCATCCGCCCCTCGCCGCGCCTGCTCCACATCGTGAGCGCCGCGCCTTGCGCGCCGGCATCGATGGTCTTGAGCGCCGCCGCGATCTTCGCCCGCGAACTGTGCTGGACCTGCGCAATCTCGCCGAAGGCGACGTTGTTCCGCACGATTGCAACCGTCTGGCGCTGTGTCGTGACGATCTGGAACTCGCCGGGCCTGGTTTCGGTGCTCGCGGTCATGGAACCCCCTCCCACGCTTGTCGATCTCGACAGAATGGCCGAAGGACGCGCGATCTGTCGCAATCCCGACACCTCTGGCGAAGAAAACGCCCCCAATCCTGCCCGAGTCGGGTAAGGAGCAGTCACCCGACGCCCCTGCATGCTTGGACGATTGCGATGACCACTTTTACACCGCATCAGGACGATGCACTCAATGCGGTTGGAGACTGGCTGAAGGCCAAACCCGGCCGCAAAGGGACGCCGCAGGTTTTCCGCCTGTTCGGCTTTGCCGGGACCGGCAAGACGACCCTCGCCCGCCACATCGCCGAAAGCGTCGACGGCGAGGTGAAATATGCCGCCTTCACCGGAAAGGCCGCGCTGGTGATGCGCAACAAGGGCTGCGACGGCGCCTCCACCATCCATTCGCTGATCTACCGCACCCGCGAGAGCGGCGAGGAGCAGCCGAGCTTTCAGCTCTGGGACGACGCGCCGGCGTCGAAGGCCAAGCTGATCGTCATCGACGAGTGCTCGATGGTCGATGAAGACCTCGGCCGCGATCTGATGTCGTTCGGCACGCCGCTGCTGGTTCTCGGCGATCCGGCGCAGCTGCCGCCGATTCAGGGCGGCGGCTTCTTCACCAGCCAGGAGCCGGACGCGATGCTGACGGAAGTGCACCGTCAGGCGCAGGACGATCCGATCGTGCGGTTGTCGATGGACGTGCGCGAAGGCCGCCCGATCGAGGTCGGCCGCTATGGCGAGACCGAGGTCGTCACCCGCGACAGGCTCGACCCCGACCGCGTGATGGAGGCAGATCAGATCCTCGTCGGCCGTAATAACACCCGCCGCGCCTACAACATGCGCATCCGCGAAAAGCTCGGCATCACCGATCCGCTGCCGGTTGCCGGCGACAAGCTCGTCTGCCTGCGCAACAACCGCAAGAAGGCGCTGTTCAACGGCGGCCTTTGGCGCGTCAAGGCTCGCGCGCAGTCGAAGTCGCGCATCATCACCATGCGAATCATGCCGGACGAGGATTTTGGCGGCAAGATCACCAAGGTCTCGGTGCGCGGCGAATGTTTCGACGGCGGCGTCGAGGACATCGCGTGGGAGCAGCGCCGGCCCTATGACGAGTTCGACTATGGCTATGTGCTCACGGTGCACAAGTCGCAGGGCTCACAGTGGGACGATGTGGTGCTGTTCGACGAGAGCTTCGCTTTTCAGGACTCGCGGGCAAGATGGCTCTATACTGGCATCACACGCGCCGCTAAGCGACTGTGCGTGGTGATTTGAACCTTTTTGATCCGATCTGTGACTCAATCGCCAGGGGCGGGCTCGCCAAGCACGTTTTCAGTTGATTCCGCGCTACCAGGCGCGACATTTTGTCTCGACCGTCCCCTTGGTTGATTGGATCACGCGGGTGATCGACTTATCTTTTGTCTTGAATGCTCACAAGGAGAATGAAATGCGACTGACAAAATGGCTTGCCCCGGTGGCGCTTGCTGCTGCAACGACAATGGCCCTTTCGGCTCCGGGCGTGGCTGCGCCAATGTTCACCGGACCTGCTCTGTCGCAGTCGGCTCCCAGCTCCTTCACCGAAGTCCAGTACCGCCGCCATCATCACCATCATCGCGGTCACTACTATCGCGGCGGCGGCGGCAACAACGCCGGTGCGATCATCGGCGGACTCGCGGCCGGTGCGATCATCGGCGGCGCGATCGCTGCAAGCCAGGCTCAGGCCGCCCAGCAGGCGCAGGCCAACCACGCCTACTGCGCGCAGCGCTTCCGTTCGTATGATCCGCGCAGCGGCACCTATCTCGGCCACGACGGCTACCGTCACGCCTGCCCGTAAGGGTTTTCGCTCGGCGTAAGCCGGCGACACATTCAAGCCACCGCAAAGGGCCGCCGACCTCACGTCGCGCGGCCCTTTGAGTTTTTTGCAACGACCCGATGGCATGATCGACGGCGGATGGGGCCCCCGGTCACAAAGTCTTGCATCGCTTCAAAGGGCACAGGCTGGCTATTCTGCCCACTCCCTCGCATTCAACGGAGCATCCACATGCGCACAACCGCTTCCCGTCGCCAGATCGTCGGTGCGTTGATGATGCTGGCAATTGCCCCCGCCGCAATCAAACTGGCATTGGCCGCCGAGGATGCGGTGCCCCTTCCTCCGCCTGCGCAGGACGCCACAACGAGCGACGGTTACCAGACCGCCGTGCTGGCCGGCGGCTGCTTCTGGGGTGTGCAGGGCGTCTATCAGCACACCAAGGGCGTCATCGATGCGATCTCCGGCTATGCCGGGGGCGATGCAAAGACCGCGACTTACGATCAGGTCAGCACGGGCCAAACCGGCCATGCCGAGGCGGTCGAGATCCGCTTCGACCCCAAGCAGATCAGCTATGGCAAGATTTTGCAGATCTTCTTTTCGGTGGTGCACGATCCGACGCAGCTCAACCGGCAGGGCCCGGACATCGGCTCGCAGTATCGCTCCGAGATTTTTACGACCACCGACGAGCAGGCCAAAATCGCCAACGCCTATATCGCGCAGCTCAGCGCCGCCAAGGCCTTCAAGGCGCCGATCGTGACCAAGCTGGCGCCGCTGACCAAGTTCTATCGCGCCGAGGCCTATCATCAGAACTATATGGCGATAAACCCCAACCAGCCCTATATCCTGTTCAATGACCGCCCGAAGGTGGATAACCTCAAGCACCTGTTCGCGGCGGATTACCGCGACAAGCCCGTGCTGGTGCGCGACACCAAGATGAGCAACTGAACTGCTCGGCCGGCGGCTTTTCCAACCGCTCGCCAGGCCGAGCGCGGAGGATGAAAGATGGCCGAGACATCCGACAAGGCAGGAAAGATCGTCAAGAGCGAGTCCGAATGGCGCGCCGAACTGACGCCGATGCAATATGCCGTGCTGCGCGAGAAGGCGACAGAGCGCCCGTTCACCGGCGAGTATGACAGCACGTTCTCCGAAGGCACCTATGCCTGCGCAGGCTGCGGCCAGACGCTGTTCGAATCCGATGCGAAGTTTGACGCCGGATGCGGCTGGCCGAGCTTTTCGCGTCCCGCGCGCGAAGGCCACATCGACGAGGAGCAGGACTATACGCACGGCATGATCCGCACCGAAGTCCTGTGCTCGAAATGCAATGGCCACCTTGGCCACGTCTTTCCCGACGGCCCGCGCCCGACCGGCCTGCGTTACTGCATCAATTCGGCGTCGCTCAAATTCCAGCCGAAGTAACGAACAATCCCCGGCGCGGCTGATCAGCCGCGCTGTTTCTCGGCCCAGCGCCGCAGCATGCGGATGTTGCGCATGTTGGCCTTGAAGGCGACGTCGAATGCGTCGCCGACCACGGGCACGATGCCGACCACGCCATCCACCGCAACATTGCCGAGCATCCGTGCCGTCAGATACCACGGCGCGCCGAGCGCGCGCGCCTCGCGCACGATCCACAGCGAGATCGCCGTGGTGATGATATCGCCGATCACCGGGACAAGGCCGATCAAACCGTCGATGCCGTAGCGCACCTTGGTGCCGGGCACGACAAAGGCGACATCGAGCAGTTTTGCCAGGGCCTCGAGCCGCGCCAGCCGCTGCTCGCGCGTCAACGCCCGCGGATCGAATCCGAACGAATGAAATTCGAACGCGCCATCGTGGCCCACAGTGCGGTCATAACCATGGAACGGTCGGTCGGGGTGAATTTCGCGCCCGTCCTGATCGATGATCAGGCCTGCTCTCGATGAATTTTGCATGGGCTGAAAATGGGGAAGAACCACCCCCGATGCAAGAATGCGATGGCGCGAAAACCTGCGACTAATTGGGCCGGTCGCTGCTCACGACGCCTTGGCGCTGCTTGGCTGCGGAACTTCATCCGGCGCGGCCGGTTGCAGCGTCGCACTGGCAAGCGGATGCATCACGAGCGTCTCATGCTGCACGTAACAAACCTTGCCCTGCTGTTTGGCCGCATAGAGTGCGTGATCGGCCGCAGCCATGATCTGCTCGGGCGTCGCATGGCGATCCGGCGACCACTGCGCGACACCGATGCTGCCTGCAAGTGAGATGGAGGCGCCGCCCCATTTCACCATGTGCCGGCTGAGGGTGTGGATCAGATCGCGCGCGACCTGGCCGCTGCCGTGAGCCTCGGTGTTCGGCAACACCACGCAAAATTCATCGCCGCCGATGCGCGCAAGCAGATCCGTCGTGCGCAGGCGGCCCTTCACGCAATGGCTCAGCGAGCGCAGGCATTCGTCGCCGGCGGCATGGCCATGGGTGTCGTTGATCGCCTTGAAATCATCGAGATCGACGATGAGCACCGAAAACGGCACTTTCGTCCGCCGGGAATTTGCGCACTCTTCCGCGAGCCGCTGGAACAGCTGGCGGCGATTGGCGATGCCGGTGAGATCATCGGACATCGCAAGCGTGGTGACTTCCTCGCGCAGCTTGTCGATGGTCATCAGCAGAAAGGCAAAGTTCGTCACCATCGCCGCGAACACCAGCGACACCATAGCAAAGCTTTGAAAGCCGTTGAGCGCAAGAAAGCTCGACGGGCCGCCGATGTTGAAGAGAACCGCGGCCGAGCGGGCAATGTACAGCCCCAGCACCACCAGCAATGTGGCGCAGGCGAACTGCGCGCCATGGCTGCGCCGCTGGCCACGGCGCGGCGCCAGATCGACCAGCGCGAGCGTGACAGGAACGCCCTGCACGACGGAGTAAAGCACGAGGCGGCCGACCAGATTTTCCTCGAACGCGAAGAACAGCACCAGCATCGCGAATGTCAGCCCGGCCGCCGTCCAGCCGCTCCAGCTAGGAATGTCGCGCTCGTAGAAGCGGCGAATGCCGAACCAGTAGAACCAGGTCGAAAAGCTCATCAGGCAGGCGCCGAAGGCAACCGGCGCAAACGATTCGACGAAGCCCCGCGTCAGCCACAGGCCGGAGGCGAGCGCAGCGAGCGCGGACGCGATTGCCCAGGCGCGCGCCGCCGGATATTTTGGATAGCAACGGGCAACGAAAATCCAGACGAATGCAACTGCCGAAAAATTCAGCAGCGCGATAAAAAATATCGTTGGAATGTTCAACAACATTAGTTCTCTGGCGTTCGAGCCTTATGCGCCCGCGTCCATATTTTTTGGTTTTAAGAAAAAAACTACACTGGTACCACTTAACTAAGCGTCACTGTGGAGTGCAGATCGAAAGTAAAATCAGGTTCGTGCTTGTAACGTCCGGGTTATTGCGCAGACCTCGTTACATCTTTCCTACCAAACCGGTTCGGTTGACGTCACTACGGTTAGCACGGCGTTAACCGTATTTGCTTCGGTCAGCGCTGTCCGCCGGTCACTTCTCCTGCACGGGACGCGCGCACGCCCGCACCCGGAACCGGCGCATCGCTAAAACTGACCGCCAAATACGCAATTAGGGAACACCGCAGAGATTTACCGCCAGCGAGGCTGGTAATTCCGGAATATGGAAACGCGGTCAGAAGTAAAAATAGTGTTCCGCCAATCCCAGAAAGTCCGGCAACATTTGAGTAACCACGACAAAAAAGCCCGGCCTTTCGGCCGGGCTTTTTCACAATTCGGAATTTTGAGGAGCGAGCCGCAGCGCTCAGTTGTCGAGGAAGCTGCGCAGCTTGCGGCTCCGCGACGGGTGCTTGAGCTTGCGCAGCGCCTTCGCCTCGATCTGGCGGATACGTTCACGCGTCACCGAGAACTGCTGGCCGACTTCCTCTAGCGTATGGTCGGTGTTCATGCCGATGCCGAAGCGCATGCGCAGCACGCGCTCCTCGCGCGGCGTCAGCGATGCCAGCACGCGCGTCGTCGTCTCGCGCAGGTTGGACTGGATCGCCGCATCGATCGGCAGGATCGCGTTTTTGTCCTCGATGAAATCGCCGAGGTGACTGTCTTCCTCGTCGCCCACCGGGGTTTCGAGCGACAACGGCTCCTTGGCAATCTTCAGAACCTTGCGCACCTTCTCCAGCGGCATGCCGAGCTTTTCGGCGAGCTCTTCCGGCGTCGGCTCACGGCCGATTTCGTTGAGCATCTGGCGCGAGGTGCGGACGATCTTGTTGATCGTCTCGATCATGTGCACCGGAATGCGGATGGTGCGTGCCTGGTCGGCGATCGAGCGGGTGATCGCCTGCCGGATCCACCACGTCGCATAGGTCGAGAATTTGTAGCCGCGGCGATATTCGAACTTATCGACCGCCTTCATCAGGCCGATATTGCCTTCCTGAATGAGGTCGAGGAACTGCAGGCCGCGATTGGTGTACTTTTTGGCGATCGAGATCACGAGGCGCAGGTTGGCCTCGACCATTTCTTTCTTCGCCTGGCGGGCTTCGCGCTCGCCCTTCTGGACGCTGTGGACGATCTTGCGGAATTCGCCGATCTCGAGACCGGTCAGGCCGGCGAGCTGCTGCACTTCGTGGCGCAGGTCCTTGATCCGGTCCTTCTCGTGCGCGACAAAATTCTTCCAGCCCTTGGCGGATAGCTTTGAGACGCGATTGAGCCAGCGCGGGTCGAGCTCGGAGCCCTGATAGTTCCTGAGAAAATCCTCGCGCGCAACGCCGTGGCTGTCGGCGAGCCGCAGCAGGCGGCTCTCGAATGACACGAGGCGCTTGTTGATGTCGTAAAGCTGCTCCACAAGTGAATCGATGCGGAGCTGGTTGAGCCGCAGCGACTTCACCTCGACGATGATTTCGTCCTTCAGCTTCTTGTACTTGCGCTCCTGAGCCGGCGACAGCGTTTCGTTCTGCAGCTGGTTCTGGATGTCCTGCTCCTGCAGGCGGCGCAGCTTCTTGTACTCGTTCGCGATCTTGTCGAACGTCTCGAGCACCTTCGGCTTCAGCTCGGCCTCGATCGCCGCGAGCGACATCTGGTTGTCGAACTCGTCGTCGTCGCCCTCGCCTTCGGCGCCCTCTTCCTTGGCTTCGGCGGGCGCGCCGCCGCGCTGGGCACGGAACGGCGTTGCGGCCGGCGGCGCTGCGGGCGGCGCCTGCATCGACGGCGCGTCTTCACCGTCCGCGTCCTCCTCGGCGCCATCGGCAGCAGCCCCGCCGCGGCCTTCCGGCCCGGCATAGGTCGCCTCGAGGTCGATGATGTCGCGCAAGAAGATCTTGCCGTCGTTCAGCTCGTCCCGCCAGATGATGATGGCCTGGAAGGTCAGCGGGCTTTCGCACAGGCCGGCGATCATCGCCTCGCGGCCGGCTTCGATCCGCTTGGCGATGGCGATTTCGCCCTCGCGCGACAGCAGCTCGACCGTGCCCATCTCGCGCAGATACATGCGCACCGGATCATCGGTGCGCTCGCCCGGCTCGGATTTCTTGGTTTCGGTGACAGAGCGCTGCGTAACTTCGACAAGGTCGTTATCGGGCTCGTCGTCGCCCTCGTCCTTGTTGTTGTCGTCGTCGTCGCCCTCGGCATCCTCCGATTCCGTGACATGGATACCCATGTCGGACAGCATCGCCATAATATCTTCGATTTGTTCCGGCGAAGTCTGGTCGGACGGCAACACCTCGTTGAGCTGATCAAAGGTCACGAAGCCGCGCTTCTTGGCCTGCTTGATCATTCTCTTGACGGCGGCGTCCGACAGGTCGAGAACCGGCGAAGGGGTGTCGGCGGCGTCCTTGTCCGCGACCTCAGCGCCCTTTTGGTCCTTTTCCTTGTCTTTCACCTGCAGCGTCTTGACCTTGCTGACCATCCATCGCTCCTGAACCACACAAATCCACGCCCGCGCTCTGGCGCTTCGCCCCGCTCTCGCGCGCCTTGCCGAGAGATCGACGCAACTACGATGAAGGGTGGCGCGTCGCTTCGCCACCCCGAATCAGTCCTGCACTCTGTCCCGGCGCCCGTTAAGCCGGGATTAACCCTGATGCCGCCACAGCCCAAACTCTTCTTTAAAACTCTCGGCGCGCGCTTGACTACCCGGAACTTGTGGAACGCGCGATCCGATCAGACTTTGCCCTGAATTCGGCCTGATGCTTCCCCAAAACCTTCAATCAAGGCCTCAAGACCTTCGGCTCGCGCAAGGCGCGCTTTGACGTCGTTGAGCCAGACATAATTGGCATCGCTGGCGGCCTCACCCAAGGCCTGCTCAGCATCTTTCAATTCCTTAAGTAAGGCGTGGCGCTGCTGATGCAAGACGATCAGCTGGTGCCAAGTGGCCAAAACATCTTCGCGTCCGGCGCCGGGTTGCGCCCCCCAAACCGCCGAATTTGTCACTGACCTCTCAACACGTTGAATTATATCAGAAAAACCGCGTCTCTCCAAATTTCCCCGAATCGCGGCGCTTTGCTCCTCCGGATCGGTCTTGGCGTGATGGCTGCCGGCGAAGGCGGCGATGATCGCGGCGCGCAGCCGATTCGCATCCGGATTGGGGATGTCGAGCTCGGCGATCTCCTCAAGGTGGTCGTCCATCAGCCACGGATGATTGAGCAGGGACAGCAGGATAAGCGCCTCGCGCGGGGCGATCGAGCTGCGCTCGCCCCGCATGATGGAACTCATCGCCAGTTGCGGGCTCGCCGCCTGATAGGCCGCGCCGCCGCGGCCGGCGAGGCCGAGCGCGGGCCCCTGCCCCTTGCCCTTGCGGCTGCCAAAACCTTGCGCGCCGGCGGCAAATCCGCCCCCGCGCGCCCCGAAACCGCGATTGCCGCCGCTTGGGCCACGAAAACCGCGTTCCGGCGCAAAGGCGCTGCGCATGCGGTCCATCAGGTCCTGCTTGTAATAGCGGCGCACCACCTCGTCCCTGATGCCCATCGCAATCTCGTTGATCCGGGCTTCAAGCGCGGCGCGGCGCTCCGGCGTCGAATAAGTTCCGCTCTCCAACTCGCGGGTCCAGACCATGTCGGCCAGCGGCCGCGAAGCGGCGAGCACCTCATCGATCGCCCCGCGCCCGCCGGACCGGGCGAGGTCGTCCGGGTCCTGCCCTTCCGGCAGCAGCGCAAAGCGCAGGCTCTTGCCGGGCTGCAGATGCGGCAGCGCCATGTCGGCGGCGCGATAGGCGGCCGCGCGGCCGGCCCGGTCGCCGTCGAAACACAAGATCGGCTCGTCCGCCATTTTCCAGAGCAGCGCGAGCTGGTTCTCGGTCAGGGCGGTGCCGAGCGGCGCGACCGCCCCGCCATAGCCGGCCCCGACCATGGCGATGACGTCGACATAGCCCTCGACCACTACCAGCGGCGCGCCGTCATGGGCGGCCTGGCGCGCGGCGCGCAGGTTGTAGAGGTTGTCGCCCTTGTGAAAGAGCGGGGTTTCCGGCGAGTTCAGGTATTTTGCCGGCACGCCCTTTTCGAGCGCCCGGCCGCCGAAGGCGATGACCCGCCCGCGAAAATCGGTAATCGGAAACATCACCCGGTCACGGAACCGGTCATAGGGCACGGGAATGTCGGCGCCGCCGATCAAAAGGCCGGTCTCGACCATGTCGGCGACCGGCACGCCGTGGCCTCCCAAAAATTCCTTGAGGGCGAAGCGCTCGCCGGGGGCATAGCCCAGGCGGAACTGAAGCTGGGTCTGCGGGGAGATGCCGCGATCGGCCAGATAGCCGCGCGCCTTGGCGCCGGTCCGGCCCGCGAGCGTCTCGGCAAACCACGTCGCGGCCAGTTCCATCACGTCATGCAGGGTGCGGCGGCGCACTTCCCGGCGCGCGGCTTCCGGCGTCACCGTCGGCAATGCCATTCCGGCCTGCGAGGCCAGACGCTCCACCGCCTCGGGGAAGGTCAGCCCTTCGGTCTCCATCACGAAGTCGAAGATGTTGCCGTGCTTGCCGGTGGAGAAGTCGTGATAAAAGCCCTTTTGGTCATTCACCGTGAAGGACGGCGTCTTCTCCTGCTGAAACGGCGACAGCCCCTTCCACTCGCGCCCGGCCCTGCGCAACTTCACGCGCCGGCCCACGACTTCCGAAACCGGAAGGCGGGCGCGAAGTTCGTCGAGAAATTCCGGCGTGAAACGCATGAATGATGAGGGCCTTTTCCAGCAGACATGAATATAGGTCGGCGTAGGCGCCGACCCAAATAATCAGGGGAAATCCGGGTTGTCCCTGTTATCCGCGTTATGCACAGCCGCGGCCGCTGGCCCTGCTCAGGCCGCGTCGGACGGCTGAACGAGGCAGGCCGCGAGCTTGCGCGCGAGCGGCAGCACCGCCAGCAGCACCGGAAACGCGATCAGCCACGACAGGCCCCAGGCGGAGGGCCAGGTGCGGAAAAACGCTTCCGACAGGCCGAGGCTCTTCAGGGTCGAGATCGCCGACACGACAAAGGTCATGATCGACGACAGGATGAGCGGCATGACGAAATAGGAGTAACGCGAAGGGAGCTTGTAGCGCGAGGCGCGCGATGGGCGAGTAGGCATCAATCAGTCTTTCAAGGAAGTCCGTCGATCACGCCGCGCTGCTTGCGGGCATCATGGCCGAAACAGCTGACCCGCCGGTGCAAAAGCCCGGTTGATCCATTGCCTGACGTGAGACGATTAGCGCTGCGAAAGCAGCAACAGACACCTACAGTGAAAATCCGATCCTGCCAAGACGCAGGAAAACAGCAAAACTTTCTCCTCTGACGCCACAGGCCGTTGCCGCCCCTGACCTCGCGCATTTTTCACCACAGCCCCGCAGAACCGTTTTATGCTGCCGCGCCTTTCCGAATTTGGGGGATATGCCGACATGACCGATGCGCCAAGAACGTTGCTGCAGATCGCCGGTGCTCCGCTCCATCCGAGCGCCCTTGAGAAATCGGCGCTGGTGATCATCGATGCCCAGCTCGAATACGTCACCGGCAACCTGCCGCTGGCAGGCGTCGACGCCGCCGTCGCCGAGGCGGCAAGCCTGCTCGCCCTTGCCCGCACCAACGGCGTGCCGGTGTTTCACATCGTGCAGCACGCGCCGGCGGGCAGGCCGCTGTTCGCGGAGGACAGCCCGACCTCCGCCATCGTGCCGCAGCTCGCGCCGCGCGATGGCGAAGCGGTGATCAGAAAAAGCCTGCCCAACTCCTTCGCCGGAACCGATCTGCATGAGCGCCTGCAGGCGAGCGGCCGCAGCGAACTGATCGTCGCCGGCTTCATGACGCATATGTGCGTCAGCGCCACGGTGCGGGCGGCGACCGATCTCAAATATCGGACCACCGTCGTCGCGAATGCGACCGCGACCCGTGCCCTGCCCGATCCGCTCGGCGGCACGATCCCGGCCGAGACAGTTCATCGCACGGCGCTCGCCGAGCTTGCCGATCGGTTTGCGGTTGTGGTGAAAGACGTGGCGGCACTGACACCGGCCCCGCAGCCCGCCTGACCTCGCTTTCCGTTTGAGACCAGTTTCCGACATGACCACCCTGCTTGCCGACGGCGACGTGGCGCCGCTGCTCGAGCGCAATGCGCGCGGCACCTCGCCGATCCTGCTCACCTGCGATCACTATGGCCGCCTTCTACCGCGCAAGCTCGGCGACCTCGGCCTGCCGCCTTCGGAACTGGAGCGCCACATCGCCTGGGACATCGGCATTGCCGGCGTCGCCGAACGGCTCGCGGATGCGCTCGATGCGCACCTGATCGCGCAGCGCTATTCGCGCCTCGTCATTGACTGCAATCGGCCGCATCAATCAGCAGGGTCGATCCCGCTGATCAGCGAGGCCACCGCCATTCCCGGCAACGCGGGACTGTCGCAGACCGAGATCGCGCAGCGCCGGACGGAAATCTTTGCGCCCTATCACGACTGCATCCGCCGCGCGCTCGATGCGCGGCGCGATGCAAAGCGGCCGACGCTGCTGGTGTCGCTGCACAGCTTCACGCCGGTCTATGCCGGGGTGGCGCGGCCATGGCACATCGGGACCTTGTACAATCGCGACACCGCGCTGGCCCCGCGCGTCTACGAGGCCTTGACGCGCGAGGGCGATCTCGTCGTCGGCAACAATCAACCCTACGCGGTCAGCAACACCACGGACTACACGATCCCGGTGCATGGCGAAGGTCGCGGCCTGCCCAATTCCGGCATCGAAATCCGGCAGGATCTGATCGCGCATGAAGACGGACAGCGCGACTTTGCCGATCGCCTCGCGCGCATCCTGCAAAAGATCCTCGCCACGACGGATGCGTCGCTGAACGATACGCTGGCAGCCGACTGAGCGCGCTTCAGCGCGCCCGCATCAGGGCGAGCCAGACGCCGCCGCCGATCAAAAAGCCGCCGGAGATCCGCGACATCAGCCGCGCACGGCGCTCGGACAGCATCACCCGCGCCCGCGCCGCCAGCACCACATAGATCGCGTCGGTCAAAACCGCGATCACCATGAAGGTCGCACCGAGCAGCGCGACCTGCGTGATGTGGTTGCCGCTCATGTCAACGAACTGCGGAATGAACGCGCCGAAGAACACCAGCACCTTCGGATTGCTCAGCAGCACGAGAAAGCCCTGCAGAAAGAAGCCGCCGCGCGGCGCTTCCTTCGCGCCGTCGCCGGCATCGGCGCCGACCGGCGCGCGCACCAGCTTGATGCCGAGCCACACGAGATAGGCAGCGCCCGCAAAGCGCACCCAGTCGAACCAGTAGCCCATCGTCGCCATCAGCGAGGTCAGCCCGACCGCGACGATGCCGATGACGACGGCGAGCCCAAGCTGCGCGCCGGCGATATTGAGCGAAGCCGCGCGCGGGCCATGGCGCAGCCCGTTGGCGATGACCAGCGTGACGATCGGCCCCGGCACCAGCGCAAGGGCAAAGCAGGCAGCGACATAGGCAAGAAAAAGTTCGAGCGACATGGAACGACACCGCTGACGTGTTGAAGCCAGATGCAGTTTTACGGCGATGAAGGAGCCTTGAGAAGACGGCGTGGCATGGCGGCACACAAGCTTTGTTTCCCTACGTTCACGATTTTTCGAGCCCGTCCGTTGAGGATTGACAGGCAACCATTTGGTTGCCTATTATCCAACCCATGGACAAGGTCTTCAAGGCGCTGGCCGACACCTCACGACGGGCATTGCTGGACCGGCTTCACGCCCGTAACGGGCAGACGTTGAACGAACTGTGCGAGGGCCTTTCGATGTCGCGGCAGGCCGTCACAAAGCATCTTGCGGTTCTGGAAGAGGCAAACCTGATCGCCACCCTCCGCCACGGCCGCGAGAAGCTGCACTACCTCAACCCGGTGCCGATCCATCAGATCGGCGAACGGTGGATCAAAAAATTCGAACAAACGCGGCTGGCGGCACTCAGTGAACTGAAACGGAAACTGGAGTCTCGTGATGCGTAAGCCTGACTTCGTCTACGTGATCTACATCCAGACCACGCCGGAAAAGCTTTGGAATGCCCTCATCGATCCCGAGATGACGAGGGAATACTGGTGGCACCACCGCAACCGCTCGGACTGGAAGCCGGGCTCCGCGTGGAGCCATGAGAACTATGATGACCCCACCGCCGTCGATATCGTCGGCACCGTGATCGAGAGCGATCCGCCGCGCCGCCTTGTCCTCACCTGGGCCAATCCCGCCAAGGCATCGGACCCGAGCAAGGTGTCCCGCGTGACATTCGACATCCAGGCGCTGCCGCACGAGGTCCGCCTCACGGTAACGCACGACGAGACCTATCCGGAGATGCTCAGCGCGATTTCGGCCGGCTGGCCGGCGGTGCTGTCAAATCTCAAAACGATGCTGGAGACCGGCCGCGCCATGCCGATGGCGCGGGACCGCCGGCCTGTCAGGGAAGCCGCAGCAACGGGAGAAGTGTGATGCGTAAGCCCGAATTCGTCTATGTCACCTATATCGAAACCACTGCCGAAAAATTGTGGCACGCCCTCACCGACCGCGATTTCGCGCAAAAATACTGGATGAACTGCATCCTGACGTCGGACTGGAAGGCCGGCTCGCGGATGACGATGGAGCGCGACGGCGAGCTCAAGAACGAATGCGTGATTTTGGAATCCGATCCGCCGCGCCGCATGTCGTACAGTTGGCGATCGGTTTTCGATGCGGAGATGAAGAAGGAAGCTCCCTCGCGCGTGACCTACGCGCTGGAGCCGCAAGGCAAGTCCGTCAAGCTCACGGTGACGCACGAGAACTTTGCCGAGGGCAGCAAGACCTTGCCGAGCATTTCGACCGGATGGCCGATGGTGCTATCGAGCCTGAAGAGCATTCTCGAAACCGGCCATGCGCTATCCATCGAGGCGCCCGCCACCGCCGGAGCGGACTGCACCGCCAAGATGCAGGCGTAACGCACGGGTATGGCTGGCCATCGAGATCAGCCGCTCGTGAAGATGCCGGAGGCATCGAAGCGGCTTGGCGTGAAGGTGGCCGGCGGCTAGCCCAGCGCCCGCAACTCGCGGCGCAGCACCTTGCCGGTCGCGGTCATCGGCAGGTTGTCGGCGAACTGCACGATGCGCGGATATTCATGGGCGGCGAGCTTCACCTTCACAAAGTCCTGAATCTCGCGCGCAAGTTCGTCGCTGCCGGCGATGCCGGGCCGGAGCACGATCCACGCCTTGACCGCTTCGGTGCGGATCGGGTCCGGCACGCCGACCACGGCCGCCATCGCCACCGCCGGGTGCTTGATCAGCGTGTCCTCGATCTCCGAGGGGCCGATGCGATAACCGGCTGAAGTGATGACGTCGTCCTCGCGGCTCATGTACCAAAAGTAGCCGTCGTCATCGCGGCGGCCGAGATCGCCGGTGAGGAGGAAATCGCCGGCGTATTTTTTCGCCGTGGCGCCCGGGTTGCCCCAGTATTCCAGCATCATGCACGGGTTGGGCGCGCGCACGCCGATGATGCCGGTCGCGCCATTGGGCAGTTCGTTGCCCTTGTCGTCGACAATGCGCACGTCGAAACCCGGCGTCGCCTTGCCCATCGAGCCGGGCCGGATCGGAAACAGCTTTGCATTGTTGCCGACGACGAGATTGCACTCGGTCTGGCCGTAGATCTCGTGTGCCTCGACGCCAAAAGTTTTGCGCACCCAGTCGAGCAGCTCGCCGCCGAGCGACTCCCCGCCCGTGAAGATGCTGCGCAGCCTGACGCCGGGATGGCAGACATTGGCCTGCCGCATCAGCTTGAGCGCCGTCGGCGGCAGAAACACGTTGCGCACCTTGTGATCCGCCATGAGCTGCATGGCTTCGGCAGGATCGAACTTTTTCGCGCGGTAGCCGACCATCGGCACGCCAAAATACCAGGCGGGAAACAGCGCATCGAACAGCCCGCCAATCCAGGCCCAGTCGGCCGGCGTCCACATCACGTCGCCCGGCTTGGGAAAGAAGTCGTGTGCCATCTGCACGTTCGGCAGATGGCCGAGCAGCACGCGGTGCCCGTGCAGCGCGCCCTTCGGGTTTCCGGTGGTGCCCGAGGTGTAGATGATGATGGCGGGATCGTCGGGCGATGTCTCGGCGATCGCAAACTCGCCCGATGCCGCCTCGATCGCGGGCCAGAACGGCGTGGTGCCGGCATCGCCTTCACCGATCACATAGATTGTCTTGAGGTCCGGCAGGCGGTCGCGGATGTGCCTGATCTTCGCGTAGCCGCCTTCGTCCGTCACCACCGCCTTGGCGTTGGAGTTGGCGAGGCGGAACGCCAGCGCGTCCTCGCCGAACAGCATGAACAGCGGCACCGACACGAGGCCGGCGCGGAAGGCGGCGAGATGCACCACCGGCAGCTCGACCGACTGCGACAGAAACACCGCGACACGGTCGCCGCGCTTCAAGCCATCAGCGGTGAGCACATTGGCGAAGCGGCGCGACCAGTTCTGCATGTCGTCGAACGACAGCCTGCGCACGCCGCCTGCCTCGTCGATGAAGGTCAGCGCGAGGCGGCCGGTGCCGTCGGCGTGCCGGTCGCAGCACGCCTCCGCCATGTTGAAGCGGGCCGGAACGTCCCAGCGGAAATCGCGATAGAGCTGATCATAATCGCCGGTTTCCGTGAGCATGGGACGTTCCTCCGTTACGTCATGATTTAGGCGCCGCCGTCATGCGGTCAGCGCAGCTTTCACCAGCCCGCTGGCTTTGCCGAAATCCATCCGCCCGGCATATTTGCCGCGCAGGACGGCGATCACCTTGCCCATGTCCTTCATGCCGGCAGCGCCGGTCTCGGCGATCGCGGCCTTGATGGCGGCGTTGACCTCGTCCTCGGACATCTGCGTCGGCAGATAGGAGGAGATGACCTCGATCTCGGCGCGCTCCTGGGCCGCCAGCTCCTCGCGGCCGCCCTTCTCGTAGAGCGCGACCGACTCCTGTCGCTGCTTCACCATTTTCTGCAGCAGCGACAGAATGTCGTCGTCGCCGAGCGGCTCCTTGCCGTTGCCGCGCGCCTCGATGTCGGCGTTCTTGATTGAAGAGTTGATCATGCGCAGCGTCGACAGCCGGCGCTCGTCCTTCGCCCGCATGGCGTCCTTCACATGGGCATTGATTTCATCGCGCAGCATCGGCGCTCTCCTTGAAAGGGGGGCCGGCGAAGGTCATTCCCCTCGCCGCCCCGAACAAATCCTGTCTCGCGCCGGCCGGAACCTCGGCCCCGTGTGGCGCGTGCGAGGGCGCGGTTTATGCGCTTTCGCAGCCTCGCACAACGAAAACCGCGATCAGCCGGCGAGCCACTCGTCGAGCGCCTCGATCACCGCCTCCGGCTGCTCCATCGACGGCATGTGGCCGCACATCGGCACGACCACTAGCTTCGCGCCGGGAATGAGGTCGGCCATCTCGCGCGACAGCTCGTTGGAGATCAGCCGGTCGTCGTCGCCGGTCAGCACCAGGGTCGGCACGCGGATTTTTGGCAGGTTGGGCCGCGCGTCGGGCCGGTTCATGATGGCGGTCTGCTGGCGCACAAACACCTCCGGGCCCGCCTCGTTCCGCGCATCATAGACCTGCTCGCGCAGCTCGATGTCATCGACCCGCGAGGCATGCACCAGAAGCGGCCACAGCCGGTCGAGCACCTCCTCGTAATTGCCGTTCTTCGCCAGCTCGATCTGCGCCTTGCGGCGCTCGGTCACTTCTGGGGGATCGGTGCGCGCCTGCGTACTCATCAGCGCAAGCCGCGCGATGCGCTCGGGCGCCTGCCGCATCATTTCCAGAACGATATAGCCGCCGAGCGAATGGCCGATCAGCGCAAAGCGCGGCGGCGCATCGGCCAGCACCCGCGCCGCCATGGCCGCGACCGAGTCATCCCGCGTCTGGTTGGCGATGGTCAGCGCGCCGTGCCGCCACAGCGCCGGCAGGATGTTCAGGTGATTGCGGGGTGAGTTGCCAAGTCCGGGAACGAGGACGATCGGCAAAGACTCAGACATAAATTCCTCCAGAAGACACAACTGACAACGGTCAGGCGACGCCGCGCTTGCGGTCCGCCCAATAAGGCGCGCGCAGGGCCTTGCGGTCAATCTTTCCGAGCCCGGTCACGGGGATATCCGCGACGAAGTCGATGGTTTTCGGCGCCCACGGCGCGCCGCGCTTGTCCTTGACGAAGGCCTGCAGCGCCGTGACCTCGGCCTTTGCGCCGGATTTGAGCACGACGAAGGCTTTCACCGCCTCGCCCCACTTGTCGTCGGGAATGCCGATCACCGCCGCCGAAGCGATGGCGGGATGGGCCATCAGCGCGTCCTCGACCTCGCGCGGGTAGATGTTGAAGCCGCCGGAGATGATCATGTCCTTGGTGCGGTCGACGATATAGAAGTAGCCCTCCTCGTCCCTGATCGCGACGTCGCCGGTGTGCAGCCAGCCGCCGCGGAACGCTTCCTCGGTCGCCTCCGGCCGCTTCCAGTAGCCATCCATCACCAGCGCGCCGCGCACGCAGATCTCACCCGGCTCGCCGATGGCGACTTCGCGCATGTCGGCATCGAACAGCCTGACATCGACCAGCGGGCTCGGCCGCCCGCACGAGCCGAGCCGGCCGGGCTTGCTCAGGTCGTGGTCGGCCTTGCGCATCGTGGTGATGCATTGCGGCGCTTCGGTCTGGCCGTAGAGCTGGACGAACACCTGCCCGAACAGCGCGATGCCCTCGCGCAGCCGGTCCGGCGACATCGGCGCCGCGCCATAGACGATCATGTCGAGCGACGACAGGTCGTGGCGGGCCCGCACGGAGGCATTGTCGATCAGCGCATAGATCAGCGTCGGCACCAAGAACGTCGCCGTGATCTTCTCCTCGGCGACGACGCGGCAATAGGTTTCGATTTCGAACCCCTGCACCAGCCGCGTATAGCCGCCGCGCAGCATCACCGGATAGAGCGTGACGCCCGCGGCATGGCTGATCGGGGTCGCGGCGAGAAACCGGATGTCCGCCGGCCAATCCCAATCGGCATAGAGCGTCATCGCCATGGTGGTGAGCACGCGGTGCGACAGCCGCACCCCCTTGGAACGGCCCGTGGTGCCGCCGGTATAGGCGAGCCAGGCGATTGCCCCGTTGTCGCTCTCATCCACCAGCGGCGCGGACCGCACGGCGGAGAACTCCGCCAGAATGTCCCGCGCGCCCTCGACCGCGCCGAACGACAGGAGGTGTTTCAGGCCCGGCACCCGGGCCTTGATCGCCAGCCCGCGCGGGGCGAATTTGCCCGCCTCGACGATCAGCGCATCGATTTCGGCGTCCTCGATGATGAAGGCGTGGTCGTCCTCGGCCGCCATCGGATGCAGCGGGGTGTAGCGCAGGCCCATCACCATGGCCGCGCTGATCGCCGCCCAGCTCTCCGCGCGGTTGCCGGACAGGATCGAAACCGCATCGCCTTTTTTCAGCCCGATATCGCGGAAAATCGCGATGAACCGACCGATGGCGTCGCCAAGTTCGCGATAGGTCCAGTGGGTGGTGCCGTCGCCGAGCGCCGGCCGGTCGGCAAACCGCGCCACCGCGCTCACGATCATGGCCCCGCCGGTTCCGCCCGCATAAAGATCCATTACGCCTTCTCCCGTTTGACCCCGCCTGTTTTTCTGCGGCGGTGGCCCTCAAAACTATCGGCCGGCGGGGCGCTGTCAAATAGCCGAAAGCAGGGGGAACGCCCGCTCCGGCAGGCCGATCGGCCTTCGCCGGACGAATGACCGGCCGCCCAAGCGTTTTGGGTTCAATTGGTTCGGAAAACCGGCATAACTTTTAGATCAGGCTTTGACGCCAGACCGCGACGGGGTTATGGAGTGGCTTTATGACCTCCTCCGAAAAATCCCCAAGCTGGCCGGCTTTCAAACCGACCGCGCTCCTCGTGCTCGCCGACGGCACCGTGCTGGAAGGCTTCGGCCTCGGCGCGGAAGGCAAGGCGATTGGCGAAGTCTGCTTCAACACCGCGATGACCGGTTATGAAGAGATTTTGACCGACCCGTCCTATGCCGGGCAACTCATCACATTCACATTCCCCCACATCGGGAATGTTGGCACCAACGACGAGGACATCGAAACGGTGAACCTCGCCGCCACGACCAGCGCCCGTGGCGTGATTTTGCGCGCCTCGGTCACCGAGCCTTCGAACTACCGGGCGACCCGCCACCTCGACCCGTGGCTGAAGTCGCGCGGCATTGTCGGCCTCAGCGGCATCGACACCCGCGCGTTGACCGCCCGGATCCGTGAGCTGGGCGCGGCCAATGCCGTGATCGCCCACTCCGCGGACGGGGTGTTCGACGTCGAGGCCCTCAAGAAAGAAGCGCGCGAGTGGCCCGGCCTTGTCGGCATGGACCTCGTGCCGATGGTGACATCGACGCAGCGTTTCGACTGGGACCAGACCCCGTGGCAGTGGGGCAAGGGTTTCGGTGCGAACGAAAACCCGGACCTCCACGTCGTCGCCATCGACTACGGCATCAAGCGCAACATCCTCCGTCTGCTCGCCGGCGAAGGCTACCGCGTCACCGTGGTGTCCGCCTCGACCCCGGCGGAAGACATTTTGGCGCTGAACCCGGACGGCATCTTTTTGTCGAACGGACCGGGCGACCCGGCCGAAACCGGCAAATACGCGGTTCCGGTGATCAAGAAGCTGATCGCCTCCGGCAAGCCGACCTTCGGCATCTGCCTCGGCCACCAGATGCTCGGCCTCGCCCTCGGCGGCAAGACCGAGAAGATGCATCAGGGCCACCACGGCGCCAACCATCCGGTCAAGCACCTCGCCACCGGCAAGGTCGAGATCACCTCGATGAACCACGGCTTCGCCCTGAGTTCCAAGAGCCTGCCGGACGGCGTCAAGGAAACCCACGTGTCGCTGTTCGACGGCTCCAACTGCGGACTGGCGATGGACGACAGGCCGGTGTTCTCGGTGCAGTACCACCCGGAAGCCTCGCCCGGCCCGCGTGACTCCAGCTACCTGTTCCAGCACTTCACCAGCCTGATGCGCGAGCGGAAGCAGGCATAAGCCTGCTTCCTTTCGACTGGAGCCGGCAGCCGATGAACTCGCCGATGAGCACGCAGAACTATGGGACCACTCCGCCGGCGATGCTCGCGGCCATGAGCGGCCTCGAGTTTCTGCAGGCGATGTTCGCCGGCGAACTGCCGCACGCGCCGATGATGCAGAAAATCGGCTTCACCCATGGCAGCGCGGAAAAGGGCCTCGTCACCTTCCGCGCCGTTCCCACGATCGAGCACTACAACCCGATCGGTTCCGTCCACGGCGGCTTCGCGGCCACGCTTTTGGATTCCGCAATGGGCTGCGCGGTGCAGTCGATGCTGCCTGCAGGGACGCTCTACACGACACTCGAATTCAAGGTGTCGCTGCTCCGTGCCATCACCACCGAAACCGGCGAGGTCGTCGCCGAAGGCCGCGCCCTCAATGTCGGCCGCAGGGTCGGCACCTCGGAGGGCAAGCTGTTCGACGGCAAGGGCCGCCTTCTCGCCCACGGCACGACGACCTGCCTTGTCTTCGAGGCGCCCCGCGACTGAGGCGGCTCAAGCCTCGTTGCCACCGATCTGACGGCTGGCCTCGAACAGGAACCAGGTCCGCCGCTCGGTCTCGTCGATAAAATTCTCCAGCAGTCCCGCGGTCGCCACATCGTCGAGGTCATCGACGGTCTCGTGCGCCTTGCGCATCGCCGCCGCCATCTTCTTGTTGTCTTCCATCAGCTCGCGCAGCATCTCCCGCGCCGGCACATAAGGCTCGTCGTTGTCCTTGATCGTCTGCAGCTTGGCGATCTGCCCGATCGAGCGCAGCGTGGTGCCGCCGACCTTGCGCACCCGCTCGGCCAATTCGTCGGTGGTCGCGAAGATCTGCTCGGACTGTTCGTCGAGCAGCAGATGATAGTCGCGGAAATGCCGACCGCTGACATGCCAATGGAAGTTTTTCGTCTTCAGATACAACGCAAAGGCATCGGCCAGCAGCACGTTGAGCGAGTCCGAGATTTTCTTCACGGCCTCCGGCGGCAGATCGGTTGGCGTATCGAGTTCGGGCGACACGCCTTTCGACGCGGACGAAGCGTTTTTCTTGGCCTTGTTCACGGGATCACCTCACTACCTTTCGGAAAATGACAGATTGCTCGTGCAAATCGCGCGGAGCGCATGCTCTCGCCAAACTCAGGGACTAACGTCGGCGCAACTTCCCTGTTCCTTTTTTGGAACACTTTTTTGCGGTGATGTGAGCGGCGATGCAAATTCTAGTTTCCATTGGCGCGCGCTCAGTTATCCTGTGAAATCGCATCGGTCAGGCAGGCCAAATGGACCAGTGGATTGAGTATTACGATTCCGCACACACGATTTATGTGAGCGAGCTCCACCGGGACGTCCATTTCAAGGTCATCGCCCGGGAGATCATCGGCTACATTCCGTCGGCGAGCGCCACTGTGCTCGACTATTCCTGCGGCGAGGCGTTGTCTGCATCGCAGGTGGCCGATGCTTGCGGCCGTCTCATTCTGGCCGAGCCGGCGCCGAGCCTGCGCGCGAGGCTGGCCGCACGCTTCGCCAACGATCCGAAGATCGAGGTGCGCTCGCTCGATGACCTCGCCGCGCTCGCGCCGCGATCGGTCGATCTCGCGGTTATGAATTCGGTGGCGCAGTACATGACACGAGACGAGCTACGCGCCGCGCTCGCGATGATCAGGCGGCTGCTGAAGCCGGGCGGCACGCTCGTCGTCGGCGACATCATCCGGCCGGATTCGGGAATGGTGCCGGACATTCTGGCGCTGCTGCGCTTCGGCTACCGCAACGGCTTTCTCAAGGACGCCCTGACCGGCCTCGTCACCACCGCGCTGTCAGATTATCGCAAGTTGCGCTCCTCGATCGGCCTACAGACCTATACCGAGGCGGAACTGATGACCCTCTTGAACGAGGCCGGTTTCAATCCCCGCCGCTCCGGGAAAAACATCGGCCACAATCCGGCGCGCATGACCTTCGTCGCCCTGCCCGATTGCAGCCACGACAGCCTGCCGGAGTTAACGTTAAACGACGCGATTTGATGTGCTTTCGACGAAAGCTTGCTACTGCGGCACTGGCCCAGTGGCGGAACGAAAAACGCGAGGGGCGGTGCATCGCTCCTGATCCTGGTTCAAGTCCAGGCTGGGCCTCCATCCCCCGAAAAACCATCGCAAATCGGCGCATCGATTGCGCATTTGCGGTTGATGAGCGTTCTAATCCCTTTCCCGCACAGCAAAATTGGTCTAGACACAGCCGCGCGCAGGTTCCGCCCTTGCGCCCGGGCTTAGGGGGACGCGCAGAGTGTGCGTTCCTTTTTTTGTGCCTGGTTTTTTACCCGGATTTCCCGTGCGCATTATGTATAAGGAAGGCCGATTTTGGCTTTTCCGGAAAGTGGCGCGCGAACAGTTAGATGGAGCGCATGTCGCGGCTTGGCCGGGAGCGCGTGGTCCAGCGGAGTGGTGATGCCCAAAAGAACTGATATCTCGACGATCCTGATCATCGGCGCCGGCCCCATCGTCATCGGGCAGGCATGTGAATTCGATTACTCCGGAACCCAGGCGGTCAAGACGCTGAAGGAAGAAGGGTACCGGATCGTCCTCGTCAACTCCAATCCGGCCACCATCATGACGGACCCGGATCTGGCCGACGCGACCTATGTCGAGCCGATCACGCCGGAGATCGTCGCCAAGATCATCGAGAAGGAACGCTACGTCATTCCGGGCGGCTTCGCCGTGCTGCCGACCATGGGCGGCCAGACGGCGCTCAACTGCGCGCTGTCGCTGCGCAAGATGGGCACGCTCGAAAAGTTCGACGTCGAGATGATCGGCGCCACCGCCGACGCGATCGACAAGGCGGAGGACCGCGGCCGGTTCCGCGAGGCGATGAACAAGCTCGGCCTCGAGACCCCGCGCTCGCTGCACACCAAGACGCTGCCGGACGCGCTGCGCGCGCTCGAGGAAATCGGCCTGCCCGCGATCATCCGCCCGTCCTTCACGCTGGGCGGCACCGGCGGCGGCATCGCCTACACCAAGGCCGAGTTCATCGAGATCGTCGAACGCGGCATCGACGCCTCGCCGACCAATGAAGTGCTCATCGAAGAATCCGTGCTCGGCTGGAAAGAGTACGAGATGGAGGTGGTGCGCGACAAAAAAGACAACTGCATCATCATCTGCTCGATCGAGAACGTCGATCCGATGGGCGTCCACACCGGCGACTCAATCACCGTCGCCCCGTCGCTGACGCTCACCGACAAAGAATACCAGATCATGCGCGACGCCTCCTTCGCGGTGCTGCGCGAGATCGGCGTCGAGACCGGCGGCTCCAACGTGCAGTTCGGCATCAATCCCGCCGACGGCCGCATGGTCGTGATCGAGATGAACCCGCGCGTGTCGCGGTCCTCGGCGCTCGCTTCCAAGGCCACCGGCTTCCCGATCGCCAAGGTCGCGGCCAAGCTCGCGGTCGGCTACACCCTCGACGAAATCTCCAACGACATTACCGGCGGCGCGACCCCGGCCTCGTTCGAGCCGACGATCGACTACGTCGTCACCAAGATTCCGCGCTTTGCCTTTGAAAAATTCCCCGGCGCCGACACCACGCTGACCACCTCGATGAAGTCGGTCGGCGAAGTGATGGCGATCGGCCGCACCTTCCAGGAGAGCCTCCAGAAGGCGCTCCGCGGGCTCGAGACCGGCCTCACCGGCCTCGACGAGATCGAGATCGAGGGCCTCGGCAAGGGCGACGACAAGAACGCGATCCGCGCCGCGCTCGGCACGCCGACGCCGAACCGCCTGCAGCAGGTCGGCCAGGCGATGCGCCTTGGCTGGTCGGACGAAGAGATCTTCGCCTCGTGCAAGATCGATCCGTGGTTCCTCGCGCAGATCCGCGAGATCGTCGAGATGGAAGCCAAGATCCGCGCGGACGGCCTGCCGCCGCACGCCTTCGGCATGCGCCAGCTCAAGGCGATGGGCTTCTCCGACGCCCGCCTCGCCGTGCTCACCGGCCGCACCGAGAACGATGTCGCGGTTTCCCGCCGCGAGCTCGGCGTGCGCCCGGTCTACAAGCGCATCGACACCTGCGCGGCCGAGTTCGAATCGCCGACCGCCTACATGTATTCGACCTATGAAGCGCCCTTCGCCGGCATGCCGGCCGATGAGAGCGCGCCGTCGGACCGCAACAAGATCGTCATTCTCGGCGGCGGCCCGAACCGGATCGGCCAGGGCATCGAGTTCGACTACTGCTGCTGCCATGCCTGCTTCGCGCTGGATGACGTCGGCTACGAAACCATCATGGTCAACTGCAACCCGGAAACCGTGTCGACCGACTACGACACCGCCGACCGGCTCTATTTCGAGCCGCTGACGGCCGAGGACGTGCTGGAGATCATCGACAAGGAGCGCTCCAACGGCACACTGCACGGCGTCATCGTTCAGTTCGGCGGCCAGACCCCGCTGAAGCTCGCCCACGCCCTCGAACAGGCCAATGTGCCGATCCTCGGCACCTCGCCGGATGCGATCGACCTCGCGGAAGACCGCGACCGTTTCAAGCGCGTCCTCGACAAGCTGCGCCTCAAGCAGCCGCGGAACGGCATCGCCTATTCGGTGGAGCAGGCCCGTCTCGTCGCGGCCGACCTCGGCTATCCGCTGGTGGTGCGCCCGTCCTACGTTCTCGGCGGCCGCGCGATGCAGATCATCCGCGAGGACAGCCAGCTCGGGGACTACCTGCTCGGCACCCTGCCCGAGCTCGTGCCGGCCGACGTCAAGGCCCGCTACCCGAACGACAAGACCGGCCAGATCAACACCGTGCTCGGCACCAACCCGCTGCTGTTCGACCGCTATCTGTCGGACGCCATCGAGGTTGACGTCGACTGCCTCAGCGACGGCAAGGACACCTTCGTCGTCGGCATCATGGAGCACATCGAGGAAGCCGGCATCCACTCGGGCGACTCGGCCTGCTCGCTGCCGCCGCACTCGCTCGACGCCGCGACCATCACCGAGCTGGAACGCCAGACCCGCGAACTCGCCCTCGGCCTCGATGTCGTCGGCCTGATGAACGTCCAGTACGCCATCAAGGACGGCGACATCTACGTCCTCGAGGTCAATCCGCGCGCCTCGCGCACCGTGCCGTTCGTCGCCAAGGTGGTGGGCCTGCCCGTCGCCAAGATCGCCGCGCGCATCATGGCCGACGAGAAGTTGGCCTCCTTCAAGCTGAAGCCGCGCAAGCTCGACCATGTCGGCGTCAAGGAATCGGTCTTCCCGTTCGCGCGCTTCCCCGGTGTCGACACCGTGCTCGGCCCGGAGATGAAATCGACCGGCGAGGTGATGGGCATCGACC
>DATMRW010000011.1:0-16222 GCA_035565775.1 Xanthobacteraceae bacterium | reverse complement strand
TGATCCAAACAAAAACAAAGAGGAGGGTTCGATGTCAGAGGATTGGCACGAAGAGCTGGAATGCCGCCGCGAGTTTGCCGTGGGGCTCGCGCGCGAAATACCGAAGCTTTTGAAAGATCGCACCATCTCGGCTGCTCAGGTTGCTGTCCTTCTGGATCTGAGGAAATGAAAAGCTGCGACGTCAATCAATCTTTGGTCAGTGCGGCCGAAGGCATTCAAAGCGTCTACGACTCCATCGTCGAAACTGTTTCCGGCCGACTGACTGTCCTACAAGAAAAGCCCTAGTCGTCACCTTGCCGCCACTTGACTGAAACGCCACGCGGCCGGCCTCCGGGTCCACCAAAGTTGAAAGAGATCCCAGCACGATCACCGTTCGACGGCTGCCCGCCCGATCGAGGTTGCGGCGCCGATCCCGGCTCGCCAGGCTACAAGTGCGGCGCCACCTCAGATTCCACTGCCGGCACACCATGGCGGATCAACAGCAAGAGCCGCGGATCGGCAATTGATGACGCGACCTCATGCCGGCATCAACGCCGCAAGCTTCGCCGTGATGCACGACGGAACGATTGCATGCAGCCATCTTCGCTTCGGCATCGCATCATCTGATACCGACACTCTTCCAGTCACGGGCCCGGGCATGCCCCCACCTCACGGACTTGCGAGCTACACCTGGTTGGCAAACACGAAAGCGGCCGCACAGATCCGGAACAATGATAGCACCTGAAGTAATTTCCATTACTTACATGTTCAGGCGCCTTCGCGCGTGTTCAAGCTTGATACTGCCACCTTCAAAACGAGCGCTGCCACGAAGTAAGAAATTTTCCTGACCCGTTGGCGTAACGGGCCGATTCATAGCTCTTGATTCGAATGTACGAAGCAGTTATCGCTGGGGTGTCCTTGGGGAATCACCGACGGGATTCGTGATTCTCGGCGCCAGCGGGTTGCCTGGCGGAGGACTGCCGGTAGCCGTCGCTCATTGGTTCGAGCGCTTGCAAATAACGGCTCGGCCTGGATCCTGACGCTCCCGCGGATGGGGGCTTTCTCTGATCGTTAACACCAGCGAACGCTGGCGGTTAACTGCGCCTTGGCGCAGGTCCGCCGCGGGGGAGAGAGCTATGTCAGGATTTGCCTTCCACGAGATCCAGCAGATGGATCTCGCCGCCCTCACGCCCAATCCGCGCAACGCCCGGACCCATGCCAAGAAGCAGGTGGCGCAGATCGCCGCCAGCATCCGCGCCTTCGGCTGGACCGTGCCGCTCGTCGTCGACGAGCAGGCGATGATCCTCGCCGGCCATGGCCGCTACCTCGCCGCCCGGCAGCTGGCGCTGGCCCAGGTCCCGGTCGTGGTCGTCACCGGCCTCAGCGCCGCCAAGAAGCGGGCGCTGGCGCTCGCCGACAACAAGATCGCCGCCAATGCCGGCTGGGACCGCGACCAGCTTGCCGCCGAGCTCGGCGAGCTCGCGCCGCTGCTCGCGGCCTGCGAGCTCGAGCTCGAGATCACCGGCTTTGCCCCGGCCGAGATCGACAACCTGATGGCCGACCTCATCGATCCTGAGGCGGAGCCGGCCGATGCCGTGCCCGCGCTCGCCGACCACGCCGTCAGCCAGAGCGGCGACCTTTGGCAGCTCGGCCGCCACCGCCTCGGCTGCGGCGATGCCCGCGACGCCGCCGCCTGGCAGGCAGTGATGGCGCAGGAACGCGCCGCGATGATGTTCACCGACCCGCCCTACAATGTCCGGATCGCGGCGGTGGTCGGCCGCGGCAAGGCCCAATACCGCGAGTTCGCCGCCGCCTCTGGCGAGCTGTCCTCCGCCGAGTTTGTCGCGTTTTTGACGGCGCCGCTCAAGCTCGCCGCCCGGCATTCGGCCGCCGGCGCGCTGCACTATGTCTGCATCGACTGGCGCCACCTCCGCGAGCTGCAGGCCGCCGGCGACGCCGTCGCTGCCGAGCTTCTCAACATCATCGTCTGGGCCAAGACCAATGCCGGCCAGGGCAGCCTCTACCGCTCGCAGCACGAACTGATCTTTCTGTTTCGCCACGGCGCCGCGCCCCACCGCAACAATGTCGAACTCGGCCGCCATGGCCGCAACCGCTCCAATGTCTGGAGCTATGCCGGCGTCAATACCTTCCGCGCCGGCCGGATGGCGGATCTCAGCGCCCATCCGACGCCGAAGCCGGTCGCGATGATCGCCGATGCGATGCGCGACTGCACGCGGCGCGGCGACATCGTGCTCGACCCGTTCCTCGGCTCGGGCAGCACGCTGCTCGCCGCCGAACGGGTCGGCCGCCGCGGTTTTGGTCTCGAGATCGATCCGCTCTATGTCGACCTCGCGATCCGGCGCTGGCAGGCCTTCACCGGCAAGGACGCGGTGCTGGCGGCGACCGGCGCGACCTTCGACGAGGTCGCCGCCGCGCGGCCCGCCCCGGCCGCACGGAGGACGCCATGAGCACCTCGCGCAGCGATGCGCCGCGGTGGCGGCGCCGGCCCAAACATGTTGCCCCAGATCCTGCTCAGCCCGTGGCCGGCCCGCAGACCACCGGTGGCGATCACCCCCAGCCGGCGCCGCCGGGCGCGGGCCAAACCGGCGCGGCCGACGCCGTCGGCTATGGCCGGCCGCCCCGGCAGCATCAGTTCAAGCCGGGCCACAGCGGCAATCCGCGCGGGCGGCCGAAAGGCGCGACGTCGGAAGCCGCCATGCTGACCGCGCTGCTGGCGCGCCCGGTCACCATTCACGAGGGTGGCCGCAGCCGCCGGATCACCCTGCGCGAGGCGATCTATCACCGCGTCGTGCAGGACGCCCTCAAGGGCAACCTCAAGGCGGTGGCCTTCCTGCTCAGCCGCGAGGCCGCGATCGAGCAAGGCGCGGCTGGTGCGGCCGAGATGAGCGCCGATGACCGCACCGTGCTCGAGGCCTATCTGCAGAACCTGCTTGGCGCCAGCCCCGGAGGCGGCGATGACGGTGTCTGATCACCAGGCGTTTCTCGCCCTGCTGCGCCGCGATTTTGGCGCCTTCCTGCATCGCTGCGTGCTGACCCTCAGCCCCGGCACCGTGTTTCTGCCGAACTGGCACATTGAGGCGATCGCCTGGCAGCTGCAGCAGGTGCAGGCCGGCCAGACGACGCGGCTGATCATCAACATGCCGCCGCGCTATCTCAAGTCGCTGGCGGTCTCGGTCGCCTTCCCGGCGTTCCTGCTCGGCCACGACCCGCGTCGCCGCCTGATCTGCATCAGCTATGGCAACGACCTGTCGGCCAAGCACGCCGCCGACTTCCGCGCCGTCGTGCAGGCGCCGTGGTACCAGCAGGCCTTCCCCCAGATGCGGGTCGCCCGGGTCGCCGATTCCGACCTGTTTACCACCCAGCGCGGCTTTCGCCGGGCGACCTCGGTCAATGCCGCCCTGACCGGGCTCGGCGGCGACTGCTTCATCATCGATGACCCGCAAAAGCCGGTCGATGCCCAGTCCGAGACGTTGCGCAACAGCCTCAACCAGTGGCACGCCAACACCCTGGTGTCGCGGCTCGACAACAAGGAGACCGGCGTCATCATCGTCGTCATGCAGCGCGTCCACCTCAACGACCTCTCCGGCTACCTGTTGGCCCAGGCCGAGCCCTGGGCCAGCTTGAGCCTGCCGGCGATCGCCGAGACCGACGAGACCATCGCGCTCGGCGAGGACCGCAGCCACCACCGCCGCGCCGGTGCGGCGCTGCATCCGGCGCGGGAATCTTTGGCCACCCTCGAACGGCTGCGCGCCGAGCTCGGATCTGATGTCTTTGCCGCGCAGTACCAGCAGGCGCCGGTGCCGCCCGGCGGCGCGATGATCCGCCGCGCCTGGCTGCGCTACTACGACCAACTGCCGCCGCGCACCGCGACGACCAAGGTGATCCAGAGCTGGGACACCGCGGCCAAGGCCGGCGCGCAGCACGACTGGTCGGTCTGCACCACCTGGCTGATCGTCGACCGCCGCCACTATTACCTGCTCGATGTCAGCCGCGGCCGCCACGAGTATCCGCGGCTGCGCGACACCGCGCTGGCGCTGGCCGAGCGCTACCGGCCCGACACGATTTTGATCGAGAACGCCTCGACCGGGATGGCGCTCGAGCAGGAGCTGCGCCAGCTGCGACGCTGGGCGGTCCGGCTCGTCACCGTCGAGCACGACAAGATCGGCCGGCTCTATGTCCAGCAGGGCAAGTTCGAGGCCGGCCAGGTGCTGTTTCCGGCCGGCGCCCGCTTCCTGCCCGAACTCGAAGCCGAACTTCTCACCTTCCCGCACGGCAAGACCGACGACCAGGTCGACAGCCTGACCCAGGCCTTGGCGCTCAAGCATTACGGCTACGACACCTCGCTGCGCTGGGTCACCGGCGAGTGAGCGGGTGGGTTGACGATGCTCGGAAGAAACTCAAATCCTTTCGGGCGCGCCGTCCCCGACTTCTGCCATTGAAATCATTATCTCTTTTACCGATTTTTACCGTACTCAAAAAGGTGCGACTATTTTTGTTCACGCTTTGGCCGACATGGCCGACATGGCCGGCAAGGAGAAGCAATTATGCAGGCGGCTCTCTGTAAGGCCACCGCTGACTGGTTGGCATACAAAAAAAGCCGCGGGCTTCAAGCATCCCAGCGAGGCCCTCCTTATCATTCCGCTGGCTGAATGCCTTGCCGCCAAGGGCTATAACCTACACAGAAGCAGACACCACGGCGTACAACGTTGGTAGCTAGGCTCGTTCAACTATGACGCAATCGCCGAGAGTCTCTAAAAGGAAACTCCAACGTAAATTGGTGCCCGATAGACGTACTGAAACTGGCTTTTCCTGACGCTGATGTTTATCAGCGCGTATTACTCGTCGCCGGCGATACTTAGCGACGAGGGCGCGGAACGAGCCGGTCTTGATCTTGCCGTCGGAGCCGATGGCTTCGCGCGGCGCCCTGGCCAAGCGGCCCTGTGAAGGAGCGGATGCAGCGCCACCTAGCGGGATTTGGACGCCTTCGACCGAGGACTTCCTCCAAGCGACTGAGGCCGGCAAAGGTACAGCCCCGCACTACGCCATCGGACCTCGCATGAACGGAAGAATATCTGCAATCGACCTTTCGCACGTGAAATCCGGGACAATCGTCGCCGCCTCATTGGCGAAGTTTCTTTCGCGTTTGATGTCCTCATCTGTCCAATGAGATATGCGCACTAGTTGTTCGTACATCTCCGGATCACGAGGGACGCCGTACTTTGCCCATATCGCAAGGCAACCGGCCTTCCTCGCCATCAAAACGTCCCTTGCAACGCTATCGCCGATGTAGGCGATCGACGAAATTTCGATGCGTTCGGCTTTTGCTATGTCAAGGAGCACGCGAGGATCCGGCTTTGCTTCGTCGGCCGGAAGCTCGATCGTTATTGCGTGCAATCTATCCTCGGGGTCTGCAACAAAGGGCTGATCCGCGTGGATACTCTCACTCCTCGCACGGCAAAATATATGCCTAAATGCAGTCACGAGTTCGAGTTGACGGATGCGCCGCAAAGCGGCGAAATAGCTGCTATCTGTAAAGGCCGCCAGTTTGATGTTTCGGCGCTCTAGCTCATCGAGCGTCTCCCTCACGTCCGGAAATAGCTTTAAGTTATCTTTTCTGGCTTTGTTGAACGCGTAGAACGCGGGATCAAGGACTTCCCGCGCATTCTTGCCGAGGAGTTGCCGAACGATTGGCGTCTCAAGCAAACTATATGGATGCTCTACATCGTGGTATCTGACGTGGACGGATCTGAGTTGATCCAAGAGCAGTTCGCGATCACAACACAGGATCGAGGTTGCCGCGTCGACCATTGAGTAGAAGGCCGGCAGAAAAGACGCATACCAATCATATAGGGTGTTATCGAGATCAAATACGGCGAGATCGACGTTCTTCATTCAGACGGCTTTCAGAAAATTGCTCGTCACCAAGATAGCTGCACCGAAAACTGCCAAAAAGCCCAAAATGATGTTGTAGAATCCCGCCAACTTCTCGCCTGCATTCTTTCGATTGTCGCCTAAGTAAACGTACCTACCGTCATCTCCTGCGAACGTCCGAGCGTCGCTGTTGCGGCTAAAATGAGAAATTGACTGCGTCATCCCCTTGCGCAGGCCCACGAGCGGTCGGATATGCCTCTCCTCAAGGTCCTCGCCAAACGAGACGGCGCCTCGAAGCATCTGGTGGTAAACCCCCAAATCAAGATTTCTGACGGCAATAACCGCCGCTATCGCAGCCAAAATGATTGCGAACGAAACGTGCAGAACGATCGAGCGTCCACAGATATTGAAGGCATATGCATAGACAGGGGCAATTGAATTGCTTGCGCCGCCTTCGCCCACACCACCGGGCGTCCTAATAAAGAGATACAGGGCGGCGCCCAAACTTGCTGCCACGAATGTCAAGCCCAATTGCCGGGATTTCACGCACATATCATTGAAGTGCTTCTGAGTGTCCACCGCCTGCTTCCAGATATCGACGATAAGCTTGTTGCGGCTATCCGCGCCATCATCGTCAGGTGATTTCGGCGGAGAGGCCGATAGCTTCTCTTCGGCATGGTCGGATAACATTTCGGACATCGCATCCCCCCCACCAGCGCACTGAGAAGCGCTGCCAACCATCCTAGGCGACATGATATTGCTGCGCTAGATGGCCTACCCTGCTAAGGTGCATTAAACTGGACGAATTTCCTGCCGCTCAGCTGTGGAATCTGGCTTCCCTTTCGAGGCGGTCGCCGTCGAAATAGACGAGCGCGAAGATCGATCCATTATAGCCAATCTCTGATCAGATGAGGGTAGCAAAATTCGGAGATGGCATGAACGGCGAACGCCTGAGGACGAGCACAATGCTAAATACAAAAAAGAAGAAGGTTCACGTTGACCGGCCAGGATGTTGAGAACGGCATCTGCCGAATGGACGCCGTGACCAAGTACTTGGGCACAGGCCCGCCTCCACCGCTAGTATGCCGTCGGTCAGCACCGCGTTGAGGATGTCCTCTGGGACCGTGTCTTGATCCTGAAGTATGGACGCACGCTGCCTCTCGGCACACTTTAAAAACTCCTTACGTTCCATAACGACAATGACCTGCAATTGAAATCGACTCTGCTAGTTCCTCGCAGGATGCTTGCTGACCCAAGCCATGCCGCTCCCGAAATAATGAGTTTGCTCGAATAGCAACTGCCAATATCTCGCCTGCACTTCGCGAAGCCCCCTACATGGAAAACCTTCCCGCGAGCGGGCCTAGCAAGCAGGCGGCATCGCTGTGCCCCCGCGCCCACAGGCGCCGAAGGATCGCTTCGGGCACCATGTCATCGAATTTCTCGGCTTGGAGGTTCTCGACGAAATCGGCGATGTCGCCTATCTCCGGCGGCGAAGCTGCGATCTGCGCCAGAATGGACGCCACGACCTCTCGTTCGGTGCCGAGGACCGTAACCCCAATGTCCAGCACGGCGCATTCAAGGCCGGCAGCGACCATCGCGAAAGCGAGCACCTCGTTAACCTGGGTTCCATGCCAAGTGAGCACATGCGTGTCTCTCCCGGCCCGGAGCAACCAAGTTTCCTGTAGTCCTAGCTTGCGGTAAGCGTCACGGCCTTGGCGGAGAACCCCCACAGCCGCAGTGTCAAGGAAAGCCGGAATGTCATCCGAGGCAAGCACCTCGCGCATCGTCGATGACAAGCGATCGTGGACAGGCTCGTTGATCACGCTGTCGAACTTGGGGATTTTGCCTGACCGATGTTTCTCGATCTCCAGAACCTTTCCGGGATCGTCAACGTTGATGATTTTCCACCGCTGCCCTGCGAAAGCGATGATGACGCCGACCCCCACGGCGTTCGAGATCGGGATGGTGCCCAAGGTGCGACCTCCCGTGACGAGCCGCCATTCCTGGTCGGTCGGAAAGATCGCGTAAAAGTCTCGAGAACTGGTCAGGCGCTCGCCTGCCTCGCCGAGCATTATTGTACCATCCGGTGCCTGTTCGATCAGCCCGTGTTCTGGCTCAGCCATGCTGCGAAGCAGGTCGACGAAATCGCGCTTGGCGAATGTGGAAAGCGGTCCTGGCCCACAGATAGTGTCGTAGAGCCTGTCGGCGCGCACGCCGCCGAGCTGTGTGATCACCGAAAGAATCTGGTGCAGGACCACGGTGCCAGCCGCTGCATCGGTGGTCGGAGGCTCAACGAACTTTTCGACGAGCAACCTGACTGCAGCCACCGCGCGGACGGTCTCGAGCCGGAGGCGATCGAGCGGATCGGAATCCCTCCCTATAGTGCGCTCCCGTACATAGATGCGCAGAATGGCGGGCACGCCGCGTCGGCGCCCGCTCCTACCAAGGCGTTGGCGGAGCGAGGAGAGCGAACGCGGGGCGCCGATCTGCGCAACAGACTTCACCGAGCCGATGTCGATCCCGAGCTCCAGCGTCGTGGTCGCCACGCCAGTCGTCGGAAGGTCTCCCTTTTTCAGCCGCTCCTCCAGCTCCTCGCGCAATTCCCGCGACAGGCTGCCATGGTGGGGGAAGAATTCGTTGGGGACGTCCGCTTTCTCGGATCGCGTCCGAAGCCTGTCGGCGACCGCCTCTACCCGTCGCCGCGATCCGCCGAAGACCAGGTTGTTGGCACCCCGCAACGTGGCGAAGAGGTGATCCGCTATCAGGTCGAGGGCTACTGGCTTCTCATTGGCTTCGAGACCATCGACATCTTCGGCGTCGTCCGCGTCTTCGTAAGCTCGCACCTGCAGGCGCAACTCGGGAGAGTCCGCAGCCGACTCGATGATCGACACCGAGGAAGGGCGATCGGGGTTGAGCCACGCTGCCGCCCTGCCAAGATTGCCAATCGTCGCCGACAATCCTACACGCCTTGGACGGCGCGGCGACAGCTTGTCGATTCGGCGCAGCAGGCTGGCTAGATGAAGTCCACGTGGGCCTTTGAGGAACGCGTGAAGCTCGTCGATTACCACGAAGTCGAGGGAGCCAAACATCGCCGCAGCATCGCTCGGCCGCCTGAGCAGCATCGCCTCGATTGATTCAGGCGTGATCAGGACTGCGCCAAGGGGATTCCTCCGCGCGCGTTGTTTGGCGGACTGCGGAGCGTCACCATGCCAGCGGACTGCATCGATCCCAAGGCGCTCGCAGAGCTGGTCCAGACGGCGGAACTGGTCATTGATAAGCGCCTTGAGCGGACTGACGTACAACACCGAAAACCCTCGATCGGGGCGGTCCGCGACAGACGTCAAAATCGGAAGAAAGGCCGCCTCGGTCTTTCCCGCAGCAGTCGAGGCGGTGATGAGGACATCGCAATCGCCGTCCAGGATTGCCCCGATAGCTCGATCCTGGACGTCGCGGAGCTCTTCCCATCTCTGCTCCCAGATCCAGCGACGGATCTCGGGATGCAGCCGGTCAAAGCTCGCTGCTCCTTCAGAGCCTGATTGAGACGAGTTCGTCATCCTCGCCTCCGGCGCTGTCTTCCGCTTCGAGGTCCTTCGCGGCCTCCGTGTCCGGGGCCACTTCGACACCGCCGATCAGGCCTTGCCACTGCGTGCCTGGGTTCTGCTCCAGCACGGCAAGGAACTGAACGAACGCCTTGATCGTGTTTCGCGGTGTGCGGAAGTAGGCCTCGCCCACATGACGGCTGCAGTGCTCCATGAATGCTGGAAGCGCCTCGTCCGGGACGAGATGCCGGGAGCGGTCTCCAGATGAGAAGACCGCCCGGATGTTGGAAAGTAGGATAAAGAGGTCTTCTGGCGTTAGGTTCTGGAGACGAAGCACCGGGCCGAAAAGGTCGATGAGGCCGTTCCTGGCGAACGTATTCTCTGCCAAGCGGGACTGTAGGGCAGCGTAGCTATAGAGGCCGCGCCGCGTGTCCATCAGGAACTCGGGCGTGCCGCCGAAGACAAAGCCGATCCCCCCGAAATTGCCCTGCAGCACATCGTTCAGCATCCGGAGGATCTGTTCGAAGTTCTGGTTCCGGGCCTGGCTGCTCTGGAGCTTGTAGAGGTTCACCATCTCATCGAAGACCACCAGCAGCCCGGAATACCCCGCCAGCTTCACGAAGGCGGCGAGAAGCTTCAGGGCATCATACACGTCTCCATCGTCGATGATGTTGCGGACGCCGAGCGCCTGCCTGGCTTCTGTCTTGGTCGAGTACTCGCCACGCAGCCAGCGCAGAGCAGACGCCTTCATCGCCTCGTCGCCATCCTCGCTTCCACGCCAGTACGCCTTGAGGACGGTCGCGTAGTCGTAGCCGCCGACATGTTCCTGCAATTGGGCAAGCTTTTCGTCAATTACGGCCTCGACAGGCTTGGTGCGCTGCACGGCGTCGCCGACGCAATCGGTAATAAAGCGCTCGACGACGCTCCCGAGCGCGCCGCCGTCAGGCTTCGTCCGGGTGGCCATGTTGCGGACGGCTTCGGCATAGAGCCCTCGCGCCTGCCCAGCTGAGGCATGGATGCGTCGGTCAGGCGCGAGATCGGCATGCACCGTAACGCACTTCCGCTCGAGCGCGATAACCCGGACCAGATTGAGGAAGAACGTCTTTCCCGCGCCGTACTCGCCGATCACGAAACGGATGGCGGAGCCGCCATCTGCGATCCGATCAATGTCGCGGACGAGCGCTCCAACTTCCGCCGCCCGGCCGACCTGCACGTGGCGAAGACCGGTTCGCGGGACGACCCCCGCCGCGAGCGCCTGAAGGATAACGTCGCGGTCGCGCGGTCGGATAGTGGTGATCGTCGTCATACTACAGTTCCCGCTTCCAATAGTTGTGATCTGAGGTGGGCGGCGATGGCCACGACCTCATCCTCTTCGATCAAGGGTTCACCGAACTGATCGAAGCCCCAGTCGTTAATCCGTTCGATCGCTCCATCGGGCAACAGACGGAAGTAGCGAGCCTGTTCTTCGAAGGCCCCCCTGTCGACGCCCTGGGCATCGAGCAGGGCCGCGAGGAGCGCCGAGTGCGAGGCGTCGAGGCCGGCGAATCGGCCGCCGGAAGATACTGATTGCGTCGTGGAAGGTGGGGGAGCGGCCTGATCGTCCATAAAGATTCCAGCGAGCAGCTCGGATACTGCAGACGTTTCTGACCTGAGGCGCTCGAGGCGCGTGTGATCGATCTGTATGCCGCCTGCGGCCGGCGCCTCGACCTTCGCCGGAGGTGGTACAGGAACGCCGGGGGTCCGCAGTTCTGGCGCGACCGGAATTGGTTCGTCTACGACGGCGGAACCGCGGTGGAGGTTTTCATATACCTGCCCCTCTGGGAGACCAAGTGTGCGGTAGAGACGTTCCAGGAACTTCACCTCTGCCGGAGTGACGTGGCCGTCTGACAGGATGGCTGCGGTGGCCGATCTAACGACTGCTTGCTTCTCGGCATGGCCGAGGGATTTCAATTTCTGATTCGCAGCTTGGTGCCCCGGCGTGTCCTCCAGAAGAATACTTGCGTACGCCATCAGCCGCGCCTTCTCGACCCCGCCTAGATTCGGCACGGCTCGAATGTCGGCCTTAATAGACTCGAACTCGCCTGGCTCGATCTTTCCGTCTGCGTTCGCCGCAAGAACGGCCACGTCGATCATCGCTCGGGCCGCGACAAACGCCGGGGTGTCACCATCAACTTTGGCGCCACCCGAGGCCTTGAACAGCAGCACGTAACCTTCCACCTGCAGGTTTCTTGAACCATACCGACGGTCCGGCTCGAACCCGATGTCTAGTCGATCGAGGAATGCGCCGATCTGATTGCACATGCCTGCGGGGATCTTCCCGGCGGCACCGACATCCAACGAGAGCGCCTTCGCAAGCTGGGTCACCCGCATTCCCGCGACGTTCTTCCCACCGAACAGATTTTCGAGCCGCGCGACGACTGCGGTGCCCATGGCGGGACCCGAAGCAAGCAGTTCCTTCGGAAGTGCGAAGGCCGCCTCGATCGAGCCCCTGGCCTCCGGGTTCCGCCCGAGCAGGCGGCTGTAGGCCGAGAGTTCGTCGGTGCAGGAAATCAGGAGATTGCGAAGTCCGTCGATCGGAGCCGAAATTACCGAGATGTCCGGCAGCCCGCCCGAGGAAGAACTTATGTCGATCCGGCAGTTGAACCCACTGCTGGCCGCACGATAATCCAGCTTCAGTCGTGCCTTCGGCGGATTGACCTTCAAGCCGTTTGGATAGCGCGCTGAGAAGCGCTGCTCCCACAGGTCAACCAGTTCGGGGAAGCATCTCTTTGCCGGTGTCCGCAGACTTGTGTCGGGGAGTGAAAGAACCCAAGTCAGCCCGTCTCTCGCATCGAGAGGCTCGTGCGAAGCGAGTTTGCGTCCGAGATAGAGTCTAACGGACAACGGCATTTCATACCCGCTCCGAAGGTCTGGCGAGAGCTGCGGACGATCGATGTCGTGCTCGGACATGAGTTGGGCCGCATCCAGGAATGTCGTCGCGTATCCCCGGAATGATCCGTTTTCGCCGTAAAGCTGGAGGAGGCGGCGGACCTCGGCGATGAGCTGCTGGGCTTCTCCATTCGCCTGATCGAAGAAGAGACGACGCTCGATCCCGTAGAAAAACAGGAACACGTAGCCGATGCCTATAGACGGGTCGTCACGTCCGTCCGCCAGCCATTTCAGATACGTCCGCCGCGCGACTGGGGGAATGGATTGGTACGAGGGCCAGTAGGGCATTGTCTGTCCGGCCTGATCTAATCCAGAAGAGGCAACCTTGCTTGTGGGATCAATGGCGCAGTTACCGCATTGACCAACCGCTTGACCTGGAAGAACGCCGCCCAAGTAGAACATGCCCCCCTCGAGCCGAAAGCCACCCACGGTCTCTTGCTCTCCATGCGGAATCCATCGCGCGGGAACTGACGCGGAGCGGGCTTGATAGGCATACGCCCTCTCGCTTCGCTCGAAAGATTGAGCACTTCCGCCCAATAGAGAGGCAGGCTCGCCTCTTAGCGAATGCCTCTCCTCAGACTTTCTGACCCTCACCCCGCGGTAGAAAAGCCATGCGACAACTGCACAGATGATGAATAGCAATTCCACGCTTCCGCCCCCCTTTTGCTAATCTATACGAATTATCGAGAACACCATGATCTTTCTCCGCAGCTTTTCAACAGACAGGTCGATGTGGCTCGAGCGGCATCTGGCCAACATGCGCGATAGTAGGCGGCGAGCTCCTGGAAACGGCACTCCGACGATATCGACCGGGCGGCCAGCGGCGCTCCAGGCAGAGGCGGTGAGCTAATGCCAGCACGTCTCATGAGTAGGATACTTGTCGGGAGTCCACCAACCGTAGTTAGCGATTGTTCGCATTGGGGCTGAGCTGCGCAGATTAAACTCTGCGCCTTTATTTGCTTTGGTTGGGAAGCCGCTCCGGGCGTATCGAAGCCGAGCATCATTTGAAAGACCGCAGTGCTTCACTCATACTCATCGAAGTCAGCTCTGCCGCGTTCCAGTCAGTAAGACGTCGCACCTCGCCATCGCCCGAACGAAGAAAAACGTCGAATCACAATCTCATTGGTGGGATCAATCGATTTGGCGGAGATTTCCGGTTTTGCGCAGACGAACAAGAGCGCATCACTGGGCGCACAATTTCGACACCACGCGCACGCTGGTGGCGAGCTTCCAGGCGCTGCCGAGCACGGGCTTCATCGTCAATGGGGCGGCGCTAGCGCCTGATGCAGAGATCTTCTCCGCCGGCGCGGAAGTGAGCTGGCGAACGCCCTTAGCTCGCCGCTACGTTCGAGGGCGAGTTCTCCAGGTCAGTCACCAGCTATCTCGGCAAGGCCTGCGTCAAATACGCGTGGCAATAGCGAGGCATGTGTCAACGATCACAGCTTCGCCGGGCGCGGCGCCATGCCGCCTCGCGGTCCGCTTGAGAAATTTGACGACGTCGCCGACCATCATCGAGAAAGTTCCCGGTTGAGTTCCGGATGGTGGCAATTTGGCACACCCGACGGGTCTCCGAACCTCCCCGAACTGTGATGAGCAATAATACTTTCTCACCGCCATCGGCCATGAAGGAGCCCAGAAAAGACTGGCGTTCCGGTTGATTTCGAGCATTGCTGTGGGAGCTGGGAGCGGCCGGAGCGCGCTCCCGCGATCCAGCCCTGCCGGGCCTTTTGCGCGGCGGGGCTGAGGTGGTGGCGGCGGATGCCGCGCCAACCTCGGAGGATCCCATGACCAAAGCCAAATCGAAGCTTAAGCCAGCGGCGCGCACGGCGGCAGCACATGCCCCAGCCCGATCCAGATCAAAAGCAGCTCCGTCACGAGCAGCGACCAACGCCCAACGGCCGCGTCGGTCGACGCGCGCCGCGGCCACTGCTGCAGCAGCATCCGGCACCAAGCACCAGCGCATCCTCGCCATGTTGCGGTCGGAGACCGGCGCGACGCTCCCCGCGCTGGTGGCGGCGACGCAGTGGCAGCCGCATTCGGTCCGCGGCTTTCTCGCCGGCATCGTGCGTCAAAAGCTCGGCCTCGATCTTGTCTCCGAAGTGACCGATCACGGCCGTGTCTATCGCATCGCCGACGCGGCGGCATAGGGCGATGCGGCGAAAGCGCGCCACCCGCCTCACCGCCCCTCTGTCCACCGGGGACGAGATCGCGCAGCTGCGCGGTCTCGACCTGCGCGGCCTCCGCGCACGCTGGCAGCTCCTGTTCGGGAGACCGCCGCCCCCGCATCTGCCGCGCCACCTGCTACTGGCGATGGCGGCGTACCGGCTCCAGGCGGACCGGTTCGGCGGTCTCGACCGGGAGATTGGCGCGGTGCTCGATGCGGTCAATGAGGCCGCCAGCAACCGCGCGGTGATCGACCGGCTGCTGCGGTTCGATCGCCGGCAGACCGACCTTGTTCCGGGCACCGTCCTGGTCCGGGAGTGGAATCAGTCGCCGCATCGGGTGATGGTGATGACGGACGGGTTTGCCTGGAATGGCCAGACCTATGACAGCCTGTCGCAGGTCGCCCTCGCCATCACCGGCACCCGCTGGAATGGGCCGCGCTTCTTCGGCCTCCGCGACAAAACCGCTGGTGTTCAACTGGGCAAGGAGGCACCGGCGTGACGAAGAGGCCATCGTCAGCAGCCGTCAGGGTGATCCGCTGCGCGATCTATACCCGGGTCTCCACCGACACTGGCCTCGATCAGGACTTCAACTCGCTCGATGCCCAGCACGAGGCCGCCTCGGCCTATATCCGCAGCCAGGCCCATGCCGGCTGGACCCTGATCCAGGCCCGTTACGACGATGGCGGCTTCTCGGGTGGCTCGACCGAGCGGCCCGATCTGCAACGGCTGCTGGCCGACGTGCGGTCCCGCAGGATCGACATCATCGTGGTCTACAAGGTCGACCCCCTGACCCGGTCGCTGGCGGATTTTGCCAAGCTGGTCGAGCTGTTTGACGCCCATGAGGTGTCGTTCGTCTCGGTGACCCAGCAGTTCAACACCACGACTTCGATGGGACGGCTGACCCTCAACGTGCTGCTGTCGTTCGCCCAGTTCGAGCGCGAGGTCACCTCCGAGCGGATCCGCGACAAGATCGCGGCGTCCAAGCGCAAGGGGCTGTGGGTTGGCGGCCCGCTGCCGCTCGGCTACGAGCTCACCGATGGCAAGATCACGATCATCCCCATTGAGGCGGCGGCGGTCCGCACCATCTTCCGCCGCTATCTGGAGCTCGGCGGCGTCAATGCGCTGGTGCGCGACCTCAGGCAGCAAAATATTCGTAGCAAGCTTCGCCGCCTCAGCACCGGCGCGCTGCGCGGCGGCGTCCCGTTCGGGCGCAGTGCTCTGCTCTATCTGCTGCGCAACCGCTTCTACATTGGCGAAGTCAGCTACCAGGGCGAGATTTTGCCCGGCGCGCAGCCGCCGCTGCTCGACCGCGATCTGTTCGAGCGGGTGCAGCACAAGCTGACCGCGCGCTGGGGCCACCGCAATCGCAGCAAAACCCGGTCGGATCATCTCCTGACCGGGTTACTGTATGACGATGCCGGCTACCGGATGACGCCGACCCATGCGACCAAGGCTGGCCGCCACTATCGCTACTATGTCTCGACCCCGCGCCTGCATGGCGAATCCCGGACCGCCACAGTCGGGACCATATCCCGTGTTCCGGCCGCGGCGCTCGAAGAGGCCGTGGTTACGGCGCTGCGCGCCCATCGCTCCGGATCGACGGCCCTCTCCGGAGGTTCCAATGACGCACTTCTCCTCCCTGAGCCTAATCCCTTGGTCCTGCTGGACGACGTGGCCCGCATCGAGATCCACGCCGATCAGTTGGTCGTCCGTTTCAAG
>DATMRW010000010.1:0-1581 GCA_035565775.1 Xanthobacteraceae bacterium | reverse complement strand
GCGCATCAGGCGGAAGGCGGCCTCCAGATTGACGCGGATCACCGCGTCCCATTCATCGTCCTTCATCCGCATGGCCAGGTTGTCGCGCGTGATGCCGGCATTGTTGACCAGGATGTCGAGCCCGCCCAGCGTGTCGAGCGTCGCCGGAATCAGTTCCTCCACTTGCGCGGCGTTCGAAAGATCGCAGGTGATCTCCACATGATCGCCGGCGTCCGGAGAGCCGAACTGCTCGTTCAGCTCTTCCCGAAAGGCGCGCAGCTTGCCGCTGTTCGATCCCGACAGCGCCAGCCGGGCCCCCTGTCCCGCCAGCGCCCGGGCAATCGCCGAGCCGATCCCGCCGCTGGCGCCGGTTACGAGGGCGGTCATTCCGGTAAGGTCGAACATTCAGGACTCTCCGAGAAAGTGTGCGCTCGCAGAGGCGCGAAGGCGCAGAGATTACTGTACTGGAACGTGATTGTTCACAACGCGGCGAATACCTGCCTTCATCGTCTCTCCTGAGAAATTCAGGACCAGGCCGACGGCAAGGCCTGTCAAACGCAGGTATGTGAGCAACTGCTTTGCGTGCAGATTTGTCAGCGTCTCAACTGATTTGATCTCAAGGATCAACTGTCCAGCCACCAGCAAATCGATGCGGAAGGCGGCAGGAAAGCGCAACCCATCATATTCGATGTCGACCGGCTTCTGCCGGTCGACCCTGATTCCGCGACGGCCAAGCGCCCCAGCCAAAACCGTTTCGTAAACGGATTCGAGAAGGCCAGGTCCAAGTTCACGATGAATGCGAATGCACTCATCGACTACCAGCCCGCTCAACTCGTCGATTGGCACGTCCCCCATCCTCTGCGCCTCCGCGCCTCTGCGAGCGCCTAGATTTCTTTTACCAACGCCTCGATATCCGCCATCGTCACCACGCTGGTCACGCTCACGTCTTCCACCGTGCGCCCGATCATCGGGCCGACGACTTTGCCGCCCAGTTCCACGAAGCGCGAGGCGCCGGCGGCTTTCATCGCGATCACGCTTTCGCGCCAGCGCACGCGGCCCGTCACCTGCTCCACCAGAAGGCGCCGTTCCTCGGCCGGATCGGTCACGGCGGCGGCGGTGACATTGGCGTAGAGGGGCAGGCGGAAGGGAGCCGGCGGTGTCGCGGCCAGGGCGGCATCCATCGCCTCGGCCGCCGGCTGCATCAGGCTGCAATGGAACGGGGCGGAGACCGGCAGGATCACGCCGCGCTTGATGCCATGCTCCTTCGCCATGGCCACCGCCCGCTCGATCGCGCCGCGATGGCCGGAGAGGACCACCTGCCCCGGATCGTTGTCATTGGCGACCTGGCAGATCTCGCCCTCGGCCGCCGCTTCGGCCAGTGCCTGCGCCTTGTCCAGGTCCGCGCCGAGCAGCGCGCACATCGCGCCCACGCCCAGCGGCACCGCCGCCTGCATCGCCTGTCCGCGCAGCTTGAGCAGCCGCGCGGTGTCCGCCAGCGAGAACGCCCCCACGGCGCACAGCGCGGTATATTCGCCCAGCGAGTGACCGGCGACGCATTCGCCCTTGGCTGCGAGTGACAGGCCGCCTTCCGCCTCCAGCACG
>DATMRW010000009.1:0-138597 GCA_035565775.1 Xanthobacteraceae bacterium | reverse complement strand
TATTATCGTTAATCGAATCTTGATTATCCTCCCGTTAGCATGCTTCGCTTATGCTGGCCGAAAGCGCGAGGATGGTGCCGCTGGCCGGGCGCCATCGACAAACCGGCCGAAAAGCCCCCGCTGCCGACGGTCTGGCGCGGGACTTGCTTGGGAAGTGCTTGAGTAAGCGGGATTTGGCCTTCGCGGCCTCGACCCGCCGAAGACGGAGAGCGGAATGAGCAAAGTAGGCGGCAGCGATTCCAAGAACACCCTGTACTGCTCGTTCTGCGGAAAGAGCCAGCATGAAGTCCGCAAGCTGATCGCCGGGCCGACCGTTTTCATCTGCGATGAATGCGTCGAATTGTGCATGGACATCATCCGCGAGGAGAACAAGTCCTCGCTGGTGAAGTCGCGCGACGGCATTCCGACGCCGAAGGAGATCCGCAAGGTTCTCGACGATTACGTGATCGGCCAGGACCACGCCAAGAAGGTGCTCTCGGTCGCCGTTCACAACCACTACAAGCGGCTGAACCACCAGACCAAGCACAACGACGTCGAGCTCGCGAAGTCGAACATCCTGCTGATCGGCCCGACCGGCTCCGGCAAGACGCTGCTGGCGCAGACGCTCGCGCGCATCCTCGACGTGCCGTTCACGATGGCCGATGCCACGACGCTGACCGAGGCCGGTTACGTCGGCGAGGATGTCGAGAACATCATTTTGAAGCTGCTCCAGGCCGCCGACTACAATGTCGAGCGGGCTCAGCGCGGCATCGTCTATATCGACGAGATCGACAAGATCTCCCGCAAGTCGGACAATCCCTCGATCACCCGCGATGTATCGGGCGAGGGCGTGCAGCAGGCCCTGCTGAAGATCATGGAAGGCACGGTCGCGTCCGTTCCGCCGCAGGGTGGCCGCAAGCATCCGCAGCAGGAGTTCCTGCAGGTTGACACCACGAACATCCTGTTCATCTGCGGTGGCGCCTTTGCCGGTCTCGAAAAGATCATCTCGGCCCGCGGCCGCACCACCTCGATCGGCTTTGCCGCTCAGGTGATGGCCCCGGAAGATCGCCGCACCGGCGAGATTTTCCGCCATGTCGAGCCGGAAGATCTGTTGAAATACGGCCTCATTCCGGAGTTCGTCGGCCGCCTGCCGGTCGTTGCGACGCTGGAAGACCTCGACGAGACGTCGCTCAAGAAGATCCTGACCGACCCGAAGAACGCGCTGGTGAAGCAGTATCAGCGCCTCTTCGAGATGGAGAACATCGAGCTGACCTTCGCCGACGAGGCGCTTGGCGCGGTCGCCCGCAAGGCGATCGAGCGCAAGACCGGCGCGCGTGGGCTGCGCTCGATCCTCGAGAGTATCCTGCTCGAGACGATGTTCGACCTTCCGGGCCTCGAAGGCGTCGAGGAGGTGGTCATCTCCCGCGAGGTCGTCGAGGGAACGGCAAGACCGCTCTACATCTATGCCGACCGGTCAGATCGTACCGCAGAAGGCAATGCCAGCGCTTAATCGAACCCAGCAGGCGGTATCTTGAAGATACCGCCTGTCGCATATCGGATCAGTGGCAAAGCTGGCCCGTGATGGGCGCTGTTGCCGGTGTGAAGTCTTGTTCGTTCACTTGACACCCGGTCGTCCGATAGCCACCTAATTCCACTGTTGGCCGGATGAAATTCGCTCTGGCCAGCCGGTCTGACAGGTCGCGGATTTGCGGCTGAACCTCGAAAAGCGGCTCTGTCTCTCCGACTAACTTACCTTCCCGGGCACCCTGTGGTGGTTGCGTATTTATGCGGGCTGCGTGCAGGGGGGCACAACATAAGGAACAGGCAATGACAGCCTCCAAGCCTCGGCCTTCTATCGTTCACGGTGAGAGTCACGCCTATCCGGTGCTGCCGCTCCGTGACATCGTCGTTTTCCCGCACATGATTGTGCCGCTCTTCGTCGGCCGCGAGAAATCCATTCGCGCGCTGGAAGAGGTGATGAAGTCCGATGCTCTGATCATGCTCGCGACGCAGAAGAACGCGTCCGACGATGATCCCAGCACAGATGCCATTTACGAGATCGGCACGCTCGCCAGCGTTCTGCAACTCCTGAAACTTCCCGACGGCACCGTGAAGGTGCTGGTCGAGGGACTGGAGCGCGCGCGCGTCGAGAAGTACACCGATCGCACCGAATACTACGAGGCGACCGCGGTCGCGCTCGCCGATACCGACAACAACACCGTCGAGGCGGAAGCCTTGGCGCGTTCGGTCGTGTCCGATTTCGAGAGCTATGTGAAGCTCAATAAGAAGATCTCGGCCGAGGTCGTCGGCGTCGTGCAGCAGATCACCGATCTTGCCAAGCTCGGCGATACCGTTGCCTCGCACCTCGCCGTCAAGATTGCCGATCGCCAGGGCATTCTCGAGACCCTCTCGGTGTCGCAGCGCCTTGAGAAGGTGCTCGGCCTGATGGAAAGTGAAATCTCGGTCCTTCAGGTCGAGAAGCGCATCCGCTCGCGCGTCAAGCGCCAGATGGAAAAGACGCAGCGCGAGTACTATCTCAACGAGCAGATGAAGGCGATTCAGAAGGAGCTTGGCGACGAGGAAGGTCGCGACGAGCTTGCTGATCTCGAAGAGAAGATCAACAAGACCAAGCTCTCCAAGGAAGCGCGCGAGAAGGCCCAGCACGAGCTGAAGAAGCTGCGTCAGATGTCGCCGATGTCTGCCGAGGCGACCGTCGTGCGCAACTATCTCGACTGGCTGCTGTCGATTCCGTGGGGCAAGAAGTCCAAGGTCAAGAAGGACCTTCCGGCCGCGCAAGAGTTGCTGGATGCCGATCACTACGGCCTCGAGAAGGTCAAGGACCGGATCATCGAGTATCTCGCCGTCCAGTCGCGCGCCAACAAGCTGACCGGACCGATTCTGTGCCTCGTCGGCCCTCCGGGCGTCGGCAAGACCTCGCTCGGCAAATCGATCGCCAAGGCTACCGGCCGCGAATTCGTTCGCGTGTCGCTGGGCGGAGTGCGTGACGAAGCCGAGATCCGTGGTCACCGCCGGACCTATATCGGCTCGATGCCGGGCAAGATCATCCAGTCGATGCGCAAGGCGAAGACGTCGAACCCGCTGTTCCTGCTCGACGAAATCGACAAGATGGGCGCGGACTTCCGCGGCGACCCGTCGTCGGCGCTGCTCGAGGTGCTGGACCCCGAGCAGAACGGCACGTTCAGCGATCACTACCTGGAAGTCGACTACGACCTCTCCAACGTCATGTTCATCACGACCGCGAATACGCTCAATATTCCCGGCCCGTTGATGGATCGTATGGAGATCATCCGGATCGCCGGCTACACCGAGAATGAAAAGGTTGAGATCTCGCGCAAGCATCTCATCCCGCACACGCTCGCCAAGCACGGTCTGGAGTCCAAGGAGTGGTCGATCGACGACGATGCCTTGCTCACCCTGATCCGGCGCTACACCCGCGAGGCGGGCGTGCGTAGCCTCGAGCGCGAACTGTCGACCTTGGCCCGAAAGGCGGTCAAGGATCTGATGATGTCGAAGAAGAAGGCGGTCAAGATCACCGAGAAGACTCTCGAAGAGTATCTCGGCGTGCCAAAGTATCGCTTTGGCGAGATCGAGAGCGAGGACCAGGTCGGCATTGTCACGGGCCTTGCCTGGACGGATGTCGGCGGCGAGCTTCTGACCATCGAAGGCGTGATGATGCCGGGCAAGGGGCGGATGACCGTCACCGGCAACCTGCGCGACGTGATGAAGGAGTCGATCTCGGCGGCGGCGTCCTATGTGCGCTCGCGTGCCGTGGCCTTCGGCATCGAGCCGCCCTTGTTCGAGCGCCGTGATATCCACGTTCACGTGCCGGAGGGGGCGACCCCGAAGGACGGCCCGTCGGCTGGCGTTGCCATGGCGACCGCGATCATCTCGGTCATGACCGGGATTCCGATCCGCCACGACATCGCAATGACCGGCGAGATCACACTGCGCGGCCGCGTGCTGCCGATCGGCGGCCTGAAGGAGAAGCTTTTGGCGGCGGCCAGGGGCGGCATCAAGACGGTGCTGATCCCCGAGGACAATGCCAAGGATCTCACCGAGATCCCCGACAGCATCAAGTCCGGGCTGGAGATCATCCCGGTGTCGCGGATCGACGACGTGATCACGCGTGCGCTTGTTCGCAAGCCCGTGCCGATCATGTGGGACGACGATGCTGCAACGCCGGCGCCCAAGACCGACGGCGAGGCGGACGAGGCGGCGGGCGGCCTGACCGCGCACTGAGCCTTTCCTGATCGAATAATGAAGACGGCTCCCGAATTTTCGGGAGCCGTTCTGTTTTCTGAAAAAGGAGGCCGTAGCAGTTTGGTGGCTGCCGTTTTTTTCGCCTCTGCCGGTCTGGTTGTTCGCAGCCTGGGCCGGCAAAGTTTGAGGCAGTGGGCGGAGCGGGCCGCCGCGGGTTCCGAGCCCGCGTGAGGGTGATTTAATCACGGAGAAGTGGCGCGATGGCTTGCGCAAATGCCCCAACCGCAGTTAAACAACGCGAACCGGGCGGTTAGCTCAGCTGGTTAGAGCATCTCGTTTACACCGAGAGGGTCGGGAGTTCGAATCTCTCACCGCCCACCAGAAACCAATTGAAGATGCGGCGCTTTATCGCTGGGCCTTTGCGCCGGGTTGCGTTTTAAGGCTCCCGGCGGCGGTCGGCCAGATCACACAGCCGGCCATCATACGGTAGCGTCAGCGCAGACAATCCTGTTCCGACCCGACGACTTCGCCACATAGAGGGCGGCATCCGCCTCCTCGAGCAGCTCTCGAAATGACCTCGCGTGAGTTGGAGATGTAGCGATGCCGATGCTGACCGTCACCGCTTGGTCCAGCTCCGGATGACGGCTGTCAGCCACAGCCGCCCGAATGCGTTCGGCCAAAGCCATGGTGCCTGGCGGCGTCTGCGGGCACAACAAAGCGAACTCTTCTCCGCCATATCGAAACAGCTCGTCACCATCACGCTTTGACGCGGCAATCGTCTCCGCCACGTTGCGGATCACACCATCGCCAACGATATGGCCACGGCTATCGTTGATGGACTTGAAGTTGTCGATGTCGATCATCATGAGACTGAGCGGCACGCCCGATTGAGAAGCGGCCTGCAGCATCGCTCCCCCTTTCGCATCGAACTGCCCGCGATCCTGAAGTCCTGTCAGCGCATCTTTGCCAACCCTCTCGACAAGCTTTTCGTAGCGATGCCGATAAGTCAGCCGATCGAAAACATCGGCGGCGCCGCGCGAGCGCACGGGAAGCGGCGCCTGCTCGAAGATGCGCAGATAGACAGCCATCATGAGGCTGAAGAACCCAGCCGCGGCGATCTTGGCGATCCATCCCCCGTAGAATGCCGGTTCCGGTACGCCTGCAAGAAGATGGAGCCCGATGTAGAAAAAGACCTGATCGAAGCTCAAGACAAGCGCCAAGCTGACGAACATTCGTCCCGGGATTGTAGCCGCCACCGATTTTCCAAGACGTTCATAAATGATGACAAGAGCGATCAGATCAGCGAACAGCAATATCGTGCCCACGACCATGAGTAGGCCCATTTGGTCGACGAAGCCGAGATCCGAATTGTAGCCTGGCAGGCTCGCAGGATCGCCGTAGAGGCGCAGAATAAGCCCTAGCGCGATCATCAGAACGTTGCCGGCGAGCAGGCCATAAATTGGCTGCCGCATCACCTCGGCGTCTTCCTTGATGTAAAGCAGCAGGAAAAAGGCGAGCTTTCCAGAAAACATCACGGTTGACCCTGGCGAGATCAATCCGAAGGGCAGCTCGATAAAGAATGTTGCTGCCAAATAGGTCTCGAGGAAGTGCATCGTGCCGAGGAGGCAGAAGAAAACTCCAAGTCCAATGCTCTGCCTTGCTCTGAAAATGCCCCCCATGACAATGAAGTAGATGATGCCATGGGCGAGCAGGGCAAGTGAGCCGAACATCTTGTCAAGAAATCCCTATTAAAAAATCGATTGGCTCGTTGCACTTGCCATTTTGCCGTGCTCCCTGCAATGCTGGATCTGCAAATCCACGCGCTGACTTTGTATGACCTCTAGGCGTGTCGTTGGCATGAAGCGGTAACCAGATCCTGCAAACCAATGTGGGATGGCGACTTTCGGATTGGCCATCCTGCTCACATCACATCGTCTCAACTGCCATGCTTAGGAGGTGCGTTTGAGGCCGCGCGAGGTTTTCATAAGCAGCCTCGGCACAGGGCTCCCCGCGATGACGCAGCTGCGACAAGGCCGCTGGAATGATTTTGGCGTCAGTAGAGCGCAACGTAGGCGCCCAGCGCGGCGGCGATCAGGAGCAGCGACAACACAAGCTCGGCGCGGACACTCGTCACCGGATGGGGCTGCGCCGATTCAATCAAGCGACTCGTTCGCACGAAACGCCATGCAGCGACCGCGATCAACGTGATGCCAAGAAAGATCAGCGCCGTGCCGTCATAGCGGCCGAGCGCGCTATGTTGGATCTTCAGCACCGTCCCCGAAGGCAATTCGGCACTCGCCAGCGTTCTTAAAAACAGGTTGAATTTATCAATCACGAACCCGAAAGCGATTGTTGCTATACCTGTTCGAACCCATGCCAAGAACGTTCTTTCATTCGCCGCATGATCGCTGAATCTAGGTATCATTCGCTGTACTCTAACCGTTTGAGTGAGCAAAAATTCTAAACGGGAAAAGCGTACCAAGACCGGCGGTCGGCGCAAGGCGCGCTGTCAGGCGGCGAGCCACCCTGAAACGCGACGTTGCCGCGCTCGGCGGATATGCGCGAGGAGATCCGCGGGCTCGACACGCGCGTCAAGCTGGTCTTGAGGATCGGACGCAGGAGTTGCTTGCACGGCGTTCGCTCTGTGCTTTGCGAGAGCCTTCTTCGATCACGGCCACAGCCAGCGCCGCACCTGTCGATCGATGACGAGAGCGATCAGCGCCCCGGCAAAGATCGCCGGCGCGTAAGCCAGCGGCGGCCCGATCCACCAGTGATAGCCGAGCCGGAAATTGAAGCCGACCGAGATCAGGGCGGCGCCGAGGCCCGCGCCGATCAACGCCACCAAAATGCTTCGCAAGGAAACGAGCGTCTTGAACATGTCTGAGCCCTCCGTCCCACGCCGGGAACGCGGCGCTGGCCAGTACTGATCATCAATGGTCACATCGGAGAGGGGCCAGGTTCATTCGGCCAGGTTCATTTGTGCGACGCGGGCTTTCGCCGACGCGCCCCACGCCGCGCCCCACGCCGCGCCGCGGGCCGGGACGCCGGCTGCCAAAATATTGTCCGCGCCCGAACCAAGAGAACCGCCCGCTCCAGGATCGGCAGATGCTGGCTTCATGCACAATTTTTGCGCTGCGTCTGCCTTGAAGTAAGCGGGCGTGGGGCGAGAAAAAATCACATCGTCGTCTTGGCGTTCTCGCCCATCTCGGGAGGGCCACCGACCGCACTCGCCATCAACATTCTTGCCGCAGCGATCAGCGAGTTCGGGCCGTCCCAATATTCCGCGGCTCCGGGCTTGAACACGATCAGGCGAATGTCCGGGTTATTGCTGTCGTCGAACCACGCCTTGGCGAATGGTCCCCACAGCTCATCGATCTTGGCGCGGTCGTTGCTCACGGTGGCCTGACCGTCGACCACGAGATAGCGATTGTTGGAGTGGTCGGAGAAGGTGAGCTGCGCCGTGCCGTCGCGCTCGATGATGCCGATCTTGGCGTGCTTGGCGTTGGTAAAGAAATAGATCGCCTCTTCTTCCTGCCGGACGATCGCCGACATGGGCCACTGATGCTTTCCTGCGGCCAGAAAACAGGTGCCCGTGCTTGCGGCGATGTCCCACGCGACATCGGATGGCTTCGCCATGGTGTCCTCCTGCGTCTGGCAGGATAATCGCGAGCAGTGGGGTTGGTTCCGTGTGGCCTCAGGTCATGAAACGGCGAAGGCTGCGGGGGATCGCCGCCAGCGCGCGGCGCGCATTCGTCTTGCCGTGGCGCTGCAGGAGTGCGTAGGCGCGGCCTGCGGCCGACAGGGCGAGGCAATGATCGACCACCGGATCGGGGGTCTGGCCGCGCACCCACTGCATCTTGTAATCGGCCGATGGCGGCAGCAGGTCGTAGCGTTGCAGTCCTTGCTGCATGCACCATTCGATGGTGCGGAGCATCTGCTCCTGTCCGACGCTGAACTCGGCGAATTTCGCATCGAACGCGCCGAGATAGGCGGCATAGTGATCGCCAGCGATGAGCCCCATTTCGATCGCGGCGGGGCGCCCGGCGACCGACAGGACACTGAGGCATACGCTCGGATGCGCGGCGGAGTTGATCAGCGCGCTTTCGTTAACGCCGCGATCGAACACGCGGCTGAACAGGCCGTTTTGCTTGAGCCACATCCGCTTCCACTCGAGGGCGGTGCGCAGGGCGGGCTGCGCTTCAGCGCCGCGCAGGACGCGGAAGTCGATGTAGCCATGAAGGCGCTGCAGATTGTTGCGCCGCTGCCGCCGGTTGCGCGTGGTGTTTTTGCCGAAGCGCGTGGAGTATTCGGCAAAGTCGCGATAGCCGGCGAGATCTATGTAAGGCGCGTCGGAGCGGGCGACGATGCTGCCCGGCCGCTCGGCGAAGGCCGGCATCAGGCCGCTGTCGCCGCGGACATTGCGGGTCTGCAGTGCATCGATCGCGTAGGCGGCGCGCAGTTGTGCGCCGAGGTCGGCAAGGGCTTCGGCGGCGAGGGGCTTGCCGATCACGTCGCTGTATTGGGTGATCGGCGAGGCAAGGTCGGTTGCAATGGCGACGCCGAGCTGGCGCTTGATCTTGAGCGGCCACATGGTTTCGATCTGCCCGCCATGGCGCACCAAGGCGATGACCGGCTTGTGGCCGCTCTGCCGCGCCTTCTCGGCGCAGGCGATGATCATGCTCGGCTGCTGGAAGACGGTGCTGGGGCGCAGCCAGCGCATCTCGTAGAGAGACGGCATCTCGCCGAGGTGCGCATCGAGCGCGACCCGATCACTTTTCGCGAGGTCGAGAATTTCCACCCTCATGCGGGATCGCTCCGGCGATCAACCGGCCGGCCCGCAGACAGTTGTGAGGAGAACAGGCTCGTTAGCTCTGCAAAAAGCATGATGGCGGAGTTGCCTCGCTGCCGGATGTGCATTGACGTCGCTTATCGAAAAGGGCGGGGCTGCATTGGTCGAACTCGAATTGGTGTCTCCGGCAATGATCTTGGGAGAAAATATGCACTGCGATGTTGGTGGCCCGAACAATTTCCGGTGCGTCGTATTCCGCCTTCGTTGAATGGAAGCCCTTGCAAATAAGCGAACGCCAGAGCAGCCATTCAAAGGGCGCGGTGCCCGTTTTCCATCTTTGGCGTCAAATCACAGGGTAGCCACAAAGCAAATGGGGTTTAAGGCGCATCTTTGTCGCAGCCTTTGGGCCGCAACGCGCTCAAGGCCGATCGAGCCGCCGTAAGTGCGGCGTCGAAGCGACGTAACATTTAGCGCCGCCCAGCCAGTGTGCATCGGAGTTTTTGAAGAGATTGTTGCGCGCTGTCGGAGTGGAAGTCGCCTTGGCAATTTCGCCGCGATCGCAAGCGCGCTTCGCCGGGTCAGTCGCCTTGCGGAATTGCGCTGTCCATTTTCTCGGCGCTTCTTGCAACGATGTCGAGCGCCCCGGTCCACGGGCGCTGCAGCCGCAGGGCAGGGCCGGGCTCGGCGGTCAGCCAGGTGTCCCAGTCGCGCTCGTGCAGAATCACCGGCATCGCGCGGCGATGGACCGGCCGCACCACGTCATTGGCCTCGGTGGTGAGAAAGCCGAACAGTTCGTGATCGCCGTCAATGCGACCGTCCTTCGTGCCGCGCGGACCGCTCCACGGCCGCCACAGGCCGGCGAAGGCGAACAGCGGGCGGCTGTCGTCGATCGCGAACCAGACGATGTCCTTGCGGCCGGTCTCGGGATCGGGCTTCGGCGCGTATTCGGAAAAGCTCGTTACCGGCACGAGGCAGCGGTTCTGCGGGCTGATCCACTGCTTCCAGTATTCGGTCGAAAGATTGCGGATGTTGGTGATCGGCAGATTGGTCTTGGGCGCAGGCGGAAAGCCCCAGCGCGCCCGCACGAGCTCGCGTTCGCCGTCGCGGATGCGCACGATTGGGGCCAGCATGTCCGGCACGATCGCGGGCTGCGGCGCGCAATCGCCGGCGTGCGTGATCTTGAACAGGCGCCGCACCGCTTCCATCGAACGGGTCATCGCGTAGAGATTGGACATGGAGCGGTTTCACCTGCGGCCGTTGCTGCTGTCCGCCGCGAAACGCCGCGTCGGATCAGTGGTCGCGCGGGGGATAGCATGGACCGGCGGCAAGGACGAGGTGCCTTAGGCCGCCTTGTGCATGTCGTGCAGCTGAGGACGATCAGTTTTAGCCGAAGGCGGGGAGGTTTGGCGCAAGCTTGACGATCACGTTCGCGGGCAGCCAGTGCGGCAGCTCGCCATCGGCTCCCGGCTGAAGCGGAGCGTAAGTGTCGAATGCGCGGTTCAGCGCGTCGCAGATCGAAGTTGCGTGGGTTTCGCCGAGCCCGATGGCCTCGTCGCCGCCGATCCTTGCGAAAGTGTCGTTCTGACAGTCCCAAACGACCCACCGGTTCATCGGGTCCGGGAACGCTTCAAATCGCGCAGTCATGATCTGTCCTTGGCTTTTCTGTTTTTTGTCGCGGTCGGTTGTGGTTAACGGCGGGTAAACGCCGGTCCAATTTTGACCAAAATGGGGCAAGGTTGCATTCCGCCCAGAGCTAAATTTTCTCGCGTAGTGCCTATGCACAGTCGCCTTCGGATTTTCCTGGCTGTTTCAAAAAAGGGGAATCACGCTATTGCCCCCAACGTCAGGGAGAAAGCTGGAGGAGCGAGGGTGAGAGCAGGCAGACTGGCGCTTTCGGGCGTTGCGCTGGGCATGAGCGTCGCGGCCGCGGTTGCGGGCCCCATCGAACAGAAGACGAAGGCAGCCGCGCCGGAGTGGTCGTGGCAGGGATTTTACGCCGGCGTTCACTTCGGCGGCGGCGGCGGACGCACCGCCATCTCCCATCCGGTTGGCCCGACGCTGTTCGGCGACAGGATGAATACGCCGGCGGCCTTCGGCGGCTTCCAGCTCGGCTACAACTGGACGCTGCCCAACTCCGATTGGGTGTTCGGGCTCGAAGCCGACATCAGTGCCGTGGATCAGGATTCCACAACGACCTGCCTTGCCGTCTCCGGCTTTCATGTGTCGCTGAACTGCCGGCTGCGCGATCACGCGAAGGGAAGCCTGACGGCGCGCCTCGGCCTGCCGGTGTCGGCCGACAAGCGGTCGCTGCTCTATGTCAGGGGCGGTGCGGCGTGGCTCGCCAACCGGTTTGAAATCGCCGGCAACGCCCGGCCGCTGGAGCCGCAGGCGCGGATGACATCCACCAACTGGGGCTGGACCGCCGGAGTGGGTATCGAGCGCGCGCTGACGCCGGCGTGGTCGCTGCGCCTCGCATACGACTACACGCGGATCCGCGGCGGCTCGCTGCAGTCGCCGCCGGTGATGTGGCAGACGATGCCGCCGTTCGACAACTACGTTCCGCTGCCGGGCGTAATGACCTCCAGTGATCACAGCCTCAGCCTCGTGAGTCTGGGCCTGAACTATCGCTTCGGAGCCGATCCGGTCGCGCGGTTTGACGACGTCGCTATGAAGCCGGGACAGGCGGCAGCCGCATCCGGCTGGCGCGCGGAGTTCGGCGCGCGATACTGGTATTCGAGCGGGCGCTATCAGAAGGATCTCGGCTCGACCTCGAGCCCTGCGCTGCAGAACGTGCTTGTCTCGCGGCTGATCTACGAGTCCTCCGGCCCCTCCGGCGAGTTGTTCGGCCGCATCGATGCGCCGTCCGGGATGTTTGCAAAGGGATTCGTCGGCGCGGGCGGATTGAAGAGCGGCCGCATGTATGACGAGGACTGGCTGATCAGCAACGCCACGGTGCCGTACTCGAACACGCTGTCCGACGGCGTTTCCGGCTCGATCACCTATGCAACGCTCGACCTCGGTTACGATGTGCTGCGGACGGAAGATCACCGGCTCGGCGGTTTCATCGGCTACAACTTTTATCGCGAGAACAAGGGCGCCTATGGCTGCGTCCAGTTCGCCAATCCGTTTGCCGGCTGCGTTCCGCCATACGGATTCCCGTCGTCGATGCTGATCATGACGGAAGATGACGACTGGCATTCGCTGCGCATCGGCGTTGCCGGAGAGATCGCCCTTGCTCCCGGCCTGCGCCTCAGCACGGAGGCGGCATATCTGCCCTATGTCCGCATGACCGGCGTCGACAATCACATCCAGCGCACCGACGTCACCAATACGATCTCGCCGGAGTTTGCGAAGGGCCAGGGCGTGCAGCTCGAGGCGCTGCTGTCCTATGCGCTGACGCCAAAATTCAGCCTCGGCGTCGGCGGACGATACTGGGCGATGTGGGCGACGAACGATGCCTACACCAACGCATTCGGTACGCCGTGCCCCGATTGCCAAACCCTGCCTTCGCGCACCGAACGCTACGGCATGTTCGTTCAGGCCTCCTACAAGTTCGGCAACTGACGCCGCGATTGCAAAACGCCGACGCAACGAAAAATCCGCCCATGTCGGGCGGATTTTTTTGTCTTGCGATCCCTGTGGCTGCGGATCAGGCGGGAACGGCGCGCTCTTCCCAGACCATCACCAGATGGACGATGGTCTGCACTGCCTTTTCCATGTCCTGCACGCTGACCCATTCGGTGCGCGCGTGGAAGCTGTGCTCGCCGGCGAAGATGTTGGGGCAGGGCAGGCCCATGAATGACAGCCGCGAGCCATCCGTGCCGCCGCGAATGCTCGAGCGCACCGGCTTTAAGCCCGTCCGCCGGATTGCCTCGAGCGCGTTGTTGACGACCGCCGGGTGCTGGTCGAGCACCACCTTCATGTTGCGGTACTGCTCCTTGAACGCGATCTCATAGCTCGAGCGCGGAAACTCCAGCATCACCTCGCGTACAATGTTTTCCAGCAGCGCTTCCTTCTCCTGCAACCCGGCCTCGGTGAAGTCGCGCACGATCAGGCTCAGCGTCGCGCTCTCGAGGCTGCCAGTGATGCTGACGGGGTGGAGGAAGCCCTCCTTGCCCTCGGTCGTCTCCGGCGAACAGGTGTCCTGCGGAAGCCGTTCCACGATGCGTGCAGCTGCCTTGATGGCATGTTCCATGCGTCCCTTGGCAAATCCGGGGTGGGTGCTGACGCCTTCGATGGTGACGGTCGCCGCGTCGGCGGAAAAAGTCTCGTCCTCGAGATGGCCCACTGTCTCGCCATCGATCGTGTAGGCGAAGTCCGCGCCAAGCCGCTTGAGGTCGACCTTGTCGACGCCGCGGCCGATCTCCTCGTCCGGCGTGAACAGGATCTTGATCATGCCATGGCGGATCTGCGGATTGGCGACGAGGAAGGCGGCGGCATCCATGATCTCGGCGATGCCCGCCTTGTTGTCCGCCCCGAGCAGCGTCGTGCCGTCTGTCGTGATGATATCGTGGCCGATCTGGTCGAGCAGCGCCGGATTCTCGCTGACCCGAATCACCTGCTTGGGATCGGCCGGCAGCACGATGTCGCCGCCCTGATAGTTTTTGACGATCTGCGGCTTCACATCCTTGCCGCTGCAATCGGGCGAGGTGTCCATATGCGAGCAGAAACAGATGACCGGCACCGGCTTGTCGGTCGTCGCCGGGATGGTCGCGTAGACGTAGCCGTACGGATCGAGCTCGGCGTCGGTGATTCCCATCGCATGCAGTTCGCGCACGAGGAGGCGGCCGAGATCCTTCTGCTTCTCGGTCGAAGGGATCGTCGGCGATTCCGGATCGGACTGGGTGTCGATCGTGACGTAGCGGAGAAAACGCTCCGTAACCGTGTGGGTGAACTTCAGTGCGGGGGCGTGGGGCTGTGTCATCGGCATGTCCCGGAAGCGGTGAAGCGGCAATTATGGAACGGCATCGGCTGCGCAGTCGAGGCCGTTCCATCTGCGCAGGCTGATTCTGCCCCGCCAAGCTGCGGCGGGCGGGCGCAGCGGGTGGTTCTCTCCGAATAGGGCTGGGGCCTGGGCGGGAATCAGTATCGCGGTGCGGCTTCTGCGGGAGCGATTCGCGGCTGGGAAGACGCCGTTTCCGGCGAAACGATTCGACGTTTCGCGCGGCGATAGTTGTCGTATTCGGCACAGGCGAGCCGTGCGCGAAATCGCAGCCAATCGGATCCGAATTTTGGGGGGAAAGGTTTCTAAGCCATTGAAATGATGGCGCGAGAGACGGGGCTCGAACCCGCGACCTCCGGCGTGACAGGCCGGCGCTCTAACCAACTGAGCTACTCCCGCAAGGCCGCTGGGCCTGCAGTGATGCGGGAGTTAAAGGGGCCCGAGCGACAAGTCAAGCGCCTTGTTCAAACTTGCTCAAAAACAGCTCCGAAAGGGGACTTCTGCACATGCTGATAGACAAAACACGCTGTTTTGAAGCAAAACAGCGTAGGCACGCGACTTACGAATCATTTAAGCCCTGATTTGCCGTAAGTTCTGAAGTACCGATCCCCATGAGGAGGGCCAAACATGGCAAAAGCAACTGCGACCGCGACTGCGAAGAAATCAGCGACCCCGGCAACCGTTACGCTCAAGCATCTGGCTGCTGCGCTTGCTGAAGAGCATGAATTGTCCAAGAAGCAGACCGAAGCCATCCTTGGCGATCTGGTCACTCGCGTGACGAAGCACCTGAAGAAGGGCGAGCGCGTTCGGATCGTCGGCCTCGGCATCCTTCAGGTGCGCAAGCGTGCGGCACGCACAGGCCGCAATCCGGCCACCGGTGAGCAGATTCAGATCAAGGCCAGCAAGAAGGTCGCCTTCCGCGCCTCCAAGGAGCTGAAGGAAGCGATCTGATTCGCTCCTGAAGAACTTCGGATTTCACGCCACCCGTAGCGCCGTCTTCCGGCCGCAGCGGGTGGCGTTTCTTTTTTGCGCCGGCGCAGGCAGGAAGAATCATCCGCGCGCCTCGCGTCGCGGCGCGATCAGAGCATGCTCGAAGAATTGATTTCCCCAAGCGACGAATGTTGCGCCGATTCCGCTCCCAGAATACCCTTGCGGCAGCATAACGGCTTTCGGGACGCGAGGGCCGGCTAGTTCGGTTTCGGAAGCGAGACCAACGATCGGGGAGCAATCATGACGACATCAAAGGACCGTGCGCACGAGCGCTCGGTGGAAGAGCTTTACCGGGATGATCCGGAGCGGGCCGACGCCGAGGTGTTCGGCCGCAGAACTGAGATGGGCCGCCGCGGATTTTTGGGCGGCGCAGGCCTTGCCGCGATGAGCGCGGCAGTCGGCGGGACGATTCCCTTCGCTGCGAACATGCCCGGCGGATTGATTCCGGCGGCGATGGCGCAGACGCCGCCCGCAGGCGGCAGCGCACCGGCAGCGCCGAAGGGGCCGCAATATCTCAAATTCCCCGGCAAGAGCGAAAAGCTCGTTGTGCTCGGCGACCGCCCGCTGGTGGCCGAGACGCCGGAGGATCTGCTCGACGACGAGACGACGCCGACCGAGAAGCTGTTCGTCCGCAACAACGGCCAGACGCCCGATGAGGACAAGGACCCCGACAAGTGGTCGTTCGTCATCGATGGCGAGGTCAATAAGCCGGTGACCTTCACGCTCGGCGAGTTGAAGCAGAAGTTCAAGCCGGTGACGCGCCGCATGGTGCTGGAATGCGGCGGCAACGGCCGCGCATTCTTCACGCCGCAGGCGCGCGGCAACCAGTGGACCAACGGCGGCGCGGGCTGCCCCGAATGGACCGGCGTGCGCCTTGCCGATGTCATCAAGGCGGCAGGCCTGAAGCCGTCGGCGGTGTTCTCCGGCCACTACGGCAGCGACCTGCATCTGTCCGGCGATGCGAACAAGGCGACCGTGTCGCGCGGCGTGCCGATCAAGAAGCTGATGGACGAGAACAACCTGATTGTCTGGCAGATGAACGGCCAGCCACTCACCAACATCCACGGCGGCCCGGTGCGTGTGTTCATTCCCGGCTGGCCGGGCTCGGTCTCGACCAAGTGGCTCAAGCGGATCTGGATCCGCGACAAGGAGCACGATGGTCCGGGCATGACTGAGTTCTCCTATCGCGTGCCGATCAAGCCGATGGTGCCGGGCTCGAAGGGCGATCCGAAAAACTTCCGCATCCTGGAATCGATGCCGGTGCGTTCGATCATCACCAGCCCGGCGAACGGCGCGAAGATGGCCGCGGGCACCAAGGAGATCAAACTGCGCGGCGCGGCCTGGGCCGGCGATCTGACGGTGAAGCAGGTGGATGTCTCCACCGACTTCGGCGCGACGTGGACCAAGGCGAAGCTCAGCCAGCCCAAGAACAAGTTTGACTGGCAGCGCTGGACCGCGACGGTGAAGCTTCCGGCCGACGGATACTATGAGATCTGGACGCGCGGCACCGACTCCAACGGCGTGATGCAGCCGCATCTTGCCGGCAACTGGAACCCGCAAGGCTATGGCGGCAACGCCATGCATCGCATTGCGGTGCTGGTCGGTTGATGATGGTGAAAGTGAAGACCAACGGAATTGCCGCGCGCGTTGCGCGGCAGTTTCTGATCGCAGGCGCGGCGCTGGCCGTCATGGCATTCGCCGCGCCGTTCGCTCTTGCCCAGTCCGATGCCGAAGAAAGCCCGGAAGACTATCCGGCCGGTCCCGGCCGCGATGATACGTTTTATGCCTGCACGGCCTGCCACGGCTTCAAACTCGTGGCGCAGCAGGGCATGAACCGGGCTCAGTGGGATGATTCGATCAATCTGATGATCTCCAAGCACAACATGCCGAAGCCCGAAGCGGCCGAGCGCGAGGTCATTTTGAACTATCTCGAGCAGACCTTCCCGCAGCGCACGACGCCGAGCGGCGGCGGTTTCCGCAATCCGTTCACGCAGTGACGCGAAGACGTCTCCACGCAAAAAACGAAAGGGGCAGCGGTGAGCTGCCCCTTTCGCATTCATGCAAAGGGCGTCAGTGCCATTGCGCCTTCGCGTCCTTCGCCGACTTGTTGAGGTGAACCTGCTGATCAACCTTGGTGACCCAGTTCAGCGGCACGAAGTGGTGCTTGCCGTCGGGTGAATTGTCCTTGGTCAGCTTGATCGTATCCGCGCCTTCCATGTGATCGACCTTGCCGATGACCTGACCATCGGAAGCCTGCACATCCATGTGTTCCTTGATCTGTGCTGCATTGATCATTGTGCTTCTCCAGTGTGGATGGCGAGCCAACGCGTGCAGGGCGGATTGGTTCATCATTCAATCAGCGATGAGCGCGCGCGCCCGTATTCGTTGAGGCAGCATGTGCCGCAACCGGAACAGCGCGCAGCGATGGAACGCATCTTGGCTTGCGAGCTTTATCCTCTGTGAGGAGAGGGGCTGTTCAAGGAGGTTTCGCGATGAAGGATAAGGTTGATCTTGCGCCTGTCGACAAGCACGCGGTCGATCCCAGAGAAGCTGCGAAGCTCGACAAGAAAACCGGAGAGTTGCGCAAGGGTCTGGAAGACTCATTTCCCGCTTCGGACCCGGTAAGCCTCGTGCAACCTGCGCCGTCAGTACACGACAGCGGCGATAAGCCGGGCGGCGAAAAGCATCCCGGCATGATGGGGGATGGGACCGAGGAGCAAAATCTCGGGCAGAAGGGCAACCCGAAAGCGCGGATCACCGAGGGCGAGGTGAAGGCTGCATTCGAGAAGAAGTGAGGCGGAAAGTGAAATAGCTGCGCGCCCGTTTTTGCGATTGTTCGAATCAAGATCCCGCTGGCAGCGATGTCGGTGGGATTTTTTTCAGGGCGCTCGAGCGAGGATGCGCGAGGGCGCGCCGGCGCGCTTCGCTCTTAGCGTATTCGCACTGGCTGATGGCGCGCGCGATCGCGGATGGGGCGATATCTGTCAGCATCTGCGACCGCCCGGCCTTTTGCGCAGTCGGACAGAAAAAAGCGGCCGCACTGTGCGGCCGCTTTTCTTCGGTTCCAGTTCGGAAACCTTAACGTCCTGCGACGATCGCCGCGATCATGCCGGTGGCGGCGCCGATCAGAAGGTAATCGTTGCCGACCTTGACCCAGTGCTGGCCGCGGGCCGGACGGTGCAGGCCATAGCGGTGATAGTCGTTGACCGCGCGATAGCGGCGCCAGTCACCGAACTTCTGGCCCTTGGACCAATGATGCCGCTTCACCGCGTGCGGGGGAACAGCCGGACGATGAACCCCGGGGTGGTGGGGGTGCGCTGGCCGGTGCTGTGCCTGAGCGGCCGGGATAGCCAGCAGAGACATGGCGATGGCGGCGAGGGCGATACGTTTCATGGTTGTTCTCCTAAGTTGATGCGTCCAACCTAGGAGTCGGTTCCTGAACGCATTCTGAACGTCGCCCTTACATTTTGGTAATGATTGCCGATGGTTAGATGTGAGTTCTAAAGAGTGCTCGTCGCCCGGCCCCGCTCAAGCGGCTTCGTAAACCCTGGCTGGGGCGGTTCCGCGCGGTTGGGGAGGGGGCTGGCGCCCATTGCAGCGCGCAGAGCCCGCATTATGCGGGGCTGCGTCGGAAGGCTGTGGCATTGCCGGGATGAAGAGATGAACCAAGCATCCACAGGCGTGTTGTTGAATGGCGGCGTTTCACCCGGAAATCGGGTGAAGAGGGCGTATTGAGAGGCCGCTGACGGCCAAAGTTGCCCATGATCGCATTAGGTTGTCTTGCCACCTCTGTTGCGCTGCGCTAAGCGTCAGAACAATTCCAAACTTACCGAATCTGCGGTCCACAGCCGCAGCCACGGAGATCGTCGGTGAACAGCATTTTAGGCGATTATCTTCCTATCGCGATCTTTATCGGCATCGCCGCCGTCATTGGTATTGCCCTTCTGGTCGCGCCCTTCGTTGTCGCCTATCAGCAGCCCGACCCGGAAAAGCTCTCCGCATATGAATGCGGATTCAACGCGTTCGACGATGCGCGCATGAAATTCGACGTGCGGTTCTATCTCGTCGCGATCCTGTTCATCATTTTTGATCTCGAAGTGGCCTTCCTGTTTCCGTGGGCGGTGACGTTCGGAAATCTCGGCGATGCCGGGTTCTGGTCGATGATGGTGTTTTTGGGCGTGCTGACCGTCGGCTTCGCCTATGAGTGGAAGAAAGGCGCCTTGGAATGGGATTGACACAGGCTCCGTCGGGCACGGGCCTTCTCGCGCCCCAGGTTGCGCCGGCCGCTACCGGAATTCTTGATCCTCGCACCGGCAAGCCTGTCGGCGCCGATGACCGGTTTTTCCTCGAGGTGAACAACGAATTGGCCGACAAGGGCTTTTTCGTCACCGCGACCGATGAGCTGATCACCTGGGCGCGCACCGGCTCGCTGATGTGGATGACATTCGGCCTTGCGTGCTGCGCCGTCGAGATGATGCAGCTCTCGATGCCGCGCTACGACGTCGAGCGGTTCGGCTTTGCTCCGCGCGCCAGCCCGCGCCAGTCGGACGTGATGATCGTCGCCGGCACGCTGACCAACAAGATGGCGCCGGCGCTCCGCAAGGTCTATGACCAGATGCCGGAGCCGCGTTATGTGATCTCGATGGGGTCCTGCGCCAACGGCGGCGGGTACTACCACTATTCGTATTCGGTGGTGCGGGGCTGTGATCGTGTCGTTCCGGTCGACATCTACGTGCCGGGATGCCCGCCGACGGCGGAAGCCCTGCTTTACGGCGTGATGCTGTTGCAGAAGAAGATCCGCCGGACGGGCACGATCGAACGTTAAACACATGGGCGAAGCGGGGACCGCTTCGCTGCCAATGAAGCAGTTGTGGAACTGAGCGTTTTCGGCTGGGCCGGAATCGCTCCAGACCAGTGTCCGCCGGCAGTAAGGCGGAATAACGGAACGCGAAGGCTCTCGCATGGACGATACCAAGCTCGACGCTCTTGGCCGAATGATAGTCGAAGCGCTTCCAGGCGCTGCGACCGCCCATGCGGTGGCCTTCAATCAGCTCACCATCTCGGTGGAGGCTGCGCGCATCGTCGAGGTCGTGCGCTTCCTGCGCGATGATCCGCGCTGCCGCTTCGTCAACATCACCGACGTGACGGCGGTGGACTATCCGGGCCGCGAGCTGCGCTTCGATGTCGTCTACCACTTCCTGTCCCCGACCAAGAATGTGCGCGTCCGTGTGCGCGCCATGGCCGGCGAGACTACGCAGGTGCCGTCGATCATCGCCGAGTTTCCGGGCGCGGACTGGTTCGAGCGCGAGGCCTATGACCTTTACGGCGTGATCTTCACGGGCCACCCCGACATGCGCCGGCTGCTGACGGACTACGGTTTCGACGGCCATCCGCTGCGCAAGGATTTCCCGCTCACCGGCTTCGTCGAGGTCCGTTACGACGACGAAGAGAAGCGCGTGCTCTACGAGCCGGTGCGTCTCAATCAGGAATTCCGTCAGTTCGACTTCCTCTCGCCGTGGGAAGGCGCGGATTATCCGCTTCCGGGCGATGAGAAGGCGAGCGGCGGCAAGGCCGACGAAGGCAAGGCCAACGTTGGCAAGGCAGGCGCTTGATGACCGAGCAGAATCTCCGCAATTTCACCATCAACTTTGGTCCGCAGCATCCGGCGGCGCACGGCGTGCTGCGTCTGGTGCTGGAGCTGGATGGCGAGGTGGTCGAGCGTGTCGATCCGCATATTGGCCTTCTGCACCGCGGCACCGAAAAGCTGATCGAGCACAAGACCTATCTGCAGGCGATCCCGTATTTCGACCGGCTCGACTATGTCGCGCCGATGAATCAGGAGCATGCCTTCTGCCTCGCGGCGGAAAAGCTGCTCGGCATCACCGTGCCGCGCCGCGCGCAGTTGATCCGCGTTCTCTACAGCGAGATCGGCCGCATCCTGTCGCACATCCTCAACGTCACCACGCAGGCGATGGACGTCGGCGCGCTGACCCCGCCGCTGTGGGGCTTTGAAGAGCGCGAAAAGCTGATGGTCTTCTACGAGCGCGCCTCCGGCTCGCGCATGCACGCCGCTTACTTCCGCATCGGCGGCGTTCATCAGGATCTGCCGCCGCAGCTGATCGAGGACATCTGGAACTGGTGCGATCCGTTCCTGCAGGTGGTCGACGATCTCGAAACCCTTTTGACCGAAAACCGCATCTTCAAGCAGCGTAACGTTGATATCGGCGTCATTTCGCTGGAAGACGCCTGGGCCTGGGGCTTCTCGGGCGTCATGGTGCGCGGCTCGGGCGCGGCGTGGGACCTGCGCAAGGCGCAGCCCTACGAGTGCTATGCCGAGATGGATTTCGACATTCCGATCGGCAAGAACTGCGACAACTACGACCGCTACTGCATCCGCATGGAAGAGATGAGGCAGTCGGTCCGCATCATCAAGCAGTGCATCGAGAAGCTGCGCGTCGCTGACGGGCAGGGCCCGGTGATGATCGAGGACAACAAGATCGCTCCGCCGCGCCGCGGCGAGATGAAGCGTTCGATGGAAGCCCTGATCCATCACTTCAAGCTCTACACCGAGGGTGTCCACGTGCCGGCCGGCGAAATCTACGCCGCCGTCGAGGCGCCGAAGGGCGAGTTCGGCGTTTATCTCGTCGCCGACGGCAGCAACAAGCCCTATAAGTGCAAGATCCGCGCGCCGGGCTTCGCCCACCTTCAGGCCATGGACTACATGTGCCGCGGGCACCTGCTCGCCGACGTCTCCGCCATCCTCGGCTCGCTCGACATCGTGTTCGGAGAGGTTGACCGTTGATCTCGCCAGCTCCCATCCGTTTCAACCGGACGACGGGCGTTCTTGAGGGAACGAACGCATGGGAGCGTTTGGCCGCGCTGATGCTGTCGACCGGCTCGAAGGTGTCGTCGCACTTCCATCACAGCGGCTACAACTTCTGCGCCAATCTCCTGCGCCGCGCGCTGCCGAAGCGTGACATTGCCGTCGTTCTCAACGACGATGCGACGTTTACGTTCCCCTACGGCGACGGCTACTGGAGCAAGCTGCTCAACCTGTCCTATTCCTACGAGATCGAGCTCGAGCTGTTGTTCCTCGGCTCGAACGACGTCGACTACACGCTGCTCGATTGCGGCGCGAACTACGGCTACTGGTCGGTCCTGGTGTCGAGCGCACTGTTCGGCCGTCATCGCTCGATCGCGATCGAGCCGTCGTCGCGGAATTTCAGTGTGCTGGCGACCAATGCCCGCGTCAATGGCAACCGTTTCGAAACGATGCAGTGCGCCATCGGTGCGGCCCGCGGCACCGCACGCCTTTCGGGCGTCAAGCACGAGGCGTTCAGCATCGCCGGTGCGCCCGGCGGCGACGATGGCGAGGTCGTGCCCGTGATCGCGCTCGACAACCTGATCGACGACGGCGTGGTCGACGCCAACGGTAAGTTCCTGATCAAACTCGATGTCGAGGGCGTTGAGATCGAGGCGATCAAGGGGGGACGCCGGCTGCTCGCGGGCGATTCCGTCATCATGTGCGAAGAGCATGGCAATGACCCGACGCACGCGGTTTCGCGCTATATTCTCGACGAAACGCCGCTCGAACTGATTGTCTACGATCCGGCTACCGCACGGTTTGAACGGCTGAAGGATACTTCGCCGCTGACCCGCATCAAGACATCGCCCCGCGTGGGCTACAACGTGTTCGCGACCGCGAGTGAGTTCTGGCTGAAGCGGATCGACAGCCTGAATGCATCCGCATCAAGCCGCCTGCAATGAGAGATTGAGAGACCATGGCCGTTCGCCGTTTGGCACCGAAAGAACTTCAGCCCGCGAGCTTTGCCTTCACCGAGGAAAATCTCGCCTGGGCAAAGATGGTAATCGACCGCTATCCGGCAGGCCGGCAGGCTTCGGCCGTCATTCCGGTGATGTGGCGGGCGCAGGAGCAGCAGGGCGGCTGGCTCACCGAGGCGGCGATCCGCTACATCGCGGACATGCTGGGCATGCCCTACATCCGCGCGCTGGAAGTCGCGACCTTCTACACCCAGTTCCAGCTTCAGCCGGTCGGCAAGAAGGCTCACGTTCAGGTTTGCGGCACGACGCCGTGCCTGCTGCGCGGCGCTGCGGACCTGATCGATGTCTGCAAGCGGCGCATCCATCCGGAGCCGCTGCACCTGTCCGAGGACGGTGACTTCAGCTGGGAAGAGGTCGAGTGCCAGGGCGCGTGCGTCAACGCCCCGATGGCGATGGTCTGGAAGGACACCTACGAGGACCTCACCGTCGAGACCTTTGAGAAGCTGATCGACGGCTTTGCCAGCGGCAACCCGCCGAAGGCCGGCCCGCAGAATGGCCGCCACTTCTCGGCGCCGCTGGGCGGACCGACGACACTGAAAGCATATTGCGGCGGGGCCGAAGCAGGCGCAGCCGGAGAGGCCGCGCCGGCAGCCGCGGACGCGACCAAGAAGGGCAATCTGTGATGCTTGACGATAAGGATCGCATCTTCAAGAACGTGTACGGCTTCGAGGACTGGGGTCTCGAAGGCGCACGCCGTCGTGGCGCGTGGGATGGCACGAGGTCCATTCTCGACAAGGGCCGCGACTGGATCATCAACGAGATGAAGGCGTCCGGCCTGCGCGGGCGCGGCGGCGCGGGCTTTCCGACTGGTCTGAAATGGTCCTTCATGCCGAAGGAGTCGACCGACGGCCGTCCGCATTATCTCGTCGTCAATGCCGACGAGTCCGAGCCCGGCACCTGCAAAGACCGCGAGATCATGCGCCACGATCCGCATCTGCTGATCGAGGGCTGTCTCCTCGCCAGCTTTGCGATGGGCGCGCATACCTGTTTCATCTATGTGCGCGGCGAGTTCATCCGCGAGCGCGAGCACCTGCAGGCGGCGATCGACCAGGCCTATGAGGCCAGGCTGATCGGCAAGGACAACATCCACGGCTGGCCGTTCGATCTCGTCGTCCACCACGGCGCCGGCGCCTATATCTGCGGTGAGGAAACCGCGCTGCTCGAGAGCCTCGAAGGCAAGAAGGGCCAGCCGCGCCTCAAGCCGCCGTTCCCGGCGAACGTCGGCCTCTATGGCTGCCCGACCACCGTCAACAACGTCGAGTCGATCGCGGTCGCGCCGGACATCTTGCGTCGGGGCGCGGCGTGGTTCGCCGGCATCGGCCGCCCGAACAACGTCGGCACCAAGCTGTTTGGCATCTCCGGCCATGTCAACACGCCTCTCGTCGTCGAAGAGGCGATGGGCATCCCGTTCCGCGAGCTGATCGAGAAGCACGCCGGCGGCATTCGCGGCGGCTGGGACAACCTTTTGGCGATCATCCCCGGCGGCGCGTCGTGCCCGTTGATCCCGGCGGCGGACTGTCAGGATCTCATCATGGACTTCGATGGCACCCGTGCCGTGAAGTCGAGCTTCGGCACCGCCGGCGTGATGGTGATGGACAAGTCCACTGACGTCATCGCGGCGATCGCTCGCATTTCCTATTTCTTCAAGCACGAGAGCTGCGGTCAGTGCACGCCGTGCCGCGAGGGCACCGGCTGGATGTGGCGCGTTCTGTCGCGCATGGTCGAGGGCCGCGCCCACAAGCGCGAGATCGGCATGCTGCTCGAAGTCACCACCCAGGTCGAAGGCCATACGATCTGCGCGCTCGGCGACGCAGCCGCATGGCCGATCCAGGGGTTGATCCGCCACTTCAGACCCGAGATCGAGCGGCGTATCGATGAGTTCGCGCGCCGGGCCGATATCGATGATGCGGGCGTCCGCGATCCCGTCGCCATCGCGGCGGAATGAACGATGCCGCATGGTTGCCCGGTTGAGAAAGTTTTGACGTCATGACCAAACTGATTGTCGACGGCAAGGAAATCGAGGTTCCGGCAGATTTCACTCTGCTGCAGGCCTGCGAAGCGGCTGGTGCCGAAATTCCGCGCTTCTGCTATCACGAACGCCTGTCGATCGCGGGCAACTGCCGGATGTGCCTTGTCGAACTGAAGGGCTCGCCGAAGCCGGTGGCAAGCTGCGCCTGGAACGTGCGCGACTGCCGCCCGGGGCCGAACGGCGAACTGCCGGAAGTCTCGACCCGCTCGCCTGTCGTCAAGAAGGCGCGCGAAGGCGTGATGGAGTTTCTGCTGATCAACCATCCGCTCGATTGCCCGATCTGCGATCAGGGCGGCGAGTGCGATCTGCAGGATCAGGCGATGGGTTACGGCGTCGATACCAGCCGTTTCGCCGAGAATAAGCGTGCGGTCGAGGACAAGTATCTCGGCGCGCTGGTCAAGACGATCATGACCCGCTGCATCCAGTGCACGCGCTGCGTCCGTTTCGCCGCCGAAGTCTGCGGGCTGCCCGAGATGGGCGCCACCGGCCGCGGCGAGGATATGGAGATCACCACCTATCTCGAGAGTGCGCTGACCTCCGAGATGCAGGGCAACCTCGTCGACATCTGCCCGGTCGGCGCGCTGACCTCCAAGCCTTACGCCTTTGCGGCGCGGCCGTGGGAGCTCGGCAAGACCCAGTCGATCGATGTGATGGACGGCGTCGGCTCGGCGATCCGCGTCGATACCCGTGGCCGCGAGGTCATGCGCATCCTGCCGCGCGTCAACGAGGATATCAACGAAGAGTGGATTTCGGACAAGACCCGCCACATCGTCGATGGCCTGCGCACCCAGCGGCTCGACCGTCCTTACATTCGCGAGAACGGCAAGCTGCGTCCGGCTTCGTGGCCGGAGGCGTTCGGCGCCATCAAGGCGCATCTGGCTCGGGTCGAAGGCAAGCGCGTCGGCGCGGTTGCCGGTGATCTTGCTTCCGTCGAGGAAATGTTCGCGCTCAAGGATCTGCTTGCGCGGATGGGTTCATCCAATCTCGCGGTGCAGGGCGGGGCGGCGTTCGACGCCAAGCTCGGCCGCGCCTCCTATGTGTTCAACCCGACCATCGCCGGCATCGAGCAGGCGGACGCCATTCTGATCGTCGGCTCCAATCCGCGCCTCGAGGCGACCTTGCTCAACGCCCGCATCCGCAAGCGTTGGCGCAGCGGTCAGCTCAAGGTCGGCGTGATCGGTGAGAAGGTCGACCTGACCTACAAGTACGAGTATCTCGGCGCGGGCCCGGAGACGCTGGGCGATCTCGCCGCCGGCAAGCATTCCTTCGCGGAGGTGCTGAAGGGCGCAAGCCATCCGATCGTTCTCGTCGGCGCGGCGGCGACTTCGCGCAGCGATGGCGCGGCGCTGCTCTCGCAGGCGGCGCAACTCGCGCAGAGCCTCGGTGTGGTCAAGGACGGCTGGAACGGCTTCGGCGTCATCCACGACACTGCGTCGCGGGTCGGCGCACTTGATCTCGGCTATCGCGGCGAGGGCGCCGTCACCGGCGCCGACGTGCTGTTCCTGCTCGGCGCCGATGAGGTCGAAGTCGCCGATGGCGCGTTCGTCGTCTATATCGGCACCCATGGCGACCGCGGGGCGCATCGCGCCGACGTGATCCTGCCGGGGGCGGCCTACACCGAGAAGTCGGGCCTCTATGTCAATCTCGAAGGCCGTGTGCAGCTAGGCAGCCGCGCCGGTTTCCCGCCGGGCGAGGCCCGCGAGGACTGGGCGATTTTGCGCGCGCTGTCCGACGTGATCGGCCACAAGCTGCCTTACGACTCGCTCAACCAGCTTCGTCAGGCGATGTTCAAGGACGTGCCGCATCTGATGCGGATCGACCAGATCGCGCCGGCCGATGCCGCCGCTGTCGCCGCGCTGGCCAAGCGTGGCGGATCGGTCGAGAAAACGGCGTTCAAGCCGGCGTTTGCCGATTATTATCTCACCAACCCGATCGCGCGTGCCTCGGCCGTGATGGCTGAATGCTCGCGGCTCGCCGCCGGGCGTGCGCTGGAAGCGGCGGAGTAACCGACATGACATTCGCCGAATTCTGGACTGCCTATCTTTGGCCCCTGATCGTGATGGTCGCGCAGAGCGTGCTGCTACTCGTCGTGCTGCTCGTCGCGATCGCCTACATCCTGCTCGCCGACCGCAAGATCTGGGCCGCCGTGCAGATCCGCCGCGGTCCCAACGTCGTCGGGCCGTGGGGACTTCTGCAATCCTTCGCCGACCTGCTGAAGTTCGTGCTCAAGGAGCCGATCATCCCGGCGGGCGCCAACAAGGGCGTCTTCCTGCTTGCGCCCTTCGTCACCTGCGTTCTGGCGCTGGCGGCCTGGGCGGTGATCCCGGTCAACCTCAACTGGGTGATCGCGGACATCAACGTCGGCATTCTGTACATCTTCGCGATCTCGTCGCTGTCGATCTACGGCGTGCTGATGGCGGGCTGGGCGTCGAACTCAAAGTATCCGTTCCTGTCGGCGCTGCGTTCGGCCGCACAGATGGTGTCGTACGAGATCTCGATCGGTCTCGTGATCATCACCGTGCTGCTCTGTGCCGGCTCGCTGAACCTGACCGCGATCGTCGAGGCGCAGGACACCAGCTACGGTATTTTCGGCTGGTACTGGCTGCCGCTGTTCCCGATGGCCGTGATCTTCTACATCTCGGCGCTGGCTGAAACCAACCGTCCGCCGTTCGACATGGTGGAAGCGGAATCCGAACTCGTCGCCGGCTTCATGGTCGAGTACGGCTCGACCCCGTACATGATGTTCATGCTGGGCGAATATGTGGCCATCGCCACGATGTGCGCGATGGGCTCGATCCTGTTCCTGGGCGGCTGGCTGTCGCCGATCCCCTTCGCGCCGTTCACCTGGGTGCCGGGCATCGTGTGGTTCGCCCTGAAGGCGCTCTTCATCTTCTTCCTGTTCGCAATGGCGAAGGCAATCGTGCCGCGTTATCGCTACGATCAGTTGATGCGTCTTGGCTGGAAGGTGTTCCTGCCGATCTCGCTCGTGATGGTCGTGGTCGTGGCCGGGGTCCTTCACTTCTCGGGGCTCGCACCGAAATGAGGATTTCATGAGTATCGCAGCCGCATCGCGGTCGCTCCTGCTGAAGGAATTCGTCGAGGCGTTCGTCCTCGCCATGCGCTATTTCTTCCGCCCGAAGCCGACCCTCAACTATCCGTTCGAGAAGGGGCCGATCTCGCCGCGTTTCCGGGGTGAGCACGCACTGCGCCGTTATCCGAACGGCGAAGAACGCTGCATCGCCTGCAAGCTTTGCGAGGCGATCTGCCCGGCGCAGGCCATCACCATCGAGGCAGGTCCGCGCCGGAACGACGGCACCCGCCGCACCGTGCGCTACGACATCGACATGGTGAAGTGCATCTATTGCGGATTTTGCCAGGAGGCATGTCCGGTCGACGCAATCGTCGAGGGGCCGAATTTCGAATTCGCCACCGAGACGCGCGAGGAACTCTACTATGACAAGGCCAGACTGCTCGCCAATGGCGACCGCTGGGAGCGCGAGATCGCCAAGAACCTGGCGCTCGATGCGCCGTATCGCTGAGGTGAGGGGATGATCCTTCCCGCGCTGTTCTTTTATCTGTTCGCCAGCGTGTGCATCGCTTCCGCCGTGATGGTGGTGGCGGCGCGCAATCCGATTCACTCGGTGCTGTTCCTCATTCTCACCTTCGTCAACGCGGCGGCGCTGTTCCTGCTCACCGGGGCCGAGTTCCTCGCGATGCTGCTGATCGTCGTCTATGTCGGCGCGGTGGCGGTGCTGTTCCTGTTCGTCATCATGATGCTTGATGTCGACTTCGCGGAATTGCGCTCGGGCTTCCTGGAATATCTGCCGGTCGGTCTGCTGGTTGCCGCGATCTTCCTTGCCGAATTGCTGCTCGTCGTCGGCACCTGGCTGATCAGCCCGGACGTCGCGAAAAGCATTGCCTCGCCGACGCCGTCCGATATCACGAATATCCAGGCGATCGGCATGGTGCTCTACACGCGCTACATCCACTACTTCCAGCTCGCCGGGCTGGTGCTCCTGATCGCGATGATTGGCGCCATCGTGCTGACGCTCCGCCACAAGCCGAACGTCCGCCGCCAGATCATCAGCGTTCAGAACGCGCGCTCCAAGCACAACACGATGGAAGTTCGCAAGGTGGCGTCGGGGCAGGGCCTGCAGGACACGCCCTCGAAGGAGACCGTGCAATGACAATCGGGTTGGGACACTATCTTGCGGTCGGGGCGATCCTGTTCACGATCGGGATTTTGGGCATCTTCATCAACCGCAAGAACCTGATCGTCATCCTGATGTCGATCGAGATGATCTTGCTGTCCGCCAACCTCAACCTGGTGGCGTTCTCGGCATTCCTCGGCGACATCGTCGGGCAGATCTACGCGCTGATCGTGCTCACCGTTGCGGCGGCGGAAGCGGCGATCGGTCTCGCCATTCTTGTGGTGTTCTTCCGGAACCGTGGCTCCATCGCGGTGGAAGACGTCAACTTGATGAAGGGCTGAGCATGACCTGCTTCAAGGCGAATAACGGGGCAGGCCGGTCCGCCGAACACGTCGTGCATCGAAACATATTGGAAGCCGGGCAAGTGGTGCGCCGCTTCACGCCAGGGTCGTATGGGATAGTCGGATGATTGAGGCCATTGTTTTCCTGCCGCTGATCGGTGCGATCATCGCAGGCGCGATTTCGCTGGCGGGCGCGCATGCGCGCAACCCGAGCGGCGACACAGTGGAGCACGCCGACCACGGACATGGTGGGCACGGCGATGAGCACGCGCATGCCCACGCCCATGCGGCGTCGGGCCATGACGACCACCACGCGCCGGCGGAGCCGCCGGCCGCGGGCTCTCGCGCGGCCGAGCTGATCACCACCGGCCTTCTGATGGTGTCGGCGGCGCTGTCGTGGGTGATGTTCGTCAATGTCGGCTTCTTCAAGCAGGACACGCTCGTCACCCTGATGCCGTGGATCGTCTCCGGCGATCTCAATGTTGCGTGGTCGCTGCGGGTCGATACGCTGACCGCGGTGATGCTGGTCGTCGTCACATCGGTGTCGGCGCTCGTCCACCTCTATTCGATCGGCTACATGGACGAGGATCCGAACCGTCCGCGTTTCTTCGGCTACCTTTCGCTCTTCACCTTCGCGATGCTGATGCTCGTGACGTCTGACAACCTCGTTCAGCTGTTCTTCGGCTGGGAGGGCGTCGGTCTCGCTAGCTATCTGCTGATCGGGTTCTGGTATCAGAAGCCGAGCGCCAATGCGGCGGCGATCAAGGCGTTCGTCGTCAACCGCGTCGGCGACTTCGGTTTCGCCCTCGGCATCTTCGCGCTGTTCATGCTGGTCGGCTCCACCGACTTCACCACCATCTTCTCGGCGGCGCCGGGCCTCACCGAAAAGACCATCGATCTGTTCGGCTGGCAGCTCAACGCGCTGACCCTGACCTGCCTCCTGCTGTTCATGGGCGCGATGGGCAAGTCGGCGCAGTTTTTGCTCCACACCTGGCTGCCCGACGCGATGGAAGGCCCGACCCCGGTGTCGGCGCTGATCCACGCGGCGACCATGGTGACCGCCGGCGTGTTCATGGTGGCGCGTCTGTCGCCGCTGTTCGAGCTGTCGCCGACCGCGCAGGCCGTCGTCATGTTCTTCGGCGCGACCACGGCGTTCTTCGCCGCGACCGTCGGCCTCGTGCAGAACGACATCAAGCGCATCATCGCCTACTCGACCTGTTCGCAGCTCGGCTACATGTTCGTCGCAATGGGGGCGGGGGCCTATTCGGTCGGTATCTTCCACCTGTTCACGCACGCCTTCTTCAAGGCGCTGCTGTTCCTGGGTTCGGGCGCGGTGATCTACGCGATGCATCACGAGCAGGACATCCGCAACATGGGTGGCCTCAAGGATCGCATCCCGTTCACCTACGGCACGATGGTGATCGGCACGCTGGCGCTGACCGGCTTCCCGCTGACCGCCGGCTACTTCTCGAAGGACGCGATCATCGAGTCGGCGTTCGTCGCGCAGAACCCGTTCGCGCTCTACGGCTTCCTGATGACCGTGGTGGCGGCAGGGCTGACGTCGTTCTACTCGTGGCGCCTGATCTTCAAGACCTTCCACGGCGAGCCGCATGACCGCAAGCATTACGAAGCCGCGCATGAGGCACCGCTGACCATGCTCGTCCCGCTCGCGCTGCTGTCGGCCGGGTCGATCCTGGCGGGCTTCCCGTTCAAGGATCTGTTCGCGGGTCACGGCGTCGAGGAGTTCTTCCGCTCCTCGCTGCAGATGAAGGCCGGCATTCTCGACGCGATGCACCATGTTCCGGCGCATATCGTCTACCTGCCGACCGTGATGATGGTTCTGGGCTTTGCGGTGTCGTGGATGTTCTACATCCGCCTGACGTATCTGCCGGCCGAACTCGCCGGTCAGCATCCGCTGCTCTACAAGTTCCTGCTCAACAAGTGGTACTTCGACGAACTCTACGATGTCCTGTTCGTCCGCCCGACGAAGTGGCTTGGCCGCTTCCTGTGGAAGAAGGGCGACGGCATGATCATCGACGGTTTCGGGCCGGATGGCGTCTCGGCGCGGGTGCTTGAAGCAACGCGCGCGGCGGTGCGGCTGCAGAGCGGTTATCTTTATCACTACGCCTTTGCGATGCTGATCGGCGTTGCCGGGCTGATGACTTGGTTCATTTTCGGCCTGGGGGGCCAGTGATGACGACCTGGCCTATTCTTTCCGTTATCACGCTGGCGCCGCTCGTCGGTGCGCTGCTGATCGTTCTTCTGGCGCGGGGCGACGACGAGTCGGCGCACCGCACCTCGAAGTGGATCGCGCTATGGACCACGGTCGTCGTCTTCGCCATCTCCCTCATTCTGGTGGCGCGGTTCGATCCCTCGAGCGCTGACTTCCAGTTCCAGGAGCAGGGGGCCTGGCTCGACGGCGTGATCAAGTATCACATGGGCGTCGACGGCATCTCGCTGCCGTTCGTAATCCTGACCACCGCCTTGATGCCGTTCTGCATCGTGGCGAGCTGGAAGTCGGTCACGAGCCGTGTCAGCGCCTACATGATCGCGTTCCTCGTCCTCGAGACGCTGATGATCGGCACCTTCTCGGCCCTCGACCTCGTGCTGTTCTATCTGTTCTTCGAAGGCGGCCTCATTCCGATGTTCCTGATCATCGGCGTGTGGGGCGGTCCGCGCCGGGTCTATGCCAGCTTCAAGTTCTTCCTCTACACGTTGCTCGGCTCGGTGCTGATGCTGCTGGCGATCATGGCGCTGTACTGGACGGGTGGCACCACCGACATTCCGACACTGATGAAGACCACGCTGCCGTATTCGCTGCAGGTTTGGGCCTTCCTCGCCTTCTTCGCCTCCTTCGCGGTGAAGATGCCGATGTGGCCGGTCCACACCTGGTTGCCGGATGCGCACGTCGAAGCGCCGACGGCCGGCTCGGTGATCCTGGCGGCGATCCTGCTGAAGATGGGCGGCTACGGCTTCCTGCGCTTCTCGCTGCCGATGTTCCCGCTGGCATCGTTTGACTTTGCGCCATACGTGCTCGCGCTGTCGGTGATCGCGATCATCTACACCTCGCTGGTCGCCCTGATGCAGGAGGACATGAAGAAGCTGATCGCCTATTCGTCGGTCGCCCACATGGGCTTCGTCACGATGGGCATCTTCGCCGGCACAGTTCAGGGTGTTGCGGGCGGCGTCTTCCAAATGATCTCCCACGGCATCGTCTCCGGCGCGCTGTTCCTCTGCGTCGGCGTGGTCTACGACCGGATGCACACCCGCCAGATCGCTGCCTATGGCGGCCTCGTCAACCGGATGCCGCTCTATGCGATGGCCTTCCTGGTGTTCACCATGGCCAATGTCGGCCTGCCGGGCACCTCGGGTTTCGTCGGCGAATTCATGACGCTGCTCGGCACCTTCAAGGTGAGCCCGACCACCGCATTCCTGGCGACGACCGGCATCATCCTGTCGGCTGGCTACGCGCTGTGGCTCTATCGCAAGATCGTCTACGGCGCGCTGGTGAAGCCGTCGCTGGCGACGATCAAGGACCTGACGCCGCGCGAGTCGCTGCTGTTGATGCCGCTTCTGGCGCTCACCATTCTGTTCGGTGTGTATCCGCAGCCGGTGCTCAACATGTCGGCGGCGTCGGTTCAGCAACTGGTTAACAACTACACGCAGGCCGTCACGACCGTGAAGGCCGGCGCGCAAAAGCCTTGATGGCGCGAGATCGGGATATCAGCTCATGACTTTCTCAGTTGCGGGATATTCCCTGCTTCCAGTGTTGCCCGAACTGGTGCTTGCGGCGGGCACGCTGGTGCTGCTCATGCTCGGCGCCTTCCGGGGCGAGCGCTCCATCGGGATGGTGACGACGCTCTCGGTCGGTCTGCTGGTGGTTGCCGGGTTTCTGGTGCTGAATCTGCCGGCGGGCAGGCTGACGACGTTCGGCGGCAGCTTCATCCTCGATGACTATGCGCGCTTCCTGAAGGTACTGTCGCTGATCGGCTCGGCCGTCGCGCTGGTGCTGTCGATCGAGTATCTCAACAAGGAACGGCGGATTTTCGAATTCCCGGTGCTGGTGCTGCTGTCGAGCATCGGCATGATGGTGCTGATCTCGGCGGGCGACCTGATCACGCTTTATCTCGGCCTCGAATTGATGAGCTTTGCGCTCTACGTCGTCGCCGCCAGCAACCGCGACAACGCCAAGTCGACCGAGTCCGGCCTGAAGTACTATGTGCTCGGCTCGCTGTCCTCGGGCATGCTGCTCTATGGCGCGTCGCTGGTTTATGGCTTCACCGGCACCGTGGAGTTCGCCGGCATCGCCACCGCGGCGAAGAACGGCGGCATCGGCCTGATCTTCGGTCTGGTGCTGCTCCTTGCCGGCCTGTGCTTCAAGGTCTCGGCCGTGCCGTTCCACATGTGGACGCCGGACGTCTATGAGGGCGCCCCGACCTCGGTCACCGCGTTCTTCGCTTCGGCGCCGAAGGTGGCGGCGCTCGCCGTGTTCGCGCGCGTTGTGCTGACGGCATTCCCCGAAGTGCTGATGCAGTGGCAGCAGATCGTCGTCTTCGTCGCCATCGCCTCGATGATCCTCGGCTCGGTCGCCGCGATCGGCCAGCGCAACATCAAGCGCATGCTGGCTTACTCGTCGATCGGCCACATGGGCTTTGCGCTCGTCGGCCTTGCCGCCGGCACCACCGAGGGCGCGCAGGGCGTCATCCTGTATCTGGCGATCTACGTGGTGATGACGCTTGGCTCCTTCAGCGTCATCCTCGCGATGAAGCGCAAGGGCGTGGCGCTCGAGAACATCAGCGACTTCGCAGGGCTCTCGCGCACCAATCCGGTGATGGCGTTCTTCTTCGCGATGCTGCTGTTCTCGCTGGCGGGCATTCCGCCGCTGGCCGGCTTCTTCGCCAAGTTCTACGTCTTCCTCGCTGCGATCAAGGCGGGCCTGTTCACGCTCTCTGTGATCGGCGTCGTCGCCAGCGTCATCGGCGCGTTCTACTACCTGAACGTCGTCAAGGTGATGTATTTCGACGAGCCGGCCGGCTCGCTCGATCCGATTCGCATTGAGCTGCGCACGGTGCTGGCAGTCGCCGGCATCTTCAACATCCTGTTCTTCGCCTATCCCGGACCGCTGGTGAGCGCGGCAACCGTCGCGGCGAAGTCGCTGTTCTGATGGCAATCGCGCTCGGGCCGATCGCCGCCTCTCACGGCTACCGGCTCAAGGCGTTTGATCAGATTGCCTCAACCAATGCCGAGGCGATGGCTGCAGCCATCGCCGGCGAGCGCGGTCCGCTCTGGTTCGTCACGACCGAGCAGACCGCGGGGCGCGGCCGGCGCGGCCGCGCCTGGGTCGCCCCGCGCGGCAACCTTGCAGCCAGCATTCTCGAACTTGTGGATGCGCCGCCCGCAGTTGCGGCGACGCTTGGCTTCGTCGCGGGTCTTGCGATCTATGCCGCGCTGCGGACGGTGAGCGCCGTCGCGCCGGAAATCCCGCCGCCGGCATTCGCGCTGAAGTGGCCGAACGACGTGCTGGCCGACGGCGCAAAACTGTCGGGCATTCTGCTCGAAGCGGAAACCGTCGGCGTCGGCGCGCTGGCGGTCGTGGCCGGTATCGGCACCAATATCGTCGCCGCGCCGGACAACACGCCTTATGCCGCGACCTCGCTCCATGCGCTCGGCGTCCAGACGTCGGCGGAGGCGCTGTTTGCCGCGCTGTCGGATGGCTGGGTCGAGTATCGCGGCATCTGGGACAACGGCCGCGGCTTTGCTGAGATCCGTCGGCTGTGGCTCGCCCGCGCCGCCGGCGTCGGACAACCGGTTTCAATTAAGGGGGGACGCGCGCCGGTAAGCGGCGTATTTGAAACCATCGATAGTGCCGGTTGCATGATCGTTGCCACGGCGGACGGTCGCCGCGTGCCGGTAGCAGCCGGCGAGGTCTTTTTTGGAACGGCCGCCTCGGCGGGAACGGAATAAATGGCACGATCTGACGAACTGACTTTCACCCCGCTCGGCGGCGTCGGCGAGATCGGCATGAACCTGTCGCTGTACGGGCTTGGCAACAAGCAGCAGCGCAGCTTCCTTGCCGTCGATCTCGGGGTCTCCTTCGGCGACGAGGAACATCTGCCCGGCATCGATCTCGTGCTGCCGGACATCCGTTTCCTGATCAAGGAACGCAAGAACCTGGTCGGCCTCGTGCTGACCCACGCCCACGAGGACCACTTCGGCGCGATCATCGATCTATGGCCAAAGCTCGAATGCCCGATCTATGCGACGGCATTCAGCGCGGCGCTGTTCGAGGCCAAATGCCAGTCCGAGCGCAATCCGCCAAAAATTCCGGTGACGGTCGTGCCTTCGGGCGCGCGGATCGATATCGGTCCGTTCAATGTCGAGTTCGTTCCGGTCGCGCATTCGATCCCCGAATCGCACGCGCTGGCGATCCGCACCGAGATCGGCACCGTGCTGCACACCGGCGACTGGAAGATCGACCCGACGCCGGTTCTCGGCCCGCCGACCGACGAGAAACGCCTGCGCGAAATCGGCGATGAAGGCGTGCTCGCGCTGGTCGGCGATTCGACCAATGCCGTGCGCGAAGGCCGCTCGCCCTCCGAAACCGAGGTTGCCAAGGCGCTGGCCGCCATCATCGGTGCGGCAAAGGGCAGGGTGGCGGTCACGACATTTGCCTCGAACGTCGCGCGCATCCAGGCCGTAGCCGAGGCGGCATACGAGTGCGGCCGCGAGGTCGTTCTGGTTGGCCGCGCGATGGAGCGCGTCGTGCAGGTGGCGAAGGAGTGCGGTTATCTCAAGGGCCTGCCGGCGTTTCGCAGCATGGAGGTCTACGGCCATCTGCCTGTCGACAAGGTCGTGGCGCTTTGCACCGGAAGCCAGGGCGAGCCGCGCGCGGCGCTGGCGCGGATCGCGAAGGACGAGCATCCGGAAGTGACGCTCAACAAGGGCGACTGCGTGATCTTTTCGTCGCGCACCATCCCCGGCAACGAGCGGACGGTCAGCGCGATCATCAATTCGCTGGTGTCGCGTGGCATCGAGATCATCACCGACCGCACGCACCTCGTCCATGTCTCGGGCCATCCGCGGCAGGATGAACTGCGCGAAATGATCTCCTGGGTGCGGCCGCAGGTGCTGGTGCCGGTCCACGGCGAAGCCTTGCATTTGTCCGAGCACGCCAAGCTTGCCCGCGCCGCCGGCGTGCCGCGCGTCGTGATCTGCCGGGACGGCAACGTCGTCCGGCTCGGCCCGGGGGACGCCAGCGTGGTAGGCGAGGTGCCTGTCGGCCGGCTGTACAAGGACGGCTTGCTAATCGAGGAGGCGACGGCGAACGCGGTTGCCGAGCGCCGCCGGATGGGCTTTGCCGGCTGCGTGCTGGTGTCGATCGTGCTGACGGAGAAGGGCGACTTTGCCGACGAGCCGGAGGTGGACTTGATCGGCGTTCCGCTCAAGAATGCTGAGGGCGATCTGTTGGCCGACGAGATCTTCGATGTCGTCGCCGATACGGTCGAGGGACTGCCGCGCGGGCGCCGCCGCGATCCCGATGCGACAGCGGAATCGGTGCGGCGGGCAGTGCGTGCATCGTTGCTGGCGCAGTGGGGCAAGAAGCCCGTTTGCGTCGTCCATGTATCGGTTGTTTGACGCTAGGAGGATTCCGACATGCTCGGCCGGCTCAACCACGTCGCCATTGCGGTGCGCGATGCCAAGCAGGCGGCGAAGATCTACGGCGTTGCATTCGGCGCGGAGATTTCGGGCGCGGTACCGCTGCTTGAGCACGGCGTGACCACCGTTTTTGCGACGCTGCCCAACACCAAGATCGAGTTCATCGAGCCGCTCGGCGATGCTTCGCCGATCGCGAAATTCATCGAGCGCAATCCCGACGGCGGCATTCATCACGTCTGCTACGAAGTCGATGACATCATCGCCACGCGCGATCGATTGGTGGAGGAGGGCGCGCGCGTCCTCGGTGACGGCCAGCCCAAGATCGGCGCGCACGGCAAGCCGGTATTGTTTCTGCATCCGAAGGATTTTTCGGGCGCTCTCGTCGAAATCGAACAGGCCTGACCGACATGTGGAAGACGATTTCGTCCGGCTTCGCGATCTACTTCATCGTCTGGTGGGTCACGCTGTTCGTCATGCTGCCGATCGGCATTCGCAGCCAGCACGAAGATATGGAGGGCGAGCGCGTGCCGGGCACGGACCCCGGTGCGCCGATCATGCCGTCGATGGCGCGCAGGGTGCTTTGGACCACGGCCATATCGGCGGTCGTCTACGGCATCGGCGCGTGGGCTTACTATTCTGGCCATCTGACCATCGACAAGCTGTCGCGCCTGATGGGGCTGTGAGACTTAGTTAGAAAATCTCTTTGCGACCAGATCGCTGACTGATCATCGAGGCCGCCGCGCAAAAAATGCGCCGGCGGCCTCGCTGTTTGTTGCGGTGAGGGACTGCCCGGAGTCGCAGTGCGAATGGGCGAGCTAGCATCTGCGTCGCTGACGGAGATGATTTGTCCGAGGCTGCCGGAAAGAAAAAATGGAGCAGGGGTGCGGCCCTGCTCCATAAATGTGTCGACCCTATTTTCCCGAATACGATTGGATTTATCGTTAGTTGGTTCGGGACGGCGCTGCTTGTGCGCGCCAGGGATCCTCCCAAGACTTGGCCACAACAGGAACCCCACACCGAGTACCTGACAGTCAAAAGCGTAACCGATGATTTTCGTTATGTCATCAATTAAGGCAACGAATGTTCAAAAATCCGGCGGATTTGGGAATGAAGTTTTTTGACGCCACCCAAATACCTTTGCACGATTTCGCTGTGTTGATGTCCGCCCTTTGGCATTGAGAAACGGTCACTTTTCTCGACTTCCGGGGAGTTGCGTGTTACCGAGCCCACAAGCGAATGGAGCGATCTGTGATGCGTCAGCGAGCGGGACGGTTTCTCCCGATTGCCATTTTGGCGGTCACCCTGAATGGGTTTGCGCCGCTCTTCGCGTTCTTCGCCTTCGCCTCGGCGGTAGCCGACCCGATCCGTTTCGCGGAGCTCTGCTCCGAGATGAAGCGGGAGGGGAACCGCTCGGCTCCGGCCCAGCAATCGCCGCTTGGCGGCTGTTGCGGGATTTGCGCGCCGGTTTTCGGCGGCACGCCGCTGGCGGACACGTCATCGGCGGCGCATGTCGCGCCGATTTATCCGCGGCTCGCCGCGGTTTCATGGTCGGGTCACAGCCCGGCCGGTCCTGTCCTTCGAATCGATTCGAACGCCAAGGCGCGGGCGCCGCCCTCGGCGGCGTGAGCCAGCGTTTTCAAAGCGGCGATTCGTGCTGCAGCAAAATCGATCAGCCGATGCCGTGACCCTTCGCCCGAAGGTTTCGGGCGGATCGGCAATGAATCAATCAAAGGACAATTCTCATGAAAACCATTTTCACTCTCACCGCTGCCGCCCTCGTTTCGGCTTCGGCAATGTTCAGCCTTCCGGCGCAGGCGCAGGAGACGAAGGCGGGCGATCTCGTGATCTCGCAGCCGTGGAGCCGGGCGACGCCGGGCGGGGCGAAGGTCGGCGGGGGCTATCTCGTGATCGAGAACAAGGGGACCGCGGAAGACCGCCTCATCGGCGGCACGACCGAGGCCGCCAGCAAGGTCGAAGTTCACGAGATGGCGATGAACAACGGCGTCATGACCATGCGTGAACTCGAAAAGGGCCTCGCGATCGAGCCCGGCAAATCCGTCACGCTCGCGCCGGGCGGCTACCACGTGATGTTCATGGGCCTCAAGCACCCGCTCAAGGCCGGAGAAAAGCTGCCGGTCACGCTCGAATTCGCCAAGGCCGGCAAGGTTGATGTCACCTTCGATGTCCGCAGCGTCGGTGCCAAGGCGGCCGAACACGATCACGGCCACGGCCATGGCGGCGGCCACGAGCAGGGCAAGGGCGCCGGCTCGCACTCGTCGAAGTGAGCCGACATCGCGGCGCGCTGATGGTGGCGGCGGCTTGTATCCGCCCACCACTACAATTTTGGCGCGGGCAAAAATCCCGACGATCCGGCCGAGGCCGCTGAGCCGATGCCCCTAAAAAGCCGTTTGATTTGAGATGATCCGCCGGACCTGTCATACAGGTCCGGCGGATCAGTCAAGGCCCCGCGCAAGGCATCTCCCATCCAGACGTTTATTGGCTGGTGGCGGGCGTTGCCCTTGTGTTTTGGTGCCCGATCCGGTTTCACTGCACCCGTCCCATCATTTTCCGATTCTTGAGCATCCCCATGCGATTGTCGCGTTTCTTCCTGCCCATCCTCAAGGAAACCCCGAAGGAGGCCGAGATCGTGTCGCATCGGTTGATGCTGCGCGCCGGCATGCTGCGCCAGGAGGCGGCGGGGATCTATGCCTGGCTGCCGCTCGGTTTCCGCGTTCTCAAGAAGATTGAGCAGATCGTCCGGGAGGAGCAGGAACGCGCCGGTGCCAACGAATTGCTGATGCCGACCCTGCAACTCGCCGACCTGTGGCGCGAGAGCGGCCGTTATGACGCCTACGGCCCCGAGATGCTGCGCATCCAGGATCGTCATAAGCGCGAACTCCTCTACGGTCCGACCAACGAGGAGATGATCACCGAGATTTTCCGCGGCTACGTGAAGTCGTACAAGAGCCTGCCGCTCAACCTCTTCCACATCCAGTGGAAGTTCCGTGACGAGCAGCGCCCCCGTTTCGGCGTCATGCGCGGCCGCGAGTTCTTGATGAAGGACGGCTACTCGTTCGACGTGGACGAGGCCGCCGCCCGCGTCGCCTACAACAAGATGTTCGTTGCCTATCTGCGGACCTATTCCCGGATGGGGCTGAAGGCCATTCCGATGCGCGCCGAGACCGGCCCGATCGGCGGCGACCTCAGCCACGAATTCATCGTGCTGGCCTCGACCGGCGAGTCGGGCGTGTACTGCAATCGCGACGTGCTCGAACTGCCGGTGCCGGACGAGAATTTTGACTATGACGGCGACCTGACCAAGGTCGTCAACCAGTGGACGTCGCTCTATGCGGCGACCGAGGACGTGCACGATCCGGTCCGCTACGACGCCGAGGTGCCGCTCGAGAAGCGCGTCGAGACGCGCGGCATCGAGGTCGGCCAGATCTTCTATTTCGGCACCAAATATTCCGAGAGCATGCGCGCGCTCGTCACCGGGCCGGACGGCACGGAGCGTCCGATTCACGGCGGCTCCTACGGCATCGGCGTGTCGCGGCTCGTCGGCGCGATCATCGAGGCGAGCCACGACGAGGCCGGCATCATCTGGCCGGACGAAGTGGCGCCGTTCCGCGTCGCGCTGCTCAACCTCAAGCAGGGATCGAGCGAGACCGACACCGCCTGTGAGCAGCTTTATCGCGAGCTGACCGCCAAGGGCATCGATGTGCTCTACGACGACACCGACCAGCGGCCGGGCGGCAAGTTCGCCACCGCCGACCTGATCGGCATTCCGTGGCAGTTGATGGTGGGACCGAAGGGGCTCGCCGAAGGCAAGGTCGAGCTGAAGCGTCGCGCTGACGGCAAGCGGGAACTGCTCTCGCCGCAGGATGCAGTGGCGCGGCTGACGGCATGAGGCAGGCCCGGGTGACTGATTGGGGGGACAAGCCTTCGGTTTGTCTTCATTGCCGCGTAGTCGGCCTCAGATTCGGCCCGAATCTCGGGTCAGACGAGGCATGGATAAAGCCATGAGCGAACCAGTCCGGACCCGACCTTTTGCCCCCTTCGAATGGATGCTGTCGGGGCGCTATCTCCGCGCCCGCCGCAAGGAAGGGTTTATTTCCGTCATCGCCGGGTTCTCGTTCCTCGGCATCATGCTCGGGGTCGCCACCCTGATCATCGTAATGGCCGTGATGAACGGCTTCCGCAAGGAACTGCTCGACAAGATCCTCGGCCTCAACGGCCACATCGTCGTGCAGCCGCTCGAGAGCCCGCTGACCGACTGGAAGGAAGTCTCCGAGCGCATCAACCAGGTGGCGGGCATTCGCCTTGCCGCGCCGGTGGTGGACGGGCAGGCGCTCGCCTCGTCGCCGTTCAACGCATCGGGCGTGCTGGTGCGCGGCGTTCGCGCCGACGACCTCAACAAGCTCACCTCGATCACCAAGAACCTCAAGCAGGGGACGCTGGAAGGCTTTGACGAGGGGCAAGCCATCGCCATCGGCCGCCGTCTGGCCGATCAGCTTTCGGTGCATGCCGGCGACAACGTCTCGCTGGTCGCGCCGCGCGGCGCGGTGACGCCGATGGGGACGACGCCGCGGATCAAGTCCTATCGCATCGCCGCCGTGTTCGAGATCGGCATGTCGGAATATGACGGCACCTTCGTCTTCATGCCGATCACCGAGGCGCAGGCCTATTTCAACCGCAACAACGACGTGACCGCGATCGAGGTGTTCACCGACAATCCCGACCGCATCGACAGCTACCGCAAGATGGTGACGGAAGCGGCGGGGCGGCCGATCTTTCTGGTCGACTGGCGCCAGCGCAATTCGACCTTCTTCAACGCGCTGCAGGTCGAGCGCAACGTGATGTTTTTGATCCTGACCCTGATCGTGCTCGTGGCCGCGCTGAACATCGTCTCGGGCCTGATCATGCTGGTGAAGGACAAGGGCAGCGACATCGCGATTCTGCGCACCATGGGTGCATCGCAGGGCTCGATCATGCGCATTTTCTTCATCACCGGCGCGTCGATCGGCGTCGTCGGCACGCTGGTCGGTTTTCTCGTCGGGCTGGTGATCTGCCTCAATATCGAGTCGATCCGCCAGTTCCTGTCATGGATGACCAATACCGAATTGTTCTCGCCGGAACTGTATTTCCTGTCGAAGCTTCCGGCCGAGATCGCGCCGGGCGAAACGGCTGCGGTGGTGATCATGGCGCTGACGCTGTCCTTCCTCGCGACGCTCTATCCGTCGTGGCGGGCGGCGCGGCTCGATCCCGTCGATGCGCTGCGATACGAGTGAGGGCGTGATGCAGCAGCACGATGACGATGCTCCGGTAGTCTACCTGGAAAAGATCCGCCGCCAGTACATGCAGGGCGAGAGCCAGCTGACCATTCTCGATGGCACTGATCTCGCGCTATGGCCGGGGCAGTCGGTCGCGCTGGTCGCGCCGTCCGGCTCGGGAAAGTCGACCCTGCTGCACATCGCGGGGCTGCTCGAACATCCGGACGAGGGCGAGGTCTATGTCGGCGGCGTGCCGACTTCGGCGATGTCGGATGCCGACCGCACCCGGATCCGCCGCACCGATATCGGCTTTGTCTACCAGTCGCACCGGCTGCTGCCGGAATTCACTGCGCTCGAAAACGTGATGCTGCCGCAGATGATCCGCGGCCTTGGCCGCCGTGAGGCGGCGGCGCGGGCGCGCGAGATTTTGGCCTATCTCGGCCTCGGCGAGCGCGTCACCCATCGTCCGGCCGAAATGTCCGGCGGCGAGCAGCAGCGGGTGGCGATCGCCCGCGCGGTGGCCAATGCGCCGCGCATCCTCTTTGCCGACGAGCCGACCGGCAACCTCGACCCGCACACCGCCGATCGCGTGTTCCACGCCTTGATGCAGCTGGTGCACGCCACCGGGGTGGCGATGCTGATCGCGACCCACAACCTCGAACTGGCGGACCGGATGGATCGCCGCGTCTCGATCCGGGACGGGCACGTCATCGAACTCGACTAGTAGCCCATCTCGTGCGGCGCACGCCCGCTGCGGCGACTGCGCGCCGGAGGCGGGGGGCTCGGGTTCGGCGTGTAGAACGGATCGACATAGCAGTCCGCCGAGCGGCCGCTGGCGGACATTTTGCACTGCGCGATCGACGTATAACGGCACTCGCTATAGGTCGGCGAGCCGTAGACCCGCAGGCAGACCGGGTAGTTGATCTCGGCTCGGGCCGGGATAGCGCCGAGGCCAAGCGCTACGAGGCCGCCGCTTGCCGCGAGGGCCAGCGCGATGATGCAGGCGCCGGCGCGCGAGGGATTTGCCGCCCGGAGCAGGGCCGGGGCCAGCACTGCCCGATTCCGTTTCCGATTGATGCCTGAGCGATACATCGTCGTTCTCCCGTGCGGCGCGCGGACACCGCCGGCCGTCCGGCGTTCCGGGACATCCTTCCGATATATAACGCCCTGTTAGGCTTAACGGTCAGGGCCCCGGCGGGAGGTCAACTCAAAGATTGACTTTAGAACAAAAGAAGAACAATGTTCCTTGTATGTTCTTCTTCTAAGCCGGAGGCACGACATGTTCAAGATGTTTGTTGAAGAGGCAGCGGCATTGGCGGCGCTCGTGATGTTCGTGGGAATGTTGGCGGTCTGGGCGCAGCTCATTCCGCACTTCGTCTGACGGTTCCGGCCCCGGGAGGAAGGGGCCACCAAGTTGGGCATAATGTCCGCGGGCGGCTGCGGACATTGGACAGTGCGGCGGGCAGGCGGCACGATACGGAAGGCTTGAGTCGACGCCCGCAATGGACCGGGCTAGTTATCGGCCCACATCCTCCGAACTCCGAAGTTCCGTCTGCTGCTGTCGAGTGCCGCTGGCCATGTCCGCAAATTCCGCCGCCGTCCCCGCATCTCCTTCGTCCGGCGTTCAGGCGCTCGCCACCAGTCCGGGCTTCGTCCACCTGCACACGCATTCGGCCTATTCGCTGCTGCAGGGCGCGATCACGGTGGGGCGGCTGGTCGGCCTTGCCAAGGACGACAAGCAGCCGGCGCTCGCGCTGACCGACATCGACAACATGTTCGGCGCGCTCGAATTCTCCGACAAGATGGCGGGCGCGGGCATCCAGCCGATCGTCGGCTGCTCGCTCGCAGTGGATTTCGGCGATCGCGAGGCCGTGGGCCGCAGCGCGATGCCGACAGGGCCGGGGCGGATCGTGCTGCTGGCCGCGCGCGAGGCCGGCTATCTCAACCTGATGCGGCTGAGTTCGCGCGCGTTCCTGGAGACGGTCGATCAGCCGCATGTTTTGCTCGACTGGCTGCGCGAGAACGCCGGCGACATCATTGCGCTGACCGGAGGCCCCGATGGCGCGATCTCGCAGGCGCTCGCCGCGGACCGGCCCGACATTGCGACGAACCGCCTGTCCGAATTGCAGGCGATCTTCGGTGACCGCCTCTATGTCGAATTGCAGCGCCACGGCCTCGAGCGCGAGCGCATGGCCGAGGGCGGCCTGATCGATCTCGCCTACCGCAACGGCCTGCCGCTGGTCGCCACCAACGAGCCGTACTTTGCCAAATCCGATGACTATGAGGCGCATGACGCGCTGCTGTGCATCGCCGGCGGTCGCTACATCGCCGAGACCGATCGCCGGCAGCTGACGCCCGAGCACCGCTTCAAGAGCCGCGCTGAAATGGCCGTGCTGTTCGCCGACCTGCCGGAGGCGCTGGCCTCCACGGTGGAGATTGCGCAGCGCTGCGCCTATCGCGCGATGAAGCGCAAGCCGATCCTGCCGCACTTCACCGTTGGCGCGGGCACCGGCAGCGAGGCCGCCGATGCGGCCAAGGCGGAAGCGGAAGAACTGTGCCGGCAGGCCGAGGAGGGGCTGGCGCTTCGGCTCAAGGTGCACGGCCTTGCCGAGGGTCTGTCCGAGGAGGACTACCGCAAGCGGCTCGAGTTCGAGCTCAACGTCATCATGCGGATGCAGTATTCCGGCTACTTCCTGATCGTTGCCGACTTCATCAAGTGGGGCAAGATGCAGGGCATCCCGGTCGGGCCGGGCCGCGGCTCGGGCGCGGGCTCGCTGGTCGCCTATGCCCTGACCATCACCGATCTCGATCCGCTGCGGTTCGGCCTCCTGTTCGAGCGCTTTCTCAATCCCGAGCGCGTCTCGATGCCGGACTTCGACATCGACTTCTGCCAGGATCGCCGCGACGAGGTGATCCGCTATGTGCAGCGGCGCTACGGCAGCGAGCAGGTCGCGCAGATCATCACCTTCGGAACGCTGCAGGCGCGCGGCGTGCTGCGCGACGTCGGCCGCGTGCTGCAGATGCCCTACGGGCAGGTCGACAAGCTCACCAAGCTCGTCCCGCAAAACCCCGCCGCGCCGGTGACGCTGAAGGAGGCCATCGAGGGCGAGCCGAAACTGCAGGCGGCGCGCGACGAAGACCCCATCGTGGCGCAGGCTTTCGCGATCGCGCAGAAGCTCGAAGGCCTCAGCCGCCACGCCTCCACCCACGCCGCCGGCATCGTGATCGGCGACCGTCCGCTGCACGAACTCGTGCCGATGTATCGCGATCCGAAATCCGATATGCCGGTGACGCAGTTCAACATGAAGTGGGTCGAGCCGGCGGGCCTCGTCAAGTTCGACTTCCTCGGCCTCAAAACGCTGACGGTGCTCGATGTCGCCGTCAAGCTGTTGAAGCAGCGCAACGTCCATATCAATCTCGATCAGCTGCCGCTCGACGACGCTGAAACCTTTGCGATGCTGTCGCGCGGCGATGTGGTCGGCGTGTTCCAGGTTGAAAGCCAGGGCATGCGGCGGGCGCTGGTCGATATGCGCCCCGACCGCCTCGAGGATGTCATCGCGCTGGTCGCGCTCTATCGGCCGGGCCCCATGGCGAACATCCCGACCTATTGCGCGCGCAAGCATGGCGAGGAGGAGCCGGAATACCTGCATCCGATGCTGGAGCCGATCCTCAAGGAAACCTTCGGCGTCATCATCTACCAGGAGCAGGTGATGCAGATCGCGCAGGTGATGTCGGGCTATTCGCTCGGCGACGCCGACCTGCTGCGCCGCGCGATGGGTAAGAAGATCCGCGCCGAGATGGAGAAGCAGCGCGCCATCTTCGTCGAGGGCGCGGTCAAGAACAACGTCGCGAAAGAGCAGGCCGACACGATCTTCGAGCTGCTCGCCAAGTTCGCCGACTACGGCTTCAACAAGAGCCACGCGGCGGCCTATGCGCTGGTGTCGTACCAGACCGCCTACATGAAGGCGCACTATCCGGTGGAGTTTCTTGCGGCGTCGATGACGCTCGACATGAGCAACACCGACAAGCTCTCGGAATTCCGCTCCGAGGCGCAGCGTCTCGGCATCAAGGTCGAGCCGCCGTCGATCAACAACAGCGACGCCACGTTCACCGTCGGCGAGAACACGATCTACTATTCGCTCGCGGCGCTGAAGGGCGTCGGCGCGCAGGCGGTCGAACAGATCGTCGAGGCGCGCGGCAACAAGAAATTTTCCTCGATCGCCGATTTCGCCTCGCGCGTACCGCCCAAGGCGATCAACAAGCGCGTGCTGGAAAGTCTCACCGCCGCCGGCGCGTTCGATGAGCTGGAGCCGAACCGCGCCAGCCTGTTCGAAGGTGCCGATGTCATTCTCGCAGCCTGCCAGCGCAGCCACAATGCGCTGACCTCGGGTCAGAACGACATGTTTGGCGGCATGTCCGATGCGCCGACGGTGGTGCTGCCCGCGGTCGAGGGCTGGCTGCCCGGCGAGCGGCTGCAGCGCGAATACGATGCGGTCGGCTTCTTCCTCAGCGGCCACCCGCTCGACGACTACGCGGTGGCCCTCAAGCGCCTGCGGGTGCAGAGCTGGGCCGAATTCGCGCGCGCGGTCAAAGCCGGCCACACCGCAGGCAAGGTCGCCGCGACGGTGCTGACGCGGCAGGAGCGTCGCACCAAGACCGGCAACAAGATGGGCATCATCGGCCTGTCGGACCCGACCGGCCATTTCGAGGCGGTGCTGTTTTCCGAGACGCTCGGGATGTATCGCGATCTCCTTGAGCCCGGCACAGCGGTGCTGCTCAGCCTCGCCGCCGAGTTGCAGGGCGAGGAGGTGCGGGCGCGGATCCAGAGCGTCGAGCTGTTGGACAAGGCGGCGGCGAAAACCTCCAAGGGCCTGCGCATCTTCGTGCGCGATACCAGGCCGCTGGACTCGATCGCCAAGCGCCTGTCGCCGCCCGACGGCAGCGGCACGCCTCAGCCGGTGCCGGTGGCGCGGGACGGCGCCGGCAACGTATCGCTGGTGATGCTGCTCGATCTCGAAACCGAGGTAGAGGTGCGGCTTCCCGGCAACTACCGGCTCTCGCCGCAGATCGCGGGCGCGATCAAGGCGGTTTCCGGTGTGATGTCGGTGGAAATGATCTAGGCGAGGGGACCGATTTCGCCAATGATGCGGCGCTGCTGCTTTGTTCAAGCCGCGTTCATCCGCACTTGCCTTGAATGATGTTTGAATGATGCGTTTCTGATCTGACCGGCGCGGCGAGCGAACCAAAAATCGCCGAACCGCCAATACAAGCACGACGCCGCTTTCTTCGAGCGTGTTTTTTTCTTCGAGCGTGTTTCAAGCGGATGGTCGAATATCGGGGGAGTTGTATGGCGAGATATCTCGCACTGCTGTCGGCAGTTGTTTTGTTCGGCCTGTCGTTTGCGGCGCCGACCCATGCCCAGAATCCGGAAAAGCGCGTTGCGCTGGTTGTCGGCAACGCCAACTACGCCAAAGGCGCGTTGGCCACCGCCGCGAACGATGCCGGCCTTGTCGCGCAAACCTTGCAGGCGGCGGGCTTCGACGTCGTCGGCGCCGCGGATCTCGAAGGCGATGCGCTGCGGCAGGCGTTTCGTGATTTCGTCCAGAAGGCGGAGCAATCCGGCCCCGATACCGTCGCGTTCGTCTATCTCGCGGGCTTTGGCCTGCAGCTGAATGGCGAAAACTATTTTGCCCCGGTCGATGCCGTGATGGCGCGCGACACCGACATTCCGGTGGAAGGGTTGCGCCTGTCGGACTACACGCGCCAGATCGGCGCGCTGCCGATCAAGGCGGCGATTGTCGTCCTCGACGCGGCCCGCGAAAACCCGTTCGCGAGGGAGAGCAGGCTCGCCGGCGGTCTCGCGCTGGTCGAGCCGGACCCCAAGATCTTTGTCGCGATGAACGCCGCGCCCGGCACGCTCGGCCCGGCCGAGAAGGCGCCGTATGGCGCCTACGCGCAGGCGCTGGCGGAGATGATCCGCACCGGCGGCCTCAGCCTGCCGGATGTGTTCGAGCGCGTCCGGCTGCGCGTCAGCGAGGTCACCAAGGGCGCGCAGATCCCGTGGGATACGCAAAAGATCGACGCCGACATCGTGTTCTTCGAGCGCGGGCCGGATGCGCCGCCCGCGCCGGAGCAGGCGATCGCGGCGCAGACCCGCGCGATCAAGGATTTTGGCGCGCAGGACGCCTACACCGCCGCGCTCGAGCGCGATACGCTCGCCGACTATGAGGCGTTCCTCGAGGCCTATCCCGACGACGTCATGGCCAAGCGCGTCCGCGCCATCGTCGCCGCCCGCCGCGAGGCGATCACCTGGCGGCGGACCTATCGCGCCGATACGCCCGAGGCCTACTGGTCGTATCTGCGCCGCTACCCGAGCGGCCCGCACGCATCCGACGCGCGCCGGCGCCTTGCGATCCTGTCCGTGGCGCTTGAGCCGCCGCCGGCCTTCACAATGATCGGCTATGACGTGCCGCCGCCGCCGCCGGATGAGCTGGTCTATCTCGGCGGGCCGGCGCTGCTGTTCGACGATTACGGCTTCGCCCCGCCACCGCCGCCGCCGGTGTTCTTCCTGCCGCCGGCGCCGGCCGATTTCATCGCGCTGCCGCCGCCGCCGCCGGCCTATGGCTTCTATGAGCTGCCCGAGCCGGTGTTCGTGCCGCTGCCGCTCTATGTGCGGCCGCCGCGCTATGTCCGCCCGCCGCGCAACGATCTTTTCTTCATCAATCTCCATCGCCCGCGCGTGGTCAATGACGCGATCCGCCACCGCCTCGTCGAGCGCCAGCGCCTGATCGAGCATCAGCGGCTCCATCCCGGCCAGCCGGGCGGCCCGGGCGCGGGTCGGCCGGCGATCGATTCGCAGCGGCTTCGCCCGGTCGGGCCGGCCCTGCCGCCGTCAATCGCCAACCGCGTCGGCCTGATCGAGCAGGGCAAGCTCGCCCCGCCGCCGCGTCAGGTGCGGCCCGGACTGGCCCCGGGCCAGCGTCCGGCACCGGGCGCAATCCCTGGTGCGGCGGGTCCCGGAGCGGGTCCGGGAGGCGTGCCCGCCGCCGCCTTGCCGGGGGCCATTCGGCCGATGCCCGGAACGCCGGGTGGTGCAGGCCGTCCGCTGCCGGGCCTCGTGCCTCCGGCCGGTCAGCCCGGCGCGCAGCCGGCGGCGCGTCCCGGCCCCGGCCTCATGGCACCGCAGCCGGGTGCTCCCGCACCGGGAACCGCCGGGCGTCCGGGCATGGAGAATCGCCAAAACCTCGGTCCGGGCGGAAGGCCGCTACCGCAGATGCGTCCGGATGCGCGGCCGGTTCCGCCTGCCATGGCCCGCCCGAACGAGCCCCCCGCCGGGCCGCGGGGAGGGGATCGCATCACCGATCGCCCCGGCGTTCGCCCGATGCCGAACCTGCCGCGTGACGGCGTCCGGCCGGCGCCGCAGTTCGACCGTGCGCAGGCCGTTCGTCCGGGCGCCGCCGAGGCTGTCCGTCCGCAGGTTCCCCAGCGGCCGAATCTCCAGCCCGGCCAGATGACCCGGCCGCAGCCGCCGGCCGCCCAGCCACAGCCCCAGCGCCAGATGCCGCCCGCGATGGCCCGCCCGACGCCGCCGCAGCACCAGATGACTCGCCCGGCCGCACCGCCGACCGCCGCCCGGCCCCAGTTCCAGCCGCCGCCGCGCATGCAGCCGGCGCCGGCAATGGCCCGGCCGACTCCGCCGCCGCAGATGCAGCGGCCGACCTCGCCTCCGCCGCAGGCCCAGCGACCGGGCGCCTGCCCGCCGAACGCGCCGAACTGCCGCCGCTGACGGGGCGGGGAGGGACGCCGCGCCCTTCCGCAAAAAGTGCGCTCCGCAAGGCGATTTCACTGCGAGATAGCGGTGGATCGCCTTGCGGATCATCCGCCGCGCCGCTATAAGGCCGCTCATCTCACACGGAAACAATGGCCCATGGGGCTGTCCGGTGGCATCCAGCAAAGCCGCTGAATGCTCACACGTTTCCGGAGGAACAACCGGAGAAATACGATGGCACTACCTGAATTCACCATGCGCCAGCTCCTCGAGGCGGGCGTTCACTTCGGCCACCAGGCTCACCGCTGGAATCCGAAAATGGCTGAGTACATTTTCGGCACCCGCAACAACATCCACATCGTTGACCTCGCGCAGACCGTGCCGATGCTGCACAAGGCGCTGCAGGTCATCAGCGACACCGTCGCCAAGGGCGGCCGCATCCTGTTCGTCGGCACCAAGCGCCAGGCCCAGGAAGGCGTCGCGGAAGCCGCGAAGCGTTCGGCGCAGTACTATGTGAATTCGCGCTGGCTCGGCGGCACGCTGACCAACTGGAAGACGATCTCGGGTTCGATTCGTCGCCTGCGTCAGCTCGACGAGATTCTCGCGTCGCCGGAAGCCAGCCACTACACCAAGAAAGAGCGCCTCGACCTGCAGCGCGAGCGCGACAAGCTCGACCGCTCGCTCGGTGGCATCAAGGACATGGGCGGCCTGCCGGATCTGATCTTCGTGATCGATACCAACAAGGAAGGCATTGCCATTCAGGAGGCGCAGCGCCTCAACATTCCGGTGGCGGCGATCGTCGACACCAACTGCGATCCGAAGGGCATCACCTACGTCGTTCCGGGTAACGACGATGCGGGCCGCGCGATCGGCCTGTATTGCGACCTGATCGCGCGCGCCGCCATCGACGGCATTTCGCGTGCGCAGGGCGACGCGGGTATCGATCTCGGTTCGCTGGCTGCGCCGATCGAGGAAGAGGTTGGCCAGTCGTCCGGCTTCCAGGGTCTTGCCGGTCCGCGCGGCGTCGCCGACGACCTTAAGAAGCTCACCGGCGTCTCGGGCGATATCGAGAAGAAGTTGAACGATCTTGGCGTCTTCCACTACTGGCAGTTTGCCGAGCTCGATGCCGACGGCGCCCACCAGATCGCCGATGCGGTTGGCCTTCCGGCCCGCGCCGCAGGCTGGGTCAAGCAGGCCAAGGAACTGACCGCCGAGGCGGAGTAAGGTTTACGGATGCGCGCCGGGCCTTGGCTGCGGCGCGCATCCGTTTTTGTTTCAGACGGCGGATGCGGCGGCCTGTCGGTGGCCGCGCATATCCGGCAAGGCCGATGTGGCAGTCCCGCGCGGCGCTTGCTCAAGTCTAGCAGCGGTCACGATCCGTCCGGGATCGGTTCGATTCAGTGCAATCGCGATCGGCGCCGACAGCAATTGGCGCGAAGGCTGCGTCACCCGATGATCGTGAATGTTTCGTATGGTGGTCTCCGCAAGTGGCGGCGGATGGCCTGACAGACAAAGGAATTTCAAATGGCGGCAATTTCGGCAGCGATGGTCAAGGAACTGCGCGACAAGACCGGCGCAGGCATGATGGACTGCAAACTCGCGCTCACCGAGAACAACGGTGACATCGAGGCGGCTGTTGATTGGCTGCGCAAGAAGGGCCTCTCCAAGGCCGCCAAGAAGGCCGGCCGTGTCGCGGCTGAGGGTCTCATCGGCGCGCTGACCAGCGGCAACAAGGGTGTCGTCGTCGAGGTCAATGCCGAGACCGACTTCGTCGCGCGCAACGAGCAGTTCCAGAAGCTCGTCACGGGCATCGCCAAGGTCGCCCTCGAGGTCGGCGGCGACGTTGCCAAGATCAACGCGGCCAACATGGGCGGCGTGACCGTCGAGTCGGCGATTGCCGACGCGATCGCCACCATCGGCGAGAACATGACGCTCCGCCGCGCGGCCGAGCTGTCGGTCGAGAATGGCGTGGTCGCCAGCTACATCCACGGCGCCACCATCGAGGGCGCCGGCAAGATCGGCGTGCTCGTCGCGCTCGAGTCGACCGGCAATGCCGATGAGCTGGCGGCGCTCGCGCGCCAGATCGCGATGCATGTCGCGGCCACCAGCCCGGTTGCGCTCGACTCGACCGGTGTCGATCCGGAAGTCCTCAACCGCGAGAAGGAGGTTCTGGCCTCCAAGCACCGCGAGCAGGGCAAGCCGGAGAACGTGATCCAGAAGATCGTCGAATCCGGCATGAAGACCTACTTCAAGGAAGTCTGCCTCGTCGAGCAGGCCTTCATCCACGACACCGGCAAGTCGGTCGGCCAGGCAGTCAAGGAAGCCGAGGGCAAGGTCGGCGCGCCGATCAAGCTGGCTGGCTTCGTGCGCTACGCGCTCGGCGAAGGCATCGAGAAGCAGGAAACCGATTTCGCGGCGGAAGTCGCGGCGGTCACCGGCAAGGCCTGATTCACGGCCTGGTTGCTGCCTGACGACAGCCGGTCTGCGTGGCCGGCGTCCTGCACTGAACCTCATCCTCGGGCCTCTGTCCCGAGGATGATTGCGTCTGGCGCTTGCGTCAGTGGCGAAGATGCGCCAAACCCTTGCCGGGCGAGGTGGACAGCTTTGCCCGCCGGGGACGGGAAACGGATAAGGTAAGGGATCTTGCTTTTGTATCCGCGATACTCCCGACTTGGTGCCGCGACGTAAGACAGTCTAGTATCTTGTTGAAAAGGCGGTGGTTTCCTTGGGTTTGCCGATGCCTTTCGGCCAATCCGTCAACGCCTGCGGGGACGATGCTCCCGTCTCGGTTTAGGAAGTGATCGATCATGGACCAGCCCGAATATCGCCGAGTTGTTATCAAGCTCTCCGGCGAGTATCTCGCCGGCGACAAGGCCTTTGGCATCGACCAGCCGACCATCGACCGTATTGCCAATGATCTCGTCGAGGCCCGCGGGCAGGGGGTCGAAATTGCTGTCGTCGTCGGCGGCGGCAACATTTTTCGCGGGGTCGAGGTGTCCTCGCGCGGCGTTTCGCGCCCGACCGGCGACACCATGGGTATGCTGGCCACGGTGATGAATTGCCTCGCGCTCGAGGCAGCGCTGGAGCGTCGCGGTTTTCCGGCACGGACGCTGTCGGCGCTGCTGATGCCCGAAGTCTGCGAACTGTTCACCCGCGACGCGGCCCAGCGCCATCTCGCCGAGGGCCGGATCGTGCTTCTGGCCGGCGGCACCGGAAACCCGTTCTTCACCACCGACACGACGGCGGTGCTGCGCGCGGCGGAAATCGGGGCCCAGGCCGTGCTCAAGGCCACCAATGTCGATGGCGTTTACAGTGCCGATCCGAAAAAGGACCCGTCGGCGAAACGATTTGATCGCCTGACCCATTCGATGGCGCTCGAAGGCGGGTATAAAGTCATGGATGCGACGGCATTCGCGCTTGCCCGCGATACGTCGTTGCCTATCATTGTATTTTCGATCGCAGAGCCGGGTTCAATCGGTGCCATCCTGAGCGGCAAGGGCCAGGGGACGATCGTTGCCGGTTGAGTTCTTCGGCTGCCGTATGCGCGGCCGGGTGTGATCGAGAAAATAAAAGGAGAGCGATATGTCGTCGGAGAATTTCGACATCAATGATCTCAAGCGCCGGATGCAGGGCGCGCTGCAATCGCTCAAGCATGAGCTGGGCGGTCTGCGCACCGGGCGCGCGTCGGCCTCGATGGTGGAGCCGGTGCAGGTCGAGGCATATGGCAGCTCGATGCCGCTCAACCAGGTCGCGACGGTCAGCGTGCCGGAGCCGCGCCTGATCACGGTGCAGGTCTGGGACCGCTCGATGGTCCACGCCGTCGAGAAGGCGATCATCAATTCCAACCTCGGCCTCAGCCCGGCGACCGAGGGGCAGGTGCTGCGCATGCGCGTTCCTGAGCTGAACGAAGAGCGCCGCAAGGATCTCGTCAAGGTTGCGCACAAATATGCGGAAGCGGCGCGCGTCGCGATCCGTCACGTTCGCCGCGACGGCCTTGATATGATCAAGAAGCTCGAGAAGAAGGGCGAGATCTCCGAGGACGATCAGACCCGCATGGGAACCGAGGTTCAGAAGGTGACGGACGGGTCCATTGCGGAGGTGGATGAACTTCTGGCGACCAAGGAGAAGGAGATCCTCACGGTCTGAGGATTGCCACGATGCCCAAAGCCGCTATGCCCGCTACCGCAATGACGGGTCAGTCCGAAAGTCCCCGCCATGTCGCCATCATCATGGACGGCAATGGCCGGTGGGCGGCTGCGCGCGGGCTGCCGCGCGTCGAGGGGCATCGCCGCGGCGTCGAGGCGCTGCGGCGGATCGTCCGCGCAGCGAGCGAGCTGGGCATCTCCTATCTGACGATCTTCTCGTTCAGCTCGGAGAACTGGGCGCGCCCGGCCTCCGAGATCGGCGACCTGTTCAGCCTGCTGCGCCGCTTCATCCGCAACGACCTTGCGACATTGCACCGCGACGGCGTGCGGGTGCGGGTGATCGGCGAGCGCGACGGGCTGGACAGCGACATCCGCAATCTGCTCGATGAGGCCGAAGAGCTGACGCGCGCCAACACCCGCCTGGAGCTGGTGGTCGCGTTCAACTACGGCTCGCGCCAGGAAATCGCCAATGCGGCCCGCCGCATCGCCCTCGAGGTGGCCTCCGGCCAGCGCGATCCGGCGACGATCGACGAAAAGACGCTTGGCCGCTATCTTGATACGCAGGATATTCCCGATCCCGATCTGATCGTCCGCACCAGCGGCGAGCAGCGACTTTCGAATTTTCTCATGTGGCAGGCCGCCTATAGTGAACTGGTCTTTGTCCCGGTCCACTGGCCCGATTTCGACAAGGCGGCACTCATGGAAGCCATTGCCGAATACGGGCGGCGGGAACGCCGTTTCGGCGGTCTGGCCACAGGAACAGGATCGTAAGCGGCGTGGCCTCTCAACAGGTTCCATCCGGCGCGGGCGGCTCAAATGCCCGCAATCTTGCTTTGCGTCTCGCGGCGGCTGCCGTTCTGATACCCGTCACGCTGGTTCTGGCATGGTGGGGCGGGTGGTGGTGGCTCGTGCTGGTCGCCCTTGCCGCCATCGGCCTGTTCGTCGAATGGCTGATGATGGTCGGCTCGCAGCGCGAGCCGGGCGTGGTCGCGGGCGGGGCGGCGCTGGTGATTGCCGCGGTCAGCGTGCTGTGCGGGCGGCCGGAGGCGGCGATCGGCCTGTGCGCCGCCGGTGCGGCGGTGGTGGCGATCCTGTGCTCGGTCCGTCGCGCCTGGTCGACGCTGGGCTTTCTCTATGCCGCGGCCGCGCTGCTCGCCTCGATGCTGGTGCGGGGCAGCGATGTTGCGGGATTTCAGGCACTTATATTTGTTTTCCTGATCGTCTGGGTGACTGATACGCTCGGTTACTTTGTCGGCCGGAGCGTCGGCGGCCCAAAACTTTGGCCGCGTGTCAGCCCGAACAAGACCTGGGCGGGCGCTCTCGGCGGGTTTGGCGGCAGCTTGGTTGTGGCCATTGTCTCGACAGTTCTCGGCTATCTTCCTCTGCTGCCCGCGCTGCTTCTGGGGGCGGGACTGTCGGTGATGTCGCAACTCGGCGATCTGTTCGAATCCGCCGTGAAGCGGCGCTTCGGCGTCAAGGATTCAAGCCAGCTCATCCCGGGGCATGGCGGACTGCTCGACCGGCTGGATGGCTATGTGGCGGCGATCGTCGCGGCTGCACTGATCGGCTTCCTGCGAGGCGATCTCGACGGGATCGGCCGCGGGCTTATGGTTTGGTGAGAAAATGAGCGCAGTGCCGCTACGCAAACACAATGGCGAACCGACTGCCCAGCGCGTGGTGTCGGTGCTCGGCGCGACCGGCTCGATCGGCGACAGCACGATGGACCTGCTGCGGGCAGGGCGCGACCGCTACCGGGTGGAGGCCATCACCGCGAACAGCAATGTCGAGGCGCTCGCCAAGCTCGCCCGTGAGTTCGACGTCAGGTTCGCGGCCGTTGCCGACGAGACGCGGCTCGGCGATCTCAAGGCGGCGCTGGCTGGCACCGGCATCGCCTGCGGCGCCGGCGAAGCCGCCGTGATCGAGGCGGGCGCCCGGCCTGCCGATTGGGTGATGGCGGCGATCAGCGGCGCAGCCGGCCTCAAGCCGGCGCTGGCGGCGGCCGACCGCGGCGGGATGATCGCGCTTGCCAACAAGGAGTGCCTGGTCTGCGCCGGCGACTTCTTCCTCGACCGGGCGGCGAAGGCCGGCACCCGGATTCTCCCGGCCGATTCCGAGCACAACGCGCTCTTTCAGGCGCTCAGCTCCGGCAATCGCGAGGAGCTGACGCGCGTCATCATCACCGCGTCGGGCGGGCCGTTCCGTACCTGGACGAGCGAAGAGATCGAGCAGGCGACGCTGGCGCAGGCGCTCAAGCATCCCAACTGGAGCATGGGCCAGAAGATCACCATCGACTCCGCGTCGATGATGAACAAAGGCCTCGAAGTGATTGAGGCTTATTATCTTTTCGGATTGAAGGCCGAGGAGATCGACGTCCTCGTCCACCCCCAGTCGATCGTCCACGGCCTCGTCGAATTCTCGGACCGCTCGGTCGTCGCCCAGCTCGGCGCGCCGGACATGCGCACCCCGATCGCCCATTGCCTCGGCTGGCCGGACCGCATCCCCGGGCCCGCCAAGCCGCTGGACCTTGCGGCCATCGGCCAGCTCACCTTCGAGCGGCCGGACTTCAAGCGGTTCCCCGGCCTGCGGCTGGCATATGATGCGCTGCGGACCGGGAAGGGCGCGACGACGGTCTACAATGCCGCCAACGAGGTGGCCGTGGCCGCCTTCATCGGCGAGAAAATTCGATTCGGTGCAATCGCGAGACTGGTTGAGGCCACGCTCAACGCCTGGATCAGCGGCGGGCATCTCAGCGCGCTCACATGCGCGGACGATGCCATCAATGTTGACCATAACGCGAGAAAAATGGCCGCTTCCCTCTTGCCTGAAATTGCCGCAAAAGCATCCTAGAGAGTTGAGGTCGCCGCCTTCGGCTGCGCGGAGTGAGGTCGGATGGAAGGCTTTTTCCTTAATGGTTTCAATGCGATGTCACATGGCGTGGTAGGCTATGTGATACCGTTCCTGTTCGTGCTGACGATCGTCGTCTTCTTCCACGAACTCGGGCACTTTCTGGTTGCGCGCTGGGCAGGCGTGAAGGTCCTGACCTTCTCCGTCGGCTTCGGCCCGGAGCTGTTCGGCTTCAACGACCGGCACGGCACACGCTGGAAGCTCTCGGCGATCCCGCTGGGCGGCTACGTCAAGTTTTTCGGCGACGAAAGCGAGGCCAGCACCCCGGCGCAGGCGACGCTCGCGGCGATGACCGAGAGCGAGCGCACCAAGAGCTTCCACCACAAGTCCGTCGGCGCGCGGGCGGCCATCGTCGCCGCCGGTCCGATCGCGAACTTCATTTTGGCGATCGTCATCTTCGCCAGCCTCTTCATGTTCTTCGGCAAGCCGAGCGCGACCGCACGGGTTGATGCGGTTCAACCCGGAAGCGCGGCGGAGGCGGCGGGCTTCAAGTCCGGCGACATCGTTGTCGCGATCAACGGCGACAAGATCACCAGCTTCTCGGATATGCAGCGCATCGTCAGCATCGGCGCAGGCAGCCCGATGAAGTTCACCGTCGAGCGCGGCGGCGCGACGGTCGAGCTTACTGGCACGCCCGAGCTGCGCGAGGTCAAAGACAATTTTGGCAACGTCCACCGCATGGGCGTGATGGGCATCAGCCGCTCCAGCTCACCCTCGGACGTGGTGACGCAGCGCGTCGATCCGGCGACCGCGGTCGTTCTCGGCGTGAAGGAGACGTGGTTCGTCGTCGATCGTACACTGTCGTATATCGGCGGTATCTTCGTCGGCCGCGAGGCGGCCGATCAACTCGGCGGCCCGATCAGAATCGCCCAGATCTCGGGGCAGGTGGCGACCATCGGCATTTCGGCGCTGATTCACCTCACCGCGGTGCTGTCGATCTCGATCGGCCTTCTGAATCTCTTCCCGGTGCCGCTGCTCGATGGCGGACACTTGCTGTTTTATGCATTTGAGGCCGTGCGCGGCCGTCCGCTCTCCGAACGTGCACAGGAAATGGGTTTCCGTGTCGGATTGGCTCTTGTTCTTATGTTAATGTTATTCGCAACTTATAACGACATTCTTCATCTCGCCGCGTCGTGAGTAGCGCCATTTTAAGTGGCCGATAGGCAACGTGTTGTGACGAAATTGAAATCGGTTAGCGAATGAACATTTGCCTGCTCGAAAAAATTGGCTACAAGCGGAACAAGATATTGGGAATCTGCCGACCTGCGGAAGGTGCGGATCGGCTTGGAATGAATGAAGAGGGCGCTCCGCGCATGATGGTCGGATTGCGTATGTTGCGGGGGAGCGTGGTTGCTGCCCTTATCTCGGTTCCAGCGCCGGCAACGGTGATGGTGACCGCTTCCGTATTGGCTACGCCGGCAATGGCTCAGTCGGTGTCCTCCATCATCGTTCAGGGTAACCGCCGCGTTGAGGCTGATACCATTCGCTCCTATTTCCGGCCGGGGCCGGGCGGACGTCTGGACAATGCCGCGATCGACGACGGCCTCAAGGCGCTGATTGCGACCGGCCTGTTCGAGGATGTGCGCCTCGGCAATCAGGGCGGTCGTCTGGTCGTCACGGTCGTCGAAAACCCGGTGATCGGCCGCGTTGCCTTCGAGGGCAACAAGAAGATCAAGGACGAGCAGCTGACCGCTGAAGTGCAGTCGAAGCCGCGCGGCGCGCTGTCGCGCCCGCTCGTGCAGGCCGACGCCCAGCGCATCGCCGAAATCTATCGCCGCTCGGGCCGCTACGACGTCCGCGTCAACCCGGTGATCATCGAGGGGCCGAACAACCGCGTCGATCTCGTGTTCGAGATCAGCGAAGGCGTGAAGACCGGCGTCAGCTCGATCGACTTCGTCGGCAATCAGGCGTTCTCGTCCTATCGCCTGAAAGACGTCATCAAGACCCGCGAATCCAATCTGCTCAGCTTCCTCGCTTCCGGCGACGTCTACGATCCGGACCGGGTCGAGGCCGACCGCGATCTGATTCGCCGTTTCTACCTGACGCACGGCTATGCCGACGTGCAGGTGGTGGCTGCGCTCACCGAGTACGATCCGCAGAAGAAGGGCTTCAACGTCACCTTCAAGATCGAAGAGGGTGCGCAGTATCGCGTGTCGTCGGTCGAGTTCGAATCGACCATCCCGACGCTCGACGCCAACTCGCTGCGCAGCTTCTCGCATGTCAGCCCGGGCTCGGTTTACAACGCGGTGTCGGTGGAGAAGTCCATTGAGGACATCACCATCGAGGCCTCGCGCCGCGGCTATGCCTTCGCGACCGTTCGTCCGCGCGGCGACCGCAACTTTGAGAATCGCACCGTTGCGCTGGTGTTCTCGATCCAGGAAGGTGCGCGCACCTACATCGAGCGCATCAATGTGCGCGGCAACACCCGCACCCGCGATTACGTCATCCGCCGTGAGTTCGACCTCTCGGAAGGCGATGCCTACAACCGCGCCCTTGTGGACCGCGCCGAGCGCCGCCTGAAGAACCTCGACTACTTCAAGTCGGTCAAGATCAGCTCGGAAGCCGGCTCGGCCGCAGACCGCGTGGTCCTGAACGTGGACCTCGAAGAGAAGTCGACCGGCGAATTCTCGGTGTCGGGCGGTTACTCGACCTCCGACGGCGTGCTGGGCGAAGTCAGCGTCTCCGAGCGCAACTTCCTCGGTCGCGGCCTGTTCGCCAAGGCGTCGGTCCAGTACGGCCAGTATGCCCGCGGCTACTCGCTGTCCTTCGTCGAGCCTTACCTGCTCGACTACCGGGTGGCGCTCGGCCTCGACCTGTTCCAGCGCCAGCAGCTCGCCAACAGCTACATCTCCTACGACACCAAGACGTCTGGCTTCAGCACACGTCTCGGCTTCGCCCTGCGCGAAGACCTGACGCTGCAGCTGCGCTATTCGTTCTATCGTCAGGAGATCAACCTGCCGACCGCGCTGCTCAATCCGGCCACCACCAACATCTCGTTGCCGGTCCTGATCGAGTTGCAGCAAGGCGCGGTCAACACGTCGATGCTCGGCTATACGTTGACCTACAACACGCTCGACAACAACATCAACCCGACCTCGGGCTTCCTGATCGACCTCAAGCAGGACTATGCCGGCGTCGGTGGCGATGTGACCTATCTGAAGACCACGGGTGACGCGAAGTACTACTCGCCGCTGGTCTCGGATATCGTCGGTATCCTGCGCGTGCAGGGTGGTGTGTTGACCAAGATCGGCGACAACAACCTGCGCATGCTCGATCATTTCCAGATGGGTCCGAACCTCGTTCGCGGCTTCGCTCCGTCGGGTATTGGTCCGCGCGACATCTCGAACTGGGCGACGTTCGGCTACGGCGACGCTCTCGGCGGCACCACCTATTGGGGCGCATCGGCCGAATTGCAGATGCCGTTCTGGTTCCTGCCCAAGGAAGTTGGTCTGAAGGGCGCGGTCTTCGCCGACGTCGGTTCGCTCTACGGCTACAAGGGCCCGCCATTCCCCGGCGTGCCGATTCCCCCGGACCTTGCGGCGCGTACCTTCGATCCGTTCGACGACAACACAGTGCGCAGCTCCGTCGGTGTGGGTCTGATCTGGCAGTCGCCGTTTGGTCCGCTCCGCTTCGACTACGCGGTGCCGCTGTCCAAGGGTAAGTACGACCGGGTCCAGGAATTCCGGTTCGGCGGCGGAACCACCTTCTGACGAAGGCGGCCCACCAAAACGATCTACGCAATGCCCGGGCCTCGTCCCGGGCATTGTTCTTTTTGGGCTCCCGTGGCATTCCTCCCGCGCTCAAGGTCGACCTGACGGGCCGCGCGCGTTCAGGGCCTGGCCTCTCAACCAATCGGACCGGCAAAACGAGCAGGGGCAAAAAGCGAGCTTCTGCTTGATTTTGTGCTGGTTTCGTGGTGCGAACCTGTAATCAGTTCGGCGAAGGCTTTTCAGTGACGACGCAACCACATCCCGCGGATGGAATGACACAGCCCGCATTCTTCAAATCGCCGCCGCCTTTCACGCTCGCGGAGATCGCGGCGCGCGCGGGCATCGAGCTGGCCGATCCGGCTTGCGGTGACCGCCAGATGCGCGGGCTCGCCTCGCTGGATGAGGCCGGGCCGCGCGACCTCGTGTTTTTCGACAATCTCAAATATGCGCCGCTGCTCGCCACCACACAGGCAGGGGCCTGTATCGTCGGCAAGCGTTATGAGAAGATGGTGCCGGCCCATGTCGCGGTGCTGCGCGCCGAGGAGCCGTTCCACGTCTTCGTCGCCATCGGGCGCGAACTGCACCCCGACTCGCTGCGCCCGCCGTCATTCTTTGGCAGCGAAAACATTTCGCCGCGGGCGGTGATCCACGAGACGGCGCGCCTCGAGGATGGCGTCGTGGTCGAGCCGCTGGCCGTGATCGGCCCGGACGTCGAGATCGGCTCGGGCACCCTGATCGGGGCCGGCTGCATGATCGGCGCCGGCGTCAAGATCGGGCGCGATTGCTGCATCGGCGCCAATTCGACGCTGATGTACACCTATATCGGCAACAACGTCGTGGTCCATCCGGGCTGCCATTTCGGGCAGGACGGCTTCGGGTACATCCAGACCCGCGATGGGCATGTAAAGATTCCGCAGACCGGCCGGGTGCTGATCCAGAACAATGTCGAGATCGGCGCGGGAACGACGATCGATCGCGGCAGCCTGCGCGATACCGTGATCGGCGAGGGCAGCAAGATCGATAATCAGGTGCAGGTCGGCCACAACGTCTATATCGGCCGCAATTGCCTCGTGCTGGCCCAGTGCGGCCTCGCGGGCAGCCTGACGCTTGAGGACAACGTCGCCCTCGGCGCCAAGGCCGGGCTCAACAATCACCTCACCATCGGCGAAGGCTCGCAGGTCGCGGCCATGGCCGGGGTCAAGGACGACATCCCGCCGAACGAGCGGTGGGGCGGCATTTTCGCCAAGCCAGCCAAGCAGTGGCTGCGTGAAATCAAGGTCATCGAAAACCTGGCGCAATACGGCACGGTCACCGCGCCGCCGCGTCAGCGCGCATCTAAAACCGGGGGACAGGATTGATGCAATCACCCATTAAAGTCGAATGCGTCGACATTGCTGAAATCCTCAAGACCCTGCCGCATCGCTATCCGTTTCTGCTGATCGACCGCGTGATCAACATCCGTGAGGACTACAGCGGCATCGGCATCAAGAACGTCACGATCAACGAGCCGGCGTTTCAGGGCCATTTCCCCGAGCGTCCGGTCTATCCCGGCGTGCTTTTGATCGAGGCGATGGCGCAGACGGCGGGCGTGATCGGCATCAAGTCGGTCGAGGGGACGGAGAAGCCGAACGCGGTTTACTTCCTGACCATCGACAAGTGCAAATTCCGCAAGCCGGTGATGCCAGGCGACACGGTCGAGTTTCACATGACCAGCATCGGCCGCAAGCGGGCGATGTGGTGGTTCCATGGCGAGGCCCGCGTTGGCGACAAGATCGTCGCCGAAGCGGATGTCGGCGCGATGCTGACCGACTAAGGAGCGGCTGTTGTCGCCTCCGGCTTGTCGGGGCGGCGCAGGAGCGCTCGCGAAAAATTTTGATGCAATGAACCCACTTCCAAGAAGGCATGCATGAGCAATATCGACCCCACCGCGCGGATCGAAGATGGCGCGGTGATCGGCGAGGGCGCCTTCATCGGTCCCTTCTGCGTGATCGGCCGTGACGTCGTCATCGGCAGCGAAACGCAGTTGATGAGCCATGTGCTCGTCACCGGTAAAACCACCATCGGCGCCAGGTGCAAGATTTCGCCCTTCGTCTCGCTGGGCACGGCGCCGCAGTCGCTGGCCTATCGCGGCGAGCCGACCAGCCTGTTCATCGGCGACGACTGCACGTTGCGCGAGGGCGTGACGATGAATGTCGGCACCGTCAATGGCGGCGGCGTCACGCGCGTCGGCGAGCGCGGCTACTTCATGAACAACGCCCATGTCGGCCACGACTGCCAGGTTGGCAACGACGTGATCTTCGCCACCTCGGCGACGCTCGGCGGCCACTGCATCATCGGCGACTTCGTGTTCATGGGCGGGCTTTCGGCTGCGCACCAGTTCACCCGGATCGGCGCGCAGGCGATGATCGGCGGGGTGTGCGGCGTTCGCGGTGACGTCATTCCCTTCGGCCTCGTCAACGGCCAGTATGCCGAGCTGGAGGGCCTGAACATCGTCGGCATGCGCCGCCGCAAGTTCACGCGCGAGCGCATCAAGGCGGTTCATGCCTTCTACAAGGTCCTGTTCCACGGCCCCGGCGTGTTCGCCGAGCGCGTGGCGCGGGCGAAGGGGCACGCCGGGGAGGACCCGGCGATCGACGAGATTCTGGCGTTCATCGATGGTGGTGAACACCGCAGCCTGTGCCTGCCGAAAGTCGGTTCCGGCGCGGCCTGAACGGAGGCTCAGCCTTGTCGGGTGAAACGGCGACTGCGACCGCTGAAGCTGCGAGCGGCTTTGCCTCGCCCATCGGCCTGATCGCCGGCGGGGGCGCATTGCCCTTCGCCGCCGCCGATGCCATAGCGGCGCAGGGCGGGCAGGCGGTGCTGTTCGCGCTGCGTGGCTTCTGCGACAAGGCGCGGGTGCAAAACTATCGCCACCACTGGATTTCGATCGGCCAGTTCGGCGCCCTGAAAAAGCTGATGCGCGCCGAAGGCTGCCGCGACATCGTATTCATCGGCAATCTGGTGCGCCCCTCGCTGTCCGAAATCCGACTCGACTTCGGCACGCTCTTGGTGATGCCGCAGGTGTTTTCCGCCTTCCGCGGCGGCGACGATCATCTTCTCACCCGCGTAGGCAAGATTTTCGAGCAGCACGGATTTCGCATGCTCGGCATCCGCGATGTCGCGCCGAACCTCCTGATGCCGGAAGGCAGCCTGACGCGGAAGCAGCCCGATGCGCGCGTCGCCGCCGACATCGCCAAGGGGCGCGAGGTGCTGACGGCGCTCGCGCCCTTCGATGTCGGGCAGGCTGTGGTGGTGATCGACGGCCACGTCGTTGCCGTCGAGGGCATCGAGGGGACGGATGCGATGCTGGCGCGCGTCGAGGCGCTGCGCGAAAGCCGCGCGCTGCGCTACGAGGCCGGCCGCGGGGCGCTCGTGAAGGCGGTGAAGCAGGGGCAGGACCTGCGCTTCGACCTGCCGACGATCGGCCCGCAGACCGTGATCAACGCCAGGAAGGCCGGACTGGCGGGCATCGCCATCGTCGCCGGTAACGCCATTGTCGCCGATGCCCAAACCATGATCGATGATGCCGACCGCGACGGCCTGTTCGTCGTCGGCCTGCCGCAGTGAGTGCTGCCATGACGGATGCGCGGGAAAAGCTGGTCTATCTCGTCGCGACCGAGGAATCCGGCGACCGGCTCGGCTCCGCCCTGATGCGGACGCTGCGCGAGAAGCTCGGCGGCAATGTCCGCTTCGCCGGGGTCGGCGGCCGCACCATGGCGGCGGAGGGGCTGACGACGCTGTTCCCGATCGAGGAGCTTTCGATCATCGGGCTCGCCGCCGTCGTCAAAAGCCTGCCGCTGATCTTGCGGCGGCTGCGCGAGACCGCGGACGCGGCGGTCGCCGCAAGGCCCGACGTCGTCGTGCTGATCGACAGTCCCGACTTCAATCTTCGCCTCGCCAAGCGCATTCGCGCCCGGTCCAAGGACCTGCCGGTCGTCGCCTACGTCTCGCCGTCGGTCTGGGCCTGGCGCTCGGGCCGCGCGAAGGCCATGCGCGGTTCGGTCGATCATGTGATGGCGCTGCTCCCCTTCGAGCCGGAGGTGCATCGCAGGCTCGGCGGGCCGCCGTGCAGCTATGTCGGCCACCCGCTGATCGAGCGGCTGGACGTGCTGCGCCCGAATGCAGAGGAGGCGCAGCGGCGCAACGCGCAGCCGCCGGTGCTTCTCGCGCTGCCGGGCAGCCGCCGCAGCGAGATTTTTCACCACATGAAGATTTTCGGCGAGACGCTCGGGCAGCTCCGGGCGGGCGGCGCCGAGTTCGAGCTCGTGGTGCCGATCATGCCGCATGTCGAGGCGGCGGTGCTGGAAGCCGTGAAGGACTGGCCGGTGAAGCCGCGGGTCGTCATCGGCGAAGCAGAAAAGACCGCCGCGTTCCGCAGCGCGCGGGCGGCGCTGGCGAAGTCCGGCACGGTGACGCTGGAGCTGGCGATCGCCGGCGTGCCGATGGTGGCCGCCTACAAGGCCGGCGCGGTCGAGGCGTGGATCATTACCAAAATCATCCGCACCTCGACGGTCATCCTCGCCAACCTCGTGGTCGGCGACAACGTCGTGCCGGAATTCATCCAGAACGACTGCACGGCGGAAAAGCTCGCGCCGGCCCTGCGCGACATTCTGCTCGATACGCCGCGGCGGCAGCGTCAGGTCGATGCCTTCGCCCGGCTCGACACCATCATGTCGACCGGCGGGCGCACGCCCAGCGAATGCGCCGCCGATATGGTTCTCGCGGCGATGCGCTAGGCGTCGCCCTCGCACAACCTGAAAAGCAAAACGGCCGGAGCGATGATCGCTCCGGCCGTTTTGTTTCGTCGTCTGCCCGGATCGCCGGGGCGCGGGGAGGGTGGTCCTCCCGCGCCTGTCAGGCGTTACGTGCGCTTGTCGAGATCGACATAGTCGCGCTGCGCGGCGCCGGTGTAGAGCTGGCGCGGGCGGCCGATCTTCTGCTGCGGGTCTTCGATCATCTCGCTCCACTGGCTGATCCAGCCGACGGTGCGGGCGACAGCGAACAGCACGGTGAACATCGAGGTCGGGAAGCCCATCGCCTTGAGGGTGATGCCCGAATAGAAGTCGACGTTCGGATAGAGCTTGCGGCTGATGAAGTACTCGTCGTTGAGCGCAATCTTTTCGAGCTCGATCGCCACCTTGAGGAGCGGATCGTCGCTGTGGCCAAGCTCCTTCAGCACCGCGTGGCAGGTCTGCTGCAGGATCTTGGCGCGCGGGTCGTAGTTCTTGTAGACGCGATGGCCGAAGCCCATCAGGCGCACCGAGCTGTTCTTGTCCTTCACCTTGGCGATGAAGTCCGGAATGTTCTCGACGGTGCCGATGTCCGACAGCATCTTGAGCGCGGCCTCATTGGCGCCGCCGTGGGCCGGGCCCCAGAGGCAGGCGATGCCCGCCGCGATGCAGGCGAACGGGTTGGCGCCCGACGAGCCGGCGATGCGCACGGTCGAGGTCGAGGCGTTCTGCTCGTGGTCGGCGTGGAGGATGAAGATCTTGTCGAGTGCGTCGGCGAGAACCGGATTGACTACATACTCCTCGCACGGCACGGCGAAGCACATGCGCAGGAAGTTCGACGCATAGTCGAGGTTGTTTTGCGGATACACGAACGGCTGGCCGATCGAATACTTGTACGCCATCGCGGCGAGGGTCGGCACCTTCGCGATCATCCGCATCGAGGCGATCATGCGCTGCGTCGGATCGTTGATGTCGGTCGAGTCGTGATAGAATGCGGCCAGCGCGCCGACCGAGGCCACCATCACCGCCATCGGGTGTGCATCGCGGCGGAAGGCCTGGAAGAAGCGCGTCATCTGCTCGTGGACCATCGTATGATGGGTCACGCGGAAGTCGAAATCGTCCTTCTGTGCCTTGGTCGGCAGCTCGCCGTAAAGGAGCAGGTAGCAGGTCTCAAGAAAGTCGCCTTTCTGAGCGAGCTGTTCGATCGGATAGCCGCGATAGAGCAGCACGCCCTCGTCACCGTCGATATAGGTGATCTTCGACTGGCAGCTCGCGGTCGAGGTGAAGCCGGGGTCGTAAGTGAACATCCCGGTCTGCGCGTACAGCTTGCTGATGTCGACCACGTCGGGGCCAACCGTGCCGCTGAGAATCGGGAATTCGTGGCTCTTGTCGCCTACCGACAGCGTTGCGGGCTTCGTATTGTTTTTTGCGTCCATTAGAGGTCCCCGGCAAGATCGTTGCGGAACCGGCCTAGCCTTCCATCCCTAGATATGGCGGCAAGGCCGGGATTCTAGTCATCGCGAGCCGATGGGTTAACGTATTGCTGTGTGCGCTGCAAGACGAAGAAAGGCGAGGATGGATCTAGGTTAAATCGCCTGCCGCCGCGCGAAATCGGCCGGCAACCGTCATAACCTGCGGAAGATACCGCATTTATGACGGTTTGTCGTGTTCCGGCGGTTTAGGGTGTGACCCGGGTACCGTCAGGCGGTGGCCTGATCGGCCAATCTGGCGAGACATTCCTCGCGGCCGAGCACTTCGAGGACGTCAAAAATTCCGGGAGAGGTGGTTTTTCCGGTCAGCGCCACGCGCAGCGGTTGGGCGACGGCGCCCAGTTTGAGCTGGTGAGTCTCGGCAAAGGCCCGCACCGTCGCCTCGGTGGCCTCCGCCGTCCACGGCGAGGCCGATTCCAGCGCGGTTCGGAGATTGCCGATCATGGCGCGAACTTCCGGCGTGAGCAGCGCGGCGCCCTTCGGCTCGACCGTGAGCGGCCGGTCGGCGAACAGGTAGTTGGCGCTGTCGATCAGCTCGATCAGCGTCTTTGCGCGCTCCTTGAGGCCGGGCATCGCCTGCAGCAGTTTTGCGCGGCTGCCGGCATCGAGCTTCTGGCGGATCGCCTCGCCCTGCGAGATGAAGGGCAGGGTGACTTCGATCGCCTGCACCAGCGCCTCGTCATCGGCGTGGCGGATATAGTAGCCGTTGAGGTTTTCGAGCTTGGCGAAATCGAACCGCGCCGCCGAGCGGCCGATCGCCGGCAGGTCGAACAGCTTGGTCATCTCCTCGGTCGAGAAGATTTCCTGGTCGCCATGGCTCCAGCCGAGCCGGACCAGATAGTTGCGCACCGCCTCGGGCAGATAGCCCATCGCTCGATAGGCATCGACGCCGAGCGCGCCGTGCCGCTTCGACAGCTTGGAGCCGTCGGGGCCATGGATCAGCGGGATATGCGACATGTTCGGGAAATCCCAGCCGAGCGCGTCGTAGATCTGCTTCTGGCGGGCGGCATTGGTGAGGTGGTCGTCGCCGCGGATCACGTGCGTCACGCCCATGTCGTGGTCGTCGACGACCACCGCGAGCATGTAGGTCGGGTTGCCGTCCGAGCGCAGCAGCACGAGGTCGTCGAGATTTTCGTTCTGCCAGACGACGCGGCCCTGCACCTGGTCCTCGACCACGGTCTCGCCGGTCTGCGGGGCCTTGAGGCGGATCACCGGCTTGACGCCGGCCGGTGCCTCCGACGGATCGCGGTCGCGCCAGCGGCCGTCATAGCGCATCGGGCGGCCCTCGGCCTTCGCCTTCTCGCGCATTTCGGTCAGTTCTTCGGCGGTCGCGTAGCAGTAATAGGCCTTGCCCTCGGCGAGCATCTGCTCGGCAACTGCGCGATGGCGCGGGGCGTTGGCGTACTGGTAGACGATGTCGCTGTCCCAATCGAGGCCGAGCCACTTCAGGCCGTCGAGGATCGCGTCGATCGCCGCCTGGGTCGAGCGTTCGCGATCGGTGTCCTCGATGCGCAACAGCATCTTGCCGCCGCGCCCGCGCGCGTAGAGCCAGTTGAACAGCGCGGTTCGTGCTCCTCCGATGTGAAGGAAGCCGGTCGGCGAAGGCGCAAAGCGAGTGACGATCTGGTTCATTTGGATTTTGGGTCGCCCATGCTGGAGACGGTGGCGGGAAATGGCGGTTCGTGTAGCATAGCAGGCAGGCAGAGTGTAGCGGGCTGTGGAGCGGCCTTCTCATGTCGGGGCAGGGGGAGCGGCCTCGCGCCAAAGCGCAAACCTGGCCGCTGGATGCTACTGCGCGACTGCGCGGCGCTGTGCCGTCGCGTTTTCGCTTTGCGGAAAGCCTGCGCGAGCGCCTGTCAGGCCTGGCGAGCGCAGAGGCTGGTCCCGGCCGCCTTGTTCCCTGGGTGCCGGTCGGGTTCGGAATTGGAATCGCGCTTTACTTCTCCGCTGACCACGAGCCGATTGCGATCGCGACGTTGCTTGCCGCCGCGGTTTTCTGTGCCGGAGCGTTCTGTCTACGACGCAGTCGCGGCTTTCCTGTGGCAGTGCTGCTCGCCGCGGTGGCCGGGGGCTTTTCCACTGCCACGCTGAAGGCGGCATGGATGGCGCATCCGATCCTGCAGCGGCCCGTCTATGCGCAGAGCATCACCGGCTTCGTCGAGACGCGCGAGGAGCGCGAGAAATCGGATCGCTTCGTTCTGCGCGTCGCAGAGATCGACGTCCGCAATGCGCCGGCGGCCTCGAACGCGCGGCAGCTCAAGCGGGTGCGGCTGGCGGTGAAGAAAGGCACCGCGCCCGAGGTCGGCAGCTTCATCGCGGCGAAGGCGCGCCTGACGCCGCCGCTTCAGCCCCTGCTGCCCGGCGGCTATGACTTTGCCCGCGATCTTTACTTCCAGGGCATTGGCGCATCGGGCTTCGTGCTCGGCGCCATCGAGGTTCGCCGGCCGCCGCAGGACGGCGGGTGGCGGCTGCGCTATGCCGCGGCGATGCAGGGCATGCGCGATGCGATCGACGCGCGGATCCGCACCGTCATCCACGGCGACAACCGCGCGATCGCGACCGCGCTGCTCACCGGCCGGCGCGATGCGATTTCCACGCCCGTGAACGATGCGATGTTCATCTCCGGCCTTGGCCACATCCTGTCGATCTCCGGTTATCACATGGCGGTCGTCGCCGGGGTCGTGTTCTTCGTGCTTCGCGCGCTCCTGGCGCTGCATCCCGGCTGGACGGTGGCGCTGCCGATCAAGAAAATCGCCGCCGGCGCAGCCCTCATTGGCGCGACCTTCTATCTGCTTCTCTCGGGCGCCGAGGTGGCGACGCAGCGTTCTTACTTCATGACGGCGGTGGTGCTGATCGCGGTGATGGTGGATCGCCGCGCGATCACGTTTCGCACGCTCGCGGTTGCGGCAATGCTGGTGCTGCTGATCGCACCGGAGGCGCTGGTCCATCCGAGTTTCCAGATGTCGTTCGCGGCGACCCTCGGGCTGGTCGCGCTCGTGCAGTTCGGCCTGCCGCGGATCCTGTCGGCGCCAGACCATGGCGCGGTGGCGCGCGCGGCGCTCTGGGGCGGCCGCGAATTGATGATGCTGACGGCCGCGTCGCTGATCGCGGGGCTGGCGACGACGCCATATGCCGCGTTTCACTTTCACCGCCTCGCGCCCTACGGCGTGCTCGCCAACCTTGCGGCGATGCCGGTGGTTTCCGGCCTCGTGATGCCCGCCGGCATGCTGGGGCTCGCGGCGATGCCGTTCGGGCTCGACGGCGTGTTCTGGCACCTGATGGGACTTGGCATCGAGTGGATGGTGCTGATTTCGCTCTGGGTAGCGGCGCTGCCCGGCGCGGTCGGGCGCGTGGCGGCGTTCGGCGTCGGCCCGTTGCTGGCGATGACGGCGGGGCTGCTGGCGATGGGAATGCTGCGCACGCAACTGCGCTGGCTTGGACTTGCCTGCATTGCTGTCGGCATCGCGTGGGGCGCGGCGTCCGCCGGGTCCTGGCCAGCAATGCTTGGTGCGCGGCCGGATGTTTTTGTTTCGGCCGACGGCAAGAGCGTCGCGGTGCGCGGCGCCGACGGCCGGCTGGCAATGATGCGGAGCGGCAACGATGCCTTCACGACGCGCGCCTGGCTCGCGGCGGACGCCGACGAGCGGCAACCGGGCGACCCGTCGCTGCGGAGCGGGGTGTCGTGCGATACCGCCGGCTGCGTCGCGCCGATCCGCGGCGGCGGGCTCGCGGCGCTGGCCCTTCAGCCGGAGGCCTTCGCCGACGACTGCGCGCAGGCCTCCGTCATTGTGACGCTGCATCAGTCGCCGCCATCCTGCGCGGCTCTCGTGATCGGCGAGGCAGAACTTTTGCGGCAAGGCGCGATCGCGCTCCGCCGCACGCCGCAAGGGGGATTTTTTGTCAGCGCGGCACATGCGCCCGGACAGGACCGGCCGTGGCGGCCCGCGCCAAAGCCCGCCGAACTTTCCGTTCGTTCTGACGTGGCCGCGCCCGCAGATGAGCAGCCGAAAAACCGCGCCGGCGCGCCGCGCCTGCGCCCGCGCGCACCGATCGATGCAACGCCGCCAGAGGATGAGGCGGTGGATTGAAGTTTTCTTGCGTCGCTGCGGGCATGAGCGCGATGCGAGCTCCATCAAGAATGGAGCTGAAACCGGGTAATTTTCGGGGCGAGAAAATTTGACGTCAGGAAGGTCGGTGCAAACGATCAGCGGAAAGCAACGAGCCGCAGAAGGCGGGCAAGGCATGGCGAAGTAAGAAAGTTGTTCTTGCTTCTGCCCAAGGAGGAAACTGGTTTGTGTTCTCGCCTGATTTCGCGGAGTCCCCGGTGAAGCCGGCAGTCTCATTTCATTGTAATGCATGCCCCGGCGAGACGGTGAGGAAAAGGGCGCGCAGTAAAAGGGGGCAGGCGAGAGCGGGAGGTAGTCGGCATGGCGCGACAATCGTACCAAGGTTGTTTCGCCTGCGATCGCCGTGCGGAATTGTTAGGCGCGTGGAGCGTCTGGAGCATGTATGTGGGCAAGGTGGGGCTGAGATCGTACTGCGCACCTGCGCCATCAGGCCTGATCCATATCGCCTGAAAGGTAGGCTTGATAGCCGGTGGGCGCGCGCGGCGATGTGACCCAATCTTCCTTCGCTTGCACGTGAGGTCTCTATCGCCAATCAGTTCTGCATCTCGACTGTCAGGTTCTGAGCTGTGCGCCAATTCTGTCGCGGCTGGATGCTAGCGCTTCGGTTGCCAACAAAATCCGGCCGGCCGAGTTTTGGTGAGGGAGGTGCCGAAACCAGTCCTGCGCAACAGCCCTCGCTGCGCCGCAGTCACAGAAAAATCCTCGAAGAAAGCCTTCAACCGATTATCTGGGGGAAGTGATTGGCGATGACGTGCCATTGCTGAGCGTTAAGAACAGCGCCTTTAAAACAGTAGAGGTTGCGAAAGGCTGGTGTCGACAAAAAGCCGCGCTGCCGCAAAGGTCGGGCTTCGCAGAAGTTATCTCGAAGAAGCCTCGCACGACTAATTTCGCAAAGGCCGAGCTTTCGCGAGAGGTAAGCTCCAGAGCCAAGTCGTCAGAGACGAGTCTTTAGAGACAGGTTCTTAGTCGCCCCAAATTCGGCCGCAAAACCTCACGCGCTCTCCGCATCCCCCGGCGCGGCAAACCAAACCGCGGGGCGGGCAATGGCCGGACGGTCCATAGCCCAATAGCTCCGGCTAGGTAGGTCTGGCGGCGCGATGGCCGAGCCCGCGCGGCCCAGCCTGTTTCGCCCGTCTCAATAGCGTCGGTACAGCCCGACAAGGCGGCCCTGAATCTGCACCCGGTTCGGCGGCAGGATGCGGACTTCGTAGGACGAATTCGCCGGCTCGAGCGCGATCGATGCGCCCCGGCGGCGGAAGCGTTTCAGCGTCGCCTCTTCCTGATCGATCAGGGCGACGACGATGTCGCCGGTATTGGCAACCTCGCCGCGCTGGATCAGCGCCATGTCGCCGTCGAGGATGCCGGCTTCGATCATCGAGTCGCCGCGCACTTCCAGCGCGTAGTGCTCGCCCACGCCGAGCATGTCCGGCGGCACGCTGATGGTGTGGCTGCGGTTCTGGATCGCCTCGATCGGGGTGCCCGCGGCGATCCGGCCCATCACCGGCACGGCGATCGGGCGGTTGTTGTCGTCCGGCACGGCGGCGCTCGGCGCGCGGCCCTTGCCGAGATTGCCCTCGATGACGCTCGGCGTGAAACCGCGGCGGCTGCCGCCGGTGGTCAGCTCGGGCAGCTTGATGACCTCGATGGCGCGGGCGCGGTTGGGCAGGCGGCGGATGAAGCCGCGCTCTTCCAGCGCCGTGATCAGGCGGTGGATGCCGGATTTCGAGCGCAGGTCTAGCGCATCCTTCATTTCGTCGAAGGAGGGGGGCACGCCGGCTTCCTTCAGGCGCTCGTCGATGAAGCGAAGAAGCTCAAGTTGTTTGCGCGTCAGCATCGTTGCCAATCCCCCGATCTCTCATGGCCGCCGGAAAACTTCAGGCTCAAGAATCTTCAAGAATCCGAACTCAGAAATCCGAACGCCAAAAATCCGACTCTTGCGTCCGGAGGGCGTCGCATCCGAACGATTTTCGCGTAGCCATCGCCGCACTCGCCGCATGATTGCGGGGAAGCGCGCCATGCTTATGGCTGCTAACCGGCAACCTCGAAACAAACCATGAACATACACTATATGTTCATTATGTGTTCCGCAAGCAGTTAAATTTCCGTATCGGGAGCGGGGATTTAAAGCGGGAGCCGGAAGATGACGCAGGGCTCGCCGGCCGCAGCCGCCGGCGCGAAAGGCGGGCGGATGATCAATGCCCTCGCCACGGAGAGGCCGCTGAGAAGCGAGCTGTCCTGCATGTCGATCGGGGTGGCGACAGCGGGGCCGCTGTCCTGCAGCGTGAGGCGGGCGCGGAGATAGTCCTGGCGCCGGTCGTTCTCGATGACGTTGCTGCCGAGCATTGCGTGCTCGGCCTCGTGGTGGACGTCGGCGCGTCCGGAGAGGGCGCGGATCAGCGGCACCGCAAACAGGAACGAGCAGATGTAGGACGACGCCGGATTGCCCGGCACGCCGATCACGCGCATGCCGTCGAGACGGCCATGCATCATGGGTTTGCCGGGCCGCAGCGCGATGCGCCAGAACGCCATCTTGACGCCTTCGGCCTCGAGCGCGTCCTTCACCACGTCATGGTCGCCGACCGAGGCGCCGCCGGTGGTGATCAGGATGTCGACCTTGAGTTCGCGCGCCCGGCGGATCGCGGCGGTGGTTTCCTCCATCGTGTCGCGGGCGATGCCGAGGTCGATGACTTCGGCGCCTTCCGCGCGGGCGAGGGCGCGAAGCGCATAGCCGTTCGACAGGATGATCTGGCCAGGGCCGGGATTTTCGCCCGGCATCACGAGTTCGTCGCCGGTGGCGAGAAAGGCGACCCTGGGCCGCCTGCGCACCGGCAGCGCCGGATGGTTCATGCCGGCTGCGAGCGAGAGGTCGCGCTCGGTCAGCCGCGCGCCGGCCCGCAAGAGCACGTCGCCCTCGCAGAAGTCGATGCCGGCCTTGCGGATGTGGCGGCCGGTCCGGGCCGCTTCGTTGATGGCGATGTGGTCGCCGTCGCGCGCGGTGTCTTCCTGCACGACCACGGCGTCCGCGCCGGAGGGCACCACGCCGCCGGTGAAGATGCGCACGGCTTCGCCTTTGCCGACCGGGCGGTCGAACGGGCGGCCGGCGGCAACCTCACCGATCACGCGCAGCCGCGTCGGCGCAGCCGCAGCGTCCTGCGCGCGCACGGCATAGCCGTCCATCGCCGACATGTTTTGCGGAGGCTGGGTGCGCTTTGCCGCGATATCGCGGGCGAGCACGCGGTGGTGGGCGTCGTCCAGCGCCACCATTTCTTCGGGCAGCGCCTCGACGCCGGAGAGGATTTTGGCGAGAGCGTCGGCGACCGGGGTGAGAGGTGCCTTCTCCAGTGCCGTCATTCTGTTCTCCTCAGCGTCACTCGGCGCGGTAATGCCCGGACTTGCCGCCGCTCTTCTCGAGCAGGCGGATGTTGTCGATGCGAACGCCGCGCTCGACCGCCTTGACCATATCGTAGATCGTCAGGCACGCCACCGATACGGCTGTGAGCGCTTCCATCTCGACGCCGGTCGGCCCGGTCACCTTCACGGTGGCGCGGACGCGGCAGCCGGGCAAGGCGGCGTCGGGGGTGATGTCGAGCGTCACCTTCGACAGCGCGAGCGGATGGCACAGCGGAATGAGCTCCGCCGTGCGCTTAGCCGCCATGATGCCGGCGATGCGGGCGGTGCCGAGCACGTCGCCCTTGGCGGCGTTGCCGGCGACGATCAGATCGAGCGTCGCCGACTGCATCACCACATCGCCCTCGGCGACAGCGACGCGCACGGTGTCCGCCTTGGCGGAGACGTCCACCATATGGGCTTCGCCGGCGGCGTCGATGTGGGTGAGGCCGGTTGCGTGCGGTGTGCGTTCGTCAAAGCCACCGTTGCCGGACATGGTTATTTGCCTTCCGCCGCGGTGTTGCGGGCGAGCAGCGCGCGCGTGGCGGCGGTCACGTCGGCCTGGCGCATCAGGCTCTCGCCGACCAGGAACGACGACATGCCGACGCGGTGGAGACGCTCGAGATCCTCCGGCTTGAAGATGCCGCTCTCGCCGACCGCGATGCGATCGCCGGGAATCAGCGGCGCCAGCTCCTCGCTAGTCTTGAGCGTGGTTTCGAAGGTGCGCAGGTTGCGGTTGTTGACGCCGATCAGCGGCGAGCGCAGACGCAGCGCGCGGTCGAGCTCCGCGCGGTCGTGGACTTCGAGCAGAACATCCATGCCGAGGCCGATGGCGGTGTCTTCAAGCCCCTTGGCGGTGACATCGTCGATGCCGGCGAGGATCAGGAGAATGCAGTCCGCGCCCCATGCCCGCGCCTCGAACACCTGATAGGCGTCGTACATAAAGTCCTTGCGCAGCACCGGCAGGTTCGTCGCCGCGCGCGCCGCGGTCAAGAAATCCGGGTGGCCCTGGAACGATGGCTCGTCGGTGAGCACGGACAGGCACGCCGCGCCGCCAGCCTCATAGGCCTTCGCCAGCGCCGGCGGATCGAAGTCGGCGCGGATCAGCCCCTTGGACGGCGATGCCTTCTTGATCTCGGCGATCAGTGCGAACTCACCACGCGCCTGGCGTTCGCGAAGAGCATTGGCGAAACCACGCGGGGCAGGGGCGGCTTCCGCCGCGGCGCGAACTTCGGCGAGAGGCCGGGCCTCCTTTGCTGCGGCGATTTCCTCGCGCTTGTAACCTTCGATCCTCGCGAGAATATCCGACATGCGCTCTCTTTCGTCAGGCGTTGCTTATAGAGATGAGATGCTCCAGCCGCTCCAGCGCTGCGCCCGAATCCAGCGACTGGGAAGCGATGGCTGCGCCCTCTTTCAAATCGGTTGCACGGCCGGCGACGATCAAGGTCGCGGCCGCATTGAGCACCGCCACATTGCGGTAGGCACCGGGCTTGCCCTCCAGCACCGCGCGCAGCGCGCGGGCGTTGGCGGCGGCATCGCCGCCCTTCAGTGCTTCGCTGGCGGCGGCCGGCAGGCCGGCATCGGCCGGGGTGATCTCGAACTCGCGGATCTCGCCGTTCTTCAGCTCGGCGACATAGGTCGGGCCGGACAGGGTGATCTCGTCGAGACCGTCGGAGCCGTGCACCACCCATGCGGCCTGCGAGCCGAGATTTTTCAGCACCTGCGCCAGCGGTAGCACCCACTGCCGGGAAAACACGCCGACCATCTGCCGTTTGACGTCGGCAGGATTGGACAGCGGCCCGAGCAGATTGAAGATCGTGCGGGTCGCCAGCTCGACGCGGGTCGGGCCGACATTCTTCATCGCCGGATGATGGCTCGGCGCGAACATGAAGGCGATGCCGGTCTTGGCCAAAATCTCGCCGACCTGCTGCGGGGTGACGTCGATCTTGACGCCGAGGGCCATCAGCACGTCGGCGGCGCCAGAACGCGAGGAGAGGGCGCGGTTGCCGTGCTTGGCCACCGGCACGCCGGCGCCCGCGACGATGAAGGATGTGCAGGTCGAAACGTTCACGGAGCCCGAGCCGTCGCCGCCGGTGCCGACGACGTCGATGGCGCCTTCGGGCGCCTCGACGCGGATCATCTTTGCCCGCATGGCCGCAACGGCGCCGGTGATTTCCTCGACGGTTTCGCCGCGCACGCGCAGCCCCATCAGAAGGCCACCCATCTGCGATGGCGTCGCGTTGCCGGACATCATCGCATCGAATGCGCTGGAGGCTTCGTCGCGGGTCAGCTCCGCGCCGGTGGCCACTTTGCCGATCAGTGTCTTGAGGTCATGCATGTGAACCTGCGTGTGGCGATGGAGCGGCGCATAACGGCCCCTCCGGTCTTAGATCATTTTCCGGGAAAGTGGAAACCTTGGCTCGGCAGGGCGGGACGCCCCGGTCACTGGTTGGCACCGATGACCTGGGAGACCGCGTGCTGGTTGATTTTGACGCCGATGTCGGTTTCGACCTGGCGGATATAGGCCGAGATCTGCTCGTCATCCATCATGCGCTTGAGGGCATCCTTGAGCGTCTTCGTCTCTTCAGACGCCGCATCGAACGCCGGTACGCTCACGTCCGTCACCTGGAAAACAATCTGCTCGCTGCCGGCGCCGGGGGCGCTCGCCGCCGAATCCTTGGGCGTGCGGAAGGCGGCGCGGACGACGCCCTCTGACAGGCCGGCGACCTGCTCGGTGCGCTTGAATGCGTCGGTGGTCTCGACCTTGACGCCCGCCGCCGCGGCCTCGTCGGCGAGCTTGGCGCCGCCGTTGATCTTCTCGACAATCGCCTTTGCCTTCTTGCGCAGGCGGCTGGCGATCTGCGCATCGCGCCAGCGGGTTTCGACCTGGGTCTTGACCTCGTCGAAGGTGCGATCGCGGGCGGGGGTGACTTCCAGCACTTCCGTCCAGATGTAGCCGTTGTGATAGTTGATCGGGTCGTTCTCGACGCCGACATCGCTATCGAACGCCTGCCCGACAATGTCGACGCCCTGCGGCAGACCGGCGACCTGCTGGCCGTCGGGCGCGCGGCCCGAGCGGTCGACCGCGTCGATCGTGGTGGAGGCGAGGCCGAGCTTCTTGGCCGCCTCGACGATGTTGGCGCCGCCGCCGCGCTCGTCTTCCATCTTGTTGCGGATGTCTTCGACCGATGCGCGGGCGCGCTCCAGCGCGATCTCGCGCTTGAGTTGCGCGGAGACGCTATCATAGGTCGCGGTGGTGCCGGGCTCGATCTTGGTGACCTTCACAAGCGCGACACCGAACGTGCCGGGAATCGGCTGGCTGATCTCGTTGAGCGGCAGCGAGAAGGCGGCATTGGCGACGTTCTTGTCGACGATATCGGTTTTTGCGACGAGGCCGAGTTCGACGTCGGAAGCATCGAGGCCGCGCTCCTTGGCAAGGTCGGCGAAGGAGGTCCCTGCCGCGAGCTTTTCGCGCGCCGCCGCGGCTTCCGCAGCGTTCGGCAGAACGATCTGCGAGATCTCGCGCTGTTCGGGCTTGGCGAACTGGTCCTTGCGCTCCTCAAAAATCTTCTTCGCGTCTTCATCGGAGACGTTCGCCCACTTGGCGATCTCGTCCGGGGTCGCGGTCACGATCGCGATCTTGCGGTATTCCGGCGCGCGGAAGAGCGGCTTGTTCTCTTCAAAGTAGCTTTGCAGGACTTCCGGCGTCGGCGCGTCGATGGTGCCGGCCTGCGCGGCCTCCAGCTTCACGTAGGAAATCTTGCGCTGCTCGTTCTGGAAGCGACTGATCGCCTCGGTGAGGGTGGTGGAGGGGGCGACGCCCTCGGCGATGGTGCCGGTGATCTGGCGGCGCATGGCAAGCTTGCGCTGTTCGCTGACGAAACGCGGCTCGGTGTAGCCGGCCTGACGGATGATCTGGGCGAACCGCACCGGATCGAAGGTGCCGCCGGGGCCGCGGAAGGTCGGGTCCTGATGGATTTCCTGCGCGATCGCCGCATTGGACTTCGTGAGGCCGAGGCGGCGGGCGTTCTCGTCCAGCGCCGTCTCGGAGACGACCTGCTGCAACACCTGGCGGTCGACGCCGAAGGCGCGCGCCTGCTCAGGCGTCAGCGGACGGCCGATCTGGCGGCCGATCTGCTGGAGGCGATCGGTGTAGATCTGGCGGAATTGCTCGATCGAGATTTCCGTGCTGCCGATGGTGGCGAGCTTGGACTGGCCGAAGCCCTTGAAGATGTCGGCGATTCCCCACACCGCAAAGCTGACGATCAAGACCACCATCACGGTACCCATGACGATCTTGCCGAACAAGTTAGACGAGGCTTTACGGATATCTCGAAGCATGGGGCCAACTTTGTCTGTCGCGAGGGAAGGCTGTCCAAAACCAGGACGGCTGTTCGCATGGGCGGATGAGATCGGTCCGCTCATCGAGCGCAACCATATGCACGGCCTTATAAAGTGGCGGCGGAGGGGCCGCAACCGTCGCCCGCGACCGTTTCCGTCAACAGGCCGGGTTTCAACCGCTCGCCTCGCTTGAGCCGGGCGGTGGCGTCTGATAGCCGGAGGGGGAATTTTGCCGCGACCGCACGCTCGGCCGCCGGCCGGACCGATCGCTCCGGATGACCCGGACTGTTTTGATGAGGACGTTATGACTGACGCGCGCCGCCCGCTGATCGCGGGGAACTGGAAGATGAACGGCCTCAAGGCCTCGTTGGGCGAAATCTCCGCGATCGCGCACGGCGCGGGCGATCTCTGGCGCAAGACTGATCTGCTGATCTGTCCACCGGCCACCATCCTGTTCGCCTCGGCGGCATCGGCGCTCGGCTCGAAACTCGCGATCGGCGCGCAGAACTGCGCCGCCGCAGCTTCCGGTGCGCATACCGGCGACATCTCCGCTGAAATGCTGGCCGACGCCGGCGCGACCTATGTCATCGTCGGCCATTCGGAGCGCCGCGCCGACCACGGCGAAACCGACGCCGAGGTCCAGAAAAAGGCGCTGGCGGCGTGGCGGGCAGGGATCGTCGCCATCGTCTGCGTCGGTGAAACCCTCGAGGAGCGCGACGCCGGCCGCCATCTCGATGTCGTCCGCAGCCAGCTCGCCGGCTCGCTGCCGGAGGGCGTGACCGCCGCCAACCTTGTCGTCGCCTACGAGCCGGTCTGGGCGATCGGAACCGGCCGCACCCCGACGCCGGAAAATGTCGCGGAAGTTCATGCGGTTATCCGCGCCGAGCTGACCAAGCGGTTCAATGCCGAAGGGGCGAAGGTCCGCATTCTCTACGGCGGCTCGGTGAAGCCCTCGAACGCCGCCGAGCTGATGGCGGTGGATAATGTCGACGGTGCGCTGGTCGGCGGGGCGAGCCTGAAGGCTACCGATTTCCTTGCGATTGCGGCGGCTTGCCCTTAAGTGGCAGATGTCGGATGCAGGTCGGGCCACGGGCGCAGGGCGGCCATGAGCGCGATTTGCATCCAAAGCCCCGGTCCGGGGTGGCAATCAGTTCATTGATCGTGTAGAGACCGCGCGAATTCAACCTCGCCCGAGGCCCGTCGAGCATGCGCCACCATGGCGTATCCGGCCAGCGGCCCGCGATGGAAGGCACCGATGGAAAGCGTCATTATCGTCATCCACCTGATCATCGTTCTGGCGCTGACCGGCGTGATTCTGGTTCAGCGTTCCGAAGGCGGCGGCCTGGGTATCGGCGGCGGGGGCGGTGGCGGCTTCATGAGCAGCCGCGGCACCTCGAACCTCCTGACCCGGACGACGGCGATTCTTGCGGGAATTTTCTTCGTCACCAGCCTGCTCCTGTCCTGGCTGGCGGGGCATTCGCGCGGTCCCAGCTCCATCATCAACACGTCGCCGGCTCCGATCTCGCAGCCGGGAACCGCGGTTCCCCCCACGGAAGGCGGCATTCTCGATTCGCTGAAGCGGCAGGAGCAGTCCACGCCGCAGGCACCGCAGTCGCAGTAATCGGCCCGGCGGCGGATCATGGCGGGCGGTGGCACGAAGGTGCGTGCCATCGCACCGGTTCAGGCATGTCGTTTGCTTGATTTTTCGAAGATCCCACACGGCGCCCTGAAAAAGCTGTGTTGGGTGGTATTTGGTTTTTGCGAATCGCGGCTTCCGCGTTAAAGGTAGGGCCCCATGGCGCGGTACATTTTCATCACCGGCGGCGTGGTTTCCTCGCTCGGCAAAGGTCTGGCTTCAGCGGCTCTGGGCGCATTGCTCCAGTCGCGGGGGTACAAGGTCCGCCTGCGGAAACTCGACCCATATCTCAACCTCGATCCCGGAACGATGTCGCCGTATCAGCACGGCGAAGTGTTCGTGACCGACGATGGCGCGGAAACCGATCTCGACCTCGGTCACTACGAGCGGTTCACCGGGCGTCCTGCCACGCGCAAGGACAACATCACCACGGGCCGGATCTATCAGGACATTTTGACCAAGGAGCGCCGCGGCGACTATCTCGGCGCAACCATCCAGGTCATTCCGCACGTCACCAACGCGATCAAGGATTTCATCCTCAGCGACAATGACGGCTGCGATTTCGTGCTGTGCGAGATCGGCGGCACCGTCGGCGACATCGAGGGGCTGCCGTTCTTCGAGGCGATCCGCCAGATCAAGAGCGACCTGCCGCGCGGCCACTGCATCTACATCCACCTGACGTTGCTGCCGTTCATCCCGAGCGCGGGCGAGCTCAAGACCAAGCCGACCCAGCATTCGGTGAAGGAGCTGCGCTCGATCGGCATCCAGCCCGATATTCTCTTGTGCCGCACCGACCGGGGCATTCCGCCGGAGGAGCGCCGCAAGCTCGCGCTGTTCTGCAACGTCCGCGAAAGCGCCGTGATCGAGGCCCGCGACGTCGACAACATTTACGCCGTGCCGGAAGCCTATCACGCCGCCGGCCTCGACGACGAAGTGCTGGCCGCGTTCGGCATCGAACAGAAGACGTCGCCGCAGCTTCAGACCTGGCACGAGATCAACGAGCGGGTTCACAATCCGGAAGGGCAGGTCACGATCGCCATCGTCGGTAAGTACACCGGCATGAAGGACGCCTATAAGTCCCTGATCGAGGCGCTGTCGCATGGCGGCATCGCCAACAAAATCAAGGTCAACCTCGACTGGATCGAGGCCGAGGTGTTCGAGAACGAGGATCCGTCGCCGTTCCTTGAGCACGTCCACGGCATTCTGGTGCCGGGCGGCTTCGGCCACCGCGGCGCGGAAGGCAAGATCCGCGCGGCGCAGTTCGCGCGTGAGCGAAAAGTGCCGTATCTCGGCATCTGCTTCGGCATGCAGATGGCCGTGATCGAAGCGGCCCGCAATCTCGTCGGCATCGAGAACGCCAACTCGACCGAGTTCGGCCCGACGCCGGAGCCGGTCGTCGGGCTGATGACCGAATGGTTGAAAGGCAACGAGCTGGAGCGCCGCTCGGCTGCCGGCGACCTCGGCGGCACCATGCGGCTCGGCGCCTTTCCCGCGATCCTGACGCCGGGCAGCCGCGTGTCGGGGATCTACGGCGGCGCTGTCGAGATCTCCGAGCGGCATCGCCACCGCTACGAGGTCAACACCGACTACAAGAACCGTCTGGAGCAGCACGGTCTGCGCTTCTCCGGTTTGTCGCCCGACGGCCTGTTGCCGGAAATCGTCGAGTACGAAGGCCATCCGTGGTTCATCGGCGTGCAATTCCATCCGGAGTTGAAGTCGCGGCCGTTCGAGCCGCATCCCTTGTTCGCCTCTTTCGTTCAGGCTGCGGTGGTGCAGAGCCGCCTGATGTGACGGCGGCGCTGCGGCGTCGTCGCGGCACATCAGCTATTCCGGAACATGGCTTGAGCATCGCGCGGTAACGTGGGATCTCACGCCATTGGTTCTTGTGCCTGCGGCTGCGCGCGAATGCGACAGCCGCAACGATAAGGGGAATAGGTTTGAGCAACACGGCATCGGCTTCGTCTGTCATCGAACTTGGCGCGGTGCGCTTCGGAAATGCTCTTCCCCTCGCGCTGATCGCCGGGCCCTGCCAGTTGGAAAGCCGGGCGCATGCCCTCGAAGTCGCCGGCGCGCTCAAGGAAATTGCGCAGCGGCTCAACATCGGTCTCGTCTACAAAACCTCCTACGACAAGGCGAACCGCACCAGCCTGTCCGGCAAGCGCGGAATCGGGCTCGAGCGCGCGCTGCCGATCTTTGCCGAGATTCGCGAGACGCTCGGCCTGCCGGTTCTCACCGACGTGCATGAGGCGGGCCACTGCGCCGCCGTCGCCGAAGCTGTCGATGTGCTGCAGATCCCGGCGTTCCTCTGCCGCCAGACCGATCTGCTCGTCGCCGCGGCTGCGACCGGGAAAGTCGTCAACGTCAAGAAGGGCCAGTTTCTCGCGCCGTGGGACATGAAGAATGTCGTCGCCAAGGTGACCGGCGCGGGCAACCCGAATGTGATGGTCACCGAGCGCGGCGTGTCCTTCGGCTACAACACGCTGGTGTCCGACATGCGCGCCTTGCCGATCATGGCAAAGACCACGGGCGCACCGGTCATTTTCGATGCCACCCATTCGGTGCAGCAGCCGGGCGGGAAGGGCGAGTCCTCCGGCGGCGAGCGCGAGTTCGTGCCCGTGCTGGCGCGCGCTGCGGTCGCGGTGGGAGTCGCGGGCGTGTTCATCGAGACGCATCCCGATCCCGACAACGCGCCGTCCGATGGCCCGAACATGGTCGCGCTGCGCGATTTTGAGCCGCTCGTCAGGTCGCTGATGGCCTTTGATGCGCTTGCCAAGATTGACGCCCGCTGATGCAGGGCATCGACCTTCATCCAACTAAGACCCGTCTGCTTTGCCGGGCGGCCTCTGACAAGCGACTGCGCGGCTGATGCTTCCTGTTCTCAATCTGATCGCGCTGGCGACCTTCGCTGCGAATCTTTCCGTGCGGGCCCTCGATCCGGTCCTGCCTCATGTCTCCGAAGACCTCGCGGTCTCGATCGCGCAGGCCGCGGGCCTCTCGGCAGGTTTCGCTTTTACTTTCGCGATCATTCAGCCGTTGGTCGGCGCTGCCGCCGACATGCTCGGCAAGGCGCGGATGATGCTGATCTGCCTCGCGCTGCTTGGCCTCGGCAATATTCTCGGCACGCTTGCGACATCCTATCCGATGCTCATGGCGACCCGCATCATGTGCGGCATCGGCGCGGGCGGCGTGTTTCCGGTGGCGCTCGGCCTGACCAGCGATCTGATCTCGATCGACAAGCGGCAGGTGGCGATCGGCCGGGTGCTTGCGGGCGCGATGATCGGTAACATTCTTGGCGCATCGGCCGCCGGCGCGATCGGCGATCTGCTCGGCTGGCGCGGCGTGCTCCTGATGCTCGGCGCGCTCACCGTCGTCACCTCGGCGGCGGTCTATTTCGGCCTGCGCAACGGGCCGGCGACCAAGACGCCGACGCACAGGGTTAGCCTCGCGGAATTGTTTGCGGGCTACAAAAAACTGTTCGCCAATCCGCGTACCCGCATCTGCTACAGCATCGTCTTCGTCGAAGGCTGCTGCGTGCTCGGCATCTTCCCCTTCGTCGCGGCGTTTCTGTTCGACCTCGGCGAAACGCGGCTGTCGATCGCCGGCGTCGTCATCGCCGGCTTTGCCGTTGGCGGACTGTTCTACACCTTCGCGGTTTCGCGGATGCTGCCGGTGCTCGGCATGCGCGGCCTGATGATCGGCGGCTCGTCGCTGGTGGCGTTGCAGATCGCGTTCATGAGCGTCGGCGCCGCGTGGCAGATCCAGACCGTCAGCTTCATTCTGCTCGGCTTCGGCTTCTACATGCTGCATGGCACGATGCAGGTGTTTGCGAGCGAATTGTCTGAGGAGGCCCGCGCCAGCTCGCTGTCGTTCCACGCCTGCTTCTTTTTCCTCGGGCAGACGGTGGGGCCGATCGGCTATGGCTTCGGCCTCGACCATTTCGGCAAGACGCCGACGCTGGTCGGTTGTGCAGTGGTTGTCGTGATGGTCGGCGTCATCGGCGCGCGCTTGCTCATCAAGCGGGCCTGACATTCGCGGCGCAGGCCGCGAATGTCGATGGCGTAAGCGCTGCGCTTCAGCCGCGGCCGCGATAGGGCGGCACACCCTGGTCGGGCAGCCAAAGACCCTTCGGCAAAGCGCCGGTCTGCCAAAACACGTCGATCGGGATGCCGCCGCGCGGATACCAGTAGCCGCCGATCCGCAAGAACTTTGGCTTGATCTCGCGCACGAGACGCTTCCCGATGGCGACGGTGCAGTCCTCGTGGAAGGCACCGTGGTTGCGGAAGCTCGCCAGATACATTTTCAGCGCCTTGGATTCGACCAGCCAGTCGCCGGGCACATAGTCGATCATGATATGCGCGAAGTCGGGCTGATTGGTGATCGGGCACAGCGAGGTGAATTCCGGGGCCGTGAAGCGCACCAGATAATTTTCGCCCTTCTGCGGGTTGGGAACGCGGTCGATCACCGCTTCCTCCGGCGAGGCGGGCATTGGCGTGTTGCGCCCGAGCTGAAGCGCCGCGGGGGCGGTCTTGGTACGCGTGGTGTTGGTACGCGTGGTCTTGGTGCGCGTGGTCTTGGCCATCGGCAACTCCATGATCGCTCGATTGACGGATGGTTCGGATCGCCTCTGCACAAGGCTCGGACGAGGTTCGGGCAAGGTGGGCGGTGCGGCTGGCCGGACGGAGCGGCCGCTGGCGCGGGCGCGCGATTATCCGGGCGCTGTCATACCGCCAAAATCATCATGCTCTACTAACCAATCAGGACGGCCGCGTCACCCGTGAACAGCCCCGGCTTTCCCAGCCCGATCCGATCCTGTAGAAGCACTGCAAATTTTCCACCCCCCGACGTGAGGTTCAGTCCATGACAGCCATTATCGACATTATCGGCCGCGAAATTCTCGACAGCCGCGGCAATCCGACCATCGAGGTCGATGTTGTGCTGGAGGACGGCTCGCTCGGCCGCGCGGCGGTTCCGTCGGGCGCTTCCACCGGCGCCCACGAGGCGGTCGAGCTGCGCGACGGCGACAAGGCCCGCTATCTCGGCAAGGGCGTGCGCAAGGCGGTCGAGGCCGTCAACGGCGAGATTTTTGATGCGATCGGCGGCCTTGATGCCGAATCGCAGGTGCAGATCGACGAGGCGCTGATCGAACTCGACGGCACCCCGAACAAGAGCCGCCTTGGCGCCAACGCCATTCTCGGCGTGTCGCTGGCGGTGGCGAAGGCCGCGGCCGATGCCTGCGCGATGCCGCTCTATCGCTATGTCGGCGGCACCTCGGCGCGCCTCCTGCCGGTGCCGATGATGAACATCATCAACGGCGGCGCCCATGCCGACAACCCGATCGACTTCCAGGAATTCATGATCATGCCGGTCGGCGCCGACAGCTTCTCGGAAGCGCTGCGCTGCGGTGCGGAGATTTTCCACACCCTGAAGGGCGAACTGAAGAAGGCCGGCCACAACACCAACGTCGGCGACGAGGGTGGCTTCGCGCCGAACCTGCCGTCGGCCGATGCGGCGCTGGACTTCGTCATGCGCGCGATCGAGAAGGCCGGTTACAAGCCGGGCAGCGACGTGATGCTGGCGCTGGACTGCGCCTCGACCGAGTTCTTCAAGGACGGCAAGTACGTCTATGAAGGCGAGAACGTCACCCGCACCATTTCCGAGCAGGCCAAGTATCTCGCCGATCTCGTCAGCCGCTACCCGATCGTCTCGATCGAGGACGGCATGTCCGAGGACGACATGGACGGCTGGAAGGAACTGACCGACCTGATCGGCAAGAACTGCCAGCTCGTCGGCGACGATCTGTTCGTGACCAACGTCACGCGCCTTGCCGACGGCATCAAGCACGGCCGCGCCAACTCGATCCTCGTCAAGGTCAACCAGATCGGCACGCTGACCGAAACGCTGGCGGCCGTCGAGATGGCGTTCAAGGCCGGCTACACCGCCGTGATGTCGCACCGCTCGGGCGAGACCGAGGACTCGACGATCGCCGATCTCGCCGTCGCCACCAACTGCGGCCAGATCAAGACCGGCTCGCTGGCCCGCGCCGACCGCACCGCGAAGTACAACCAGCTCCTGCGCATCGAGCAGGAACTGGGCCCGCAGGCGCGGTACGGCGGCCTGTCGGTCATCAAGGGCGCGCAGGCGCGCCAGGCCTAAGTCTGGAAATCCATCCGCGGGGTGCTATAGTTGTGCCCCGCGGACCGTTCCCGTTGGGGTGGACGGCCCGCCAAGGGGCACATGATGGGCTACGTCTCCACCCTCCAAGCGGCCAGTTCGGCCGATCGCCATAAGACTGTGCATGGCCTCACCGACTATGTGTCGGCGGCGATAGATCGGGCGCGGATCGTCCATGCGCCGTTCTATCACCTCGAATTCGATCAGGTATTTCCCGAGGACGTCTATGCGGCGATGATGATGGCGATGCCCGAGGCATCGGACTATCGCCCGATGAGTGGACGGAGCCGGCACGACGTGCGCAACGGCGCGATGCCGACCCGGGTCAAGATCGATCTCTTTCCAGAATATATTCGCCACCTGCCACCGGAAAAGCTCGCGGTCTGGAGCGTCGTCGGCGCCGCGCTGCGATCCGAGGCGGTCAAGGATGTATTCATGCGCAAGCTCGCGCCGGCGCTGGAACGGCGCTTCGGCAGGAACCATGCGTCGGTGGGGATGTATCCCATTCCGATCCTGACCCGCGACATCCCCGGCTACAGCATTCCGCCGCATACCGACACGCATTGGAAGGGCATCACCGTGCAGCTCTATCTGCCGCGCGACGAGGCCCACACCGATATCGGCACGATCTTCCACGACGTGCTGCCGGATGGCTCCAAGCCGAAGCGGTCGCAGATGAAGTTCGCCCCCAATTCGGGATATGCGTTCGCTGTCGGGGACGATACCTGGCACTCGGCCGATCCGGTGCATTCCGGCGTCAAGACGCGGGACAGCATCCTGCTGACCTATTTCGTTGATGCCGGGCCGCTGAAGGTTTTGCGCAATCGCGGCAAGCGCTTCGGCAACATGGTGCTTAACGAGATCCGCAACCTCGCCTGACCGGTTCGCTCGACCTGCGTGTTCCGGGCGGGGCAGGGCTGCCCGCCCGGAACACGCCGTCGTGCGCTTTTCCTGTGCGAGGCAATCCGGGGCGGGGTGTGCGCCGGCCGAATGCGCCCAATCTTCTCAACGAAGCCAAAAGAACACTTCATGCGCTTGCATCATCTTGGGGGGATGGCTAGCTGATCGGGGGCGCCGCTCTGGCGTCGATGAGAAGGAACCATCCATGCCTGCCCCGTATAACGTCGCCGTCATTGTCGGCAGTCTGCGCAAGGAAGCCTTTACGCTCAAGGTCGCCAATGCCCTGGCCAAGCTCGCGCCGCCATCGCTGAAACTCGACATCGTCACCCTCCACAACCTGTCGTTCTTCAATCAGGATTTTGAGGCGACGCCGCCGGCCGACTGGGTGGCGTTTCGCGACAGGATCAGAGCGGCGGACGCCGTCCTGTTCGTGACGCCGGAATACAACCGCGGCGTTTCCGGCGTGCTCAAGAATGCCATCGACGTCGCCTCGCGGCCCTATGGCAAGAGCTCCTTCAACGGCAAGCCGACCGGCATCATTTCCAATTCGCCGGGCGCTCTCGGCGGGGTGAGCGCCGCGATGCAGCTCAAGCAGATCCTGCCGGGCATCACCGGGCCGATTTTGCAGCAGCCGGAGATTTACCTGAACGGCGTCGGCGGGGCTTTCGACGGCCAGGGCGAACTCAGCAGCCAGCCGGTGGCCGACCTGCTGAAGCAATATCTCGCCGCCTATGCCGATTGGGTGGCGCGCCAGCAAAATAGTGCGGCCCGGGCGCGGGATTTTATGGAACGTTAACCAAGCCGATCCATGGTCGCGCCATGGTATCTCGCGCCCGATTGAAAGCCGTCCTGACCGGCATCGCACTCTACCTGCTCGCTGCGGGTGTGATCGGCTATTTCGGCGTCAATGCCTATACCGGGCGCTATGGCCTCACGGCCCAGCAGGAGCTCGATCAGGAGATCATCGCGCTGACTGCCGAACTGGTCCGCCTGAAGGCGGAGCGGGCGGTCGGCGAGCAGCGCGTGGCGCTGCTCCGCTCCAGCCGACTGGACCCGGACATGCTCGATGAGCGAGCTCGTTACCAGCTCGACTTCATTCATCCGCGCGACATTGTCTTGCTCGATAAATAATCTGACTTTTTTTCGTCGCTGGAAGTCAGAAAGTTGCGCAAGTTTTTGTTGCGCTGCAATAGAACACAGTAATTTCGGATAGTATTGACGTTGTAGGCGTTTAGCCGCGGCGCGGATGCTTCCGCTGGGCTGCGACATGGAGTAGGAAGGATTTTGTTTGGTCCTCTCACCAGGATTTGCAATGCCTTCTGCAAAAAAATCCCCTTCGAACAAATCCGACACACAAATTCGGAAAGACGTTGCGTCCAGTCCCGACAAATCGCCGCGCGACACGACGACTTTGAGCTTCACCCAGAGTGAAGAACTTTTCGCGTTGCGCGAGATGCTGCTGATCCGCCGTTTTGAAGAGAAGGCAGGCCAGCTTTACGGCATGGGTGTGATCGGCGGTTTCTGTCATCTGTACATCGGACAGGAAGCGGTCGTCGTCGGCATGCAGATGGCCCTCAAGGAGGGCGACCAGGTAATCACCGGCTATCGCGATCATGGTCACATGCTGGCTTGCGGTATGGACGCCAACGGCGTGATGGCCGAACTGACCGGCCGGCGCGGAGGATACTCCAAGGGCAAGGGCGGCTCCATGCACATGTTCAGCAAGGAGAAGCAGTTTTACGGCGGCCACGGCATCGTCGGCGCGCAGGTGCCGCTCGGCACCGGGCTTGCGTTCGCCAACCGCTATCGCGGCAACGACAATGTCTGCGTAGCTTACTTCGGCGACGGCGCGGCTAATCAGGGCCAGGTCTATGAAAGCTTCAACATGGCGGAGCTGTGGAAGCTTCCCGTCGTGTATGTGATCGAAAACAACCGCTACGCGATGGGCACGTCGGTGACGCGCTCTTCGGCGCAGACCGACTTCTCCAAGCGCGGTGCGTCGTTCAACATTCCGGGCGAGCAGGTCGACGGCATGGATGTGCGCGCGGTGAAGGCAGCCGGCGATCGCGCCGTCGCCTGGTGCCGCGCAGGCAAGGGCCCGTACATCCTCGAGATGCAGACCTATCGCTATCGCGGCCACTCGATGTCCGATCCGGCAAAGTACCGGACGCGCGAAGAAGTCGAGAAGGTGCGTCACGATCAGGACCCGATCGAGCAGGTGCGCCAGCGTCTCCTGAAACTCAAGGTGAGCGAGGACGAGCTGAAGAAGATCGACGCCGATGTGCGTGTGATCGTCAATGCGTCGGCCGAATTCGCTCAGACCGACCCGGAGCCGGATCCGTCCGAGCTCTTCACCGATGTTCTTCTTTGAGCGCGACGAACGCAGCCAGGAGCCGTTATGCCGATTGAAGTTCTGATGCCTGCACTGTCGCCGACGATGGAGAGGGGCAACCTCACCAAGTGGCTGAAGAAGGAAGGCGATGCAGTTAAGTCCGGCGATGTGATTGCCGAGATCGAAACCGACAAGGCGACGATGGAAGTCGAGGCCACCGACGAAGGAACGCTGGGGCGGATCCTGATCGCCGAAGGCACTTCCGACGTTGCCGTGAACACCCCGATCGCGGTCATCCTCGAGGAGGGCGAGACCGCCGCCGATGTCGCCGAGAAGCCGGTGGGGAAGGCCGAGGCCGCGCCCGAGGCGAAGGCGGAGCCCGCTGCGCCAAAGGCGCCGGCCGCGCCGAAGGTCGATCTGGGTTCCGACCCCGAGGTGCCCGCAGGCACCGAGATGGTGACGATGACCGTGCGCGAGGCGCTGCGCGATGCCATGGCCGAAGAAATGCGTCGCGATGGCGACGTCTTCGTGATGGGCGAGGAGGTTGCCGAGTATCAGGGCGCCTACAAGGTCACGCAGGGCCTGCTTCAGGAATTCGGCTCGCGCCGCGTGATCGATACGCCGATCACCGAGCATGGCTTTGCCGGCGTCGGCGTCGGCGCGGCATTCGCTGGGCTGAAGCCGATCGTCGAGTTCATGACCTTCAACTTCGCCATGCAGGCGATCGACCAGATCATCAACTCCGCTGCCAAGACGCTCTACATGTCAGGCGGCCAGATGGGCTGCCCGATCGTTTTCCGCGGCCCGAACGGCGCAGCCGCGCGCGTTGCCGCGCAGCACAGCCAGGACTACTCGGCCTGGTACTCGCACATTCCCGGTCTCAAGGTGGTCGCGCCCTATTCGGCAGCGGATGCGAAGGGCCTCCTCAAGGCTGCGATCCGCGATCCGAACCCGGTGATCTTCCTCGAGAACGAAATTTTGTACGGTCACTCCGGTCAGGTACCGAAGCTCGACGACTACGTGCTGCCGATCGGCAAGGCGCGGGTCGCGCGCGAGGGCAAGGACGTGACGCTGGTGGCCTGGTCCATCGGCATGAGCTATGCCCTCAAGGCCGCCGACGAACTGGCGAAGGAAGGCATCGAGGCGGAGGTCATCGACCTGCGCACGCTGCGTCCGCTCGACACCGAAACGATCATCGCTTCGGTGAAGAAGACCGGCCGCGCGGTGGCGGTGGAAGAGGGCTGGCAGCAGTGCGGTGTTGGTGCGGAAATCTCCGCGCGCATCATGGAAGAAGCCTTCGACTATCTCGATGCGCCGGTTGCGCGGGTGTCCGGCAAGGATGTGCCGATGCCTTACGCGGCCAACCTCGAAAAGCTCGCGCTGCCGAGCGTGGCAGACGTCGTGGCGGCGGCCAAGGCCGTTTGCTATCGCTAAGCGGAGCAGCATGATGCCGATCAATATTTTGATGCCCGCGCTGTCTCCGACGATGGAGACGGGCAATCTTGCGAAGTGGCTGAAGAAGGAAGGCGACGCCATCAAGACCGGCGACGTCATTGCCGAAATCGAGACCGACAAGGCCACGATGGAAGTCGAAGCCGTCGACGACGGCACGCTGGCAAAGATCCTCGTGGCCGAAGGCACGCATGACGTGCCGGTCAACAACGTCATCGCCATCATGGTCGCCGAGGGCGAGGACGTCAGCGCGGCGAGCGCCGCGCCCGCGCCCAAGGCCGCGCCGCCGGTTGCAAAGCCCGAGGCAGCTTCAGAGACGAAGGCCGCCGCCGAGGCAAAGGCGGAAGCCAAGCCGGTGGCTGCACCCGCTGCGCCGGCAGCGCCGGTCCAGAAGGCCGCAGGCGAGGTCCGCGTGTTCTCGTCGCCGCTCGCGCGCCGTCTCGCCAAGGATGCCGGCATCGATTTGTCGCGCGTCACCGGCACCGGGCCGCATGGCCGCGTCGTCGCCCGCGACATCGCGGATGCGAAGTCCGGCAAGGCGCCGCTGAAGGCGGGGGCCGCAGTTGCCGCAGCGCCGCAGGCGATGGCTTCGGCGATGTCGGACCAGCAGGTCCGCGCGCTGTTCCCCGAGGGCAGCTACGAGGTTATCCCGCACGACGGCATGCGCCGCACGATTGCACAGCGCCTGACCCAGTCGACCCAGACGATCCCGCATTTTTACCTGACGATCGACTGCAACCTCGACAACCTCCTCAAGGCCCGCGAGGACATCAACGCCGCCGCGCCGAAGGACAAGGACGGCAAGCCGGCCTACAAGCTGTCGGTCAACGACTTCGTCGTGAAGGCGCTCGCGCTCGCCCTGCAGCGCGTGCCCGATGCCAATGTCAGCTGGACCGATGGCGGCATGCTCAAGCACAAGCATTCGGATGTCGGCGTTGCCGTCGCGATGCCGGGCGGCCTGATCACCCCGATCGTTCGCCAGGCTGAAACCAAGCCGCTGTCGATCATCTCCAACGAGATGAAGGATTTTGCGGCGCGGGCGCGGACGCGCAAGCTGAAGCCGGAAGAATATCAGGGCGGCACCAGCGCGGTGTCCAATCTCGGCATGTTCGGGATCAAGGACTTTACCGCCGTGATCAATCCGCCGCATGCCACCATTCTTGCGGTGGGCGCGGGCGAGCAGCGCCCGATCGTCAAGGACGGCAAGGTCAAGGTCGCGACGGTGATGAGCGTCACGCTGTCGTGCGATCATCGTGCGGTGGACGGCGCGCTTGGCGCCGAACTGATCGGCGCGTTCAAGACCCTGATCGAAAACCCCGTGATGATGGTGGTTTGACGCCGAAAGAAGCCACGCCGATGACGCTGGTTCTGCCGATGCGACAGTGGATGGTGACGGGGGCGGCAATCATGTGGCTGGCGACGCAGTCGCCGGCCGCAGCAGAGCTCCCTCCGCAATACACTGTCTGGCAGGCCTATGCGGCGATCGCCGCGCTGGACGAAATTCCGGAAAAGCTCGGCGTGGTCGATCGTATCGAACGGCTCGATTTCGGCCGCTTCATCGCGCGCGGTGGAAACTGCGCCCTCGACATCACGGTTGTCCGCGAACCTTCGCGCGGCGCCGACGGCAGACCGATGCCGGGGCCGTCGCGCATCGCGCGGCTCGATGTCGGTCCCAAAACATGTAAACCCGACATGTAACTGAGGCAGATTGTTATGTCCGACACCTCTTTCGACATCATCGTCATCGGCTCCGGCCCCGGCGGCTATGTCGCAGCGATCCGCGCGGCGCAGCTCGGGTTCAAGACAGCCATTGTCGAAAAATCCTATCTCGGCGGCATCTGCCTGAACTGGGGCTGCATCCCGACCAAGGCGCTGCTGCGCTCCGCCGAGATCTATCACTACATGCAGAACGCCAAGGACTACGGCCTTGCCGCGGACAACATCCGGTTCGATCAGGAAGCGGTGGTGAAGCGTTCGCGCGGCGTGTCGAAGCGCCTCAATGACGGCGTCGGCTTCCTGATGAAGAAGAACAAGATCTCGGTGATCTGGGGCGAGGCGACGATCGACTCGCCGGGCAAGCTCACCGTGAAGGCGTCCGACCCGCGGCTCAAGACCGAACCGCCGAAGGGCGCGCTTGGGCCGGGCAGCTACACCGCCAAGCACGTCATCGTCGCCACCGGCGCGCGTCCGCGCGCGCTGCCGGGACTGGAGGCGGACGGCAAGCTGATCTGGACATATTTTGAGGCGATGGTTGCGCCAAAAATTCCAAAATCGCTGCTGGTGATCGGCTCGGGCGCGATCGGCATCGAGTTCGCGTCGTTCTTCCGCACCATGGGCGCGGACGTCACGGTGGTCGAGGTCCTGCCGCAGGTGTTGCCCGTCGAGGACGCGGAGATCGCCGCGTTCGCCCGCAAGCAGTTCGCGAAGCAGGGCATCAAGATTCTCACCGCCACCAAGGTCACCAACCTCGACAAGAAGAGCGACAGCGTGGTCGCGACCATCGACGACGGCAAGGGCAAGCCGCAGACGGTGGAGTTCGAGCGCGTCATCTCGGCGGTCGGCGTCGTCGGCAACATCGAAAATCTCGGCCTCGAAAGACTCGGCGTCAAAACCGATCGCGGCTGCATCATGGTCGACGGCTACGGCAAGACCAACGTGCCGGGCGTCTACGCCATCGGCGACGTCGCCGGCCCGCCGATGCTGGCGCATAAGGCCGAGCATGAGGGCGTGATCTGCGTCGAGGCGATCAAGGGGCTCAAGCCTCATCCGATCGACAAGAGCCTCATTCCGGGCTGCACCTACTGCCAGCCGCAGGTCGCCTCCGTCGGCCTCACCGAGGCCAAGGCGAAGGAGGAGGGGCGCGATATCCGCGTCGGCCGCTTCCCCTTCGTCGGCAACGGCAAGGCAATCGCGCTTGGTGAGGATCATGGCCTCGTCAAGGTGATCTTCGACAAGAAGACCGGCCAGTTGCTCGGCGCGCATATGGTCGGGGCGGAAGTCACCGAACTGATCCAGGGCTATGTCGTCGCGATGAATCTCGAGACGACCGAGGAAGAGCTGATGCACACCGTCTTCCCGCATCCGACCCTGTCGGAAATGATGAAGGAAGCGGTGCTTGATGCCTACGGCCGCGTGCTGAACGTGTAAACCGCGACCATCCGGGACATGCCTTTTGCGCCGTCGCTCCTCAAAGCGGCGGCGCGTTGGTGATCAGGGTCGGCATCGCTGCGTTGTCGGTATTGACGCGGTTACGGCCCTCGGCCTTCGCCCGGTAGAGCGCCGCGTCGGCGGCTGCGAGCAGCGCGCCGAGTTCGCCCGGCGCTTCGACGGCATGGGCGACGCCGATGCTGATGGTGGCGGTGATCCGGTCGCCGTTCATGGTCGTCACCGTGTTGTCCGCGAATGCAACGCGCATCCGCTCGGCGATGGCGAGCGCATCGTCTTTCGAGCATCCCGGCACAACCACTGCAAATTCCTCGCCGCCGAGCCGGCCCGCGAGCTCGGTCTGCCGGATGCAGCGTTTCAGCACGGCCGCGGTGCTGGCGATCACGTCATCGCCTGCAGCGTGCCCAAATGTGTCGTTGATCGCCTTGAAGTGGTCGATGTCCACCATCATCACGGCGACCGGCTGGCGCTGTGCCGCCAGGCTCTCCAGCATCGCCGTGGCGTCCTCGGTGAAGGAACGTCGGTTCAGCAGTCCCGTGAGATGATCGTGCAGCGCCATGCGTTCCAGACGACGCTGCAGGGTGTTGCGGGCCGCCATGACGCTCGCGACCATGATCGGGCCGAGGGCGACCAGTGCGACCGCCATGCGCAATGACGTCAGCACCGGACGGGAATTGACGTCGGTGGTGATCGTGACAAAGCCGGTCGAGATCGCGAGCAGGATCCACTGGCTGTACAGGAGCGTCAGAATTGCCGTGGTGAACTGGCTGAGGGCGATGGCGCACCACAGCAGCGCGGGCACGGCGAAGGCCACTGCGCCGGGGCCGCCAAACAGCAGCGCAGCCGTAGCGGACAGGATCAGGGCGGCGACGGGCGCGACCTGTTCCGCATGGAACAGCGGCGGCCTTTGCAGGTCCTGAAGCCGGCGACGCCGGGCCGGCGAGGCTGGCTTGCGGTCCGGCAGCGATAGAATCACCGGAAGGATCGCGATGTAGTTCGCAAATTCGGTAGTGAACCAGAATTCCCAGCCGCTGAAAGTGTCGAGGACCGGGTCGCCGACCACGCCAACGGCGCCCGCGACAGCGGCGGCGATGGCCGCATTCAGCGCCAGGTGCAGCACCGAGTTGGGGCCGTTGAGCCGTTGGTGGCCGCGAGGAAGCCGGGCGAACAGGACGTGCCCGCTGGCGACCCCCGCAAGGTTGGCGACGGTCAGCAGCAGGGTCGGCAGCAGGGTGCCGCCGGTCGCGAATTCGGCGCCGGTATAGGCGGCAGCGGCCGCCAGATAGCCAAGCGGGGTTGCGAGACGCGGATAGCGGACGAACAGGCCGAGCAGCAGCGCATTGGCCGGCCAGAGCGTTGCGAGCATTCCGGTCGGCCGGGTCAGGATGCCGAGCAGGCAAGCGAGGAAAACGCTCGCGCCGATGATCGATGCATTGATCAGCAACTTTCCGTGAGCCTGCGCCGCCGGGGCTGCCTGCCTCACCGCAGTCTGCTGATTGGGGTTCATCGAATGTCCTAAAAAATTTCGGGTTATCGCCTGGTCGCAGAGCGGGAGGCGAGCGCGCCTCTCCGGAAATTGAGCGAAGAACCGGATCAAATCATCGTGCGGCCCGCGGCGGCTGATGCGCGCAGGCAGCGGTAATATTTGGAGTGAACAATGAATCGAGCAGAAACGCCAAGCCAATCGGGATTGATGATGAACAGCTCGTTTGCGCCGTGGGAGAATGCGGAAAGAGCCTGTTAATCATGTTGTCCGCGTCGGCATCGGACAAGCTGGCGAGGTGTCGTAGCACCAGCGGCGCTTGCGAATTTTCGCCGTCGTTGCAGTGGAAAATCACCGTGGAATCTGTTGCGGGTCAGCCACAATGGCGGAACATTTGCCCGGCGGTGGTCTAGCCGCTTGCGCGCGCCGCGATTTGGCCACACCCCTCAATGAGACCAAGAAGGCACTTCAACTGCGGGCTTGAGCCAGCAGGGGAGGGCGGCGATCGCAAGACGGTCGCGGGTCATACAGGTCGTCTCGATCCTGAGGCGGCGGAGATCAGGTTGGCGATGGACCAGAAGGCGCACATCAAGTCGAGGCTGCCGAGCCGTCATGTGACGGAAGGCCCCGAGCGTGCGCCGCATCGCTCCTACCTTTACGCCATGGGCCTCACCACCGCCCAGATCCACCAGCCCTTCGTCGGCGTCGCCTCGTGCTGGAACGAGGCCGCGCCGTGCAACATCTCGCTGATGCGCCAGGCGCAGGCGGTGAAGAAGGGCGTTGCCTCGGCGGGCGGGACGCCGCGTGAATTCTGCACCATCACCGTGACGGACGGCATTGCCATGGGGCACGAGGGCATGCGCTCGTCGCTGCCCTCGCGCGAGACGATCGCCGATTCCGTCGAGCTGACCATTCGCGGCCACTCCTATGACGCACTGGTGGGCCTTGCGGGCTGCGACAAGTCGCTGCCGGGCATGATGATGGCGATGGTGCGGCTGAACGTGCCCTCGATCTTCATCTATGGCGGCTCGATCCTGCCGGGCAATTTCCGTGGCCAGCAGGTCACCGTGCAGGACATGTTCGAGGCGGTCGGCAAATATTCGGTCGGCGAGATGTCGGACGCCGATCTCGACGAGATCGAGCGCGTGGCGTGTCCGTCGGCGGGCGCCTGCGGCGCGCAGTTCACCGCCAACACGATGGCCACGGTTTCCGAGGCGATCGGCTTGGCGCTGCCATATTCGGCCGGTGCTCCGGCCCCTTACGAAATCCGGGATTCGTTCTGCATGGCGGCCGGGGAACAGATCATGGATCTGATCGCCGCCAATATCCGCCCCCGCGACATCGTCACGCGCAAGGCGCTGGAGAATGCGGCGGCCGTCGTCGCTGCGTCCGGCGGCTCGACCAACGCGGCGCTGCATCTGCCGGCGATCGCGCATGAGTGCGGCATCGAGTTCGACCTGTTCGACGTCGCCGAAATCTTCAAAAAGACACCATATATCGCGGATTTGAAACCAGGCGGCCGCTATGTCGCCAAAGACATGTTTGAAGCTGGTGGCATACCGCTTCTGATGAAGACGCTTCTCGATCACGGCTATCTTCACGGCGATTGTCTTACCGTAACCGGGCGGACCATCGCCGAGAATCTCAAAGCCGTGAAATGGAATCCCGATCAGGACGTGGTGCGGCCAGCCGACCATCCGATCACGGTGACGGGTGGAGTTGTCGGGTTGAGCGGTAACCTCGCGCCGGAAGGTGCGATTGTGAAAGTCGCCGGGATGACCGAGCTGACATTTGCAGGACCGGCGCGTTGCTTTGATCGCGAAGAGGATGCGTTCGAGGCGGTCAAGAACCGCACCTATCGGGAAGGCGAGGTTTTGGTCATCCGCTATGAGGGGCCGCGCGGCGGACCGGGCATGCGCGAGATGCTCGCGACCACGGCGGCGCTGTACGGGCAGGGCATGGGCGGCAAGGTTGCGCTCATCACCGACGGCCGGTTTTCCGGCGCGACGCGCGGCTTCTGCATCGGCCACGTCGGGCCGGAGGCGGCGGTCGGCGGCCCGATCGCGCTGTTGCGGGATGGAGACATCATCGAGATCGATGCCAATGCCGGCACGCTCGATGTGAAGTTGACGGATGCCGAACTGGCTGAGCGTCGGAAAAACTGGGAACCGCGCGAGTCTAATGCTCGCTCGGGTGTGCTTTGGAAATATGCCCAACAGGTGGGGCCTGCCGTCTATGGCGCGGTCACCCATCCGGGCGCGGCGCATGAGAAACAGTGTTATGCGGACATCTGAGCGTCTAGTCGTTGCGTTTGCGTTTGCTGCTGTGGTCTCGGTTAGTCCGGCCTCTGCGTTCGAAGGCACCGCCGTTGGTCACGATGAAGCCACCATCCCCGTTGTCGCTGCGCAGCAGCCGGCCGCCGCGTCGGCGCTGAAGCAGGCGGTCCCGCCGAGCTCGAGCCTCACGGCGCTGCAATACGCTGCCGAGGGCGGGCACCCGGTCGCGCAGTGGAAGCTGGGCCGCATGTATGCCAATGGCGACGGCGTGGCGCAGGACAATCTGCGGGCCTTCGGCTATTTCAGCCGCATCGCCAATGCCCATGCCGAGGACAATCCGTCCGCGCCGCAGGCGGCGATCGTTGCCAACGCCTTCGTCGAACTCGGCCGCTATCTTCTGCGCGGCATCCCGAACACCAAGATCAAGGCCGACCCGGAACGGGCGCGGGAGATGTTCTCCTATGCCGCTTCCTATTTCGGCAATGCCGATGCGCAGTATGATCTCGCCCGCATGTATATCGGCGGGGTCGGTGCGCCGCGTGATCCGCGCTACGGCGCGCGCTGGCTCGGCCTTGCGGCGCAGAAGGGCCAACACCAGGCGCAGGCCTTGCTGGGGCAGATGCTGTTCAACGGCGAGCACCTGCCGCGGCAGGCGGCGCGCGGCCTGATGTGGCTGACGCTGGCCAAGGACAGCGCGACCACCGAGGAGCTCTGGATCACCGACAGCTACAACAAGGCGCTCGCCAAGGCGACCGAGGACGACCGGGCAATGGCGCTCAAGATGCTGGAGCGCTGGGTGCAGGGCCGCCGCGACTGACACATTCGCCGCTGGCCGCTGTCTACCTTGGTTGACGGCTGCCGCTCAGAGCGGCTCAAGATCGAGATCGATCCAGACCGGAACGTGGTCTGACGCCTTTTCCCAGCCCCGCACATGCCGGTCGATACCCGCCGCGAGCAGCCTGTCGCTGGCCTGCGGCGACAGCAGCAGATGGTCGATGCGGATGCCGTTGTTCTTCGGCCACGCGCCCGCCTGATAATCCCAGAACGTATATTGCCCCGCCGCATCGGTTGTCGCGCGCAGCGCATCGGTCAGGCCGAGGTTCAGCAGCGACTGAAACGCCTGACGGGTTTGCGGCAGAAAGAGGGCATCGTTCGCCCAGGCCGCCGGATTGTGAACGTCACGGCTGTCGGGGATCACGTTGTAGTCGCCCGCCAGGATGAGCGGCTCCTCGGCCTTCAGACGATCCGCGGCGTAGTCACGCAGACGCGCCATCCAATTGAGCTTGTAGGTGTATTTGTCGGTCATCGCCGGATTGCCGTTCGGCAGATAAAGGCACGCGACCCGCACGACGCCGTGCTTGTGCGACACGACGCCTTCGAGGAAGCGGGCGTGATTGTCTTCCGGATCGCCCGGCAGCATCGGCGTGGTTTCCTGGAACGGAAAGCGCGACAGAAGCGCGACGCCGTTGAAGGTCTTTTGCCCGTGCGTGACCACATTGTAGCCGAGCGCCTCAATTGCCTCGCGCGGAAACGCCTCGTCCACGCATTTGATTTCCTGGAGGCAGGCGATGTCCGGTGCGGTCGCCTTCAGCCAGGTGACGAGGTGGTCGAGCCGCTGGCGGACGGAGTTGACGTTCCAGGTGGCGATCCGAATGGGCATTGCTATCTCAACGGTTTATCGGGGCGGATGCCGGCGGACGAGCCGCCGCGCACATTTTTTTCACGAAGCGGTGCTATTTAGCCGCAAAGCGCGATTTGATTATTGCCAGTTTTCCAATGGTTTGCGTACCATGATTAGGCATCTCATGATAAATTTCGTGATTTAGAGCGCAACCCTTAGCCAATTTTGGAGAGAAGGCGGCCTTCGCGACTGGTTTTCCGGGGCTGTCCCACGTGTCGTATGAAGAACAAAGCTCGATTTCTCCTTCTCGTGGCTCTGCTCAGCGGGGCCGCCTTCGCCGCAGTCTATGCGCGGGGGCCTTCGTCCGACAGTAAAGCAGCCCAGAAGGGATCTCGCGCAAGGGTCGTTTCCGTCGAGCTGGCCAAGGCCGAGCTGAAATCGATGCCGATCGATGTCGACGCCATCGGCACGGTGACGCCGATTGCGAGCGTCGCCCTCAAGTCGCGGCTCGATACCACCATCACGGCGGTGCATTTCGAGGACGGCGCCAAGGTCAGCAAGGACGACATCCTCTTCACGCTCGACTCCCGCCAGATCGATGCGCAGATCGCACAGGCCGAAGGCGTGGTGGCCAAGAGCCGCGCCTCGCTGGTCGGCGCGGAGCGCGATCAGCGGCGCTTCGGCGACCTGATCGGGAAGGGGGCGACGACGCAGGTCAGCCTCGACAATGCCAACACCCAGGCGGACGTTCTTCGCGGCACTATCGAGGCCGATCAGGCTGCGCTCGACAACCTCAAGGTCCAGAAGACCTATACCGTGATCCGCGCGCCGATTTCCGGGCGCATCAGCGCTGCGACGGTCAAGGTCGGCAACTTCGTGCGGCCGGCGGATGTCGCGCCGCTCGCGACGATCAACCAGATCGCGCCGATCTACGTGTCCTTCGCGGTGCCGCAGCGCGTGCTGGTCGATCTGCAGGCCGCCGTCGCGGCCTCGTCCTCCAAGGTGCTCGCGACCATGCCCGGCGACAATCAGAGCGAGGCCGGCGTCGTTGCGATGATCGAAAACACGGTGGATACCGCCACCGGCATGGTGACGGTCCGCGCAGTGATGGAGAACGCCGCGGAACGGCTGTGGCCCGGCGCGCTGGTGCCGACCAAGCTGATCATTCGCAACGAGCAGAGCGTCGTGGTGCCGTCGGAAGCGGTGCAGCGCAGCCAGACCGGCGACTTCGTGTTCGTCGTGAAGGACGGCAAGGCGCGGGTGCAGCCCGTGACGGTGGCGCGTACCTCGGAAGGACGCTCGATGATTGCGACCGGCCTTTCGGGCGGTGAAGACGTCGTGGTTGAGGGGCAGCTCCTTCTGTCAGATGGAACGGCCGTGGAAGCGCGGAGCCGGAAGGCTGGAGCCTGATCCATGACGCTCTCCGAGCTGTGTATCCGTCGCCCGGTTCTGACCACGCTGCTGACGGCGTCGATCGTTGCCTTCGGCATTTTCGGGTTTCGTCTGCTGCCGGTCTCCGCGCTGCCGAAGGTGGACTTTCCCACCATCGAGGTGACGGCGACGCTGCCCGGCGCCAGCGCCGACACGATGGCCGCCTCCGTTGCCGGCATCATCGAGCGGCAACTGTCGACGATTGCCGGCATCTCGTCGATGTCCTCGCAGTCGTCGCAGGGCACCTCGCAGATCACCATCCAGTTCGACCTCAGCCGCAATATCGACGCCGCCTCGCTCGACGTGCAGACCGCGCTCACCATCGCGCAGCGGCGATTGCCGATAGAGATGACGATCCCGCCGAGCTTCAGAAAGGTGAACCCGGCGGAGTTTCCGGTGATCTATATTTCACTGTCGTCCGACACGTTGCCGCTCTCGGCCGTGAACGAATATGGCGAGATCACCGTCGGCCAGGCGCTTTCGCAGATCCCCGGCGTGGCGCAGGTGCTGATCTATGGCAGCCAGAAATTCGCGATCCGCGTTCAGGTCGATCCGCAGGCCGCCGCGGCACGCGGGCTGACGCTCGACGATGTCCGCGCCGCCGTCGCCGGCGCCAACTCCAGCACGCCGGTCGGCACCCTGAACGGGCCGAAGCAGGACGTCGCGCTGCAGGCGTCCGGGCAGATGAACAAGGCTGCGGACTACAGCAAGGTCGTCGTCGCCTGGCGCAACGGCGCGCCAGTGAAGCTCGACGAGATCGCCAACATCTATGACAGCGTCGAGAACGACAGGATCGCGACCTGGCTGAACGGCAACCGCGCCATCGTGCTGGCCGTGCAGAAGCAGCCGGACGCCAACGTCATCGCCGTGGTCGATGGCGTGCGCGCCAAGCTGCCCGCGCTGCGCGCCCAGATCCCCCCGTCGATCTCCGTCGACGTGATGATGGATCGCTCGATCTCGGTGCGGCAGGCGGTGGCCGACGTCGAGGAAACGCTGCTGATCGCCGTGGCGCTCGTGCTGCTGGTGATCTTCCTGTTCCTGCGCTCGATGTCGGCGACGTTCATTCCGGCGCTCGCCGTGCCGATCTCGCTGATCGGCACTTGCGCGGTCATGTACCTGCTCGATTTCTCGATTAACAACATGACGCTGCTGGCGATGACATTGTCGGTCGGCTTCGTCGTCGACGACGCCATCGTGATGCTCGAAAACATCATGCGCTATATCGAGCGCGGGATGAGGCCGTTCGAGGCGGCGCTCAAGGGCGCGCGCGAGATCGGCTTCACGATCATCTCGATCACCTTCTCGCTGATCGCCGTGTTCATCCCGGTGCTGCTGATGGGCGGCATCGTCGGACGCGTATTCCGCGAATTCGCCGTCACCGTTTCGGTCGCGATTCTTGTGTCCGGCTTCGTCTCGCTGACGCTAACGCCGATGCTCAGCGCGCGCATGCTCAGGGCGCACGATCCGGACAAGCGGCTCAACATCGTGCTCCGCGTCTTCGAGCGCATGTTCAATAGCTGGCTGCGCGCCTATGAATGGACGCTCGACCGCGTGCTCGCCTACAAGTCCGTGATGCTGGTCGTCACCTTCGCGACGTTGTTCGGCACGTTCGTCCTCTACGCCGTGGTGCCGAAGGGCTTCTTCCCGCAGGAGGACACGGGCTTTCTCATCGGCGTGACGGAGGCGGCGACCGACACCTCCTTCGAGGCGATGAAGGCGCGGCAGCAGGTGCTGGCCGATCTGCTCGGCAAGGATCCGGCGATCGAATACATCAACAGCACGGTCGGCTCCGGCGGCCCGAACCCGACGGCGAACTACGGCCGCCTGTTCATCTCGCTGAAACCGCGGGGCGAGCGCGATGCCGCGCCGAAGGTGATCCAGCGGCTGCGCCAGACCGCGCTTCAGGTGCCGGGCCTGCAGGCGTTCTTCCAGAGCATCCAGAACCTGAATGTCGGCGGGCGCATTTCCAAGAGCCAGTACCAGTACGTGCTGCAGAGCGGCGACACCGAGGCGCTCTATCGGCTTGCGCCGATGATGCGTGAGAAGATCGCCAAGGTGCCCGGACTGCTCGACGTCACCACCGACCTCTACATCAAGAACCCGCAGCTCGTGGTCGACGTCGACCGCGAGAAGGCGGCGGTGTTCGGCGTCACCGTGGAGCAGGTCCGCAACCAGCTCTTCAACGCCTATGGCACGCGGCAGATCGGTACGATCTATATGCCGTCGAACGACTACAAGATCATCATGGAAGTGCAGCCGCAGTTCCGGGTCGATCCGTCGGACCTCTCAAAACTCTATGTGAAGACCAACCGCGGCCAGACCATTCCGCTCGATGCGGTGGCCAAGATGGTCCCCTCGGTCGGCCCGCTGCAGATCAACCATCAGGGGCAGCAGCCGGCGGTGACGATCTCCTTCAACCTCGCGCCGGGCCATTCGCTCGGCTATGCGGTTGACCACATCACCACGATCGAACGGGACTCCAACCTGCCGGTCACGATCGCGACCGGCTTCTCGGGAACGGCGCAGGTGTTTCAGGAGTCGCTGCGCGGGCAGGGCGTTCTGATCCTCGCGGCAGTGTTTGCGGCCTTCGTGATCCTCGGCATTCTGTACGAGAGCTTCATTCACCCGATCACCATCATTTCCGGCCTGCCGTCGGCGGGTATTGGCGCTATCTTGACGCTGATGCTGTTCGACATGGAGCTGTCGGTGATCGCGATGATCGGCATTGTGATGCTGGTGGGCATCGTGAAGAAGAACGCGATCATGATGGTCGACTTCGCGCTGGAGCGGCGTCGCCTCGGCCTCAGCGCCGAGCACGCCATCCGCGAGGCGGCGCTGCTGCGTTTCCGCCCGATCATGATGACGACCTTCGCCGCGATTTTCGGCACGCTGCCGATTGCGCTCGGCACGGGCGCGGGCGCGGAGCTGCGCCAGCCGCTCGGCGTCGCGGTGGTCGGCGGCCTGTGCGTGTCGCAGTTGCTGACGCTCTACATCACGCCGGTGATCTACATCTATCTCGACCGCTTCGACCAACGCCTGAAGCGCCGCCTTGGTCCGCCGGAGGTCGAGGACGACGAGGTCGATTTCCCGCGCCCGAAGGTGGCGGCGGCGGAGTGAATTGCAGCCAGCAACGGAAAACCAAAAGGCGCCGGGTTCCGGCGCCTTTTTTTGTCTCAATGAATGGTCTGGCGAAGTCTTGATCGGGGCCGGTTGGCTCAGATCGAAAAACTGGTGCCGCAGCCGCAGGAGGCGGTGGCGTTCGGGTTGACCACCCGGAACGATGCGCCGATCAGATCGTCGACGAAATCGACTTCCGATCCGGCAAGAAACGGCGCGGACGCCGGATCGACCAGCACGACGACGCTGTCGCGGGCGATCACGAGATCGTCCTCGGCCTGTTCGTGATCGACATCGAACTTGTACTGAAACCCGGAGCAGCCGCCGCCTTCCACGCTGATCCGCATTTTGGCGCCTTCGCGCTCGGATCGCAGAATTTCGCCAATCCGGCGTGTCGCCCGGTCGGAAAGGGTGACGTTGACTGTCATTGCCGCAAGCTCCGTCGTAAGCCGAAGTTCAAAAAACTCCGCGTCACCATAATTAGGTGCGTTGCCGGCCGGAATCAACGTAGCCGCGGCCAAATGTGGGGTTCCCGCCATCACATTGCGCATGCTCTAAACTGGCAGGCGCTCCCTTGCGGCCGACGATGATTCGGTCTGGGGTGGGGCGATGAGGAAACATGCCTGTGTCGGTCGAAATGCCTGCTGCCCGCATGCCCTATGCCTGTGACCCGGCGCTGAGCCGCGGCCGCCTTCACCCGGAGGCTCCGAGCCGGACCCGCAGCCCGTTCCGGCGCGATTGCGACCGGGTGATCCATTCGACGGCCTTTCGCCGCCTCCAGTACAAGACCCAGGTTTTCGTCGTCCATGAAGGCGACCACTATCGTACCCGTCTGACGCACACGCTTGAGGTCGCCCAGATTGCCCGCGCACTGGCCCGCCAGCTCGGCCTCGACGAGGATCTGACCGAGACACTGGCGCTCGCCCATGACCTCGGCCATCCGCCCTATGGCCATGCCGGCGAGAGCGCGCTCGACGAATGCCTGCGCGAGGTCGGCGGGTTCGACCACAATGCGCAGACGCTCCGCATCCTGACCTCGCTGGAGCATCGCTACCCGGATTTCGATGGCCTCAACCTGACGTGGGAAACGCTCGAGGGCGTCGTCAAGCACAACGGCCCGCTGCTGGACCGCAGCGGTAGGCCGGTGGGGCGCTATCGCTCGGCGGGGATTCCGGTCGGGATCGCCGACTATGTCGCGCAGCACGATCTGCAACTCGCCGCCCATGCCTCGCTCGAGGCCCAGGTCGCGGCGATCGCCGACGACATCGCCTACGACGCGCATGACATCGACGACGGCTTGCGCGCCGGGCTGTTCCAGATCGAGGACCTCAAGGCGCTGCCGACGCTGGCGGGCATGATCGCCGCCATCGACCGGCGCTGGCCGGTGCTCGATCCGCATCGCCGGGCAGCGGAACTCGTGCGCGAACTGATCTCCTATCTGATCGGTGCGGTGGTTGAGGAGACCGAACGCCGCCTGCAGGCGACGCGGCCGCAAAGCGCGGACGACGTCCGGCAGGCGGGGCGGACGCTGGCCGCGTTCTCCGACGACGCGGCGCTGACCGAAAAGGCAATCAAGACCTTTTTGTTCGAGAAGATGTACCGCCACCCGCGCGTCGTCGGGGTGATGAACGACGCGGCCTCGATCTTGCGCGACCTATTCGCCAGATACAGGGCCGTGCCAGAGGAGCTGCCGGCCGAATGGCGAACCGCGGCGCTAGAGGGGGACGATGGCGCGCTTCTGCGGCAGATCGGCAACTTCATCGCTGGAATGACGGATCGTTTCGCCCTGATGGAACACGCGCGGCTTTTTGACAGCACCCCAGAATTACGTTAGGCGGCGGCATGCCGGCAGCAGCCGGCTTCCCCAAAAAATTGCGATCATCAAATGGCTGACCCCGTCTTCCCGCACATCTTCGCCGAAATCCTGTCGCGCGTTCACGGCGCCTGCCGCGCACTGGCAACCGAGGGGACCTTGCCCGACGGGATCGACCTGTCGCGCATTGTTGTGGAACCGCCGCGCGATGCCAGCCACGGCGACATGGCGACCAATGCCGCGATGGTGCTCGCCAAGGAGGCCAAGGCCAAACCGCGCGACCTCGCGGAGAAGCTTGCGGCGGCGCTGCGGAGCGACCCGCTGATCGAGGCGGTGGAGGTCGCAGGGCCGGGCTTCATCAACCTGACGTTGACGCAGTCGGCATGGACCGACGCCCTGCGCATCGTCCTGCGGGAAGGGGCCGCCTACGGCCGCAGCGCCATCGGCGGCGGCGAAAAGATCAACGTCGAATACGTTTCCGCCAACCCGACGGGGCCGATGCATGTCGGCCATTGCCGCGGCGCGGTGTTTGGCGATGCGCTGGCGAGCCTTTTGAGCTTCGGCGGCTTCGACGTCACCCGCGAATACTACATCAACGACGCGGGCGCGCAGGTCGACGTGCTGGCGCGCTCGGCGTTCCTGCGCTACCGCGAGGCGCTCGGCGAGGTGATCGGCGAGATTCCGGAGGGGCTTTATCCCGGCGACTACCTCAAGCCGGTGGGCGAGGCGCTGGTCGCCGGATTCGGCGAAACGCTGCTCAGCAAGCCGGAAGCCGAGTGGCTGCCGGTTGTGCGCGCAAAAGCCATCGCCATGATGATGGACCAGATCCGCGGCGATCTCGCCGCGCTCAACGTCAAGCACGACGTGTTCTTCTCCGAGCGCTCGCTGGTCGAGGGCGGCGATCAGGTCGGCGCGACGATTGCCGAGCTGCGGGCCAAGGGCGACGTCTATGAGGGGCGGCTGCCGCCGCCGAAGGGCGCGCCGGTCGAGGACTACGAGGACCGCGAGCAGACGCTGTTCCGGGCGACCGCCTATGGCGATGACGTCGACCGGCCGCTGATGAAGTCGGACGGCTCCTACACCTATTTCGCCTCCGACATCGCCTATCACAAGACGAAGTTCGACCGCGGCTTCGCCAATCTGGTCGACGTCTGGGGCGCCGACCACGGCGGCTACATCAAGCGGGTGCAGGCCGCGATCAGTGCGATCACCGGCGGCAAGGCCACACTTGACGTCAAGATCGTCCAGCTCGTGAAGCTGCTGCGCGGTGGCGAGCCGGTGAAAATGTCCAAGCGGGCCGGTGAGTTCGTGACACTTCGTGAAGTGGTGGATGAAGTCGGCGTCGACGCTGTCCGCTTCATGATGCTATTCCGCAAGAACGACGCCGCGCTCGATTTCGACCTCGCCAAGGTGATCGAGCAGTCGCGCGACAATCCGGTGTTCTATGTCCAGTACGGTCACGCCCGCGGCTTTTCGATTTTCCGTAATGCCCGCGAATCGTACCCGGAACTGCCCGAGGATGACGCGCCGCGCCGCGCCTCGCTGGTCGATGCCGAGCTCGATCGGCTGGTCGATCCCGCGGAAGTGAGCCTTATGCGACGGATTGCGCTCTATCCGCGCACCGTCGAGGCGGCTGCGCTGGCCCATGAGCCGCATCGTATCGCGTTCTATCTTTATGATCTTGCGAGCGAATTCCATTCGCTCTGGACCAAGGGTCGCGATATGCCGCATTTACGCTTCATTATCAATAATGATGCAGTAATCACAACTGCGCGACTGGCCTTAGTGCAGGGCGTCGTCTCGGTGCTGGCTTCTGGTCTCCAGGTTCTTGGCGTTCAGGCTCCGACCGAGATGCGGTAAACAAGGGGATTTCGCCGTTTCACACGGGGCAGTTGTGACGGCATTGGCGCAGTCGCATCGCTGTTCGGCGAAGGGCGGCTTTCCCGAAGGGGACGCATCTAGATGGCCGATCGATATCAAAACGGACACATCCACTCGGAATACGGCGACGATCCGAGGCAGGAAAATCATGGCAGCGACCCGCTGGCGGAGCTGGCTCGCCTGATCGGGCAGAACGATCCCCTGGCGGACTTTCCCAATGCGGGCCGCAAGGGGCCGCCGCGATTGAGCGAGCTGCGCGCGGAGCCGCGTGCCCCGGAAGCAGCGATCGAGCCGCAAAATCAGTTTTTTGAAGAGGCGCCGGTGGCGCCCGCAGGGCCGCCGAGCTGGCTGCAGCGCCGGGGCGGCGGGCAGGGCGCGCCGGCGGTCGATCCCTATGCACCGCCGTCGCATGGGCAAGACCGTGCCGCCGCGCCGCAGGAGGCTCGCCCGGCTTTTCTTGGCAGCCATCGCAGCCATCCCATGCCGGAGACCCTCGCGCCGTCCCATTACGCTGGTGATCAGCAGGCCGGGCGTTATGACGACACGCTCTATGGCCATGCGCAGCACACCGACGGCTACGGCCAGCACGGTGCGCAGGAGTCCCATTACCACGACGACCACTACGACTACGACGAGGACGGCGGCTATTCGGAGAAGAAGCGCGGCGGGTTCAAGACGATCGCCGCCATTCTCGCGCTGGCTGTCGTCGGCACCGGCGGCGCCTATGCCTACCGCACCTTCAGCTCGAGTGCGCCGAAAGGCGAGCCCCCGGTGATCCGGGCCGATAGCAACCCGATCAAGGTGGTGCCGCCGACCGAGGCCAATGCCCAGGCCAAGCCTGAGCAGGAGCGCCTCGCCGGCGTCGAGCGCATCGTGCCGCGCGAGGAGCAGCCGGTGGATGTCTCCAGCAAGGCGCAGTCCGGCCCCCGCGTCGTGTTCCCGCCGCTGACCCAGAGTGCGGCGCCGGTGGCTGTCGCCTCCACGGCGCCGAACGGGCCGTCCGCCCATCTCACCGGGAACGGTACGCTCTCGTCCGGTCCTGAGCCGCGCCGTATTCGCACCGTTCCGGTCCGCTCGGATCAGCCCGATGCGATCGCAGCGGCTTCCGCCGCGCCACCTCCTGCGGCGCAGCGTCCGGCAGCTCCGGCGCGTCCCGCTGCGGCCGCGACCCAGGACACGCCGATGCGAACGGCATCGATCAATCCGACCGCGGCCACCCCGGCAGCGGGCGGCTACGTTGTCCAGGTCTCCTCCCAGCGCAGCGAAGCCGATGCGCGGGCATCGTTCCGGGTGCTTCAGGGCAAGTTCCCGACGGTGCTGCGCGGCCAGCAGCCAATGATCAAGAAGGTCGATCTTGGCAGCAAGGGCATCTATTACCGCGCGATGGTCGGGCCGTTTGCCAGTGCTGACGAGGCCACCAATCTCTGCGGAAATATGAAATCCGCCGGCGGTCAGTGCATCGTCCAAAGGAATTAACGGGCCTTTCCTTGACCCATGAGCTGCGCGCGCGCTAATCGGCTGTATGAGCGCGCGCGCATTTATTTCCGGCGTATCCGGCACCCGACTGAACGCAGACGAGAGCGCATTTTTGCGCAACAATCGCCCGTGGGGTTTTATTCTCTTCAAGCGAAATGTCGAAAGTCATCAGCAAGTATCTGATCTTGTTTCGCAATTGAGGGGCGAGGTCGGTCGGCCCGATGCCCCGGTCCTGATCGATCAGGAGGGCGGCCGAGTCCAGCGTCTCGGCCCGCCGCTGTGGCCGGTCTATCCGCCCGGCGCGGTCTTCGGCACCCTCTATGAGGCGGATGAGGTCAGCGGTCTGCGGGCAGCGTGGCTCAGTGCCCGGCTGATCGCCGCCGACCTGCTCGACCTCGGCATCACCGTCGATTGCCTGCCGCTGGCGGACGTTCCGGTCGCCGGCGCCGACGCCGTGATCGGCAACCGCGCCTATGGCACGACCCCGGGAAAGGTGGTGGCGATCGCCCGCGCCGTGACTGACGGTCTTGCCGCGGGCGGCGTGCTGCCGGTGCTCAAACATATTCCCGGCCATGGCCGGGCGACGGCCGACAGCCACCACAGGCTGCCGGTCGTGGACACGCCTGCGGACGAATTGGAACTGACGGACTTCGCTGCGTTCCGCCCGCTCGCGGACCTTGCCATGGCGATGACCGCACATGTTGTGTTTAGCGCGCTCGATCCTGCCCAACCTGCGACGACTTCTGCGACAATTATCGAGGAAGTGATTCGGCGCGAAATCGGGTTCCAGGGCCTGCTGATGAGCGATGACGTTTCCATGAATGCGCTGGCCGGCTCGATCGGGGAGCGGAGCCGCGCGGCGATTGCCGCCGGTTGCGACGTGGTGCTGCATTGCAACGGCAATCTCGCCGAAATGCGGGAGGTCGCTGACGCGGTGCCCGAGCTCGCAGGCAAGCCGCTCGCGCGGGCCGAGGCGGCGCTTGCGGCGCGGGGCCAGGCGCAGCCGCTCGACCGGCAGGCGGCGCGGGCCGAGCTCGATGAACTGGTCGCACGGGCAGAGGCGCTGAGTGCATGACCGCTGAGATTTTGCAATTCGAGGCGCGGCCGGTTGAAGCCGACGAGGCCGAGGAGACGTGGGTCGTCGACGTCGAGGGCTATGAAGGCCCGCTCGACCTGTTGCTCGCGCTTGCCCGGCAGCAGAAGGTCGATCTCGCCAAAATCTCCATTCTCGCGCTCGCCGATCAATATCTTGTGTTTATCGAGGCGGCGCGGAAGCTTCGTCTCGAGCTTGCTGCTGACTATCTGGTGATGGCGGCGTGGCTGGCGTTTCTGAAGTCGCGTCTGCTGCTGCCGGAGCCGCCCGAGGCGGAGGGCCCGAGCGCCGAGGCGATGGCCGAAGCCCTTGCCAATCGGCTGCGCCGGCTCGAAGCGATCCGCGAGGCTGCCAATCAGCTGATGGCGCGTCCGCAGCTTGGCCGTGAAGTAATGGCGCGCGGCCAGCCTGAGACTATCGCCGAGATCAGGACGCCGCGCTGGACCGCGACGCTTTACGATCTCCTGACCGCCTATGCGACCCAGCGCCAGCAGCGGGTGCTCGCGACGGTGAGTTTTGCCAAGCGGTCGGTCTGGTCGCTGGCGGAGGCGAGGGCGTCGCTCGAGCGGCTGGTCGGCATGGCCGAGGAATGGAGCCGCCTCGACGAATATCTGTACCGCTATGTCGTCGATCCGGCGCAGGCCGCGACGGTATTCGCATCGAGTTTTGCGGCGACCCTTGAGCTGGTGCGCGACGGCACGGCCGAAGTTCATCAGGCCGAGGCGTTCGGGCCGCTGTTTCTGCGCAAGCGCCATGCGGTCGAGGCCGTTGCCGATCAGGAAACCGCCGCGCCGCAGCCTGAAAAACCGGCCGAAGACTGATGAGTGAAATTTGCGTGATGCCCGATGATCGAGAGGGAGACCCAGCCATGGCGTTGCCGGCGGAAAAGCACATCGACGTTGAGGTCGAAGAGCAGGCCGAGCTGGAAACTGCTGCCGAATTGCAAGCTGCTGAATTGGACGAGGTAGCCGAACAGGACGAAGCGGAGCTTGATATTGAGGCTGAGGCTGAGGCTGAGGAGGCGGATGCCGTGGCCGGGGCCGATGCCGCCGGAACGGAAGACGAGCCTGCCGCTGGCGATGCGGGCGAGCGCCTCGATGATGAGGCGGAAGAGCTGCAGGCTGCCGATCTCGATGACGTTGATCCAGATGACGCGGATCTCGGAAGCGCGGAGGGCGACGCCGACGTAAGTGCCGACGCCGACGAGGCTGACGAGGAAGAAGGCGAGGCCGACGAGCTTGACGAGCTGCTCGAGACGGAAGCCGCGGAAACGGAAGAATTGGAGGCCGATGAGGACGAGCCGGAAGCCGCCCTGACCGAGTCTGACAACGCTGCACCGGATGATTTTGAGGCGGGCGCCGAGAAGAGCGAGCTCGCTGCGGAGACTGAAGAAGGTCTCGAAGCCGCTGCGCAGGATGATGCCGATAGCGAAGGCGTGCCGCAGGCTGCAGCAGCTGAGGCCAATGCGCCGGCCGCGGCGACGCAGCCGCAAGGGCCGCTGTCGCGCGCCGATGAGCTTCGCCTGCTTGAGGCGCTGCTGTTCGCGTCCGCGGAGCCGGTCGAGCAGTCGGTGCTCGCGAAGCGGATGCCGGACGGCGTCGATATCAAGGGCGCCTTGCTGCAGTTGCAGGAAGAATACGCCCCGCGCGGCGTCAACCTGATCCATATCGGCAATCGCTGGACTTTCCGCACCGCCGGCGATCTCGCCTGGCTGATGACCCGCGAGACCAGCGAGACCAAGCGCCTGTCGCGCGCGGCGATCGAGGTGCTGGCGATCGTCGCCTATCACCAGCCGGTGACGCGCGGCGAGATCGAAGAGATCCGCGGCGTTGCCACCTCCAAGGGCACGCTCGACGTGCTGCTGGAGACGGGCTGGATCCGTCCGCGCGGACGGCGCAAGACGCCGGGCCGGCCGCTGACCTTCGGCACCACGGAGACGTTTTTGTCGCAATTCAACCTGGAGGCGCTGGGCGACCTGCCGGGTCTCGACGAGTTGAAGGGAACCGGGCTTTTGGATCCGCGGCTGCCTTCGAGCTTCAACATTCCGACACCGTCGGATGATCCTGCGCTCCGTGAGGACGAGGACCCGCTCGAGGATCCGGAACTCGATCTCGGCCTTGCGCCGCGCGTGGAGCCGGAAAACCCTGAGGAATCGTGATTTTTCCGGTCGCCGGATTGTCGCGCCTGCCGGCGGAAATCATAACTGCGACAATTGCATCAGCGCTTTGGTAATTGCGGCTTAAGTTCTTGTTTTTGCCGTGCCTTACGCCTAGTTTCAGAACAATATCCGACTGCCGGATGCAGTCGCGAGTGTGGAGGGTAGCAGGATGGGTTCAATGAGCATTTGGCACTGGATCGTGGTGATCGCAGTGGTCCTGCTCTTGTTCGGGCGCGGGAAGATCTCCGACCTGATGGGCGATGTCGCTCAGGGTATCAAGGCCTTCAAGAAGGGCATGGCGGACGATGAGAAGACGGCCGAGAAGACCGAGCCGCTCAAGACCATCGACAATGCGCCGACCACCCCTGCATCGCGTTCGGACGTCGGCAGCAAGGTCGTCTGAAGCTGCTGACGTAGCGCGCTTCTCCCGACAGGGCCGGGTCTGCCCCGACGAGGCGTGGGACCGACGGCCCGCGAGCGGATAGATGAATGTTTGATATCGGCTGGAGTGAACTGGTCGTAATCGCGGTCGTCGCGTTGATCGCAATCGGCCCCAAGGAACTGCCCGGCGTGCTGCGCATGGTCGGTCAGTGGATGGGGAAGATGCGCCGGATGGCGTCCGAGTTTCAGGGCCAGTTCAACGAGGCCATGCGTGAAGCCGAGATGGCCGACCTGAAGAAGTCGTTCGACGACATCCGGGACACGGCCAAGGGCTTCACAACCGGCAATCTGCTCGGCGACGTCCAGAAGGATGTCGAGGACGCGCTGAAAATCGACACCCCGACGTTTGGCGCGGAATCGTCCGCTGCGGCAGAAAACGCGGCGACCAGCGCGCTGGAGGCAACGCCGGGCGAGCCGCTGTCGCTGGAGCCGACGCTTCCGGCGCCGCCGACGGCAGAGACATTCATCGAGGCTGAGCAGCACAGCGCCGCTGAAGCCGTTCAGCAGGCGGAAGCGGCCGCGCACAAGCCGGCGGAGCCGCAGGCGGCAGCGGCGGTGCCCGCCGATCAGGCAGCACCGGCGGCCGGGACAGCGAAGGCGTCATGAGCCAGGAAGACATCGACGCCTCACGGGCGCCATTGATGGATCACCTCATCGAACTGCGGTCGCGCCTGATCAAGGCGCTCTTGGCGTTCGGTGTGGCTTTCATTCTCTGCTTTGCCTTCGCAAAGCAGATCTACAACGTGCTGGTCTGGCCGTTTGTCTGGGTTGCCGGCCCGGAGAATTCCAAGTTCATCTACACGGCGCTGCTCGAATACTTCATCACCCAGCTCAAGCTGGCGATGTTCGGCGCGGCCTTCATCTCGTTTCCGATCGTGGCCGGGCAAGTTTACATGTTCGTTGCGCCAGGCCTCTATCGCAATGAGCGTCAGGCCTTCCTGCCGTACCTGATCGCGACACCGTTCTTCTTCGCGCTCGGTTCGATCGTGGTCTATTTCCTCGTACTGCCGATGCTGATCCGCTTCTCGCTCGGCATGCAGCAGGTCGGCGGCGATGAAACCGCACAGATCGCGCTCCTGCCCAAGGTCGGCGAATATCTGTCGCTGATGATGTCGCTGATCTTTGCCTTCGGCATCGCGTTCCAGCTTCCGGTCATTCTGACCCTGCTCGGGCGGATCGGCGTGCTCACGTCCCAGACGTTGCGGCAGAAGCGGCGTTATTTCATTGTCGGCGCCTTCATCATCGCTGCGGTGCTGACGCCGCCGGACGTCATCAGCCAGCTCTCGCTCGCCGTTCCCCTGATGCTGCTCTATGAGTTGTCGATCTTTGCCGTGCGGATGGTCGAGACCAAGGCGCAGGCGCAGGCGCAGACGCCGCCGCAATCGACGTCGGTGACGACGGTCGAGTAGGGCGCTATCCTCAGCCCCGTACCCGGTCATGATCGGATGATTCTCGCGTCATTCCGGCCATGACGTCGCTTCGGCGCGCGGCCACCCGCGCCGCCGGCGGCCGTTCCATCTGATACGGTGGAACGCGAGACGATTTTTTTCGGACCGGCATCGGCATCGCGGACGCGCGCCATCCGGCTGTTATGAACTGGATGCACCATGCACGACATCAGATTTATCCGCGAGGAGCCGCAAGCCTTCGATGCCGCTTTGAAGCGCCGGGGGCTCGCCCCAGCGGCCGAGGCACTGCTGGCGATCGACGAGCGGCGACGCAACGCTATCGTCGAGGCCGAACAGGCGCAGGCGCGGCGCAACGCAGCGTCGAAGGAGATCGGCGCGGCGAAAAAGGCCAAGGATGAGTCCCGCGCCAACGAGCTGATGGCCGAGGTTAACGAGCTCAAGACGCGCCTGCCCGCCCTCGAGGCGAGCGTGAAGGCGGCCGAGGAGGAGCTTGCGGCGCAGCTTGCCGCCATCCCCAATCTGCCGCTTGCCGAAGTGCCGGACGGCGCCGATGAGAACGACAATGTCGAGCATCACCGGTTTGGCGCCAAGCGCGACTACGCCTTTGCGCCCAAGCCGCATTACGATCTCGGCGACGCCCTCGGGCAGATGGATTTTGAGGCTGCCGCAAAAATCTCCGGCGCGCGCTTTGTCGTGCTGAAGAAGCGGCTGGCGCGGCTGGAGCGCGCGCTCGGCCAGTTCATGATCGATCTTCACACCGACGTGCACGGCTATACCGAGGTCAATCCGCCGATCCTGGTCAAGGACCATGCGATGTTCGGCACGGCGCAGTTGCCAAAATTCCGCGACGACCAGTTTGCCGCAACCGCTGCGGCGGACGATGGCGCGGTGTTCGAGCGCATCCGCACGCGGGCGATCGAGATGGCGGTGCGCGAGCTGAACGTGCCGGCAGCCGAATTGCGGCTCGACGACCTGATCCCGTTCGAGATGCGGGTGATCGATGAGGCGCCGGCGGCCTCCAACTTCTGGCTGGTGCCGACCGCCGAGGTGCCGCTGACCAATCTCGTGCGGGAATCCATCCTCGACGAGAAGGAACTGCCGCTGCGCCTCACCGCGCTGACGCCGTGTTTCCGTGCCGAGGCCGGCGCGGCGGGCCGCGACACGCGCGGCATGATCCGCCAGCACCAGTTCACCAAGGTCGAACTGGTTTCGGTGACGACGCCGGAGGAGAGCCGGAACGAGCACGAGCGCATGCTCGCCTGCGCCGAGGAGGTGCTCCGCCGCCTCGACTTGCATTACCGGGTGGTGACGCTTTGCACCGGGGACATGGGGTTTGCGTCACAAAAGACCTACGACATCGAGGTATGGATGCCGGGGCAGATCTCGGGCGAGGGCGCAGGCGGCGCCTATCGCGAGATCTCGTCATGCTCCGTCTGCGGCGATTTCCAGGCTCGGCGCATGGACGCCCGCTATCGCGGCGCCGACGGAAAGCCACGTTTCGTGCACACGCTCAACGGCTCGGGCGTGGCGCTCGGGCGGGCGCTGATCGCCGTGATGGAGACCTATCAGCAGGAGGGCGGCGCGATCGCCGTTCCAGAGGTGTTGCAGCCCTATATGGGCGGCCTCAAACTAATCGAGAAGGACGAGTGAGGAATGCGTATACTTTGCACGAATGACGATGGCATTCACGCGCCCGGCCTGAAGGTCATCGAAGAGATCGCCCGGCAACTGTCGGACGACGTGTGGGTGGTCGCGCCTGAGCTCGACCAGTCCGGCGTTTCGCACTCGCTCTCATTGAATGATCCGCTGCGGCTGCGCGAAATCGGCCCGCGCCACTTCGCCGTTCGCGGCACGCCGACCGACTGCGTGATCATGGGCGCCCGCTACATCCTTGCCGACAAGCTGCCCGATCTGGTGCTGTCGGGCGTCAACAAGGGCCGCAACGTCGCTGAGGACGTGGTCTATTCCGGCACCATCGCCGGCGCTCTCGAGGGCACGATTTTGGGTCTGCCGTCCTTCGCCCTGTCGCAGGAGTTCGGCAACCGCGACCACAAGACGCCGCCGTGGGACACCGCGCTGAAGTACGGCGCCGATGTCGTGCGTAAGGTGATGAAGCTTGGCGTGCCGCGCGACACCGTGATCAACGTCAACTTCCCGTCCTGCCGGCCGGACGAGGTGCAGGGCGTGGTCGTGGCGCGGCAGGGCAAGCGCAATCAGGGATTTTTGCGGATCGACGAGCGCCGCGACGGCCGCCACAACCCGTATTTCTGGATCGGGTTCGAGCCGATCGCCCATGTCGATCCGCCGAGCGAGGGCACCGATCTTGCGGCGCTCGCATCGAACCACGTTTCGGTAACGCCGCTGCGCCTGAACCGGACCGACGATGCGTTTGCCAAGGAGCTGGTTGGCGTTCTCGAACGCTAAGCCCGTACGGTCTCGTTATTGGGCGGCCAGTGGCCGCTCAATATCGTTTCGACCATGTTCTTAAGGCTTTCCATCTGGAACGGCTTCTGCAGGGTAGGCCGGTCGCGGAATTTTTCCGGCAGGCTCTGCGAGCCGTAGCCCGTCACGAAGACGAAGGGCTTGTCCCGCTGGGCGACGATGTTGGCGACGGGAGAAATGATCTTGCCGTTCACGTTGACGTCGAGGATCGCCACGTCGAAATCGGCGGATTGGGCGTGCTTGATCGCCTGATCGATGTCGCCGGCCTCAGCCGCGATCGTGTAGCCGAGTTCGACCAGCATATCGGCCACCATCATCCGGATCATGGCCTCATCCTCGACCAGGAAGATGGAACCGCGCTTGGGCAAAGGCTTAATCATATCAATGCTATGCCTTTAGTCGGCTGGGTTTGGAGGATGGCAGATAACGCTGCCTCACGCAACGTCAGTAGCTCAGACCTGTCACCACAGGCCTGAACGGGCGATTTCTGTTCCGGCCCCAGAGTTAGAATATCAAGCGAGGTTCCATATCCGGTCTTTCACTTGCTTTGCGGCGGTTTTTGGGAACTTGGTTACTCTCGATCGTTAAAGTCGTCTCATTTGAAAGTCTTCGAGAGAGACCCACTTCGATGATGGCGGCTGACCGACCCGACCCGAAACTGATGTTTCAATTCACGTTGCGAAGGCGCGGAGTCAGCGATCTGGCGGTGCTGCGGGCGATGGAGGAGGTGCCGCGCGAGCTGTTCGTCGCGCCGGAGTTCGCAGCGGATGCCTATCGGGATGCAGCCTTGCCGATTGCCTGCGGGCAGACCATCAGCCAGCCTTTCGTCGTCGCCTATATGTGCAACCAGCTCGAACTGGGCACCGGCCATAGGGTGCTCGAAGTCGGCACCGGCTCCGGCTATCACGCCGCGGTCATGTCGCGCCTGTGTGCATCGGTGACGACCATCGAGCGTTTCCGCACGCTGGCGGAGCAGGCTCAAAGGCGCTTCAAGAAACTCGGCTACGCCAACATTGAAGTCATCGTCAGCGATGGTCTTAATCCTTCGCCCGATCTCGGCCCCTTCGATCGTATTCTCGTCACGGCCGCGATGAGCGAAGTGCCGCAGCCCTTGCTCGATGCGCTCGACGATGGCGGCGTTCTCGTCGGTCCGGTCGGCAATCACAGGACAGTGCAGAAGCTCGTGAAGCTGCGCAGGAGCGGCGAGGGCGTCGAACGCAAGAATCTCATCGATGTCCGCTTCGTGCCTGCATTGCCGGGCGTCGCGCGCGAACTCTGAAAGGGCTGAGGGCCGTCAGAAATTTACCATCTCATTGCCTTCGATCGAAACGCGGTTAAAGCCTTATTTACTTGGAACATGTTTATTTACGTATCTGAATTCTGTTCGTAGCGTATGAGTGAGTAACCATGTTCCGCGTTGTCGAATTGCTTGGCTCGCGCCGCACTCCGCACTTCGCGGCAGTGGCTGTGGTCTCCATCGGTCTCAGCGGCTGCAGTGCCGAAATGTCTTCGCGCTTTGCGCAGGATCCGATGGCCAGTCCCTACCGCTCCCGACCGGAGGCGACCGGGACAATAGCGCCTCAGGCACCAGCGCCGGCGCCATACGGTCGCGTCGAAAGTCGCCCCCTCCCGCAATATCAGTCCGCTCCGATGCCGGCAGTCAGTGCGCCGCAGACCTATCCGTCTGCCGCCGCGCCCCAGGCTTATCCGCCGGCGTCCGCGCCCGTCTCGGGCGGCGGTCGCGGGATGGCGTCGTACTCGCCGCCGCCAGCTCCCCGTATCGAAGCTCCGGTCGCTGCCGCGCAGGCACCGGCTGCTGCGCGCTCGGTCGCTGCAGCTCCGCAGGCCGCGAGCGCAGCGGGCACCACGATCATCGTCGGCACCGGCGATACGCTTGAAGGTCTTGCGCAGCGCTATCGCGTCTCCTCGTCGGCGATCCTTGCGGCGAACGGCTATCGCGGGCCGCGCGTATTGCAGCCCGGTCAGCAGTTGATCATTCCGCGCCAGAGCGCCGCCGCCGTCGCTGCCCCCCAGCCCGCGCCGGCAGCGCCTGCGGCGCGAACTGCCGCGGCGCCCGTCGCGGTCTCGGCTCCAGCAGGGCGTGTCCATGTCGTGAACCGCGGCGATACGCTGGCCGGCATCGCCCGCCGCAATCAGATTTCGGCGGCGCAGCTTGCCGCCGCCAATGGCATGACAGTCGATGCGCCGCTGCGTCTCGGCGCCAAGATTACGGTCCCGGCCGCCGGCAAGGCCGTTGCCGCCGCTCCGGCGCCAGCAGTCCAGGCGACTGTCGCGGCCGCGCCGCAGCAGCCGGCAAAGCCGATGGTGATGGCGCAGGCTCAGGTCGCGCCGCCGGCCGCGGCGCCGGTGCAGAAAGCCAATCTCGCCGTCACCTCGACGCCCGTTGAAGCCGAAACGCCGTCGCCGGTGAAACAGGCCGAAGCCAATTCGTCGCCGACCTTCCGCTGGCCGGTGCGGGGGCGCATCATCGCGGGCTACGGCGCCAAGAACAATGGCAAGCAGAATGACGGCATCAACGTTGCGGTGCCTGAAGGTACGCCCGTGAAGGCGGCCGAGGATGGCGTCGTCGCCTATGCCGGCAACGAGCTGAAGGGCTATGGAAATCTTGTGCTGATCCGGCACTCGAACGGATATGTCACCGCGTATGCCCACGCGAGTGAGCTCATGGTGAAGCGCGGAGAAACGATCAAGCGCGGACAGGTCATCGGCAAGGCCGGCCAGTCGGGCGACGTCAACTCCCCGCAGCTTCACTTTGAGATCCGCAAGGGATCATCGCCCGTCGATCCCTTGCAGTTCCTCAACGGGGCTTGATGGCCCGATCCTGCAAACAAAGAAAGGCCGGCGATTTCGCCGGCCTTTTGTTTTTGAACTGATGCCTATTTGGCGGCCTGGAGCTTGACGCCGCTGCGGCCAGCCAATTCCTGGATGAACTGCCAGGCAACGCGGCCCGAGCGCGAGCCGCGCGTGGTCGACCACTCAAGCGCCTCGCGGCGCAACTCGTCCTCGTTGATCTTGATGCCGAAGTGGTTGGTGTAGCCTTTGACCATTGCCAGATACTCGTCCTGGCTGCAGCGGTGGAAGCCGAGCCACAGGCCGAAACGGTCGGACAGCGAGACCTTCTCCTCGACCGCATCGCCCGGATTGATCGCGGTCGAACGCTCGTTCTCGAGCATGTCGCGAGCGAGCAGGTGGCGGCGATTGGAGGTTGCATAGAGGATCACGTTGTCCGGCCGGCCTTCGATGCCGCCGTCGAGAACCGCCTTCAGCGACTTGTATGACGTGTCGTCGCCGTCGAAGGAGAGATCGTCGCAGAAAATCAGGAAGCGGAAGTCGGAGGCCCGCAGCTTGGTCATCAGGACGGGCAGGCTCTCGATGTCCTCGCGGTGGATCTCGATCAGCTTGAGGCGGCCGCCAACGTCGGGCAGGGCATTCACCGTTGCGTGAGCAGCCTTGACCAGCGAGGACTTGCCCATGCCGCGCGCGCCCCAGAGCAGCGCATTGTTGGCCGGCAGGCCACGGGCGAAACGTTCGGTGTTTTCAATCAGGGTGTCGCGCATCCGGTCGATGCCGCGCAGAAGGCCGAGATCGACCCGGCTGACCCTCGGAACACCGGCAAGGCGGCCATCGGGGTGCCAGACGAAGGCATCGGCATAATTTAGCGAATCAGCGGTCTCCGGCCCAGCCGCATCCTTGGTGAGGTGCCCGGCGATGATTTCGAGAGCTTCCGCAATACGGATGATCGGATCGGTTGCGGCTGGCTGTTTTGTCGCAGGTTGCATGATTTTGGCCTCGGAACCGCTCTCTGACGCTGGATCAGCTGATTTCGCGGTTTTTTTGATCGTGGGAAGTTTCCTAATGCTCGCACCAATATCGGGCAGTGGACACCCCTGCAAGCGCCACCATTGATGGAAGATGCGGCGTTGCAATTGAGACAGCGGCGGTTATAGTCCGCGAAAATTTCCCCCAACCATGGCCCAACCCATTGATATGTTGGTGCCAGCGCGTCTGACCGACGAGGAATACCTTAATGTTGATCACCCCAGCGTTTGCTCAGGCAGCTGCAGGCAATGACGCCAACAGCATGCTGATGTCTCTTCTGCCCTTCGCGCTGATCTTCGTGATCATGTATTTTCTGATCCTTCGCCCGCAGCAGAAGAAGGTGAAGGAGCACAACGAGCTCGTTAAGAACATCCGCCGCGGCGATACCGTCATCACCAATGGCGGCCTTGTCGGCAAGGTCACCAAGGTCGTCGACGACGAGCAGATCGAGATCGAAGTGGGCGAGGGCGTCCGCATCCGCCAGATGCGCCAGATGATCACCGGCGTCCGCACCAAGGGCGAGCCGGCTAAGGGCGAGCCGGCGAAAGATCGCGCGAAGGACAAAGTCGAGTCCGCGAAGGACAAGGCGTCGGAAGGCTGAGGCCTTCCGCGTTGCCACAATCAACAATCTGACAGGCCAGCCTGATGTTGTATTTTACGCGGTGGAAGGCAATTGCGGTGGTTCTGACCGCGCTCATTGTCTGCGCCTGCGCTATTCCCAACTTCTTTCCGGAAGCAACGGTCAAGACCTGGCCGAAATGGGCGCAGCGCCATCTCGTACTCGGGCTGGATCTTCAGGGTGGCTCGCACATCCTCCTAGAGGTCGATTCCAAGGCGGTCCGCAAGGACAAGCTTGACCAGATCCGCGATGACGTGCGCCGCACCTTGCGCGATGCCAAGATCGGCTACACCGGCCTTGTCATCCGCAACGACGCCGTCGAAGTGCGGGTGAAGCCCGAAGAGCTCGACAAGGCGCTGCCGAAGCTGCGCGAGCTGTCGCAGCCGCTGACCGGCATTCTCGGCTCCAGCGGCCAGCGCACGGTGGATATCGCCGATGCCGGCGGCGGTCTGATCCGCATGACCGTGCCGCTCGCGGCGATCAACGATCGCATTCGCCAGTCGGTGGAGCAGTCGATCCAGATCGTCGAGCGCCGCGTCAACGAGCTGGGCACCGTTGAGCCGCTGATCCAGCGGCAGGGCCTCGACCGTATTCTGGTTCAGGTGCCGGGTCTGCAGGACCCGACGCGCCTGAAGGAGCTGCTCGGCAAGACCGCAAAGCTCGACTTCCGCATGGTCGACACCTCGGTCTCGCCCGATCAGGCGCGGCAGGGCCGGTTGCCTGCGGACTCCGAGCTGCTGATGAGCTCGGAAGGCGAGGGCGCCAATAAGGTGCCTTACGTCATCAAGAAGCAGGTGCTGGTTTCCGGCGCGGACCTGACCGACGCGCAGCCGGGCTTCGACCAGCGCACCGGCGAGCCGATCGTCAGCTTCCGCTTCAACACCGCCGGCGCCCGGAAGTTCGCGCGGGCGACGACCGAGAACGTCGGCCAGCCCTTCGCCATCGTGCTCGACAACGAAGTGATTTCCGCTCCGGTCATCCGCGAGCCGATCACCGGCGGCTCGGGGCAGATCTCCGGCAATTTCACCGTGCAGCAGGCCAACGACCTCGCGATCCTGCTCCGCGCGGGCGCGCTGCCGGCGCCGCTGTCGGTGATCGAAGAGCGCACCGTCGGCCCCGGCCTCGGTCAGGACTCCATCGCCAAGGGCGAGCTGGCGGCCTATGTCGGCTCGATCCTCGTCATCGTCTTCATGCTGCTGACCTACCGGCTGTTCGGCGTGTTCGCCAATCTCGCGGTGGCGATCAACGTCGCGATGATTTTCGGCGTACTTTCGATGCTCAACGCCACGCTGACGCTGCCCGGCATCGCCGGCATCGTGCTCACGGTCGGCATCGCGGTCGACTCGAACGTGCTGATCTATGAGCGCATTCGCGAGGAGCTGCACGCCGGACGCACGGCGATCTCGGCGATCGACGCCGGCTTCAAGCGCGCGCTTGCGACCATTCTCGACTCCAACCTCACCACCTTCATCGCGGCCGCCGTGCTGTTCTATGTCGGAACCGGCCCCGTCCGCGGCTTTGCGGTGACGTTCGGCATCGGCATCATCACGACCGTGTTCACGGCCTTCACCGTCACCCGCCTGATGGTCGCCACCTGGGTCAGGTGGAAGCGGCCGCAGTCCCACGTGCCGGTTTAAGAATGCGGAGCCCACTGTGACAAACTGGATTCTTCTCGGGCTTGCAGGCTTGATCGTCGTTCTGACGGTCGTGGCGATCTTCGACCTGTTGCCGCCGCTGCGCATCGTGCCAGACGACACGAAGTTCAACTTCACCCAGTTCCGGCGCTTCAGCTTCCCGCTGTCGGCGGTGCTGTCGATCTTTGCCATCACGTTCTTCTTCACCCATGGCCTGAACTTCGGCATCGACTTCAAGGGCGGCATGCTGCTTGAGGTACAATCGAAGGCCGGTCCTGCGGACATCGCGAAGATGCGAGGCGAATTGAGCAGTCTCGGTCTCGGCGAGGTTCAGCTCCAGCAGTTCGGCGGCCCGCAGGATGTCTTGATCCGCATTGCCGAGCAGCCGGGCGGCGATCCCGCCCAGCAGGCGGCCATCGCCAAGGTTCGCCAGACGCTCGGCGACAGCGTCGAGTATCGCCGCGTCGAAGTGGTCGGCCCGCGTGTCTCCAGCGAGCTGCTGGCCTATGGCATGCTCGGCCTGATCCTCGCGATCGTCGGCATCCTGATCTATCTGTGGTTCCGCTTCGAGTGGCAATTCGCGCTCGGCGCGATGATCGCCAACGTTCACGATATCGTTTTGACGATCGGTTTCATGTCGGTCATGCAGATCGACTTCGATCTCACCAGTATCGCGGCGCTGCTGACCATTCTCGGTTACTCGCTGAACGACACGGTCGTCATCTATGACCGCATTCGCGAAATCTCGCGGCGCTACAAGAAGATCTCGATCACCGACCTGCTCAATGAGGCGATCAACTCCACCCTGTCGCGCTCGGTCATCACCCACATCACCGTCACGCTCGCCTTGCTTGCGCTGCTGATCTTCGGCGGTACCGCGATCCACAGCTTCGCGGCGACGATGACCTTCGGCGTGGTGCTGGTCGGCACCTACACCTCGATCTTCATCGCTGCCCCGATCCTGATCTACCTCGGCGTCGGCCAGAACCGCGGCGACAACCAAGAGAAAGAGTGAGGATGTGACCGTGCCGGAGCTCCCGGACACGCCGCATCTGCCGCATTCCGCGCCGATCGACGCCTATGGAAAGGGCGGCTTTCGCTTCGCCGACATGTCCCATCGCGGCTCGCTTCTGTGCCTGCCGGATGGGATCTGGGCGTGGCCCGTCACGCGGCCGCAGGAGATCGACGCCCAAGCGCTGGCGCGGGTGCTGGCCAGTGCGGGCAAGATCGACAGCCTTTTGATCGGGACCGGCAATGAGGTCTGGATCATGCCAGCGCCCTTGCGGGGGCTGCTGCGTGAGGCCGGGATCGGCTGCGATACGATGACGACAGGCCCGGCGATCCGTACCTATAATGTGATGATCGGCGAGAAACGCCGGGTTGCTGCCGCGCTGATTGCAGTGCCATGACCGCTATGCTGACTGAGGCAGAACAATCGGCAGCAGCCTTCTGCGCCGATCAGGTTCGGACATTCGATTTTCCGCGTTATGCGACGACGCTGTTCACCTCGCCGGAGCGTCGCCGTTCGCTGTTGGCGCTCTATGCGTTCGGCATCGAGATCGCGCGGGTGCGCGAGCACGTCAGCCAGCCGTTGCCGGGAGAAATCCGTCTGCAGTGGTGGCTCGATGCGCTTTCCGGCGAGGGGCACGGTAACGTCACGGACAATCCGGTCGCGGGCGAACTGTTGCATGCGATCGAGGCCTGCCATTTGCCGGTCGCGCCGCTCATCAAGCTGATCGAGGCGCATCGCTTCGATCTCTATGACGATGCAATGCCGTCGATGCCGGCGCTCGAAGCCTATTTCAACGACGCCATCGCGCCGCTTTTCGATCTCGCGGGCGGCATATTGGGCCATCGCTCCGATCTCGTCGCTCACCTTGCCCAGCACGCCGCGATCGGCAACGGCTACGCCGACATCCTGATGCGCCTGCCGGCGCATGCCTCACGCCGCCAGATGTTTTTGCCGGAAGATGTGATGCACGAACATGGAGCAAAGGCCGAGGAGGTGTTTGCCGGGCGCACCAGTCCTGAACTGTTCGCCGTGATCGATCACCTTGCCGGCGAGGCCGTGGCCCATCTCAATTCGGCAGCCAAGGTGCTGCAGGAGGCGCCGCGCGATGTCCGGCCGGCATTTCTGCAATTGCCGCTGCTACGCCGGCAGCTCGATGCGATGGCGCGGGCCAAATATGACCCGTTCCATCCGGTCCCGGCGTCGCGTCTCGGCATTCTGTGGGGGATCTGGCGGGCGGCGCGCGCCGCCTGATCAGGCGGCCTCGCGGACGGTCCGCGTCTGCGCAATCCAGGCATCGAGATCGGCCAGCGCCCGCGCGCTGAGGGCCTGCTTGCGCGCCACGGACCTTTCCGGGCCGCGCAGCTTTTTGCCTTCCGCATTGTGGGTCGGCGGCGAGACCAGCGGCGGAAATAGGCCAAAATTGATGTTCATCGGCTGGAACGAGCGCGGGCCGGCATCGACCACCTCGATATGGCCGCCGGTGATGTGGTTGAGCAGCGCGCCGTGCGCCGTTGTCGGCGGCGGCGGGGTGAGCGCCACCTGACGGGCCTCCGCCGAGGCGAGCAGCCCCGCGATCAGGCCGATGGCCGTGGATTCGACATAGCCTTCGCAGCCGGTGATCTGCCCGGCAAAGCGCAGCCGCGGATCGGCAAGGAGGCGAAGCTGCTGGTCGAGCAGCTTTGGCGAGTCGAGGAAGGTGTTGCGGTGCAGGCCGCCAAGCCGTGCGAACTCCGCCTTTTCCAGCCCCGGTATGGTGCGGATGATGCGGACCTGCTCGCCATGCTTCAGCTTGGTCTGGAAGCCGACGATGTTGTAGAGCGTGCCGAGCTTGTTGTCCTGCCGCAGCTGGATCACCGCGTAGGGCTTGGCCGGGTTATGCGGGTTGGTCAGGCCCATCGGCTTCATCGGCCCGTGGCGCAGGGTTTCGACGCCGCGCTCGGCCATCACCTCGACCGGCAGACAGCCGTCGAAATAGGGCGTGTTCTCTTCCCAGTCCTTGAAGTCGGTCTTTTCACCGCCGATCAGCGCGGCGACGAAGGCTTCGTATTCCTCGCGCGTGAGTGCGCAATTGATATAGTCCGCGCCGGTGCCGCCGGGGCCGACCTTGTCATAGCGCGACTGGAACCAGGCCTTCGACATGTCGATAGAGTCGCGATAGACGATCGGGGCGATGGCATCGAAGAAGGCCAGCGAGCCTTCGCCGGTGAGGTCCGAGATTGCGCTCGCCAGAGCAGGCGAAGTGAGCGGGCCGGTCGCAACAATCACGCGCCGCCAGTCGGCCGGTGGCAGGCCTTCGACCTCGCCGCGCCGGATCTCGATCAGCGGATGGTTTTGCAACGCCTCGCTGACGGCTGCGGAAAAGGCGTCGCGGTCCACCGCCAGCGCGCCCCCGGCGGGCACCTGATTGGCGTCGGCCGCACGCATGATCAGCGAGCCGAGCCTGCGCAGCTCGGCGTGCAGCAGGCCGACCGCATTGTTGGCGGCGTCGTCCGAGCGGAAAGAGTTTGAGCAGACCAGTTCCGCCAGCCCATCGGTGCGATGCGCATCGGTCATCCGCTGCGGCCGCATCTCGTGGAGCACGACCCGCACGCCGCTCTGGGCGATCTGCCAGGCAGCCTCTGAACCGGCGAGGCCGCCGCCGACGATGTGGATGGGCTCGTCGCCGCCTGAGCGGGACGGAGAGGGGACGGAGTTGGCGCTTGTTGTCATGGGCGACAGGTATCCCTCGGCGAGGGATCGTGCAACTCCAGAAACGAAAACGCCCGCGGCGAAGCGGGCGTTTGCCTACTGAATGTCAGAAAATCCGTCAGCCGTTGTAGGCGCCAGACGCAACACGCGGAATATCAGAACGCTCGATTCCGATATCGGCAAGCTCGCGGTCGCTGAGCTGGGACAGTTCCTGAAGGTTGCGCTGGTAGTCCCGATAAGCCCGGAATGCGCGAATGATGGAAAGAATCATGATGGTCTCCTTTGTGGCCGGTTCAGTGTTTGGTGAACCTCATTGTTAAAATGAATATAGCCTCCATTTTCCCAGATGGCTAGTTTCATTTGTTGCGGTGCAGCTATTCCATAAATGCATGTCTCGCGAGAAAGACAAGGAGAGTTTCAATTTTTAATAAATCCTTCACGGTTCCTGCTCGTCGCTGTCGGAAAATGCGCGAGGCTGGCGCGGAAATATGGTTTTTCGACTGAGAAACAAGTGTTTAGGAGGATCGAGATGTCCAGTCTTGATTCTGATGCGGCTCTCGATGGTGCTTGAATGCGCCGAAATGATGGAACTTCGTGCAAGTTCGCCATGCTTGTGGCGCATGTGTGAATTCAAAATGAATTTGTGTTCACGGAAGGGTTCCGCGTGAAATTTGGTTCCGAAATGAGCCGGGAACGAGAAATTATAGGAATGAATTGAACTTTAATTCACTCCTGGCGGTCGAGTCTTACCGCAAATTCGGCAATGGTCCGGGCGAAAACCTGGCTTTTGTTCCACGCCCGGATGACCTCGAAATTGGGTTCGCCGGGTTGCCAGCCCTGATTCCTCCTCCAGCCGCTGCTGGCGAGGAAGTTGGCCGTGGAGGCCAGCACATCCGGCGCGCTGTGGATCAGGTCGCGGTGGCCGTTGCCGTCGAAGTCTACCGCGTACTTGATATAGGAGGAGGGCATGAACTGGGTCTGGCCGATCTCGCCGGCCCAGGCACCCCGCATTTCGGCCGGCGAGAGGTCACCACGTTCGACAATTCTCAGCGCATCCATCAGCTCGGCCCGGAACAACTCGGAGCGGCGGCAATCATAGGCCAGTGTGGCGAGGGCTTGAATCGTGGGGAACTTGCCGGTGTTCACGCCAAAGTCGGTCTCCAGCCCCCAGATTGCCACCAGAACCGCGCCCGGCACGCCATAGCGCTGCTCGATGCGTGAAAGCACCGAGCCGTATCGCTTCATCTGGTTCGAGCCGCGCGTAAGGCGCGGCGGGATCATGCGGCCGGAAAACTCCTCAAAGCTCTGGCGGAATACATGCTGGCTGCGGTCGCGCGACAGCACGCTCTGGTCGAGCTTGATGCCGCTGAGGGCCGCGGAGGCGGCGCGTTCGGAGATGCCTTGGGCAATCGCATCGCGCTTGAATGTCGCGAGCCAGCTATCGAAGCTGCCGGTGCCGCAGGTGGCGGCCTCAGCGCTTGCGGATAGGGCGAGAGGCGCGCAGGCCATGAATGCGCTGGCCAGAAGAACGCGGCTATGCCTTGCGATCGTCATCATCGGCGCACCTGCTGCTGCAAAGCGTGACAATGCATTCACTCGCGCCAGAGTTACGGGCAAGCGCGGCCAAAACATGGCGCTGATGCTGCCGGCGCTTCATCCGACAAAGCATCCGGGCGAGTGTTCTCGTTGCTTGCGCCGACAGAAAACACCCCGCGATTGCTATTGCGGGGTGTTTTGAGTCTTCCTGATCAGAAAGTTCTGGTGTCAGGTATGAAGTAAAAATCGCTAGTCGCGATCCTCGCGGCTCCAGGGAAAGAGCGATGCAGGGAAGTCCGCTGCATAGCGTTTTCCCTTCTGCTCATGCGGCTCGGGGGTATAGGTCGGCATGTCGGAGGCGTCCACGGCGCGGCGATAAAGATGCCAGGTGGCGTGGCCGAGAACCGGCAGGACGACGGCGAGTCCCAAGAAGACCGGGATCGAGCCGACGACGAGGAGGGCGGCAACGATCAGGCCCCACTCGGCGATCACGACCGGATTTTTCATCACCACGCGCAGCGAGGTCAGCATGCCGTCAGTGGCGCTCGCATGGCGATCCAGCATCAGCGGGAACGCGACGACGCTGATGCACAGCGCGACCACCGCAAACAGGAAGCCGACGCCGCAGCCGACCACGATCAACTCCATGCCCTCGCGGGTGGTGAAAATACGGCCGACGAAATCGGGGATTCTTGATGCCGGGGTGTGGCCGAATGTTGCGACATAGATCGACTGCGCGGCGGCAACCCAGACCACGAAGAGCGTAAGCAAAATTGTGCCGAGGGCGAGCATCGCGCCAAAGGAGGGCGCGCGCAGCACTGAAAGCGCATCGGAGGCTGACGTGGACTCGCCGCGCTCGCGCCTGCGGCTGAGCTCATAGAGGCCGATGGCGGCGAAGGGGCCAAGCAGCGCAAAGCCTGCTGCGAGCGGGAACAGCAGCGGCAGCACCGAATAGCCGAGCACGGCGCGGGCGAGCGCGATGCCGAGGACGGGGTAGATGAGGCAGAGCACGACCGCATGGCTCGGCATGGCCGCAAAATCTTCCCAGCCGCGCCTGAGGGCGAACCAAAGATCGTCTGTCGTAAGTTTGCGAATGATGGGCGCGGGCGGGGCGCCCGAGGCCTCAAGGTGACCAGGATGAAGCGGGGCGTCTTTCATAGTTTCAGCCATGGTCGTTCTCCTATCGTTGTAACGAGCCATTCCGTTCATCTGTCGGGATTTCTCCCCGGCAGGACAGACATATGATGATCCGAAAATTAAAAAGCGCAACTGGCTTGGATTTTGTGCAAACCGGCTGAGGTAACCGCTGCGACAGCGATTGGTTCGGGAAACGAACGACAGAGTTGTTGCATTGCCCAATCATATTGCTGAGCGAGTTGACGATCGCGCCGCGATTTCTTCCGTCGGAAAAGTTCCGGCTCGGAGAAAAAATATAGGCGCAGCCTTCGCGCAGAAAATGGTCGCCAGGCACAACCTGCATGCGATATTTGCCAAGGGTGACACTCGCGCTTCATCACAGGCGGTGGGGCGCTTTGCGTGACGAACTGTCGTTGTGGCGTGCCGCAGCGATCGCGAGAGGCAATTGAACAGGAGTGTTTGAATGAGCATTTTTGGCAAGATCATGGGGGCGATTTTCGGCTCATCCGCTGATGCGGCGCCGGCAGGTACGCCAGCGGCTGGCAGCGCACCTTCAGCCGCTGCGCCGGCCGCAGGCGGCGCGGCGCCCGCGCAGACCGTGGACGTTGCTCCCATTCTCGACAAGGCCGTCGCCGACAAGAAAGAAAAACTTGCCTGGCGCACGTCGATTGTCGACCTCCTGAAGGCCCTCGATATCGATTCAAGCCTCGCCGCGCGCAAGGAGCTGGCGAAGGAGCTCGGCTACACCGGCGACACCAACGATTCCGCCACGATGAACATCTGGCTTCACAAGCAGGTGATGACCAAGCTGGCCGCCAATGGCGGCAAGGTGCCGGACGATCTGAAGTAATTTTTCGTTGTGCTGGCCGGCGCGCAGATCTTGAGATGATCTGTTGCGTATCGGAGGCCCGGAAACAAAAAGGCCCGCTTCGGCGGGCCTTTTCATTTTTCTCGGAATAGGGTCTGCAGCTCGCAAGGCTCAGCGCGTTTCGCGCAGCGCTTCGGGCCGGCTTGATTGCTTCTCAAGATAGTCCGCGACAAAGGAGCAGCCCGCGATCATCTTGCGATTGTCCGCCGCGATCAGTCTTTGCGCGCCCTCGATGAGGCGCGTTGCGATGCCGCGCCCCCGCAGCGGACGCGGCGTCTCAGTGTGGGTGATGATTACGAGGTCCGCCGAGCGGCGATAGTCGGCGAAGGCCGTCGCGCCATCAACATCAAGTTCAAAGCGGTTCCTCGCAGTGTTGTCGCGTACCGAGTTCGCCATCTGTGCGATCGCTCCATCAATGACCATCGTCAAAGGATCGGCAGGGCGAGGGCGCAAGTCAATCGATCCGGGCGAATGGGTGTCCGCCGAAATCCGCAGGACGAATGGAGGCGCAAAGCTCCAATGGGCGGCACCGCATCGATGGGGGGTATGGCGCTTACGCCAGCCACCTCCGATGAGATCATTCCATGCGTTATTCCGCGGCTTCGTTCGCTGAGCGCGCCGTCTTGCGTGCGCGAACTGGCTTTGCCGATTTCGCGAGCACCGGCGCCAGGAATGCGCCGGTATAGCTGCGCTTGGCCTTCACGATGTCCTCGGGCGGTCCCCAGGCAACGATCTCGCCGCCGCCGTCGCCGCCCTCGGGGCCGAGGTCGATCACCCAGTCTGCGGTTTTGATCACTTCGAGATTGTGCTCGATCACCACCACGCTGTTGCCCTGTTCGACGAGTTCGTGCAGCACTTCCAGCAATTTTGCGACGTCGTGGAAGTGCAGGCCCGTCGTCGGCTCGTCGAGGATGTAGAGAGTGCGGCCGGTCGCGCGTTTGCTCAATTCTTTGGCAAGTTTCACGCGCTGTGCTTCGCCGCCCGAGAGCGTCGTCGCCTGCTGGCCGACCTTGATGTAACCGAGGCCGACGCGCTGTAGCGTCCGAAAAGTTTCGCGGACGCGCGGCACCGCCTTGAAGAACTCGACCGCTTCATCGACGGTCATGTCGAGCACGTCGGCAATCGACTTGCCTTTGAACAGGACCTCCAGCGTCTCCCGGTTGTAGCGCTTGCCCTTGCAGGTGTCGCAGGTGACATAGACGTCGGGCAGAAAGTGCATCTCGATCTTGATGACGCCATCGCCCTGGCACGCTTCGCAGCGGCCGCCCTTGACGTTGAACGAAAAGCGTCCCGGCTCGTAGCCGCGCGCCTTCGCTTCCGGCAGGCCGGCGAACCATTCGCGGATCGGCGTGAAGGCGCCGGTATAGGTCGCGGGGTTCGAGCGCGGCGTGCGGCCGATCGGCGACTGGTCGATATCGATGATCTTGTCGATATGCTCCAGCCCCTCGATCCGGTCGTGCGGGGCGGGGGCATCGCTCGCGCCGTTCAGCTTGCGGGCGATCGACTTGTACAGCGTGTCGATCAGGAACGTCGACTTGCCGCCGCCCGAAACGCCGGTGACGGCGGTGAACAGGCCGAGCGGGATTTCGGCGGTGACGTTCTTGAGATTGTTGCCGCGCGCGTTGACGACCCTCAGAGTGCGATGCTTGGACGGCACGCGGCGCTCCGGCACGGGAATCCCGTATTCGCCGGTGAGATATTTGCCGGTGAGCGAATGTTTGTTCGCCATCACCTCATTGGGCGTGCCCTGCGCCACGATGCGCCCGCCATGCACGCCGGCGCCGGGACCGATATCGAGCACATAATCGGCGAGGCGGATCGCGTCCTCGTCATGCTCGACCACGATGACGGTGTTGCCGAGATCGCGCAGCCGCTTCAGCGTTTCGAGGAGACGCGCATTGTCGCGCTGGTGCAGGCCGATGCTCGGCTCGTCCAGCACGTAGAGCACGCCGGTGAGGCCCGAGCCGATCTGCGAGGCGAGGCGGATGCGCTGGCTCTCGCCGCCGGAGAGGGTGCCGGATGCGCGCGCGAGCGTGAGATATTCGAGGCCGACATCGACCAGGAAGCGCAGGCGGTCGCGGATCTCCTTGAGGATGCGGACCGCGATCTCGTTCTGCTGCTTGTTGAGCTGTGCCGGGATCGTCTCGAACCATGCGGCGGCCTTGCGGATGCTCATGTCCGAGACTTCGCCGATATGCAGGCCGCCGATCTTCACGCACATCGCTTCCGGCTTGAGGCGATAGCCGTTGCAGGCATCGCACGGCACGTCCGAGAAATACTTGCCGAGTTCCTCTCTGGCCCATTCGCTCTCGGTCTCGCGGAAGCGGCGCTCCAGATTGGTGATCACTCCCTCGAACGGCTTCTTCGTCGTGTAGGAGCGCAGGCCGTCGTCATAGGTAAACTTGATGTCGTCATCGCCGGAGCCATAGAGGATCGCGTCCTGCGTCTTCTTGGCGAGCGCCTTCCATTTGGTATCGAGGGTGAATTTGTAATGCTTGCCCAGCGCTTCCAGCGTCTGCACGTAATAGGGCGAGGATGATTTCGCCCAGGGCGCGATCGCACCCTTGCGCAGCGTCGCGTCCTTGTCGGGGATGACGAGTTCGGCATCGATATGCTGCTCGACACCAAGGCCGCCGCATTTCGGGCAGGCGCCGAACGGATTGTTGAACGAGAACAGGCGCGGCTCGATCTCGGGAATCGTGAAGCCGGAGACCGGGCAGGCGAATTTCTCCGAGAACAGCATGCGTTCTTCGGCATGTGAGCCCTTCAGGCGCTTGCCTTCGGCGGCCACACCGCCGTCGGCGAATTCGGCGACTGCCATGCCTTCGGCGAGATGCAGCGCGGTCTCGAAGCTTTCCGCCAGCCGCTGCTTGATGTCCGAGCGCACGACGATGCGGTCCACCACCACGTCGATATTATGCTTGAACTTCTTGTCGAGCGCCGGTGCGTTGGCGATCTCGTAATATTGCCCGTCGATCTTCAGCCGCTGGAAGCCGCGCTTCATCCAGTCGGCGATCTCCTTCTTGTATTCGCCCTTCCGGTCGCGCACGACAGGCGCAAGGATGTAGAGGCGCGTGCCTTCCGGCAGATCAAGCACGCGATCGACCATCTGCGACACGGTCTGGCTTTCGATCGGCAGCCCGGTGGCCGGCGAATAGGGCACGCCGACGCGCGCCCACAGGAGGCGCATATAGTCGTAGATCTCGGTGACGGTGCCGACGGTCGAGCGCGGATTTTTCGAGGTGGTCTTCTGCTCGATCGAGATGGCCGGCGAGAGGCCGTCGATCTGGTCGACATCCGGCTTCTGCATCATTTCGAGGAACTGCCGCGCATAGGCCGACAGGCTCTCGACATAGCGGCGCTGGCCCTCCGCATAGATGGTGTCGAAGGCGAGCGAGGATTTGCCGGAACCCGACAGGCCGGTGAACACCACCAGCGAGTCCCGCGGCAGGTCCACATCGACGTTCTTGAGATTGTGCTCGCGGGCCCCGCGGATCGAGATCACGCGGCTATCGGCGCGACGGGGCGATTTGGCGCTCTTGTCGAAAAGGTCGTTCATGCAGCCGGATCTTCGAGGCCTTGAGGGTCGGTCAGGGCGGATGGAAGTCCGGCACACGCGATCGAGCAGGCGGGCGGGACCGTGCGAACATAGGAAGAACGGCGCCGCTTCGCTAGTGTCCGCAGCAGCCACTGGGGACAATTCGGTGTCGTCGCGGTACGAGAGCTACGTCAAATGCAAAAGTGTTGCGGAGCAGCTCTTCCAACCAGATATCCGGAGCGATTTTCCGGTTCCGCCGTCACCGGCCCCAATCGAATTTGTAGTTGATGCCGCCGCGGACGATACTTGCAGACAGGTCGGCTTCGTGAGCCGCGGTGTAGAGTGGACAACGGGGATCGGCGCCCGAACACGAACCCTTTGTCGAAAACGAAAGCGTTCCCAAATCGATATACAGGTATTCTGCCTTTAGGCTCCACCGGCTGTTCAAGGCATATTCCACGCCCGCGCCGAGCACAAAGCCCGTGGTCGTTTTCGATAAAGATCCTTCTTCGACGAACTCAACATTGAGTTGAGTGATATTCTGCGCGAATTTCTGTTCGGAAATTGCAACGCCGCCTGTCGTGTAGACCAGAAGGCGGTCGAATGCATAACCGAGACGCCCGCGGACCGTGATCAGCCAGTCGGCCTCGAATGACGAGGTGAACCTGTAGGGGTTGCCGGAGGGGTCAGCTATGAAGGTTCCGGAAAAATTTCTTTCCAACTGAAAACGATTTGCGTCGGCTTCGACGCCGAACATCCATCGTCCGATCTGATAGTTCAGGCCGGCCTGAATTCCGCCCGTGAATCCTTCCGGCTTCAACTGGCCGTTCCAGAGCGGCGACAGAGAGACGTCGTCGCGCGCGGTGTCCGTCAGCCAAAGGCCGCCGAATTTCAGCTGATCGTTGGCATTTCCCCAGCCATAGCCGGCATTGCCGCCGACATAAAAACCGGTCCAGTTATACGGTGCGGCCGGTGCCGGCGCGGCCTTGTAGACCGGGCGTGCCACATCGGTGGCGTGTGCGGAGGACACAAGAACAACGGCGCCGGCAATAACGGCGGCAATAGGGGCTGTAGGTACAATCGTCCGCATGGAAATCCCCAAAATTTGCGTCGATCCTAGCGCACCCCAAGCGCGAAAATTTTGTTGGTTGCGCAACATCCCCAGAAAAAGGGAACTCGAAAGCAAAGGGCCGGCAAGCGGGGCCGGCCCTAAGAGCACTCGGGGGAAAACCGTCCGTTCGTGTTTGCGACGATCGCCGCCGCTTGGGCCGGCATCACACAACGCAATTCCGGATTTCGTGCGTAGATTACGTCGCCCCTCGCACAAATGCTGTGCCCCGGTGGCCACATCGCACGCAGGAACGGAACCGGTTCGATTGCACCGGCTGGCTGGCCGACGACGACCGAGTCCAGTACCGGCGCGCGTTGCTGGCTCCGTAACGCTGTCATCAGCGCTTCCTTGCAGCCAACCTGGAACCGGTTAGTCTGATGGGTGTTGCGTTTCAGTCAGCGTTTCAAAGGGGTTCCAGATGCCCGCGCGTGCGTATTGGTCGGGCCGGATCCGGCTCGCACTGGTTTCGATCCCGGTCGAAGTCCTTCCCGCCACCAAGTCCACCAGCCGGATCTCGTTCAACCAGATCCACGAGCCGAGCGGCAAACGCATCCGCTACGAGAAGGTCGTGCCGGGCATTGGGCCCGTCGACGCCTCCGAGATCGTCAAGGGCTACGAGGTCGAGAAAAACAAATACGTGCTCCTGACCGACGAGGAGATCGACGACGTCAAGCTCGAGGCCAAGAAGTCGATCGATCTGACGCAATTCGTGGACGAAGACGCGATCGATCCGGTCTATTTCGATCGTCCGTTCTACATCGTGCCATCCGACGAGGATGAGGACGCCGCGGAAGCCTATATCGTCCTGCGCGATGCATTGAAAAAGACAAAGAAAATCGGGCTCGGTCAACTCGTGATCCGCGGCCAAGGTTCGATCGTCGCGATCAAGCCGTATGGCAAGGGTCTGCTGCTGGAGACCATTCGTTACGCCGACGAGATCAGAAAATCGAGCGAGGCTTTCGACACGTTGCCGGCCAAGAAGGTCGACAGCGATCTCGTGTCGCTGGCCGAAGAACTGATCGAGAAGAAGGCCGGCGACTTCCAGCCGGAGAAATTCAAGGACACCTACACCGCGGCGCTGCGCGAATTGATCAAGGCCAAGCAGGAGAAGCGCGCGCCACGCGAGATCGAGGAAGCGCCGCCGGTCTCCAACGTCATCAATCTGATGGACGCGCTCAAGCGCAGCGTCGGCAAGGGTGGCGGAACAGCCAGACCTTCTGCGAGCAGCAGCAAGGCCGAAGAGCCCGCGCGCAAGCCCAAGGCCGCCAAGACCAAGAGTGCAAAGACCAAGAGCGCCAAGACTGCGAAAAAGACCACCCGCCGCAAGGCGGCCTAACGGATAGCCCATGGCTCGCGGTTCTCTGCGCGACTATCACGCCAAGCGTGACTTCGCACGCACCGCGGAGCCGAAGGGTGTTGTCGGCAAGCAGAAGACATCGCGGCTTCGCTACCTGATCCAGAAGCATGCAGCGCGCGCGCTGCATTATGATTTCCGTCTTGAATGGAACGGCGTGCTGATGAGCTGGGCCGTGCCGAAGGGCCCGAGCGAAAATCCCGACGACAAGCGGCTTGCCGTTCGCACCGAGGATCACCCGCTCGAATACGGCACGTTCGAAGGCACGATTCCGGCGGGCGAGTATGGCGGCGGCACCGTCATGCTGTGGGATACCGGCACCTGGACGCCGCAAGAGCCCGATGTCGAGGAGCAGCTGAAGAAGGGCAAGCTCGCCTTCATCCTTTATGGCCAGCGGCTCCACGGCAAATGGGCGCTGGTGAAACTGCGCAAGCGGTCGCCGAAGGACAAGGACAACTGGCTCCTGATCAAGGAGCTCGACGACTACATGCGACGCGGCGGTACGCCATCGGTCGAGACTGAAACCACGAGCGTGAAGTCCGGGCGCACGATGGACGAAATCGCCGGCGGCAAGTCGGTCTGGCATTCCAACCGCAAGGGCGGCGGCACGGCGAAGGGCGATCCTGTCATCCTTTCAGGAACGGCAAAGGTAAAGAGCAAGTCGGCGGGGGCGAGGCTCAGCGGCTCAAAAAAAAAGCCCGCAGCAAAATCGCTGGCAAGCGAACCGAAGCAAGTAGCGCGGCGAAGGCAAAGCGCAAGCGCGCGGCTTCCGGCCCGAGGTCTTCCGCCATTCGTCGAACCACAACTCGCAACGCTGGTCGAGGGGCCGCCCGCCGGAAATGAATGGCTGCACGAGATCAAGTATGACGGCTACCGCGCCGTCACATCGCTGGCCGGAGATCGGATTGCGATCCGAACCCGGAACGGGCTCGACTGGACCGACCGGTTTGCCCGCCTTGTTCCGGCGCTCCGATCGTTGAATTGCGAGACCGCGCTGCTCGATGGCGAAATCGCCGTTTCAGATGCGCAGGGCCATACCGATTTCGGTGCGTTGCAGGATGCGCTGTCCAGCGGCAAGGGCGCGCTGACCTATTACCTGTTCGATCTTCTCGAACTCGATGGAGAGGATTTGCAGCGCCGTCCGCTCGTGGAGCGCAAGCGCAAACTGTACGATCTGCTGCGCGGGACCAAAGCGCCCTTGATCTATTCCGATCATGTCGTGGGCCATGGCGCGCAAGCCTTCGAACAGGCCTGCGCCATGAAGCTCGAAGGGCTGATTTCGAAACAGGCCGACGCGCCATACCGTCCCGGCCGCACGAAAAGCTGGCTGAAGAGCAAGTGCGGCTTCGAGCAGGAGTTCGTCATCATCGGGTGGCGTCCGTCGGACAAGGCCGGGCGGCCGTTCTCCTCGCTGCTGCTCGCGGTGAGGGAGGGCGATGGGTTCCGGTATGCCGGGCGCGTGGGCTCAGGCTACACCGGCGACCGGCTGGACGATCTCGCCAGGCAATTCCGGGCGCTTGCGCGCAAGACGGCGCCGGTGCCGGACGTGCCGCCGGATATCGTGCGACGCTCCCGCTTCGTGGAACCGAAGCTCGTCGCGGAGATTGCCTTCCGGGGCTGGACGCGTGACGGACTGGTCCGCCAGGGATCGTTCAAGGGGCTGCGCTCCGACAAGCCGGCCGCCGACATCGTGAAGGAGACGCCTGTGCCGACACGGAAGGCGACGCGAGCCACGAAAACGGCATCCGTGAAGAAGACGGCGGCAAAGTCGTCCGTGCGCAAGGCGCGCCCTGCAGCGACGACATCGAGAGTGCGTGTTGCGGCGCGGGGGACGGGCGATACCGAAGAGATCGCGGGCGTGCGGATCACAAATCCGGATCGCGTGCTCTATCCCGATGCGAAGATCACCAAGCGCGACGTGATCGCGCATTATCTCTCGATCGCCGATCTCATGCTGCCACATATCGCCGACCGGCCGCTGAGCCTCGTTCGCGCGCCGCGCGGCGTCGGCGGTGAGACCTTCTATCAGAAGCACGCGTCCGAAGGCTGGCCGGACGAGTTCAAGGCGATCTCGATCCGCGAAAAATCGGGCACGGACAAATATCTCTATAT
>DATMRW010000008.1:0-233529 GCA_035565775.1 Xanthobacteraceae bacterium | reverse complement strand
GTGATGCCGGGCGACAACATCGCCATGGAAGTGCACCTGATCGTGCCGATCGCGATGGAAGAAAAGCTGCGTTTCGCTATCCGCGAAGGCGGCCGTACCGTCGGCGCCGGTGTCGTCGCATCGATCATCGAGTGATTGAATTAGGGAGCAGCGAATGGCGGGTGGTCTGCACCTGCTCGCCAGTCGCCATTCGCATTCTTCCGGAGTGACACAATGAACGGCCAAAATATTCGCATTCGTCTCAAAGCGTTCGATCACCGTATCCTCGATACGTCGACGCGCGAGATCGTGAATACGGCGAAGAGGACCGGCGCCCAGGTGCGTGGTCCGATCCCGCTGCCCACTCGCATCGAAAAGTTTACCGTCAACCGTTCGCCGCACGTCGATAAGAAGAGCCGTGAGCAGTTTGAGATGCGGACGCACAAGCGTTTGCTCGACATCGTCGATCCGACCCCCCAGACCGTTGATGCTTTGATGAAGCTCGACCTGGCGGCTGGCGTCGACGTCGAGATCAAACTCTAAGATTGAAATTAGCTTGTCCAGACTACGCGGACAGAGAGAACAGGAAGCACGCCGATGCGCTCCGGAGTGATCGCACAGAAGGTCGGAATGACACGGGTCTTTACAGAGGCCGGTGAGCACATTCCAGTGACCGTGCTGAAATTGGGCAATTGCCAGGTTGTGGGCCATCGCACCAAGGACAAGAACGGCTACGTCTCGCTGCAGCTCGGATCGGGCTCGCGCAAGACCGTCTATATGCCGAAAGCGGAACGTGGCCAGTTTGCCGCGGCCAAGGTTGAGCCGAAGCGCAAGGTCGCCGAGTTCCGGGTGTCGGAAGACGCCGTGATCCCGGTGGGCGCAGAGATTCTGGCTGACCACTTCGTCGTCGGGCAGTTCGTCGACGTCACCGGCACCTCGATCGGTAAGGGGTTCGCCGGCGGTATGAAGCGTTGGAACTTCGGCGGCCTGCGTGCAACGCACGGCGTGTCGGTGTCCCACCGTTCGATCGGTTCGACCGGTATGCGTCAGGACCCGGGCCGCACCTTCAAGAACAAGAAGATGCCTGGCCACATGGGTAGCGATCGGATCACGACGCTGAACCTGCGTGTGGTTCAGACCGACGTCGAGCGTGGTCTGGTGTTGGTTGAGGGTGCTGTCCCCGGTTCGAAGGGTGGCTGGATCATGGTGCGTGACGCCGTGAAGAAGCCGCTGCCGGAAGGTGCGCCGAAGCCTGGTAAATTCCGCGTCGTGGGTGCCGAACAGGCGGCTCCGGCTGAAGAAGTTGCAGCGGAGAAGGAGGGCGCGTGATGGAACTGAAGGTCACCACGCTTGAGGGCAAGGACGCAGGTTCGGTTCAGCTGAACGACGCGATCTTCGGCCTCGAGCCGCGCAAGGATATCATCCAGCGCTGCATCAACTGGCAGCTTGCCAAGCGGCAGGCCGGTACCCGGAAGACCAAGGGTCGTTCGGAGATCGCCCGCACCGGCAAGAAGATGTACAAGCAGAAGGGCACCGGCGGCGCCCGTCACAGCTCGGCCAGCGTGCCGCAGTTCCGTGGTGGTGGTCGCGCATTCGGTCCGGTCGTTCGCAGCCATGCGTTCGACCTGCCGAAGAAAGTGCGCGCGCTTGCGCTCCGTCACGCTCTGTCCGCGAAGGCTCAGTCCGGCGGTCTGATCGTGATCGACAGCGCGGCGCTCGAGGACGGCAAGACCAAGACCTTGCTGAGCCACTTCTCGTCGCTCGGTCTCACCAGCGCGCTGATCATCGATGGCGCGTCGGTTCACGATAAATTCGCCGTCGCGGCGCGCAACATTCCTCATATCGACGTGCTCCCGATTCAGGGTATTAACGTCTATGACATTTTGCGTCGCCAGCAGCTCGTGCTGACCAAGGCCGCGATCGAAGCTTTGGAGGCGCGTTTCAAATGACTGTCGAAGGCAAGCACTACGACCTGATCGTTGCGCCGGTCATCACCGAGAAGGCAACGACCGCGTCTGAACACAACAAGGTCATCTTCAAGGTCAGCACCAAGGCCACCAAGCCCCAGATCAAAGAGGCGGTGGAAAAGCTGTTCGACGTGAAGGTGAAGAGCGTCAACACCATTGTGCGCAAGGGCAAGAAGAAGGCCTTCCGCGGCACTTTCGGATCTCAATCCGACACGAAGCGCGCGATCGTGACTCTCGAAGAGGGTCAGCGCATCGATGTGACGACCGGACTGTAAGGCGGTACGACCATGTCACTGAAGAAAATCAATCCGACGACTCCTGGTCAGCGCCAGCTGGTCATCGTCGACCGCTCCGGCCTCTACAAGGGCAAGCCGGTCAAGGTGCTGACCGAGGGTAAGACCTCGGCCGGCGGCCGCAACAACACGGGCCGGACCACCGTCCGTTTCCGTGGTGGCGGCCACAAGCAGTCCTACCGCTTGGTCGATTTCCGTCGCGTCAAGACCGACGTGCCGGCAGTGGTCGAGCGCCTCGAATACGATCCGAACCGGACCGCATTCATTGCGCTGATCAAGTACGAGGACGGCGAGCTGTCGTACATTCTGGCGCCGCAGCGTCTGGCCGTCGGCGACACCGTCGTCTCGGCGGACTACGCCGACGTCAAGCCGGGCAACGCGATGCCGCTCGGCAACATGCCGGTCGGTACGATCGTCCACAACGTCGAGCTGAAGATCGGCAAGGGTGGTCAGATCGCGCGTTCGGCGGGCACCTACGCCCAGATCGTCGGCCGCGACCAGGAATACGTCATCCTGCGTCTGAACTCGGGCGAGCAGCGCCTCGTTCACGGCCGCTGCAAGGCGACCGTCGGCGCGGTGTCGAACCCGGATCACATGAACACCACGATCGGCAAGGCTGGTCGTTCGCGTTGGCTCGGCCGCCGGCCTGGCAACCGCGGTGTGTCCATGAACCCGATCGATCACCCGCACGGTGGTGGTGAAGGGCGCACGTCCGGTGGTCGTCACCCGGTTACCCCGTGGGGTCAGCCGACCAAGGGCAAGAAGACCCGCCGGAATAAGTCGACCACGAAGTTCATTCTCGTCAGCCGCCACAAGCGGAAGAAGTAATAAGGATCGTCCACCATGGCACGTTCAGTGTGGAAGGGCCCGTTCGTCGAGGCTTCGCTGCTCAAGAAGGCAGACGCGGCGCGCGCTTCGGGTCGGCACGACGTTATCAAGATCTGGAGCCGCCGCTCGACGATCCTGCCGCAATTCGTAGGCCTCACGTTCGGCGTCTACAACGGGCACAAGCATGTGCCGGTTTCGGTGAACGAAGAGATGGTCGGGCATAAATTTGGCGAATTCTCGCCGACGCGGACCTTCCATGGCCACGCCGGCGACAAGAAAGCCAAACGGTCTTAAGGACGAATTTGATGAGCAAACCCAAGCGCGACCGGCGCCTTCCGGACAATGAGGCTAAGGCGGTAGCGAGAATGCTTCGCGTCAGCCCGCAGAAGCTCAATCTCGTTGCGCAGCTCATTCGGGGCAAGCCGGCAGCGTCGGCCCTGGCCGATCTGCAGTTCTCGCGTAAGCGCATCGCCGTTGACGTGAAGAAGTGCCTCGAGTCGGCAATCGCCAACGCTGAAAACAACCACGATCTGGACGTCGACGCCCTGATCGTGTCCGAGGCGCATGTCGGCAAGGGCATCGTCATGAAGCGTTTCTCGCCCCGCGGCCGTGGCCGTTCGGGCCGTATCATGAAGCCGTTTGCGCAGCTGACGATCGTCGTTCGCCAGATCGACGAAGAAGCAGCCGCATAAGGCGCAGGAGAACACGATGGGTCAGAAGATCAATCCGATCGGGCTGCGTCTCGGCATCAACCGGACCTGGGATTCCCGTTGGTATGCAGGCAAGAGCGAGTATTCCAAGCTCCTGCATGAAGACGCCAAGATTCGCGAACTGCTCCACAAGGAGTTGAAGCAGGCCGCGGTAGCGCGTATTGTCATCGAACGCCCGCACAAGAAGTGCCGCGTCACCATCCACTCGGCTCGCCCGGGTGTCGTGATCGGCAAGAAGGGCGCGGACATCGACAAAATCCGCAAGAAGGTTTCGGACATCACCTCGTCGGATGTTGCCATCAACATCGTCGAGATCCGCAAGCCTGAGCTTGATGCAACCCTGGTTGCAGAGTCGATTGCCCAGCAGCTCGAGCGCCGCGTTGCGTTCCGGCGTGCGATGAAGCGGGCGGTCCAGTCGGCCATGCGTCTCGGCGCTGGCGGCATCCGGATCAACTGCTCGGGCCGTCTCGGCGGCGCTGAAATCGCGCGCATGGAGTGGTATCGCGAAGGTCGCGTGCCGCTGCACACGCTCCGCGCCGACATCGACTACGGTGTGGCCACTGCGTTCACCACCTTCGGCACCTGCGGCGTGAAGGTCTGGATCTTCAAGGGCGAAATCCTTGAGCACGATCCGATGGCGCAGGACAAGCGTTTGGCTGAAGGCGATGGTGGTCGGCCGCGTCGCGACGCAGCCTGACAGAACGAGAAGGTTTGAGGGCGTAAGCCATGATGCAGCCAAAGAAAACTAAGTTCCGGAAGGCGCATAAGGGCCGGATTCACGGCGTTGCAAGCTCCGGCGCAACGCTGGCCTTCGGTCAGTTCGGCCTGAAGGCAATGGCGCCCGAGCGTATCACCGCGCGCCAGATCGAAGCCGCCCGTCGCGCGCTGACCCGTCACATGAAGCGTGTCGGCCGCGTGTGGATCCGCGTGTTCCCCGATCTTCCGGTTTCCTCGAAGCCGGCGGAAGTCCGCATGGGTTCCGGAAAGGGTTCGCCGGATTACTGGGCGGCGCGTGTCAAGCCGGGTCGCATTCTGTTCGAGATCGACGGCGTCAGCAACGAGACGGCGCGCGAGGCTCTGACCCTCGCGGCTTCGAAGCTGCCGATCAAGACGCGTTTCGTCGCGCGCATCGAAGAGTAGGATTTTTGGACATGTCCAAGCTCAATATCGAAGATATTCGCGCGATGAGCGACGATCAGATGACCGACGCTATTGCGAATCTTAAAAAAGAGCGCTTTAACCTGCGCTTCCAGCGTGCCACCGGCCAGCTTGAAAACACGTCGCGTTTGCGTGAAGCGCGCCGTGACATCGCTCGTGTGAAAACCGTTGCCGCGCAGAAGCGCGCGGCGAAATCGAAGTAAGGGGCCAACGATGCCGAAACGAATGCTCCAGGGCGTCGTCGTCAGCGAAAAGCAGAACAAGACCATTGTTGTGCGCGTTGATCGCCGCTTCACTCATCCGCTCTATAAGAAGACTATCCGTCGTTCCAAGAACTACCACGCCCATGACGAGAACAATCAGTTCAAGGCAGGGGACATGGTTTGGATCGAGGAGACCAAGCCGATTTCCAAATTGAAGCGCTGGATCGTTGTCCAGAGCGACAACAAAACAGCTTAAGCGCTATCTGGCGCATCAGAAAGAGGACGAGGTGCATCAATGATTCAGATGCAGACCAACCTCGACGTGGCCGACAATTCAGGCGCACGCCGTGTTATGTGCATTAAGGTGATTGGTGGATCCAAGCGCCGCTATGCGACGGTTGGCGACGTCATTGTCGTGTCGGTCAAGGAAGCTATTCCGCGCGGTAAGGTGAAGAAGGGCGACGTCATGAAGGCGGTCGTCGTTCGCGTTGCGAAGGATATTCGCCGTCCCGATGGTTCCGTGATTCGTTTCGACACGAACGCCGCCGTGCTGGTGAACAACCAGTCCGAGCCGGTCGGCACCCGTATTTTCGGGCCGGTTCCGCGCGAACTGCGCGCCAAGAACCACATGAAGATCATTTCGCTCGCGCCGGAGGTGTTGTGATGGCTGCGAAGATTCGCAAGGGCGATAAGGTCATCGTTTTGACCGGCCGCGACAAGGGCCGGACCGGTGAGGTCTTCGAGGTGCGCCCGACCGAGGGTCGTGCGCTCGTGCGTGGCGTCAACATGGTGAAGCGCCACCAGAAGCAGACCCAGACCCAGGAAGGCGGCATCATCTCCAAGGAGAGCCCGATCCACCTGTCGAACATCGCGATTGTCGATAAGGACGGGAAGCCGACCCGCGTGGGCTTCAAGATTACGGCAGACGGCAAGAAAGTGCGTGTCGCCAAGCGTTCGGGAGCCGAGATCGATGGCTGATACCGCTTATGTGCCGCGCCTGCGCGCGGAGTATGACCAGAACATCCGCCAGAAGCTGACCGAGCAGTTCGGCTTCGCGAACGTGATGCAGGTTCCGCGCCTGACCAAGGTCGTGATCAACATGGGCGTTGGCGAGGCCGTGGCCGACCGCAAGAAGGTCGAGACCGCCGCCGCCGACCTTGCGCTGATCGCCGGTCAGAAGCCGATCATCACCTATTCGCGCAAGGCCATCGCGTCCTTCAAGCTGCGCGAGAACCAGCCGATCGGTTGCAAGGTGACTCTCCGCAAGGCCCGGATGTACGAGTTCATCGATCGTTTGGTGAACGTCGCTCTGCCGCGCGTGCGCGACTTCCGCGGTCTGAACGGCAAGAGCTTTGACGGTCGCGGCAATTACACGCTCGGCCTCAAGGAACACACCATTTTCCCCGAGATCAATTTCGACAAAATTGCCGAAACTTGGGGTATGGACATCACCGTTTGCACCACGGCGCAGACGGACGACGAGGCTCGCGCCTTGTTGACCGCCTTTAATTTCCCGTTCCGGCAGTGAGCCGCTGACAAAGCGCCTCAAACGCGGAAACCCAGGAGCCAAGCATGGCTAAAAAGAGTTCGATCGAGAAGAATAACCGGCGCGCGCGTCTGGTGAAAAATGCCTCGGCCAAACGCGCTAGGTTGAAGGCGATCATCGCCGACAAGTCGTTGCCGCTTGAAGAGCGTTTCGCGGCCACCCTGAAGCTTGCCGAGATGCCCCGTAACTCGTCGGCGACGCGCGTTCGCAACCGTTGCGAAGTGAGCGGCCGCCCGCGTTCGGTGTATCGTCTCAACAAGCTGAGCCGCATCGCGCTGCGCGAGATGGGTTCCAAGGGACTCGTTCCCGGCCTTGTGAAGTCCAGCTGGTAAGGGGTCAGGCATGTCAGTGAACGATCCGATCAGCGATCTCATCACCCGCATCCGCAACGCCCAGATGCGGAACAAGTCCAAGGTTTCTTCGCCGGGTTCGCGCATGCGCGCCAACGTTCTCGAAGTGCTCAAGACCGAGGGCTATATCCGCGGTTACGCGAGCGTCGACCACGCCAACGGCCGCAGCGAGCTCGAGATTGAGCTGAAGTACTTTGATGGCGAGCCCGTCATCCGCGAGATCCAGCGGGTGTCGAAGCCGGGCCGTCGCGTCTACGCTTCGGTGAAGAACCTGCCGCGCGTCAACAACGGCCTCGGCATTTCGGTTCTCTCGACGCCGAAGGGCATCATGGCTGACCACGAAGCGCGGGACGCGAATGTGGGCGGCGAAGTTCTGTTCACGGTGTTCTGATTTCGGAAGGATAAGCCATGTCTCGTATTGGCAAACGACCGGTCGGAGTGCCGTCAGGTGTCTCCGCTTCGGTGGAAGGGCAGACCGTCAAGGTCAAGGGTCCCAAGGGCCAGCTCGAATACATCGTCCATGACGATGTCGAGGTGAAGTTTGATAACGGCGCGATCACGGTTGCGCCGCGTTTCGAGACCAAGCGTGCGCGTTCGCTGTATGGCACCTCGCGCGCGCAGGTTTCGAACCTGGTTGAAGGCGTGACCAAGGGCTTCGAGAAGAAGCTCGAGATCGTCGGCGTCGGTTATCGTGCGGCGATGCAGGGCAAGAACCTGCAGCTCGCGCTCGGTTTCAGCCATGACGTGGTCTACCAGGTACCGGAAGGCATCACTGTGGCCGTTCCGAAGCCGACCGAGATCATCGTCACCGGTAACGATCTCCAGCGCGTTGGTCAGGTCGCGGCCGAAATCCGCCGCTACCGTCCGCCGGAGCCCTATAAGGGCAAGGGCGTGAAGTACGCCAACGAGTTCATCTTCCGCAAGGAAGGCAAGAAGAAGTAACGGAGCCGGTCATGTCGAAGATCCAGAATACGAATGCCCGGCGCAAGAACCGCGTAAGGCTCGCGCTGCGGCGCACCGCCAACGGTCGTCCGCGTCTGTCCGTTTTCCGTTCGTCGAAGCATATCTATGCGCAGATCATCGACGATCAGAAGGGCGTGACGCTCGCTTCGGCGTCTTCTCTCGAGAAGGCGCTGCGCGAGACCGGCAAGACCGGTGCCGACGTCGATGCGGCGAAGGCGGTCGGCAAGCTGGTCGCGGAACGCGCGATGAAGAACGGCGTCAAGGAAGTGGTCTTCGACCGCGGCGCTTATCTTTATCATGGCCGTGTCAAGGCGCTGGGCGACGCAGCCCGCGAAGGCGGATTGAGCTTCTAAGCTGTAGCCCGAGGCGGGCGCCTGCGGCAGCGCAGGCAGCCACGCCGGGCAGAGACAACTTGGACGATTGCAAGATAGAGGCCGAGCGCCTCGCAAGGATTGGAAAACACCATGGCAGGTGAACGCGAACGCGGCGGCCGGGATCGGAACAGGGAGCGCGAAGAGCGCGACAGCGAGTTCGTTGACAAGCTGGTGCACATCAACCGTGTCGCCAAGGTCGTTAAGGGCGGTCGGCGCTTCGGTTTCGCTGCACTGGTCGTCGTCGGCGATCAGAAGGGCAGGGTCGGTTTCGGCCACGGCAAGGCGCGCGAAGTGCCGGAAGCCATTCGCAAGGCGACCGACTCGGCCAAGCGCAACCTGACGCGCGTGCCGCTCCGCGAAGGACGCACGCTGCATCACGACGTTGCCGGCCGTCACGGCGCGGGCAAGGTCTTCCTGCGCGCGGCTCCTCCAGGAACCGGAATCATCGCGGGCGGCCCGATGCGTGCCGTGTTCGAGACCCTCGGCATGGGCGACGTCGTTGCCAAGTCGCTCGGCTCCTCGAACCCGTACAACATGATCCGTGCGACCTTCGATGCGCTCAAGCGTCAGGATTCGCCGCGTTCGGTTGCTGCTCGTCGCAACATCAAGGTGTCGGCGCTTCAGTCGCGTCGTGTCGGCGGTGACGCCGAAGTCGCGGCTGATTGATAGCGGCATTGCAGACTGGAGATCAAACGATGGCCAAGGCCGCAAACATGATCAAGATCGAGCAGACCCATAGCCCGATCCGTCGGCATCACTCGCAGCGTGCAACCCTGATCGGTCTTCGACTGAACAAGATCGGTCGGGTTTCGGAGCTGCAGGACACCCCGGAAGTGCGTGGCATGATCGCCAAGGTCCGTCACCTTGTGCGCGTGGTCGGCGAGGCGTAATTTTCTGAATCATCTGCGGCGGTGCGCCTGCGTGATGAACCGGACGAAGGAATAAGTTCATGAAACTCACCGAAATTGCCGATAACGCCGGCGCCCGCAAAAAGCGGGTGCGCGTCGGCCGCGGCATCGGCTCCGGCAAGGGCAAGCAGTCTGGTCGGGGTGGCAAGGGCCAGACCGCACGCTCGGGCGTCGCAATCAAGGGCTTCGAAGGCGGCCAGATGCCGCTGCATCGTCGTCTTCCGAAGCGCGGCTTCAACAACATCTTCCGTCTCGACTTCTGCGAGATCAACCTCGACAAGCTGCAGCAGGCGATTGACGACAAGGTGATCGACGCGGGCCAGACCATCACTGTTCAGACGCTGGTGGCCGCGGGCATCCTGCGCCGCGAGCTGGACGGTGTCCGCGTTCTCGGCCGCGGCGAGATCACTGCGAAGGTCAATCTCGAAGTGCATGGCGCGACCAAGTCGGCCATCGCGGCGATCGAGAAGGCCGGCGGCTCGGTCAAGATCATTGCGCGCAAGGCTGCTGCCGAGAGCGAAAAGGCCTCGTAGGATTTCGTCCTGCGACTGCCTGCACACGGGCAATGGCTCTCCCCGGCTTGAGCCGGGGCGGGCAGACGTCGGCAGGTCGGTTTGCGACGATTGAAAGGACCTGGTTCCAATGGCCTCTGCAGCGGAACAACTGGCGGCTAACCTCAACTTCTCGGCTCTGGCGAAGGCCGACGAGCTGAAGAAGCGCATTTGGTTCACGCTCGGTGCACTGCTTGTCTACCGTCTCGGCACCTACATTCCGCTGCCCGGCATCGATCCGAGCGTGTGGAGTCAGGTGTTCCGTCAGCAAGCTGGCGGCATCCTGGGCATGTTCAACATGTTCGCCGGCGGCGGCATCGACCGCATGGCGATTTTCGCCCTCAACATCATGCCGTACATTTCGGCATCGATCATCCTCCAGCTGCTGACCTCGGTTTCGCCGAAGCTCGAAGCGCTGAAGAAGGAAGGCGAAGCTGGCCGCAAGGTCATCAATCAATATACCCGCTATCTCACGGTCGTTCTCGCGGCACTGCAGGCTTACGGCATCGCTGTCGGTTTGCAGGGCGCAGGTAACGTCGTCAGCCATCCGGGCATGTTCTTCCTGCTGTCGACCACGATTACCCTGACCGGCGGCACGATGTTCCTGATGTGGCTGGGCGAGCAGATCACTGCGCGCGGCATCGGCAACGGCATCTCGCTGATCATCATGGCGGGTATTGTCGCCGAGCTTCCGGCAGCGATCGTGAACACGCTTGAGCTTGGCCGTCAGGGCGCGCTGTCGACCGGTCTGATCCTGCTCGTGCTGGTGATGGCGGTTGCGGTGATTGCGATCATCGTGTTCGTCGAGCGGGCGCAGCGCCGGCTTCTGATCCAGTATCCGAAGCGGCAGGTTGGCAACAAGATGTTCGAGGGCCAGACCTCGCATTTGCCGCTCAAGCTGAACACCGCGGGTGTCATTCCGCCGATCTTCGCGTCGTCGCTCCTCCTGCTGCCCGGTACGGTCGCCAACTTCAATGCTGGCGCCGGCCCGGAATGGCTGCAGGCGATCACCACGCAACTCAGCCACGGCCGCCCGCTTTATCTCGTGCTCTATCTGGCGATGATTTTGTTCTTCGCCTTCTTCTACACGGCGATCGTGTTCAACCCGACCGAGACTGCCGACAACCTGAAGAAGCACGGCGGCTTCATTCCGGGCATTCGGCCGGGTGAGCGCACGGCGGAATACATCGACTACGTTCTGTCCCGGATCACCGCAGTCGGCGCACTTTATCTCGCGCTGATCTGTTTGATCCCGGAAATCCTGATCTCTTACGCTTCCGTTCCGTTCTACTTCGGCGGCACCTCGCTGCTCATCGTCGTGAGCGTCACCATGGATACGGTTGCCCAGGTTCAGGGCTATCTGCTTGCACATCAATATGAAGGCCTGATCAGGAAATCGAAGGCGAGGGGGCGGCGGCGATGAGGCTTATTCTTCTGGGTCCCCCAGGGGCCGGAAAAGGAACGCAGGCAAAGGTTCTGGTTGAGCGTCACGGCATCGTCCAGCTTTCCACCGGCGACATGCTCCGCGCGGCGGTGGCAGCCGAGACGCCGATCGGCCTGAAGGCCAAGGACGTGATGGCGAGCGGCGGTCTCGTGTCGGATGATATCGTAATCGGCATCATCTCCGACCGGATCGATCAGCCCGACGCGGCAAACGGCTTCATTCTCGATGGTTTCCCGCGGACTGTTCCGCAGGCGGAAGCCCTCGACAAGCTCCTGGCCGAAAAGCGCCTGAAGCTTGATGCGGTGATTGAACTGCGCGTCAACGAGGGCGTGTTGCTCCAGCGCGTCGAGACCCGGATTGCCGAGATGACGGCGCGGGGCGAGAGCGTTCGAGCGGACGACAACGCCGAGGCGCTGGCGAAGCGTCTGGCCGCTTATCGTGCGCAGACCGCGCCGCTGGTCGACTATTATTCCGATAAGCGCCTGCTGGCGACGGTTGATGGCATGAAGCCGGTCGAGGCTGTGACGGCGGATATCGCCGAGCTCCTCGACGTCATGACTCATCGCGCGGACGATTCTGCCAAGTCGGCATCGGATGACGCCGAGGAGGTCGCTGGTGGGGACGTCGTCGATGGTGGCGTGTCCAATAGCGATTCTACGGAAGCGATCAACGACACCGGTCTCGTTAAGGCGCCGGCGAAGGTCAAGGTCAGCAAGGCCAAGTCCAGCGAGCCGAAGGTTGCGAAGGCGAAAGCTGAAAAGTCTGCTGCTGCCAAGGCTGTCGAAGAACTGCCGGTGAAGGCCGTCAAGGCCGCCGCCCCTAAAGCCAAGGGCAGCAAGGTGGTCGCTGCCAAGCCTGCGGCGAAAGCTGCGGCCAAGGCCGCCGTGAAGCCCGCGAAGGCTGCGCCCAAGGCGAAGGCCGAATCGGCCGCCAAGAGCGCAAAGGTTGCGAAGGCGGGGGGCAAGTCCGTTGCTGCCAAGCCGGTCGCGAAGCCGGCTCCGAAAGCGGCTGCCAAGGCCGCCGGAAAGAGCGTCGCGAAGGCTGCGGCTGACAAGAAGGCTGCGAAGGGAACTGCCGTTGCCGCCAAGGCGACTGCGAAGGTCGCTGCCAAGGGCCGTCCGGCCACCAAAGCTGCCGGGAAGGGCGCGGGCAAGGCTGTCGCCAAGCCGGCAAAGCCCGCCGCAAAAGCGGTGAAGGCGCCGAAGTCGGCCAAGGTCGCCAAGGCGACCAAGGTTGTGGCCGGCAAGGCGAAGGTCGCGAAAGCCAAGGTCGCGAAGGCCAAGGTTGTGAAGGCCAAGGCCACCAAGGCGGCGAAGGCTCCCAAGGTCGCCAAAAGCGTCAAGGTCGCGAAGGCGCCGAAGGCAGCTAAAGCTTTGAAATCAGCCAAGGTTGCGAAGAGCGCCAAGGTGGCCAAGAACGCAAAGGCGGTAGCGAAGGGCGGCGCCAAGCCGGCGACCAAGCCGGTCGCCAAGCCGGTCGCCAAGTCGGTTGCCAAGGGCGCGAAGCCGGCCAAGATGGCCCGGAAGGTCGTGGCCCAGACGGCGAGGGTTCCCGCCAAGGGGGCAGCCAAGGGTGCAAAGAAAGTCGCCAAGGCTGCAACTTCCGCGAGGCGGTTGACGAAACGGACTTAAATCTATTATTAATCCCGGCATCTATTGGACACGATTCAAGCGATGCCGGGCCCCAAAGGATCAAAAGGGGTGGGTGTCGCGTTCGCGTTTGCGGGCCCGTCCCCGAGAAATTTAAACGACCACCGGCTGTCTGAGGCCGGAAACAGGAGAGATACAAGTGGCCCGTATCGCCGGCGTGAACATTCCGACCAACAAGCGCGTTCTCATCGCGCTGCAATACATTCATGGCATCGGCCCGAAGTTCGCGAATGAGATCATCGAGAAGGTGAACATTCCGCTCGATCGTCGCGTGTCGCAGCTCAGCGACCAGGAAGTTCTGCAGATCCGTGAAGTGATCGACCGCGACTACCTCGTCGAGGGTGACCTTCGTCGTGAAGTCGGCATCAACATCAAGCGTCTGATGGATCTGGGTTGCTATCGCGGCCTGCGCCATCGTCGCGGTCTGCCGGTGCGCGGCCAGCGTACCCACACCAATGCGCGTACCCGCAAGGGTCCGGCCAAGGCGATTGCCGGTAAGAAGAAGTAATTGAAGCGAATTTGAAGGGCGTTCCGCGATTCGATAGGTCGCGGATCGCCTTTTGGGTTCTGCTTCCGGTGGAGCCGCTGGCGTTACGGCGGTGTAGAGATCTCTGGAAAGGTAGATAATGGCTAAAGAAGTTGCCCGCGTACGCCGTCGCGAACGCAAGAACATCGCGTCGGGTGTTGCGCACGTGAACTCGTCGTTCAACAACACCACCATCACCATCACCGACGCGCAGGGCAATGCGATTGCCTGGTCCTCGGCCGGTACGATGGGTTTCAAGGGCTCGCGCAAGTCGACCCCTTACGCGGCGCAGATTGCTGCCGAAGACGTGTCGAAGAAGGCGCAGGAGCACGGCATGCGCACCCTCGAGGTCGAGGTGTCGGGTCCGGGTTCGGGCCGTGAGTCGGCGCTCCGCGCGCTCCAGGCTGCTGGTTTCACCGTTACCTCGATCCGTGACGTGACGTCGATTCCGCACAACGGTTGCCGTCCGCGCAAGCGTCGCCGGGTCTGATTTTGGTCGGCCGCGACCGTCCGCCATTCGCGGACGGTCTATTCAAGTTCGTTGCGCGGACGGGTCCGCGCGCTCCAGCGCCAGCTTATTCTGTTCTGCGCTGCGCCATTAAGGCGTGTACGGAAGGGCAACCTGGAAAGGCATGGGTGATACAGTGACGATCCAAAAAAATTGGCAGGAACTCATTCGTCCCAACAAGCTCCATGTGACGCCGGGCAGCGATGCCAGCCGCTTTGCGACCGTTGTCGCCGAACCGCTCGAGCGCGGTTTTGGCCAGACGCTCGGTAACGCGCTGCGTCGTATCCTTCTGTCGTCGCTGCAGGGTGCAGCGGTGCAGGCAGTGCAGATCGATGGCGTCCTGCATGAGTTTTCGTCGATCGCCGGCGTCCGCGAGGACGTGACGGATATCGTTCTCAACATCAAGGACATCGCGATCAAGATGCCGGGCGAAGGCCCCAAGCGCATGGTCGTGAAGAAACAGGGACCGGGCGTTGTCACCGCGGGCGATATCCAGACCGTCGGCGACATCACTGTTCTCAATCCCGAGCTGCAGCTTTGCACGCTGGACGAAGGCGCTGAAATCCGCATGGAGTTCACCGTCAATAGCGGCAAGGGCTATGTCGCTGCCGAGCGCAATCGGCCGGAAGACGCGCCGATCGGCCTGATCCCGGTCGACAGTCTGTATTCGCCGGTTCGCAAGGTTTCGTACCGCGTCGAGAACACCCGTGAGGGCCAGATCCTCGACTACGACAAGCTGACGATGACCATCGAGACCGATGGCTCGATCTCGCCGGAAGATGCGGTCGCGTATGCCGCACGCATCCTGCAGGATCAGCTCAACGTCTTCGTGAACTTCGAAGAGCCGCGCAAGGAAGTCGCCGCGGAGGTCATTCCGGATCTCGCCTTCAACCCGTCCTTCCTCAAGAAGGTGGACGAGCTGGAGCTGTCGGTGCGTTCGGCGAACTGCCTGAAGAACGACAACATCGTCTATATCGGCGACCTCGTGCAGAAGTCGGAAGCGGAAATGCTCCGCACCCCGAACTTCGGCCGCAAGTCGCTGAACGAGATCAAGGAAGTGCTGGCACAGATGGGCCTCCACCTCGGCATGGAAGTGCCGGGCTGGCCGCCGGAGAACATCGACGAGCTGGCCAAGCGCTTCGAGGATCACTACTGATCCGAACTTCGCGAGGGCCGGATGCAGATCCGGCCTTCTTTCATGGGCGAACGCAGGTTGCCCTCCTGAGAAAACCTCCGGCCCGCGGTCGGAACGAGAGATTGAGGAAAAGAAATGCGTCACGGTAAAGTTCACCGCAAACTCAACCGCACCGCGGAGCATCGCCGGGCGATGTTCGCCAATATGTCGGCTGCCCTGATCAAGCACGAGCAGATCATCACCACGCTGCCGAAGGCGAAGGAGCTTCGCCCGATCGTCGAGAAGCTGGTGACGCTCGGCAAGCGCGGTGAACTCGCACAGCGCCGCCAGGCGATCGGCGAGCTGCGCGATGTGGCGATGGTCAAGAAGCTGTTCGACGTTCTTGGCCCGCGCTACAAGGAGCGTCAGGGCGGTTACACCCGCATCATCAAGGCCGGCTTCCGCTACGGCGATAACGCGCCGATGGCCGTGATCGAGTTCGTCGATCGCGATGAGAACGCCAAGGGCCAGGATTCGGGTCCGGTTCAGGTGCAGGAAGAGGCCGAAGGCGCGTGAGACAGTCACGCACCGGAAAGACATCAGGGGCGGCGCAATGCGTCGCCCCTTTTCTTTTGCGCAAGGGCTTTTGGGACAAAGGCTCTGCGATGAGAGCGGCTTTGGTGGTGGTTGGTGCGGCGATGCTGGCGCTGGCGGGAGGACACGGCGCGATGGCGGATAGTAGGGTTGCGGATGCAAAAGGGCCGGCATTGATCGCAGCGGCGGAGCGCGGCGATGTCCCGGCCGTGACGCGCCTGATCGGCGCCGGTGTTGCGCTCGACACCCGCGATGAGCGCGGCCGCACGGCATTGCTTGTGGCGACGCAGGTCAATCAGATCGGCGTTGCGCTGGTGCTGGTTTCGGCGGGGGCCGATGTCAACGCCAAGGACAACATCGAGGACAGTCCGTTTCTTTATGCAGGCGCCGAGGGCCGCAACGAGATTTTGCGGATACTGATCGAAGCCGATGCGGATCTCGCCAGCACCAACCGCTATGGCGGCACGGCGCTGATTCCGGCGGCGCATCATGGCCACGTCGAAACGGTGAAAATTTTGCTCGCAACTCCGATCAATATCGATCACGTCAACCGGCTTGGTTGGACGGCGCTGCTCGAAACCGTGATCCTCGGCGATGGCGGACCGGTACACACCGAAATTTTGCGGCTGCTGATCGAGGCCGGGGCGAATGTGAACCTGGCCGATCGCGAAGGCGTCACACCGCTCGCCCATGCCCGCAAGCGCAACTATTCTGCGATGATCGAGGCGCTGGAGCGCGCGGGCGCCCGCTAGACGGGACTGTTTTCCACTGTCGCTTGAAACAGAAAGCCCCGGTCGAATGCCGGGGCTTCGGTGTGGTGCGTCTTGTGCAATCGAGTCCGTGGGCATACGGGCTCTGGCGGAGAGCAGCCAGGAGGAGAGGGCGCAGCCTCTCGGCTGCGCCCGATTGATGTCAGACCAATCCTGCCATGCAGATGTGGTCAGAATGCGAACTGGGTACGCATTGCGAAGACATCGTACTTGCCGCCGCGATCGACACCGGCGATGTTGGTCTTGTCGACCTGGCCGTGGATCCAGTTGAACATCACGCGCATGTTCTCGTTGAGATACCAGTTGAGGCCGAGGGTGATGTTCTTCTGCGTGCCGCCGAAGACTTCCTTGTTGTTGAGGTCGATGTAGCTGTAGCGCGCAGCGATTTCCCAGGCGCCGATGCCGCCGGCCTGATCCCAGAAGAAGGGGTTCTTCGGCTTGACGCCGCCGAGGGAGCCGGAGGAAGCGCTGTATTTGCGGCTTTCGCCGGTCAGGATGTAGCCAGCCTGGACATAGCCGCCCTTGAAGTGCAGGTCGGGCTGGTTGAAGCGCGACAGCGAGTAGTCGAAGTACTCGCCCTGGGCGTGGAAGCTGCCGATGGTGCCGGCGGCCTCGGCGCTCAGCACCAGCGCGCTGCTGACGTCATTGAGGGCGCCGGTGTCGAGGATGCGGCTCGGGTCGATACGGACTTCGACGCGGTCGCGCAGGCGAGCCTGGTTGACGCCCGGAGCGCCGCCGGTATCGGCGAGATACAAGACGTCACCGCCGAACAGGAACGAGCCTTCCTTGGTGTTGATCGGCGCGAAGACGAGACGGCCGGTCGCGCCGTAGGGGATGCGCAGCGAGTGGTCGTAGCCCGTGGTCGGGCCGGTAAGGTAGGCGCCCGCCCACCACCAGCTGTCGTTGGCGCGGATACCGAAGGCGGCGCGGTTGTCACCCGCGGCGAGATCAGCCGCCACGACCTGCGAGGAGGCGCGCTCCATGAAGGTGATGTTGTTGGAGCTGGTAGCTTCGTCGAGGGTGTAGGGCACATCCATGTAACCGCCCTCGATCCGGACGTTCTTGATGCCCTTGTAGGAGAAATAGGCGTTGTTGAGGGTGGCGCTGCCGTCCTGCGAGCCGCCGCCGTCGACGACGAGGGCAAAATCCCAGTCGCGGGCGAAGGTGCCGGTGAGGCCGATGCGCGCGCGACGGGCGTTCACGCCGCCCTGCAGGGCCTGCGGCGAGGTGGCGGCCGAGTTTGGCGAATAGGAGTAGGTGCCGACATCAAGATGGAGGCGGCCGGTGATGCCGACGCAGTTGAAGCCGTCGGCGGTGCAGATGGTCGGGCGGTTGCCCTTCATCGAGACGAGAACGTCCGGCGGCGCGAACTGGCCCTTGACCGGCATGTAGCCGGCGCTGGAGTTCATAAAGGTCTTCTTCTGGAGCTTGTCGAGCTTCTTCTCAAGCGCGATGATCTGCTTCTGCAGGCTCTCGACCTTGTCGGCGGTTGCCGATTGGGCGTGGGCCTGTCCGGCGCTGAGCACGCCTGCAAGACCGATCGCGGTCCAGATGAGTTTGGTTTTGGTCGACATCAAGTTCCCCTACTGGGTCGAGGCAAAAACTCTCCGAGCCCGCAAACGGCGCTTGCGGGTCGGATCGGTTTGATTGGTGTGAACGGGCGTTGCAGTCTTTCCGCCGGCAGGCAGAATCGACGTTGTTCCCCGCGAGCCCCCTGTGAGCCCGCGCGCAAGCTAGGAGGTTTGGATGACAGTTGGGCGACAGGCAGATGTCACGCAGATGTCAGTGCCTTGCCTGTGGCCGGATTGCGACGGTTCGCAGCGAGGGCCGAAAAGGCGCTGGAAAATCCAGATTTTCGCGGGATTTGCCCCGTTTTTGCGAACGGATTTATGGTTGCGCGGGCCGAAGCTGCAACGCGCGGCTGCGCGCTTCTCTTTGAGGGGCGGCGCCCTTATATCCAGCTTTCAACAATTGGAATCGTGTGCATGATCCTTGTCCGCGCCGCCGCTCTGGCCATCGCCCTTGTCTCGCTTGCCCATCCGGCCTCGGCGCAGGAGCGCCGCGTACCAGCGTCGCCGATGGATGTCCGGCTGTCCTACGCCCCGATCGTTCAGCGGGTGACGCGGGCGGTCGTCAACGTCTACGCGGCCAAGCTGATGCCGCGGAATCCTCTTCTCGATGACCCGATCTTCCGCCGCTTCTTCGGCGCGCCGGGCCAGTCGCCCGAGCAGGTCCAGCGTTCGCTCGGTTCCGGCGTGATTGTCGATCCTCGGGGCTTCGTCGTGACCAACAATCACGTCATCGAGGGCGCCGATCAGGTGAAAATCTCGCTGGCCGACAAGCGCGAGTTCGAGGCCGAAATCGTGCTCAAGGATACCCGCACCGATCTCGCGGTGCTGCGTATCAAGAACAGCAGCGAAAAATTCCCGACGCTGGAATTCGCCAATTCCGATGATCTTCAGGTCGGCGACGTCGTGCTCGCGGTTGGGAATCCGTTCGGTGTCGGCCAGACGGTGACGCACGGAATTGTCTCGGCGCTCGCACGCACGCAGGTCGGCATCACCGACTATCAATTCTTCATCCAGACCGATGCGGCGATCAATCCCGGCAACTCCGGCGGCGCGCTGGTCGATATGGCCGGCAAGATGGTCGGCATTAACACCGCGATCTTTTCGCGTTCCGGCGGCTCGCAGGGCATTGGCTTTGCCATTCCGGCCAACATGGTCCGCGTCGTCGTCGCCTCCGCCGAGCGCGGCGGCAAGGCCGTGGAGCGGCCGTGGCTCGGCGCGCGGCTGCAGACCGTGACGCCCGACATTGCCGAGACGCTGGGCCTGCCGCGACCGACCGGCGCGCTGGTCGCCAATGTCACGCCCGGCAGCCCGGCCGCACGCGCAGGCCTGAAGCTGTCGGACCTGATCACCGCGATCGAAGGCCAGGCGATCGACGATCCCAATGCCTTCGACTATCGCTTCGCGACCCGGCCGCTTGGCGGCTCGGCGCAGATCGAAATCCAGCGCAACGGCCGCGCGATGAAGCTGGCGATTCCGCTGGAGGCGGCGCCGGACACCGGCCGCGACGAGCTGGTGATCAAGTCGCGCTCGCCGTTCCAGGGGGCGCGGGTCGCCAATATCTCGCCCGCGCTGGCCGAGCAGATGCGCATCGATGCGTCCGTTCAGGGCGTCATGATCGTCGATATCCCGGAGGATTCGACCGCCAGCAATGTCGGCTTCCAGAAGGGCGACATCATCGCCGCGGTGAATGGCAAGGCCATTGCCCGCACGTCGGATCTCGAGCGCGCGACCCGCGATCCGAGCCGGCTGTGGCGGATCACCGTGGTGCGTAACGGCCAGCAGATTTCCGTGATGCTGGGTGGCTGACGGCATGAGCGCAAAGCGGAGCGATACCTTCGGCACGGCAGCGCCGTCGCTCTTTGCAGCGGCGGGGATGGAGCAGGACGCGCCGCGTCCGCTGCCGGAGCGGATGCGCCCGCGCGTGCTCGCGGAGGTCGTCGGACAGGAGCACATTCTCGGCCCCGACGGCGCGCTCACCCGGATGCTCGATACGCGCTCGCTCGGCTCGCTGGTGTTCTGGGGCCCGCCCGGCACCGGCAAGACGACGGTCGCGCGGCTGCTCGCCGATGCGACCGACCTGCATTTCGAGCAGATCTCGGCGGTGTTTTCCGGCGTCGCGGATTTGAAGAAAGTTTTCGATGCCGCGCGCGCCCGCCGCGAAACCGGCAAGGGCACGCTTCTGTTTGTCGACGAGGTGCATCGCTTCAATCGCGCGCAGCAGGACTCGTTTCTGCCGGTGATGGAGGACGGCACCGTCGTCCTCGTCGGCGCGACGACGGAAAACCCGTCCTTCGAGCTGAACGCCGCTTTGCTCTCTCGCGCGCGCGTTCTGGTGTTTCAGCCGCACGATGCGCAGTCCATCGAAAAGCTGTTTGCCCGCGCCGAGGACATCGAGGGGCGCAAGCTGCCGCTCGACGAGGAGGCGCGCGCGGTGCTGGTCCGTATGGCGGACGGCGATGGCCGCGCCGCGCTCACGCTGGCAGAGGAAGTGTGGCGCGCCGCGCGGCCGGACGAAGTGTTCGGCGCGAAGGAAGTGCAAGAGGTTCTGCAGCGCCGCGCGCCGATTTACGACAAGTCGGCCGATGGCCACTACAATCTGATCTCGGCGCTGCACAAGTCGGTTCGCGGCTCCGATCCGGACGCCGCGCTCTATTACTTCACGCGCATGCTCGATGCCGGGGAGGATCCGCTGTTTCTCGCCCGCCGCATCGTGCGCATGGCGGTCGAGGATATCGGCCTCGCCGATCCGCAAGCGCTCGTGATCGCCAATGCGGCGAAGGACGCCTATGATTTTCTCGGCTCGCCCGAGGGCGAGCTGGCGATCGCGCAGGCGGTCGTCTATGTCGCCACCGCGCCGAAATCGAATGCGGTCTACATGGCCTACAAGGCGGCAACGCGCGTCGCGAAGGAAGGCGGCTCGCTGCTGCCGCCGAAGCATATCTTGAACGCGCCGACCAAGCTGATGAAGACCGAAGGCTACGGCGACGGCTATCAATACGACCACGACGCGCCGGACGCGTTTTCGGGGCAGGACTATTTCCCCGAGGCGCTCGGGCGGCAGACGTTCTACGATCCGCCCGAGCGGGGTTTTGAGCGCGAGATCCGCAAGCGCCTCGATTACTGGGCAAAGCTGCGGGCGGAGCGCCGCCACAAGTAACGCCGCCCCGCCTTTGCCATCAATTGGTCGATTTCACGAAAGCCAAAATGGCATCGCCGAGGCGGGTGTCCGGCGTGTTCAGCGAATAGGCTTCCGAGATATGGCTGTGCTGCGGCAGCACGTAGGTCGCGATGCAGCCGCGGGGACTGCTGCAGCTACTATCCTTGAGCTGGTTGAACTGCTGCACGAATGGCGGCGGGTCGAGTTCGGCCATCGTGGCGAGGAGCGGCAGCTTTCCCGCGAGCAGTCCCGGCAGCGATGAGCGCTCCTTATAGGTGGCTGCATCGGTGCCGAAATAGGCGCGCTCGGCGTCGCTGGCAGGATTGCTGGTGAGGTCGTATAGGCCCGAGACCAGAATTGCGCCGGCGAGACCCGTCCCCTTGTCCGTATGGAATTGCGGATGGGCGACATAGCTGGCGACATGCACGGCGCCGGCGGAATGCCCCATCAGGAACACCCGGCCGGGATCGCCGCCGCGCGCCGCGATCTCCTTGCCGACCCAGCGCACCGCCGCGCCGACATCCTCCGCGCCCGCCGGCCACATCGCCTGCGGCGCCAGCCGGTAGGTCATGTTGACGCCGACGAAGCCGTTGCGCGCTGCCCAAACCAGCACGTTGTCATAGAACGGGCTGCCTGGCGGGCGCTTGTCGCCGCGCACGAAGCCGCCGCCATGGACGAAGATCAGCACCGGGCGCGGTGCGGGGGAGGTCGCTTCCGGCACGAAGAGGTCGAGCCGGTTGCGCTCGTGGCTGCCGTAGCTGATGTCGCGCTCGACCTTGATCGCGGCATATGGCTCCTTCTCCTGCAGCGGCGCATAGAGCGGCGCCGTTTTCGGCGGGTCGATCACCCGGCCGAGTTCCTGCAGCTTTGCCGCGATGTCCGCCGGCATTTGGCCGGCCTGTGCGGCTATGGGCGAGGCGAGCGCCGTCAGCGCCAGCGCGAACCCGCAGGTGGCGGCGGCGAGGTGTCTTAAGCCTGATGTCATGATACCCCCAAGGTTTCCTCGAATGGCGGCCCGCGGCACTGCGGCGCGGTTCCGAACTCCAATAAATTGCAACGGCACTTCGCCAATGGCAACGAATACGCCGTGACCCTTGGGGGTAATTGGGCTACCTACTGGCGTGAATTGATCAGAAAGCCACCATGAGCCGCCGTTTCAAAAAACCTCTCGCCAAAAAGTCCGTCCGCGAAGCCGCCAAGCGCGCCGGAGCGACGCCCGCTCGACTGAAGGTCGCCGCCGCCAAAACCGGCGGTGCCAAGAGTGCTGGCTCCAAGACCGTTGGCTCCAAGGCCACCGGCTCAAGGATTGGGGGCGAAAAGGCGACCAAGCCGCGCGCGCCAAAATCCTTTGCCGCCCGGCCGGAAGGGGCGGTTGTCGGCAATCGTCCGGCACCGGCGCGCAGCGCAGCGGCCAGGCTGCGGGAAACCCCGTCGGTGTCGCGCGACGAGCGCCCGGCGCAGGAGGTCGCGCCGCTCCTGCCGACCAAGGTCGAGACCGTCGTGGTGTCGGCGGACGAGAACAACATGCGCGTCGACCGATTTCTCGAGGCGCGCTTTCCCGGCCTGTCGTTCTCCCATATCCAGCGCATCGTCCGCAAAGGCGAGCTGCGCGTCGACGGCCGGCGGGTCGACAGCAAGGATCGGCTGGAAGAGGGCCAGAGCGTGCGCATTCCGCCGCTGAAGCTGGATACGCCGAAGGCGCAGGGCGTGCTGAGCGAAGCGCAGCAGAAGACCCGCGACGCGCTGCGCGAGATGATCCTGTTCGAGGACGACGACGTCATGGTCCTCAACAAGCCCGCCGGCCTCGCGGTGCAGGGCGGTTCCGGTATGACGCGGCACGTCGACCAGATGCTGGAGACGATGCGCGACGCCAAGGGCCAGCGACCCCGGCTGGTCCATCGCCTCGACCGTGAAACCTCCGGCTGTCTGCTGATCGCGAAGACGCGCTTTGCCGCCTCTGCCATGACCGGGGCGTTCCGCCACCGCTCGGCGCGCAAAATCTACTGGGCACTGGTTGCCGGCGTGCCGAAGCCCAAGCAGGGGCGGATCTCGACCTATCTCGCCAAGGAAGAGAATGAGGAAGACTCAATCATGCGCGTCGCCGCTCATGGCGACGAGGGCGCGAGCCATGCCGTCACCTACTACGCGGTGGTGGAAAGCTCGGGGCAGAAGCTCGCCTGGGTGTCGCTCAAGCCGGTGACTGGCCGCACCCACCAGCTCCGCGCGCACATGGCCCATATCGAGCACCCGATCATCGGCGATCCAAAATACTTCAACAAGGAGAACTGGCAGCTTCCCGGCGGCATCCAGAACCGACTGCATCTGCTGGCGCGGCGGATCGTGATTCCCCATCCGCGCGGCGGGGTGATCGATGTGACGGCGCCGCTGCCGCCGCACATGCTGCAATCGTGGAACCTGCTCGGCCTCGAAGGCGACCGTTACGATCCGATCGAGAACGCGCCGGAAGAATGATTTTTTCCGGCCATGGGCGCGCAGGCTTGCGACGCGGCCGTGCCATGACGACATCTCGGTGATGGCACCGTTTCACAGATTGATCATGATGGCCGTGCTGCTGCTTGCCCCGCTCGCGGGGCAGGGGGCGCAGGCCCAGGTTTTCATCCAGCCGTCGCCCGGCATGACGCCGATGCCGCCACCGGCCCCACCGCCGCCGAAGATCGAGGTGCCGGTGGTGCCGCAGATGGACGCGCCGCCAGTCCCGGCAAAGCCGATCATCAGCGGCAAGAGCTTTGGCGACCGCGCGGTGAAGTGTCTTGAGGATGCGGCTGCGGCAGGGCTTGGCCCGGCGGAGCGGTCGGCCTATTCACGGGTCTGTGGCAACCAGTGAGACGTCTCGTCTGGCTGTAATGCGGCTGCGTTTGGGAGCAGGGATATTTTATGCGCGAGTTGTTCGAGGAAGTTTTCGGTGGGCCTCCGCGCGATCCGCAGGAGGCTGCCCGGCAATCGTCGCGCGCGCCGCTGCGCAAGCGGTTCTACAAGGAAGCCAGCGTCGGTGAGGCTGATGGCGGCGGCTATATGCTGCTGCTCGACGGCAAGGCGGTGAAGACGCCGAGCCGCAAGGTGCTCGTGGTGCCGACGCGCGAACTCGCGGACATCATGGCGGCGGAGTGGAACGCGCAGGGCGAGGCCCTCGATCCGATGTCGATGCCGATGACGCGCCTTGGCAACAGCGTCGTTGACGGCGTCCTCGGCAAGGAACAGGCGGTTGCCGATGACCTCGCAAAATATTTTGCCACGGATCTCCTCTTTTACCGCGCAGGCCATCCGGAGTCGCTGGTCGCCCGGCAGGCCGCCCATTGGGACCCGGTGCTGGACTGGGCGCGCGATGAACTCGGTGCACACTTCATCCTGACCGAGGGCATCATGCATGTGCAGCAGCCGGAGGCGGCGCTCGCCGCAGCGAGAGCGGCTTTGCCCGATGAGGCATGGCGCGTGGCGGCGATGCATCTGGTGACGACGGTGACCGGCTCGGCGCTGCTGGCGCTGGCGCTGCATCAGGGCGCGCGGGATGCCGAGGAGGTCTGGGCCGCGGCGAATGTCGACGAGGACTGGAATTTCGAGACCTGGGGCGCGGACGAGGAGGCGCAGGCGCGCCGGGCAGCCGCACAGCGCGACTACGGGGCAGCGGCAACGGTACTCAAGCTGCTGGCCTGACTGCCTTCCGCTTAACGACGGGTTTACGACGCCTCCTTTAGGATTTTGCCGAGTTCGTTCACGGCCCGCGACCGGGCCGCGCTTTTGCGCGGGCTGATCCGGCCCGGACTGTCAGTCGAGGCTTGGCGATGTCGTTTCCCATTCAGCCGGTCAATCCGGTCATTATCGCCGAGCCGGTTTCAGGCGTCGTGCTGCGGCCCGGCGCGGAAATCGACGCGACCGTGCTCAAGCTGCTCGAAAACAATCTCGTCCGCATCGCCATCGCCAACATGGCGCTCGATGTCGCGACGGAAATTCCCTTGCAGGCCGGGCAGACGCTCCGTTTCGCGGTCGCTCATGGCGAAAACGGCACGATCCGGCTCTTGGTGTTGCCGCAGGCGGAGGCAGCCGGGCAGGCTAGTAGCGCGAGCGCGGCGCAGGGCGTGGCGCGGCCGGCTGGGGTCAATTCCAATGCCTCGTCGCTGACGCCGGCTCAGGCGCAGGCCGTCGCGGCAGCGGTCTCGACCGCGGCGACTCGGCAGGGCGGGCTGTCGCCGCTCTTTGCCAATCTGCTCGCGGCGAGCGCGGCGGAGGGGCTCCCGCCGCAGCTCCGCAGCGCGATTGCCGACGTTCTGGCGGCGCGGCTACCCGGCGACGGCGCGCTGACGGGCGCGCAGCTCAAGAGCGCCTTTGAGAATTCGGGGTTGTTTTTCGAGCGCCAGATGGCCGGCGGAGGGACGTCGTCGGCGCATGCCGGTGCCGGGCCGGACTTGAAGGGCGCCATGCTGGTGCTCCGCCACGTGCTGTCGCTCGCCGCGGCTCCGTCCGGCGCGGCATTGCGGCCCCAGCCGCTTGCGCCGACCCCGGCCGGCGGGTCCGCCGCTGCCGCTTTGCTGGCGGAAAGTCCCCCGCTGGTGCCCCCGCAGGGGCCCGACGAAATGCTGGCTCCCCAGGCGGGAGGCAGGGGCGGCGTCGAATATCTCGCAGGCGCCACGCCACAGGCGGTGGCGGGCCGTGCCGCTGCCACCAGCGTCATGCTTGGCCTGTTGCAGGACGCGCTCGGCCCCGGCGTCAAGGCGGGCCTGCCGCTTGCACAGCCGGTTTTGCGCGATGCGACCGCAGGCTTTCGCAACGAGATGCCGCCGCCGCCATTTCGCGGGGCGACGCCCTCGGCGCAGCCGTTGGCGGACCCCACCATCACAGATGACATGCCGCTTCCCGTGGCCGCTCAACGCCTCCTGAGCGACACCGAGGCGGCTCTCGCGCGCCAGACCCTGCTGCAGGCGGCCTCGCTGCCCGGAGCGGTGGATGCCGGGCCAGTGCGGGCCGAGACGCTGGTGGCGCGGTGGCTGTTCGAGGTGCCTATTGCCCTCCCGCAGGGCACGGCGGTCGCACAGTTCGAAATCTCGCGCGACGGCGGCAGCGGCGAGGAGGAGGCATCCGAGGCCGGCAGGCGGATCTGGCGCGCGCGATTCTCCCTGAATCTCGAACCGGCCGGGCCGATCCATGCGCTGGTGTCGCTCGCCGGCCAGCAGACGTCGGTCCGCCTGTGGGCCGAGCGGCCGCAGACCACGGCGAGGCTGCGCGCCGATCTTGAAAATTTGTCCAGCGCGCTGCGCGAGGCCGCGCTCGAGCCCGGCGAGATTTTGGTCGGCGACGGGGCACCTGTGCCGGCGGCTGCGCCTGCCGGACATTTTTGGGATCGCGCGTCATGATCACCCCGGCGTCGAAACAGCTCGCCGTCGCCCTGCGTTACGACAAGGGCCAGACGCCGCGCGTTGTCGCCAAGGGACGCGGTGAGATCGGCGAAAAGATCATCGAGGTCGCCAAGGCGCACGACATTCCGATCGAGGAAAATGAAGTGCTCGCCGGAGCGCTGTCGAATGTCGAACTCGGCGACGAAATCCCCGAAGAGCTTTACCGCGCCGTCGCGGAAGTGCTGGTGTTCGTCCTGCGCTTGGCCAATGGCGCGCGCTGAGCGGTTTTCCGCGTCCTAGTTCGACCACAAAGCGCACGTTCAAAAGGGCGTTCACTAGCGTAAGGATGCCTCATGATGGATCGTCGATCGGTGCTCGCTGTCGTGGCAGGAGCGGTATTCGCGCCTCGTCTCGGTCGGGCCGACGTTGTGTTGCCGCGTACCGAGATCGACGACCGGCTGGCGCAGGTGTTTCGCGATGCCGGGACCGACGGGACGTTCGTCGCCTATGATGCCGAGGCCCGGACGCTGGTCGCGAGCGATCCGGTGCGCTGGGCGAAGGCCATGCTGCCCGCGTCGACCTTCAAGATTCCGAACTCGCTCATCGCGCTCGAGACTGGCGTGGTCGGCGATCCCGACAAGGACTTGTTCAAGTGGGACGGCGTGACGCGTCCCTTTCCCGATTGGAACAAGGACCACACGCTGCGCAGCGCGATGGCGGCGTCGGCGGTGCCGGTCTATCAGGAGATCGCCCGGCGCATCGGCGCGGAGCGGATGCAGCGGTTTGTGGACGAACTCGGTTACGGCAACAAAAACATCGGCGGTCGCATCGACCGCTTCTGGCTCGACGGGGACATGCGCATCAGCGCGGTGGAGCAGATCGACTTTCTCGACCGCCTGCGCCGGGGCGTGCTGCCGCTGTCGGCGCGCAGCCAGCAACTGACCCGCGACATTCTCCCGGTTACGCAGGCTGGCGACAGCGTGATCCGCGCCAAAACCGGCCTCGTCGGCGTTGATGAGCGCGCTACCGCAACCGATATCGGCTGGCTCGTCGGCTGGGCGGAAACCGGCGCCCGCTGGACGGTCTTCGCACTCAACCTCGACATTCGCGAGCGGCGCCACATTGCTGCGCGCATGCCGCTCGCGCAGAAGTCTCTTAGACTATTGGGCGCGATCTGACACTGCAGAGCGTTTGCCGATCCGGCCAAGATGGGTGTAGGCGAAGCCGTTGCGGTATTTGAGCCCGTAGCCCAAGGCGCGGTCGATGCCGATATGGGCAAGCCAGATGATCGCGATCGAGAGCGAGATTGGCGCGGCCAGCGTGAAGCTGCCGACCGCGAGGGCGATCGGCCCGAAATAGCTGTGCATCGCGTTGTAGAGCAGCGCGCCGACGCGCGGCCCAGCGAGGTAGCCGACGAAACTCAGGTCCGGCACCAGAAACAGCACGAGGTAGATCCACCACGAGCCGCCCCATAGCGCATAAAGGCCGGTCATGCCGGCGAACAGCGCCAACCCTTCGAGCCGGAGCAGGGTGCGCACCCCACCGGTAACGGCGCCGGAAGGGGCGTCGGCTGCTGTGATGGTCATGGCTGATCCTCTGCTGCAAGTAGTGGTTGGGGCAGTCTGGCTTATCCCGGTGATTTGATCCACCAATTGCGGCGTTTCCGCCTGAGGCCGGGACGGTGGCGGGCTGGCCTATTTCCAACGCCGAAAACTGCATGTTACAACTTCGCAACTGCTTGGCCGGGCACCCGATCGCCCGGCCTTGTTCCGATAAGATACGAAAAACCAGGCTGGAAGCGACATGACGGATATTCTCGACAGGCTTGAAGCGCGGCGGGCTGGCGCGAAACTCGGTGGCGGCGAGAAGCGCATCGAGGCACAGCATGCCAAGGGCAAGCTGACTGCGCGCGAGCGGATCGAGCTATTGCTCGACAAGGGCTCGTTCGAGGAGTTCGACATGTTCGTCGAGCACCGCTCGGTCGAATTCGGCATGGACAAGAACAAGATTCCGGGCGACGGCGTCGTCACCGGCTGGGGCACCGTGAACGGCCGCAAGACTTTCGTCTTTGCCAAGGATTTTACCGTGTTCGGCGGCTCGCTGTCCGAAACCCACGCGCTTAAGATCACTAAGCTGCAGGACATGGCGATGAAGGCCCGCGCGCCGATCATCGGCCTCTATGATGCCGGTGGCGCGCGCATTCAGGAGGGCGTCGCGGCGCTCGCCGGCTATTCCTATGTCTTCCGCCGCAACGTGCAGGCCTCTGGCGTGATCCCGCAGATTAGCGTCATCATGGGGCCGTGCGCGGGCGGCGACGTCTACTCGCCGGCGATGACCGATTTCATCTTCATGGTGAAGAACACCAGCTACATGTTCGTCACTGGCCCGGACGTGGTGAAGACCGTCACCAACGAGGTCGTCACTGCGGAAGAACTCGGCGGCGCGAGCGTGCATGCGACCAAATCGTCGATCGCTGACGGTGCTTTCGATAACGACGTCGAGGCGCTGTTGCAGATGCGCCGGCTGATCGACTTTCTGCCCGCGAACAATTCTGATGGCGTGCCGGAATGGCCGAGTTTCGACGACATCGAGCGCGTCGACAACTCGCTCGATACCTTGGTGCCGAGCAATCCCAACATCCCCTACGACATCAAGGAATTGATCCTCAAAGTGGTGGATGAAGGCGATTTCTTTGAGATCGCTGCGGCTTTCGCCAAAAACATTGTCACCGGTTTCGGCCGCGTCGCCGGGCGCACGGTGGGCTTTGTCGCCAACCAGCCTATGGTGCTGGCGGGCGTGCTGGACAGCGACGCCTCGCGCAAGGCGGCGCGTTTCGTCCGCTTCTGCAACGCCTTCAATATCCCGATCGTCACGTTCGTCGACGTGCCGGGCTTTTTGCCGGGCACCGCGCAGGAATATGGCGGCCTGATCAAGCACGGCGCGAAACTCCTGTTCGCCTATTCGCAATGCACGGTGCCACTCGTCACCGTCATCACGCGCAAGGCCTATGGCGGCGCGTTCGACGTGATGGCCTCCAAGGAAATCGGCGCCGACATCAACTACGCCTGGCCGACCGCGCAGATCGCGGTGATGGGCGCCAAGGGTGCGGTGGAGATCATCTTCCGTCAGGATATCGGCGACGAAGAAAAAATCGCCGCGCGCACAAAGGAATACGAAGACCGCTTCCTGTCGCCCTTCGTCGCCGCCGAGCGTGGCTATGTCGACGACGTGATCATGCCGCACTCGACGCGCAGGCGGATCGCCCGCGCGCTCGCCATGCTGCGCGACAAGAAGGTCGAGGTGCCCGCGAAGAAGCACGACAATCTGCCGTTGTAAGGGGGGGCTTAGCGATCATCGTCATTCCGGGTTCGCTCGCCAGTTTTGCGCCTGGAAAGAGAGGTCAGACAATGGTGCCGGGTTCGTCGCCGGACGTTTTGCCGCGGGCCGGCCTCGTAAACCGATGCTATGCATCACCCCAGAAACACAGAAGGAATACGCAACGAAGGATTGCCGCACACGCGCGAAGCGGCGATGATGCGGCCAGCGCGCATCGGCAAGCAACGAAAAGATGGGGGAAAGCCATGGCCATTTCCGTCGCGGAGAAACGTGCCGCTTTTCGCAAGTTGCATGAGAGTGGATGTTTCATCATCCCGAACCCATGGGATATCGGTAGCGCGAAGTTGCTTGAGGGCATGGAATTCAAGGCGCTGGCCTCGACAAGCTCGGGCATGGCCTGGTCGATGGGGCGCGCGGACAATCACGTCTCCTGCGATGATGTGATCGCGCATCTCGCCGCACTCTGCGCCGCGACAGATCTTCCCGTCAATGCGGATTTTGAAGCCGGATTCTCCGATCATCCCGGCGGTGTCGCCGCTAATGTCGCGCGCGCGGTCAGCACCGGCGTTGCGGGCCTTTCGATCGAGGACGCGACTGGCGATGCTAGCCAGCCGCTCTTTGCACATGCCGCAGCTGTGGAGCGCATCCGCGCGGCCCGCGCGGCAATCGACCAGAACAGCAGCGGGGTTCTGCTGGTCGGCCGCTGCGAAGCCTTCTTGGTGGGGCAGCCCGATCTTGAAATGACCATTGATCGCCTCATCGCCTATGCCGAGGCGGGTGCCGATTGCCTCTATGCGCCGGGCCTGAAGACGCGGGAGCAGATCTCGGCGGTGGTCAAGGCGCTGCATCCGAAGCCGATCAACGTGCTGATGGGAGCGCCGGGGTTGTCTGCGGCGGAGCTTGCCGATCTCGGCGTCCGCCGCATCAGCATTGGCGGCGCGCTGGCTCGGGCCGCGTGGGGCGGGTTCTTGCGCGCTGCGCGGGAAATGGCCGAGCACGGGACATTCAACGAGCTCGCGCATGCCGTCACCTATGCCGAGATCAACGGCAAATTTGCATAACTGCCAGTTGAAAAAAGTGGCGGGCCGCAGGGTCCGCCACATTCGTTTCCGTCACGCATCTCAAATCATTGCTTCGTGCTGTCTGCCGGCTGGCTGCCGGCGTTAGGCGGCGCAGGTACATCGGGCGTTGCCGATGAGCCGGTTGTCGTACCAGGCTGCCCGTTCGATTTCGCCGGTGGCGTGACATCGCGGATCGGCGGCGCGTTCTGTGTTGTCGTCGTCTGTGCCGAATTTGTCGGCGATCGCGTCGTGCTCGCGTTCATGCCGTAGAAAACGACGCCGAGCACGGCGGCGATGGCGATCGCGAAAAGCGCGACGCGCGCAAAATTGGCAGGCCCCTCGGCCAGTTCGGGATCCACCTGCAACCGGTTGTCGAGTTCTTCCGCGCTTCGCTCCCGCTCGGCGCGGGTCGCCCGACTGTCATCCGATAGCGGACGCGACGGATCGTTTGGATTGCGCTCATAAGCCATGGATCTGTCCTCCGTTCGATGCAAGGCTAATGCATCAAGGCGGGCACCGTTCCCGCGCGGAGGGCAGCCGCGGCGCGAGGCGCTGTGTCGCAGCCCGCAATTCTATTTCCTTTTGGTGCGCCGCAACGGCATTCAGCTGCGCTTTCGCGGCCATGCCCTGATATCTCGTTGCTGGTGCGGCTTTCCCGCAGGATCTGTGAAATTTATTGCTGTCTCAGCGCGAAAAGCGACATAACATGAATTCCAGATTGAATCCGGCCGCGGCGCAGTCTTGGCGCGGAGGGCAATCGGCAAGAAGTCGCTCGAAAAGTCGATAAGACAACAGACCAAGCAACAAGAGTCAGACAGACCAAGGGAAAAGCGCGATGGGTATGAACCAGGGCAAGATCAGCCTCGATCAGAAGTACACCCAGCAGTCCGGTCACATCTTTCTGACCGGGATTCAATCCCTGGTTCGATTGCCGATGGCCCAGATCCGCCGCGACCGCGCAGCGGGGCTCAATACGGCGGGATTCATTACCGGCTATCGTGGATCGCCGCTTGGCGGCTACGATCAGCAGTTGATCGCCGCACGCTCCCATCTCAACGAGTACAACATCAAGTTTCAGCCGGGCGTGAACGAGGAGCTTGCGGCAACCGCGATCTGGGGATCGCAGCAGCTGAATCTTTCGCCCGGCGCGCGGCATGATGGTGTGGTCGGCATCTGGTACGGCAAGGGGCCGGGCGTGGATCGCTGCGGCGACGTGTTCCGCCACGGCAATGCCGCAGGCTCGGCGAGGAACGGCGGCGTGCTGTGCCTTGCGGGCGATGATCACGGCGCCAAGTCGTCGACCGTGCCGCATCAGTCGGACCATGCTTTCATCTCGGCCTTGATGCCGTTCCTCTATCCGTCGAGCATCCACGAGATCATCGAGATGGGGCTGCTCGGCATCGCGATGTCGCGCTATTCCGGCTGCTGGGTCGGCATGAAGGTCATCACCGAGACGGTGGAGACGACGGCGGAAATCGACATCGCCGACGAGATGAAGCCGTTCATCATCCCGACCGATTTCGAGATGCCGCCCGGTGGCCTCAATCTCCGCTGGCCGGACGATCGATACGCTCAGGACCAGCGGCTGCAGGATTACAAGGCCTTTGCCGCCATCGCTTTCGCCCGCGCCAACAGGGTCAATCGCATTACGATGGACTCGCCGCACGCGCGCTTCGGCATTGTCGCGTCGGGCAAGAGCTATGAGGATGTGCGGCAGGCGCTGCGCGAGCTCGGCGTTACTCCCGAAGTGGCGGCGAGGATCGGGCTGCGGCTCTACAAGGTCGGCATGCCCTGGCCGCTCGAGCCGGAAGGCATTCGCGAGTTCGCCGTCGGCCTCGAGGAGATCCTTGTCGTCGAAGAGCGGCGCGAGATCGTCGAAAACCAGATCAAGCAGCAGCTGTTCAACTGGCGCGATGATGTGCGGCCGCGCATCGTCGGCAAGATGGACCAGCAAGACAAGCACTTCTTCTCGCTCTGGAAGGAGCTGAGCGTTTCCAACATCGCGACCTCGGTGGTCGAGCGGCTGCTCCAGCTCGACATGGATCCGCAGATCGCGGCAATGCTGCGCGCCAAGGCCGACTGGTTCAACGGCCGCGAGGCCTCGCAGGTGCAGGCGGTCTCGCCGGTGGTGCGCACGCCGTATTTCTGCTCGGGCTGCCCGCACAACACCTCGACGAAGGTGCCGGGCGGCAGCCGCGCGATGGCCGGCATCGGCTGTCACTTCATGGCGCAGTGGATGGACCGCAACACCGAGACATTCACGCAGATGGGCGGCGAGGGCGCGCCATGGACGGCGATCGCCCCCTTCACCGACGAGAAGCACGTATTCGTCAACCTCGGCGACGGCACCTATTTCCATTCGGGCAGCCTCGCCATCCGCCAGGCCGTCGCCTCCAAGGTCAACGTCACGTACAAGGTTCTCTACAACGACGCGGTCGCGATGACCGGCGGCCAGAAGCATGACGGCGACCTGTCGCCGGAGCAGATCACGTTCCAGCTCGCGAGCGAAGGCGTCGGCCCGATCTATCTCGTCTCCGAAAATCCGGATGCCTATCCGCCGTCGTCGATCGCGCCCGGCACGCTTCTGGCGCACCGCGACGAGCTCGATGCGGTGATGCGCAAGCTGCGCGAGGTGAAGGGCTGTTCGGCGATCGTGTTCGTGCAGACCTGCGCAGCCGAAAAGCGCCGACGCCGGAAGAAGGGGATTTTGGAAGATCCGTCGCGTCGCATCATGATCAACCCGGCGGTGTGCGAAGGCTGCGGCGATTGCTCGGTGCAGTCGAACTGCATTTCAGTCGAGCCGCTCGAGACCGCGCTTGGCCGCAAGCGCACGATCAATCAGTCGAGCTGCAACAAGGATTATTCCTGCGTCAAAGGCTTCTGCCCGTCCTTTGTCTCAGTCGATGGCGGCAGCCTGCGCAAGCGCGCCCCGGCCGATCTCGGTGATCTCGGCGAACTGCCGGCGCCGGCGGTGACGGCGAAACTCGACCAGCCCTACAACATCGCGGTGGCCGGCGTCGGCGGCACCGGCGTGCTGACGATCGGCGCACTGCTCGGCATGGCCGCGCATATCGAGGGCAAGGCCAGCATGATTTTGGACATGTCGGGCCTTGCGCAGAAGGGCGGAGCGGTGCTGAGCCATGTCCGCCTGTCGCATGATCCGCAGGACGTGACCTGTTCACGCATCGTCACCGGCTCGGCCGACCTCCTGATCGCCGCCGACGAGGTGGTCGCGATCGCCAAGGATACGCTGTCGCTCTGCGGCACCACGCGCACCCATGGCGTCATCAACATGCACCTCATTCCGATCGCGGATTTCGTGCGCAACCGCGACTTCGACTTCAAGCGCGGGCAGGTCAACGACGTGCTGCAGCGCTCGCTGCACAAGGACTCGACCTATCTCGATTTCACCCATATCGCCGAAATGCTGCTCGGCGATGCCATCGCCACCAATGTGATGATGATGGGCTATGCCTATCAGAAGGGCCTGTTGCCGGTGGGACATGAGGCGATCGAGCAGGCGATCGCGCTGAACGGCGTGGCGGTAAAGATGAACACCACGGCGTTCCAGCTCGGCCGGCTTGCGGTGGTCGATCCGGCAAGGCTGGCGGCGATGGTGAAGGAGGATGCAGCGGCGCCCAAGACACTCGAAGAGATGTCGCTGGGCGAGATCGTCGCCCATCGCAGCGAGCTGCTCACCGCCTATCAGAACGCCGGCCTCGCGCAGCGTTACCGCGAGTTGGTCGGCGAAGTGCAGAGCGCCGCGGCGCGGCACGGCTTTGGCGATGATCTGCCGCGTGCGGTCGCGATCAACTACGCCAAGCTCCTGGCCTACAAGGACGAATACGAAGTCGCGCGGCTGTTCACGGATGGCGGATTCCAGCGCCTGCTCAATGAGCAGTTCGAGGGCAATTACAAGCTGAGCTTCCATCTCGCGCCGCCGATGCTGCCGGGAACGGACGCAAGCGGGCGGCCGCGCAAGCGCACGTTCGGCCCGTGGGTGATCAGGCTGTTCAACGTGCTTGCGGGGCTGCGCGGGCTGCGCGGCACGCCGCTCGATGTGTTCGGCTATTCCGCCGAGCGCAAGATGGAGCGCGAGCTGATCGCAGCGTACGAGGCCGACGTCGCCGAGGTGCTGCGGCTGTTGTCGCCGCGCACGCGCGAGACGGCGCTGGCGTTGCTGAACCTGCCGGACATGATCCGCGGCTATGGCCCGGTGAAGCACAAGGCGGTGGAAGACGCGCGCACAAGGCGCACGCATCTGATCTCGGAGCTGCGCGATCCGCCGCCGTTGCTGCGCCCGCAGATCGCTGCCGAATAGCGCGGCGATGCTGTCGCGCTGTGCCCGGGTTCGCGCTTGCTATGCGGCCCGGGCAGAGCGGGCATCTCGGGGCCTGATTTTCCCTTGGCGTTTGCCCGCCCGCGCTTGCCAATTCGCTCATAACAGGCCACAAAATTAACCGGAGAACTGTCCGGGGAATTTGCGCAATCACGCCGCGCCATCCGGATTTCGGAAAATGCGCATAAAAAAGTCAGCGGAGTCCAGTTTTGGGAATTAAAGGCAAAGCCTACATCGCCGGCATCTATGAGCATCCAACCCGGCACGCACCTGACAAATCCGTAGCCCAGATCCATGCCGAGAGCGCGCTAGGCGCGCTGGCCGACGCCGGTCTCTCCAAGGACGACGTCGACGGCTATTTCTGCGCCGGCGACGCCCCCGGCGGCGTGATGGGAATGGCCGATTACATGGGCCTCAAGCTCCGCCATCTCGATGCGACCGACACCGGCGGCTGTTCCTACATCATCCATCTTGGCCACGCGGCCGAGGCGATTGCAGCGGGCCGCTGCTCGGTGGCGCTGATCACGCTGGCGGGCAAGCCGCGCACCGGCACCTTGCCGCCGCGCGCCGTCGGCGCCGAGGCGGATTTCGAGGCGGCCTACGGCGCCACCACGCACAACGTCTATGCGATGTGCGCGCTGCGCCACATGCACGAATACGGCACCACCAGCGAGCAGCTGGCGTGGGTCAAGGTCGCAGCCTCGCACCACGCGCAGTACAATCCGCACGCGATGCTGCGCGACGTGGTGACGGTGGAAGATGTCGTCAATTCGCCGATGATCGCCGATCCGCTGCATCGTCTTGATTGCTGCGTCGTCACCGACGGCGGCGGCGCGGTGATCGTAACAACGCCGGAGATCGCCAAAAGCCTGAAGCGCCCATTGGTGCGGATGATCGGCGGCGGCGAGTCGATGAAGGGGCCGCGCGGCGGCAAAGATCTCGATCTCACCTATTCGGCGGCCGTGTGGAGCGGCCCACCGGCTTTCACTGAAGCCGGCGTCACCCCGCAGGACATCAAATACGCCTCGATCTACGACAGCTTCACGATCACTGTCCTGATGCAGCTCGAGGATCTCGGCTTCTGCAAAAAGGGCGAGGGCGGCAAGTTCGTCGCCGACGGCAATCTGATTTCCGGCGTCGGCAAACTGCCGTGGAATACGGATGGCGGCGGCCTGTGCAACAACCACCCGGTCAATCGCGGTGGCATCACGAAAATCATCGAGGCGGTGCGGCAGTTGCGCGGCGAGGCGCATCCCAAGGTTCAGGTGCCGAATTGCGATCTGGCGCTGGTGCACGGCACTGGCGGCATGCTCGGCATTCGCCACGCCGCGTCGACTGCCATTCTGGAGCGTGTGTGATGACGGACAAGGCAAAATATCCCGCGCCGCAGGGCAATCCCGAAACGCAGCCATTCTGGGATGCTGCGCGCGAAGGCAGGTTTCTGATCAAGCGCTGCACGGCTTGCGGCGAGGCACATTACTTTCCGCGCGCGATCTGCCCGTACTGCTTCTCTGACAAGACCGAGTGGGAGCAAAGCTCGGGCGAGGGCGAGATCTACTCCTTTAGCATCATGCGCAAGTCGCCGAACGGGCCCTATGGCATCGGCTATGTGACGCTCAAGGAAGGCCCGTCGCTGCTGACGAATTTCGTCGACTGCGATTTGGCTGCGCTGAAGATCGGGCAAAAGGTGCGCGTCGTCTTCAAGCCCACGGATGGCGCGTCGCTGCCGTTCTTCACGTCGCAAGGTTAGCGGAACATTGACGTCGGGGGGGCAGATGCCAATCAACTACGAAGAGGCGATCAAGCTTCAGAATCTCGGCCAAAAATTTTCCTGGACCGACCGTGAGGTGATGCTCTACGCGCTCGGTATCGGCATGGGTGCTGACCCGATGGATGAGCGGGAGCTGCAATTCGTCAACGAGGGGGCGTTGACGCCGCGTCCCCTCAAGGTGGTGCCGACCTTTGCATCGGTCGCTGCCTGGGGAGATACGCCGGGGCACATCGACATCAACTGGCTGATGGTGGTGGATGGCGAGCGCGACATTACCTTCCACAAGCCGTTGCCGCCGGCGGCGCACATCACCGCCGATTCCCGCGTCGTCGAGATTTTCGACAAGGGCGAGGGCAAGGGCGCGGTGATCCTGCGCGAGACGATTCTGCGCGATGCGGGCGGCGACAAGCTCGCGACGCTGCTGGCGTCGCGCTTCGCTCGTGGCGACGGCGGCTTCGGCGGGCCGAAGCGCGAACAGCCGCAGGCTCACGCGGTGCCGACGCGCGCGCCGGACCGGACCGTGGATATTTCGACGCGGCCGGACCAGGCGCTGCTCTACCGGCTGTGCGGCGACCGCAACCCGCTGCACAGCGACCCGGAATTCGCCAAGCGCGCCGGCTTTCCACGGCCGATCCTGCACGGCATGTGCACCTATGGCATCACCTGCCGCGCGGTGCTGCAGACCTATGCGGATTTCGATCCCGCCGCGTTCCGCCAGCATGCCGTGAGGTTCTCGGCGCCGGTGTTTCCCGGCGAGACAGTGAGCGTCGATCTGTGGAAGGATGGCGACGTCATATCCTTCGAGGCAAGGGTGAGGGAGCGTGGCGTCACCGTGATCAAGAACGGTAAGGCGCTGCTCGGATAAACCGCAAGCGAGACTGAAACGATGAAGCTTACGCACGCAGCCAATGGAACTTTTGCCATCGCACCGACGCCGTTTCACGCCGATGGCCGTATCGACGAAAACTCCATCGACACGCTGATGGAGCACTACGGCCGCATCGGTTGCGACGGCGTCACGGTGCTCGGCATCCTTGGCGAGGCGCCCAAGCTCGACAGCGAGGAAGCCGAGCTGGTGGCCAAGCGCTTCATCCGCAGCGCCAAGGGGCTTCAGGTCATCGTCGGCGTCTCGGCACCGGGGTTCGCCGCCATGCGCGGGCTAGCGCGCAGCGTGATGGACGCGGGTGCGGCCGGCGTCATGATCGCGCCGCCGCCGCATCTGCGCACCTGCGATCAGATCCTCGGCTATTTTCGCCAGGCGGTGGAGGCGATCGGCACCGATGTTCCGTGGGTGCTGCAGGACTATCCGCTCACCCTCTCGGTGATAATGACGCCGGGCGTGATCCGCAGTATTGTGATGGAGCATCCGTCCTGCGTCATGCTCAAGCACGAGGACTGGCCCGGCCTCGAAAAAATTTCCGCACTGCGCGGCTTTCAGAAGGAGGGCACGCTGCGGCCGCTTTCGATCCTGGTGGGCAACGGTGGCCTGTTTCTCGATTTCGAGATGGAGCGCGGCGCGGATGGCGCTATGACCGGCTACGCGTTCCCCGAGCTGCTGGTGGATGTGGTGCGGCTCTCGAAGGAAGGCCAGCGCGATGCTGCGCATGATCTGTTCGACGCGCACCTGCCGCTGATCCGTTACGAACAGCAGCCGGGCGTCGGCCTTGCCGTGCGGAAATATGTGCTGCGCCGGCGCGGCATCATTGCTTCCGACGCGCAGCGCAAGCCGGGTTCGGCAATGAGCGCAGCGGCGCGCGAGGAAGTCGAATTTTTGCTGTCGCGGGTCGCGCGCGTGGACCGTCGCGCAGCATTGCCGGTTGAACGATGATGATGAAAGGACCGGCGGGAATGATGGTGAGCGAACCAGGGCAGCCGGCGGCGAACAGCAAGGCGCTGCGCTATGCCGCAACGATGATGCTGCTGCGCGACGGCGCAGGCGGCCTCGAAGTGTTCATGGTCGAGCGCCATCGCCAGATCGAGTTTTCGTCGGGCGCGCTGGTGTTCCCCGGCGGCAGCGTTGATGCGGCCGACCATGAACTCGCCTCGCAGAACCAGTTTTTCCACGCGCCGGCAGGGCTTGATGCCGATGCGCTCAGCCTGCGCATTGCGGCGGTGCGCGAAACTTTTGAGGAATCGGGCCATCTGCTCGCCCGTGTCCGCGGTAGCGATGCGATCGTGTCCGCCGACCGCACGCGCGCGATCGAGGAACGGCATCGCATTGCGGTGGCGGAGGGCAGCGAGCCGTTCGCCGATCTTTTGGCCAGCGAGGGGCTGGTGCTTGCGCTGGACCTTCTGGTGCCGTTCGCGCACTGGATTACGCCGGTGAAATTGCCGAAGCGGTTCGATACGCATTTTTTCGTCGCCGCGGTGCCGCGCGATCAGGTCGGCAGCCACGATGGCAAGGAACTGGTGGACTCGCTTTGGGTGTCGCCGAGCGCGGCGATCGAGGGCAGCGATGCCGGGCGCTTCAAGATCGTGTTTCCGACCATGCGCAACCTGATCAAGCTCAACCGCTACGGATCGGTTGGCGCGGCCCTCAGCGGTGCCCGCGAGACGCCGGTGGTGACGGTGATGCCGGAATTCGTGCAGAACGGCGATCGTCGGCAACTGCGCATTCCGGCGGCTGCGGGTTATGACGGCGAAGTGTTCGATTTCGACACCTGATTTCTGCCAGACTTGAGTTCGGGGGCACCATGACGACGGCACTTGCTGCAAAAATAGCCCGCCAATACGGCACGCCTGCCGTGGTGATCGACATGGACCGCGTCGAGCGCAACATCGCACGCGTGCAGGCGATCTGTGACCAAGCCGGCGTCGCCAACCGCCCGCACATCAAGACGCACAAAAGCCCGCTGCTCGCCCGCGCGCAGGTAACTGCCGGCGCAAAAGGCATCACCTGCCAAAAGCTCGGTGAGGCGGAAGTCATGGCCGATGGCGGCCTCGACAATATTTTGATCAGCTACAACCTGATCGGCGACGAGAAGATGGCGCGGCTCGGTGCGCTGCGCCGGAGCGCGGATGTCACGGTCGCAGCCGACAATCCGGTGGTGGTCCGCGGGCTTGCCGAAGCGGCGCGCATCGCGGGCCGCGCGCTGCCGGTGGTGGTCGAGTGCGATACCGGGCGCAAGCGTGCTGGGGTCGAGACGCCGGGGGAGGCGGTGGTGCTCGCGCGCCAGATCGCGGCGACTGACGGGCTCAGCTTTGCAGGCTTGATGCTGTATCCGACCGAGCAGGGTTGGCCGCTCGCGCAAAAATTTTTCGACGCCGCGCTGGCGGGTCTGCGCGATGCCGGGATCGGCGACCCAAAAATTGTGTCGACCGGTGGCTCGCCGAACCTGGCACATCTCGATGGGCTTCGCGGCGCGACCGAGCATCGGCCGGGGACCTATATCTTCAACGACCGCATGCAGGTTGCGACCGGCGTCGCAAATTGGGATGACTGTGCGCTGCATGTCTATGCAACGGTGGTGAGCCGGGCGGCGCCGGACCGCGGCATCGTCGATGCCGGCTCGAAGACGCTCACCGCGGATACCGGCGGCCTCGAGGGGTTCGGAAAAATCCTCGAGCACCCGGAGGCGCGGATCAAGGGCTTTGCCGAAGAGCACGGGTTTCTCGATCTTTCGGCAAGCAGCACCGGGCCGCAGGTCGGCGATATCGTCCGCATCGTGCCCAATCATGTCTGCGTCGTCGTCAACATGGTGGACGAGCTTGTGATGGTGCGCGGCGACGAGATTTTGGGCACATTGCCGGTGGCTGCGCGCGGCAAGCTGCGCTAATCGGCGTTCTCCGCGCTCGCCGTCGATTGGCGGTTAGCGACTCTCGTATCGAGCCACGCCGAAAGTGCGTCGCTTGCCGGCGAGATCTTCGTTTATTCGCCGCTACGTTGCCTTTGTGAGGTGACGCATGACCTGTGCTCGCGCGCCGGCCGGCTTTCCGGTCGTGGGCAGTGGCGGTTCGGTGACTGTTGTTGCGTAATTAATGTCATATATATGTTATAAGTCTATTGACATCCGGTCGCCGCGGAATATCGTTCAGACCACGACAAAGGGCGAGCCCGAGAGGCGATCCGAGCACTACCGGCTCGGATGTTTTTCGAGAGATCTTGCCGCGCGGGAGGAAATGACAGATGGCCGTTCCAGCACAGGCAGTTGCCGAGCAATCGGATGGAGCAATGCTGGAAGTGCGCATCTGGCGGGGAAGCGAAGAGGGCGGTTTCCAGACCTTCTCGATGCCGCGCCGCGCCAGCCAGACCGTGCTCGATGCCGTCACCGAGATCCAGCGCGAGCAGGACGCCAGCCTGTCCTATCGCTTCGCGTGCCGCGTCGGCATGTGCGGCTCCTGCGCGATGATCGTGAACGGCCGACCGCGCTGGACCTGCCGCACCCGCGTCGACAATGTCGTGGAGAATGGCTGCCTGACATTGGAGCCGCTGAAGAACCTTCCTGTCGTCAAAGATCTCGCCGTCGACATGGAGCCGTTCTTCAACAAGTGGCGCGATGCCCATGGCTATTTTGAGCCCGGCGACGAGCCGCCGGAGGATTTTGCAATCGTGGCGCCATCGACGCCCGAGCGGCAGGCCGCCGACGCCAGCATCGAATGCATCAATTGCGGGGTCTGCTATTCGGCATGCGATGTTGTGGCGTGGAATTCCGACTATCTCGGTCCCGCGGCGCTCAATCGGGCCTGGAGCCTCGTCAATGACGTGCGCGATCAGGGCCAGGATAGCCGTCTCGCCGCCGTCTCCGGCGATGCCGGTTGCCACTCCTGCCATAGCCACATGAGCTGCACCGATTTCTGCCCGAAGGCGCTTTCGCCGACGCTTTCCATCGCCGGCCTGAAGCGCGAGACCGCGCGAAACATCTTCAAAAGCTGGCGGGGGAAGCGATGAGTCCGCTGCTCTATCTCGCCCAGCGCGGCACCGCGATGGTGCTGGCGCTCGCTGTTGCCCTCCATCTCGGCACCATCATCTATGCGGTGCGCGGTGGCTTGAGCGCCTCTGAGATTTTGGCGCGGACCCAAGGCAACGGCGCATTCTTCGCCTTCTACATCATGTTCGTCATCGCTGCGGCGATCCATGTGCCGATCGGCCTGCGCAGCGTGCTGCGCGAATGGACCGGCTGGCGCGGCCGCTCGCTGGATATCGTGATGATTGCCTGCGCGCTCACTCTCGCAGTTCTCGGCCTTCGCGCCGCAGCGGCGGTGTTCATGAAATGATCAGCCAATTCATCCGCAAGCCGGGCCTGTCCGCCGCCGTTCTTCACCGGCTTTCCGGCGTGGCGCTCGCGTTTTTCCTGCCGATGCACTTCATTGCCCTCGGCACAGCGCTGGGCGGCGCGCATCAGCTGCAAAGCTTTCTCGACCTGACCAACAACGCGATGGTGCGTTTCGCTGAGTGGGGGCTCGTCTGCTCGCTCGCACTGCACATGCTGCTCGGCTTGCGTGTGCTCGCAATCGAATTCCTGTCATTCCGCGGCCGTACCGCGGTGCTCGTGTCGAGCAGCCTGGCTGTCACTCTCGCCGTTGGCCTGCTGTTCCTGCTGAGCGGGGCATGATTGTTCGCTGGTCGAGTTGACCGACGCGAACCTGGATCTGGGAGACGATGATGAAGCTCGATATCGATGCCGTCGAGGAAGTCAGCAAGGACCTCTATGTCCGCGCCCTGAAACTTTTGCCGCCCGATGTGAAGGCCGGCTTCCAGACGCTGATGCAGAAGGAGACCAGTGACACCGGCCGCGCCATTCTGGGAACGATGATCGAGAACATCGCGGTCGCGGAGCGCACCCGAAACATCCTTTGTCAGGATACGGGCATTCCGATCTACAACGTCACCATCGGCCGCAATGTCAGCTTCGATGGCGCTGACGTCAAGGCCGCGATCCGGCGCGGCTGCGAGCGCGCCACCAAGGAGCATTCGCTGCGCTCCTCGGTCGTCCATCCGATCACGCGCAAGAACAACCAGACCTCGTGCGGGATTCGTGTTCCGATCATCAATGTCGACTTCGACGATCGGGAAGAAACCGTTGCCGTGGAGATGATCCCGAAGGGCTCAGGTTCGGAGAACGGCTCGTTTCTGAAAATGCTGCTGCCGTCGGACGGCATCAATGCGGTCAAGCGCTTCGTGATCGATCGCGTCATCGAGCTCGGCGGCCGTGTCTGCCCGCCGACCATCGTCGGCGTCGGCATTGGCGGCACTTCTGATCTCTGCATGCATCTGGCGAAGGTGGCGGCGACGCGGCCGCTGCGCTCGGTGTGTTCCGACGAGGAAGGGGCACTGATTGAGGCCCAGCTCTCCGACGCGGTGAACGAGCTTGGCATCGGCCCGCAAGGGCTTGGCGGCCGCTCTACCAGCTTTGCAGTGCATGTCGAAGTCGCCGCGACGCACATCACGCAGAACCCGGTGGCGGTGAACATCCAATGCCATTCGGCGCGGCGCGCGGTGGCGACGCTGACGCCGAACGGCATTTCGTACAATTGATTGCGGCGGGCAGGGTGGAGACAGGGCATGGCGCACCACGTTCTTGATATGCCGATCGATGCCGACAGGGTGCGGTCACTCAAGGTCGGGGACACGGTGACGTTGCAGCGGACGCTGTTTGGTATTCGCGACGCGACGCAGATCCACATGTTCGATCGCGGTCGCAAGACGCGCCTCGATTTGCGCGGCCATGCGGTGATCCACACCGCGCCGAACGTTCATCGCGTCCCCGCCGGGGCGGATGCGCCGGTCGGCTACAAGCCGTTCTGCATCGGCACCACCACCTCGATGCGGATGGAGCGGTTCACAAGGCCGCTGATGGAGCAGCAGGGCGTTCGCATCATCATCGGCAAGGGCGGGATGGGGCAGGACACTCTTGATGCGTTCGCCGAGCTTGGCGGTGCGTATCTCGCGGTTGTGGGCGGCGCTGCGGCGCTGCAGACCACATGGATCGAGGAGATCGAGGACATAGACCTTGACGATCTACATCCCGAAAGTTTGTGGAAATTCCGTATCCGCGATTTCGGGCCGCTGCTGGTCGGCATGGACTCGCATGGCGGCTCGCTGTTTCGCGACGTGCAACAGGATGTCGCGAGCCGTCGCGATGCCATCATCGCGAGCATTGGGGCCGCCAAATGACACCCGCCTTGAAGCGCGTCGATACTGATATTCTGATACTCGGCTCCGGTGGCGCAGGGCTGTTCGCGGCGCTGCATGCGAAAAAGACCAACCCCGATCTCGATGTGACGATTGCGGTGAAGGGGCTGCTCGGCAAATGCGGCTGCACCCGCATGGTGCAGGGCGGCTACAATGTAGCGCTCGCGCCGGGGGACTCGGTCGAGCGGCATTTCATGGATACGATCGAGGGCGGCAAGTGGCTTAACAATCAGGAACTGGCCTGGACGCTCGTCACCGAAGCGCAAGTGCGCATCCGCCAGCTTGAAAACGAGCTCGGCTGTTTCTTCGATCGCAATCCTGACGGCAGCGTTCACCAGAAGGCCTTTGCCGGGCAGACCTTCGATCGCACCGTGCACAAGGGCGACCTCACCGGCATCGAGATCATCAACCGCTTGTCCGAGCAGGTCTGGCGGCGCGATGTGAAACGCCTTGAGGATCATCGTGCGCTTGAGCTGATCCCAGCCGCCGACGGCTCGGGCCTCGCCGGCGTCCTGATGCTGGACATGCGCAGCGGCGAACCGCTGCTCGTGCGCGCCAAGGCGACGCTGCTCGCGACCGGCGGCGGCCCGACCATGTACAAGTATCATACGCCATCCGGCGACAAGACCTGCGACGGCCTTGCGATGGCTTTGCGGGCCGGCCTGCCGCTGCGCGACATGGAGATGGTGCAATTCCATCCGACCGGGCTGCTCGCCGGCGCGGGCACGCGTATGAACGGCACTGTGCTCGAGGAAGGCTTGCGCGGCGCGGGCGGCTGGTTGCTGGATTCAACCGGCGAGCGCTTCATGCATCTTTACGATGAGCGCGGCGAGCGCGCGACGCGCGATGTGGTGAGCCGGTCGATCATTCGCCGCATCCGCGATGGTTTTGCGACGAAGAATGGCGGCGTCTATATTCAGATGTCGCATCTGGGCCCCGCCGAGGTCACGAAGAAGTTCAAGGGCATGGTCGAGCGCTGCGCCGATTGCGGCTTCGATCTTGCCGGTGGCCGCGTCGAGGTGGTCCCCACGGCCCACTACATGATGGGCGGCGTCGTGTTCCGCGGCGACTGCGGCACAGAGTTGCCGCGTCTCTACGCGGCCGGCGAGGACACCGGCGGCGTCCACGGCGCCAACCGCCTCGGCGGCAATGGCGTTGCGAACTCCACCGTCTTCGGCGGCGTCGCGGGGACAGCGATGGCCCAGGCGGTGGCGCGCGGCGGCACGCTCGCCGATCCCGATACGGATGCGATTTCGCGCGGCATCGAGCGCGCCTATGGGCCGCTTGGCCGCCCTTCAGGCGATTTGTCCGCCATCCGCGAGGCGCTTTACGATATCATGTGGGATGATGTCGGGATCCTGCGCACCGCCGAGGGGCTTGGCCGCGCGACGGATGCGCTCGCCGATCTTGCGCAAGCGGTCGCAGCGACCGGCGCGCCTGATGGCGACCGGCGCTACAACCTCACATGGATGGACCGCCTGAATCTGGAAAACCTCATCGCCGTCAGTCAGGTGATCTGCGCGGCGGCGATTGCTCGCACGGATAGTCGCGGCGCGCATTTCCGCGAGGATTTTCCGGAGACGTCCGATCTCGAAACGTCGCGCTACACCGTCGTGCGTCAGCGTGGCGATGCATTGGCGATAACCACTGAGCCCGTTGCCTTCACCCATGTGCGGCCGGGGCAGACGCTGATCGACGAAGCTGCCTGACAACGAAGCGATCGGCCAGGCCATTGCGCGTGATAGCTCTCTCGGCGCGCGGTCACTCTGAGCAATACGGAGATTGAAACGATATGAAAGCGATGCGCGGCGCCGATATTGTGGCCAGAACTCTCGAGCGGATGGGAGTGAAGCGCATTTTCACGCTCTCCGGCAATCACATCATGCCTGTATTCGATGCGCTGCTCGCAACTGATATCGACATCGTGCACGTCCGGCAGGAGGCGGCTTGCGTTCACATGGCTGATGCATGGGGGCGGCTGACGGGTGAGGTCGGCATCGCGTTGGTGACGGGCGGGCAGGGGCACTCCAACGGCGCGGCGGCGCTGTTCACTGCGCTTGCGGCGGAGTCGCCGATGGTGCTGCTGTCAGGCCACGCCGGCTTGAACGAACTTGGCCTAGGTGCCTTTCAGGAAATGGCGCAGGCGGACATCGCAAGGCCGATGACGAAGGCATCGTGGACGGCTTCGTCGCTCGCGACGCTGCAGGACGACATCGTGAAGGCGATGAAGATTGCGGGAGAAGGACGGCCAGGGCCTGTTCATCTCAGCCTCCCGGTGGATCTGCTGGAGCAGGCGGTTGATGAAGGCAGTATCGCATTCTCAGGTGATGCCGCGCAGCCGGACCGCAGCGTGCCTGATGCGGGGGTGATCGAAGGGCTGATCGAGCAGTTGCGAAATGCGCAGCGCCCCCTGATCTTGTGCGGCCCCGCGGCATGCGACGCCGAGGGCCGGGCAATGCGCGCGGCGCTGGAGCAGGCGTCTCGCATCCCGGCCATCGGCATGGAAAGCCCGCGCGGGGTAAACGATCCGAGCCTCGGCAGCTTTGGCGAGATTTTGAGCGAGGCCGATCTTCTGGTTCTGATCGGCAAGCCGCTCGATTTCACGCTCAAATTCGGCAATGCGCCGGCCGTGTCGGATGCTGCGCGTTTCATCGTCATCGATCCCGATCCCGCTCTGGTCGCGCGAGTGTCGCGCGCGAAGGGTGAGCGCTTGATTTTTTCCGGGATCGCTGAGGCAAAGCCGATGCTCGAGGCCCTTGCCGAAAAGTTTGGCGAGCAGGCCGACAAAATGCCATCGCAGTGGCTTGGCCACGTCCGCGAAGCACTGTCCTACAGGCCGCCGGAATGGGATGCTGCCCGCGGCAAGGACGGCCGCCTGCATCCGGTCGAGCTTTGCCGCGCGGTGGACGCTTTTCTCCAACGCCACCCCGGCGGCACGCTGGTGTGCGACGGCGGCGAAATCGGCCAGTGGCCGCAGGCCGCAGTGCGCAGCGAGCGGCGGCTCGTCAATGGCGTGTCGGGCACCATCGGCGCATCGATTCCATTTGCGATCGCCGCGAAAACGCTGACGCCTGATCGGCCGGTTGTTGCTGTTCTTGGCGACGGTACCTTCGGCTTTCACATGGCGGAGTTTGATACGGCCGTGCGCTACAACCTTCCGATCATCGTGGTGGTCGGCAACGATGCGCGCTGGAATGCCGAATATCAGATTCAGCTTCGCAACTACGGCAAGGAGCGCGCCCGCCACTGCGAACTGCTGCCATCGCGATATGATCAGGTGGCCGTTGCGCTTGGCGGTTTCGGGGCGCTGGCGACGACGCCGGAAGAGCTCGCAGCGGCGCTCGATGCAGCGCATGCAAGCGGGAAACCCGCGTGCATCAATGTGATGATCGAGGGCCTTCCGGCCCCGAATATCAAGCGGGTGAAGCCAAGCTAGTCAATTTCAATCACATAAATAATCTGGGAGGGTGCTTTGAAACGACGGATTGTTTTGATCGGCCTTGCGGCGATGATGTCGGCAATCGGCGTTGCGCGCGCCGAACTCAGCGAAGTGGGCATCGCGCGGCAGCCGAGCCTCGGCCATATTCCGCTGATGATCATGGAAGATCGCGGCCTGCTGCAAAAACAGGCGGCGGCGCGTGGCATTGCCAACCTCAAGGTGAACTATACGACGCTTGCCGGCGGCGCGGCGATGAACGACGCTCTTCTGTCCAACGTCATACACTTCGCTGCAGGCGGCGTGCCGCCACTGGTTCTCCTGTGGTCGAAAACTGCGTCCTCCAGCCTTGCGGTAAAAGGCGTCGGCGCAATGAATTCGATGCCGCTCCTGATGAACACCAACAATCCGAAAATCAAATCGCTGAAAGACTTTACCGCGCAGGACAAGATCGCGCTGCCCGCAGTGAAGGTGTCTGTGCAGGCGATGTTCCTGCAGATGGCCGCTGAGAAGGAGTTGGGGCCAGGCCACGGCAATGACCTCGACAAGTATACGGTGACGCTGTCGCACCCCGACGGCATGGCAGCGCTGCTGGCGAAGCAGGAAGTGACCGCGCATTTCACCGCGGCGCCGATTCAGGAGCTTGAGCTGCGCCAGCCCGGCATCCGCACCATCCTCAATACCTTTGATATTCTCGGCCAGCCCTCGACCTTCAACGTGGTGTGGGCGACGTCGCGTTTCGTCAAGGAGAACCCGAAGATCTATGAGGCGTTCTGCGCGGCGCTGGAGGAGGCCATTGGCATCATCAATGCCGACAAGAAGGCGGCGGCGGCGACCTATATCCGGCTGGCCAAGGATTCGAGCGATCAGGCTCTGATCGAGCAGATTTTGAACGATCCGCAAGTGACATTCACCACGACGCCGCAGGCGATCCTGAAATATGTGGAGTTCATGGCGCGAACGAAAACAATCAGCAAGGGAACGAATGACTGGAAGGACCTGTTCTTCCAGAACGTGCATGACAAGCCGGGAAGCTGACAGAATGACGGCGGTGGCGTCTGGAGCTATCCGGGACGCCGCCGGCGTATCGTGCACTCGGTCGCAAATGCCATTGCCAGCTTGAATCGCGCCTGAAAGGCAGTCATGAACTGACCACGGGGAGATGACTTCGCAGGATGGGGGAATGTCTGCTATGCAGCGGAGTGAGCAATTGTCTCAGTCGAGGATCAGTAGCTGATGGTCACCAAGTCGAGCCGCCGCACCCACAGCGTCCCTGAGCCGGCCCCGCCGCTGGCCAGCCGGCCGTTGTATTTGCAGGCGCGGGACCGACTGGTGCGCGAGATCGTCGACGGAGTGTGGAAGCCGGGCGACTATCTGCCTAGCGAGGCGCAGCTCGCGGTCACTTTCGGGGTGTCGATCGGCACCATTCGCCGGGCGACGGAGGAACTGGCGGCGCAGGGCCTGCTGGAACGCCAGCATGGGCGTGGCACCCAGGTCGTCCCCCATAGCAGCGATCGGTCGCGGTTTCGGTTCTTGCGCTTCGTTCACCCGGACGGGCGGAGTTTTCGGCCGGTGGCCCATCTTATCCAGCAATCGGTGCAGCCGGCGACGAGGGAAGATCTCGAACATCTCGACCTGCCCAAGAATGCCGAGGTGCTTGTGCTGCTGCGGACGCGCAGCGAGGACGGCGTGCCGCTGATCTACGAGCGCATTGCGTTGCCGGCCGAGCGCTTCTCAAAGCTGCACTTCGAAGCCGGCCAGGACATGCTGGAAGAGATCTACGTGCTCTACCAGAAGCACAGCGGCGAAACCGTGGTGAGGGCGGAGGATGACATCCGCGCCGATGCCGCAACGCGCGCGATCGCAACCGCTCTCGGTTGCGAGGTCGGCACGCCTCTCCTGATGGTGCGGCGGGTCGCGTTCTCGCTCACCGGTGACAGGGTGGAGCACCGCAAGAGCTGGACGGCGACGCTGCGCTACCGCTCGCTGCTCGATTGATTCCCTCGTTTGTGAAGCCGCGCATGTTGCAGCGGATCAAGCGAGCAGAGGCCTTCAATTCGCGATAGACATGTATAAGATGTATGATGTGCGTTGAGGTGTAATCCTTGCATGTCTGGCCGGAATGCGGCCGCGCGAATTTCGGAAAAAAGCGCATGAGCGAATTCAATGATGTTGCGGACCGATCGAACAGCGGGGAGCTAGGCTTTCGTCCGCTATACCGCCAGGTCCGTGATGCCCTTGTGCGCAGGCTGGTGGACGGCGTCTGGCTGCCGGGCCAGCCGCTGCCCAGCGAAATCCAGCTCGCCGCCGAACTCGGCGTAAGTCACGGCACGGTGCGGAAGGCTCTCGATGCGCTCGCAGCCGAAAACCTCGTGGTGCGCCGGCAGGGGCGAGGCACTTTCGTCGCGCGGCACGACGAAGAGCGCGTGATGTTCCAGTTCTTTAAACTGGTCGGCGACGATGGGGCGCGCAGTTTTCCGCAAAGCCGCGTGCTGGGCCTTTCGCAAGGCAAGGCCAGCGCCACTGAGCGCGATCGGCTGAAGCTGGCAAAGGATGCACGCGTCATTCGCATCCGGCGGCTGCGATCGATCGCCGATGCGCCTGCGATCGTGGAGAGCATTGCGCTGCCCGAGGCGCTGTTTCCGGGCCTCGCGGCGATGGATCTGCCGAACAATCTTTACGGCCTCTACGCCCTTCATTTTTCGGTGACGGTGGCGAGCACGACCGAGCGGCTGAAAGCGGTGATCCTTTCTCCCGGCGAGGCGAAGGAGCTGGGCGTGGCCCGCGGAACGCCCGCGTTGCAGATTGATCGCCTCGCATTGTCACTGGAGCGCGTTCCGGTGGAATGGCGATTGAGTGTCTGCGTGACAGACAAAGTTCACTATCTCTCCGAGCTGCGCTGAGCTGTATCTCGAAGCACGTAAGCAGCGGATTTGCCGAGCGGATGCGTTGCTGGCCTTGCATTCGGGGTAGTGATTACTTGCTGTTCGATGCTGTCGCTGCCGAGACTTTTGCATCGTTTGATTGATATCGAAGCAAGGCCGCTGATCGCACGCTCGTTGCACAGCGGAAAATGGTTCGCATCCATTCTTCTTTGCCGCCACGCGCGCTTTGATATCCGCTTTGACGACAGCCACATGCCGCATGACTTGCGCTCGCGAGCGCGCGACCGAGCCTGCGTCATATGTCTTATAAATGATATGAGATGCTTTACAGCCTTTGTGAAGTTGGTTAGGCTTTCCTTCGTCCGGCAGATGCAGCGGCTTTCGCTGTCTTTGCATCGTTCCGGATCGGCTTGCTGGTGGTAACGAAAACGGACTCCGCGGAAGCTTGATTGCGCACGCTGCCCGATAAGAACGTCAACCTCCCGCCAGCAGCCCATAAGACGCAAGATCGCAGATTGCACATGCGCAGCATGTGACGATCGAAAAGAACAGAAAATGTTCAGCGTAGAGGGAGGCTATATGGACGGACAGGTGCCGCTGCTCGAGGTCAAGGGCGTTACGCTACAATACAAGACGCCTCATCACCTCATTACGGCGACATACCGGGTCGATTTCAACGTCTTCAAAGGCGACCGGTTCATCCTGCTGGGGCCATCGGGCTGCGGCAAGTCTACCCTGCAAAAAGCCGTGGGTGGCTACATCACGCCAACCGAAGGCGAGATGCGACTGAAAGGGCAGCTCATCCGCGAGCCCGGGCCCGACCGGATGATGGTGTTTCAGGAGTTTGATCAGCTCCTTCCCTGGAAGACGGTCAGGCAGAATGTCGCGTTTGCGCTTGAAGCCTCGCGTCGCCTGTCCGGGCGAGAGGCAGATGACCGCGCGATGCACTACATCGAGAAGGTCAATCTCGCAAAGTTCGCCGATACATTCCCTCACATGCTGTCCGGCGGCATGAAGCAGCGCGTGGCGATTGCTCGCGGCATGGCGATGGAGCCGGACATACTTCTGATGGACGAGCCGTTCGCTGCGCTCGACGCGCTCACCCGGCGCAAGATGCAGGACGAACTGCTGATGCTGTGGGAGGAGACGAAGTTCACCGTCCTGTTCGTCACGCACTCGATCGCCGAGGCGATCAAGATCGGCAATCGTATTCTTCTGCTGTCGCCCCATCCGGGGCGGGTCAAGGCCGAGCTCGACAGCACGACGGACCCGCACGCGGCGGCCGATCTCGAGGCGCGGATCCAAAAGATGCTTTTTGCAGACGAGATGAAGGAGAGGGCGCATGCCTGAGCCGATGAACGCCGCGATTGGCATGCACGCTGTCCCCAGCCGTCCCGAGATCATCAAGCCGGATTCGCCGACCAGCGATCTGTCAGTGATCGAGAAGCCGCTCTCGATCATTGAGAAGGTCTACAACGAGGGTTTTGTCCGCAAGGGACTGATCCTGATTTCGCTTGCGATCATCTGGGAGATCTATGGCCGCTATCTCGACAACGACCTCCTGTTTCCGACCTTCAGCCAGACCATCTCCGCCTTCTTTGAGGGGCTGGTCAGCGGCGTGCTGCCGGCGCGCGCCTGGGGGTCGATCAAGGTGCTGCTGGCGGGCTATGCACTTGGCGTCGTTCTGGCGGCGGTACTGACGGCTCTGGCAATCGCCTCGCGGATCGGCACCGATTTTCTCGAGACGATGACCTCGATGTTCAATCCGCTGCCGGCGATTGCGCTGCTGCCGCTGGCGCTAATCTGGTTCGGCCTCGGCAATGGCAGCCTGGTGTTCGTTCTCGTGCATTCGGTGACCTGGGCGATCGCGCTCAACACCCATTCGGGCTTTTTGTCGGTCAGTCGAACGCTCAAGATGGTTGGCCGCAACTATGGGCTCAAAGGCCCGCGCTTCATCTGGAATATTTTGGTGCCTGCGGCGTTTCCGAGCATTTTGACGGGCCTCAAGATCGGCTGGGCATTTGCGTGGCGCACGCTGATTGCCGCCGAACTGGTGTTTGGAGTCAGCTCCGGGTCCGGCGGTCTGGGATGGTTCATTTTTGAGAATAAGAACATGCTGAACATCCCGAACGTGTTCGCTGGTCTTCTCACGGTTATCCTGATCGGCCTTGTGGTCGAGAACCTGATCTTCCAGACCATCGAGCGGCGCACCATTCATCGCTGGGGCATGCATGCCTGATCAAGACCCGGCGAGCGAGTGTTCTCTCGCCGGATGCTGCGACGGCTGCTGCGGCATCCGTCTTGCCGTGGCAATGCCGGCTGCGTGTTTTCCATTCTGGTTTTGAAGCTGGCTTGTCGCGGGATGCCTTTGCGATGCGCCCGGGGAGAGCATGCAGCCGCGGCCTTCGAGAAGAACAAAAACAAGAGATGGCAAACGTCCGCAAGTCTGAAATCAACAAAACTGAAAAACAACGACGTTCCCAAACGGAGGAAAACAGATGACGCGTACACTCGCTCGAGCATTTGGTCTTGGGGTCGTACTGTCGGTCGCGCTCGCGACCGCTGCATTCGCCGAGGTCACAACCGTTCGCCTCGCCAAGCAGTTCGGCATTTCCTATCTGCCGCTGACCGTGATGCAGGAGGAAAAGCTCCTCGAAAAACACGCCAAGAAGCATGGGCTTGACGTCAAGACTGAATGGCTGCGCTTCACCGGCGGCTCGGGCATGAATGAGGCGCTGCTCTCGGGCAATCTCGACTTCGCCGCCGGAGGCGTCGGTCCTGCATTGACGATCTGGGCCAAGACGCGCACCAATCTCAAGGTCAAGTCGGTGGCGGCGCTCAACGCCATGCCGCTCTATCTGGTCAGTGTCAATCCGGATGTGAAGACGCTGAAGGATTTTACGTCGAAGGACAAGATCGCGCTGCCCGCGGTGAAGTCGTCGATCCAGGCGATCACGCTGCAGATGGCGAGCGAAAAGGTTTTTGGCGAGGGCAAGGGCAGCACGCTCGACCATCTGACGGTCTCGATGGGCCACCCCGACGCGCAGACTGCACTGCTCAGCGGCAAGTCGGAGGTCACGGCCCATTTCGGCTCCTCGCCGTTTCAGGAGCAGGAGCTGAAGGATCCGCGGGCTCGCAAGGTGCTGGACAGCTATGATGTGCTCGGCGGCCCGCACACCTTCAACGTCGTCTGGGCCAGCACCAAGTTCGTGACGGATAATCCGAAGGTCACTGCGGCGTTCTTTGATGCGCTGAAGGAAGCCAACGAGATGATCGTCAAACAGCCCGCGGCCATGGCGGCGCTGTGGGTCAAGGCGGAGAACGCAAAGATGTCTACGGCCGAGGCCGAGGCCCTCATTCGCGATCCGCAGAACGAATGGACGACTACGCCCAAGAAGATGATTTCCTATCTCAACTACATGCATCGCGCAGGGCTGGTGTCGGTGAAGACGGATGACTGGCGCGACCTGTTCTTCGACAACGTAGCCAAAGAGTCGGGTAGCTGAGTCTAAAGGACCGCGCGGCGTTGCCCGCGCGGTCACTTCCCGGCAATGCGGCCGGTGCGGTCGTTTCCGCATGCGTCGCGAACTTCCCTTTTCGTAAAGCGGAGCGCCGCGTGCTTGTTGACGCGGTCAAGTCTCCACGTCTCCAGTCCGGCGAAACCAGTGGCATGACACTCGTCTTCGGGATTCCTCTCACCACCATCCTGTTCGTCTGGGCCGGCGCGTTTGTCGGCGCCTTTGCGGCAGGCGGCGCGGGCTTTGCCTTCGCGCTAGCGTCTTCAGCGGTCTGGCTGCACGCCTTTGAGCCCGCGCAAGTGACGGCGCTCGTCGTCGCCTGCGGCAGCCTGCTTCATGTCGCGCTGGTCTGGCCGATCCGCAAATCGATCCAGTCGAAAAGGCTCGCTCCCTTTGTGGTGGGCGGGATGATCGGCATTCCGCTGGGCGTGATGTTGCTCGCCCACGCCAATACGAGCCTTTTGAAAATGGCGCTTGGCGTGGGGCTGATGGCCTATGGCGTCTATGCGCTGACGGTGCGCCGCGTGACGCCGCTGGTGCAGGGAAGCGCGGCCGCGAACACTGCCGTCGGCCTTGTCGGAGGCGTGCTTGGCGGGCTCGGCGGTTATTCCGGCGTGGTCCCGACGATCTGGACCCAGCTATGCGGCTGGTCGAAGGAGACCGCCCGCGGCGTCTATCAGCCCTACATCCTGTTCGCCCATGTGACGACGTTGGTGCTCGTCGGTACGGTCGCGGTCGGCACTCAGGAACTGAAGCTGTTTGCGCTGGCGCTGCCCGCCCTGGCGATCGGCTCATGGCTGGGGCTGAGCACCTATGGCCGGCTCGATGACGTGCGCTTTCGCCAGATGCTGTCGGTGATGCTGTTTCTGTCGGGGCTGACGCTGCTGGTGTGAGCAGAGGCGAAGAGTTCCATCGAGGTGCGGAGTAAAATGGCAAAGATTGTGGTCTCGGAATTCATGGATGTCGATGCGCTGCGGGCGGGGCTGGCAGGCCATGAGGTAATTTATGATGAGAAGCTGTTCTGCGATCCCGATAGGTTGTGCGCTGTCGTTGCGGATGCGGATGCGCTGATCGTTCGCAATCGCACGCAGGTGCGCGAGGGCGTTCTGGGTGCGGGAAAGCGTTTGCGCGCGGTTGGCCGCCTCGGTGTGGGGCTGGACAATATCGATGTCGCCGCCTGCAAGGCGCGCGGCATCGCCGTTTATCCGGCAACGGGCGCGAACGACGTTTCGGTCGCCGAGTACGTTTTGGCCGCTGCGATGTTGCTGTTGCGCGGATCCTATGCCGCGACCTCCGACGTCGCGGCGGGGAAGTGGCCGCGCGACGCGCTCTCATCAGGCCGAGAGATTTTCGGCAAGCGTCTGGGCCTCATCGGCTTCGGCTCGATCGCGCGCGAGACGGCGAAGCGCGCTGCTGCGCTAGGCATGAGCATCGCCGCATATGATCCGTTGCTGTCGGCCGATGATCCGGCATGGCGGCCGCCCTATGGCGAAGTTGCATCGCTTCCTCTGGAAGATGTGCTTGCCTCCGCCGATATCGTTTCGCTTCACGTCCCGCTGACGGATGCGACACGCGGGTTGATCGGCCGGGACGAGCTCACGCTGATGAAGCGCGATGCGATCCTGATCAATGCCGCGCGCGGCGGCGTGGTGGACGAGGCCGCGCTCACCGGGGCATTGCGGGCGGGCGCGCTTGGCGGCGCGGCGCTCGACGTGTTCGACAAGGAGCCGCTCGGCGCGGGGCAGGGCAGCCAGTTCAGCAATCTGCCGAACGTCATTCTGACCCCGCACATCGCCGGCGTTACCGCTGAGTCGAATATCCGTGTGTCGCAGATGATCGTTGAGGCCATCGCCCGCCATCTTGAGGAGGCCTGAACCATGCCGACAGTCACGATTGCGGAAGCTCTGGCCAAAGTGAAGGCCGCGCTGATCGCCTGCGGGACCGCGGAAAACAATGCCGCGGCGGTTGCCCGTGCCTTGGTTGGTGCCGAAGCCGATGGCCTGAAGGGGCATGGTCTGTCGCGGGTGCCGAGCTATGCGGCGCAGGTCCGGGCGGGCAAGGTCGTCGGCGATGCATTGCCCGCAGTGACGAGGCCGCGCCCGGCCCTCGTTGCGGTCGATGCCGCGCATGGCTTTGCTTATCCCGCGCTCGAGGCCGCCGTTGCGGCGCTTCCGGATGTGGCGCGCGCGCAAGGAGTGGCCGCCGCTGCCATTCGCCGCTCTCACCATTGCGGGGCGGCGGGCCGCCCGGTCGAGGCGCTGACGCAGCAGGGGCTGGTGGCGATCTTGTTCGCCAACACGCCCGCGGCGATGGCGCCTTGGGGCGGTTCGCGAGCGGTGTTCGGCACCAATCCGATTGCGTTCGCTTGTCCGCTGCCGGGGCAGGAGCCGATCGTCGTCGATCTTTCGCTGTCCCGGGTCGCGCGCGGCAACATTCTGGCGGCCAAACAACGTGGCGAGTCGATTCCCGAAGGCTGGGCGATGGATGCGGAGGGGAAGCCGACCACCGACCCTGATGCTGCGCTTTGGGGCACCATGGCGCCGCTTGGCGATGCGAAAGGCATCGCGCTGGCCTTGATGGTGGAGTTGCTGGCAGCGGGGCTCACCGGTGCGAGGTTTGCGGCGGAAGCGTCGTCTTTCCTCGATGCCACGGGCGACGCGCCGGGCACCGGACAATTGATCCTTGCTTTGGATGCTGGGGCCTTCGCTGCCGATGCGATCGCGCGCTTTGGCGCGCTTGCCGCGTCGATCGAGGCGCAGGAGGGCGCGCGGCTGCCTGGCATGCGGCGCCTCGCGCTGCGCAGGAAAGCGGAGCGCGAAGGGATTGCGGTTGATTACGCTCTGCTGGCCGAAATTACTGCTCTTGCGGAAAACACCGCTGACAGTGCCCTCGCGCCGTGAAACGCATTGACGAGATATTTGTCGTATGTCTTATATAAGACATAAGATATTGAACGGGGCCGAACAGGACATCAGGAGGACGCGAAGGAAATGAGCGACAACGGCCGGAGCAATACGGATGCTGGCAACCCGCATGTGCTGGCGCATAGTCCGAAGGACAACGTGGCGGTCGCGGTGATCGAAGGGCTGAAAGCCAACACTAAGGCATTTGGCGTGATCACCGAAAACGACAGCACCTTTGAAGTGCACGTGAAGCACGACATTCCGATCGGCCACAAAGTGGCGCTGACGGACCTGAAGGCCGGGGATACCGCAATCAAGTACGGTCAGGACATCGGCAAGATCATCAAAGACGTGGCGAAGGGTGAGCACGTGCACGTTCACAACACCAAAACGAAGCGCTGGTGAGAGAGCCATGTCGGAGAAGATGATGATCAACGCAGAGACTGACGCCAATCCGTTCAACGGCGGCGCGCCCGACCAGTTCGTGAGCGCGGCGACGCCGACCGAGCTGGCCTCCAAGAACTACGCGGATGCGACCTTCATGGGCTGGCGTCGCGAGAACGGCCGCGTCGGCGTCCGCAACCATGTCGCCATCCTGCCGCTGGATGACCTGTCCAATGCCGCCTGCGAAGCGGTGGCGAATAACGTCAACGGCACGCTGGCCCTGCCGCACGCCTATGGCCGGTTGCAATTCGGCGAGGATCTTGATCTGCATTTCCGCACGCTGATCGGCATCGGCTCCAATCCGAACGTTGCCGCGGTGGTGGTCATCGGCATCGAGGATCAGTGGACCAACCGTGTCGTGGATGGCATCGCCAAGACCGGCAAGCCGGTCGTCGGCTTCGGCATCGAAGGGCATGGCGACATCGCGACCATCGCCAAGGCGAGCTATCAGGCCAAGCGCCTGCTGCAATGGGCTTCCGAACTGCCGCGCGAAGAGTGCTCGATCAGCGAGCTGTGGATCTCCACCAAATGCGGCGAGTCCGATACTACGACCGGCCTGTCGTCATGCCCGACGGTCGGCAACATGTACGACAAGCTCATTCCGCACGGTGTCTACGGCGTGTTCGGCGAGACGTCCGAGATCACAGGCGCCGAGCATCTCTGCAAGGAGCGCGCAGCGACGCCGGAAGTTGCGGAGAAGTGGTACAAGATGTGGAAGGCCTATCAGGACGACGTGATCGAGGCTCACAAGACCGACGATCTCTCCGACAGCCAGCCGACGAAGGGCAACATTGCCGGCGGTCTGACTACGATCGAAGAGAAGGCGCTGGGCAACCTCGAAAAGATCGGCCACGAGTGCAAGTACATCGATGCGCTGATTCCGGCGGAGGCGCCGGCGAAGGGGCCGGGGCTTTACTTCATGGACACCTCGTCGGCCGCGGCCGAATGCGTGACCCTGATGGCGGCGGCGGGCTATGTCGTGCACACCTTCCCGACCGGGCAGGGCAACGTCATCGGCAATCCGATCGTACCGGTTATCAAGATCTCGGGTAATCCGCGCACGGTGCGGACGATGGGCGAGCATATCGATGTCGACGTGTCCGGCGTGCTGCGTCGTGATATGACGATCCCGCAGGCGGGTGATGCGCTGATTGACATGATCGTGCGCACAGCAAACGGTCGCCTCACGGCTGCTGAATCGCTCGGCCACCGCGAGTTCGTCATGACCAAGCTCTATCGCAGCGCTTGATCGTCGCGACGTTTTGAGCGGCGAGGGCGGCCCTTGCGGGGCCGCCCTGTTTTTTGCAACCTACAAATCGTTGCGTTGCCATATGTACGGATCTCCGAGTAAGGTGACACGCTGCGTCAGCTATCCCGCGTTATTTCCGCGCCAGAGTTAGGTTCTCCAAGCCATCTGCAGTGCGTTTGGCATAGCGGGCGTCGCCTCGAACACGATGCCGCCGATGGTCTGTTCGGCACTTGAGGGTGACCTTGCAAACCTTGCCGCCTTCAAAATCTTCCCAAAGGGCGTATTTGCCTTTCAGCTTGTTGACGTAGGGTTCGGTGGCATTGCCGATCGTGCAACTGGCAAGCAACGGGCAAAGCCCGAGAAAAAACCGCATTCTGTAACCTCCCTTGCACATTCCCGCACATGCCGGCGGGAAGGGCACGCAGTAGGAGGCGCGGCAACAGCGACTTGATCGAACCTAGAGGTTCGTAGAGACCGCGCGGGCGAGCGGTGCCGCAAATTGCGGAGGAGGGCGATCAATCCGTCATGGATCCCGGTTGAGCGGGGCTGTCTCGACGGCGGCGGAGGCGCCGGCCATCGGCTTATTTCTGTTGGGCTGCTCGATTGCTCCGACGATCTACAACCAAGAATTGTGCTGCGGCATCGCCTGCTGATGCGGAAAATGGCAGGAGCGGTATTTTTATGCCCATCGATGCCGCAGCGCGTTGGTCTTGGGCGTTGAGGTCGGGCCTGTGGTGTCTCTACGCATTCAAGGCAGCATTGTTTGCGGTCCTGTCGCCAAGCGTATCTTCGCGAAATGTTCGCTACTCAAAACACGGATGCGCATCATTTGGATGACGTGGCGTGGTTTCCGCTCGGAACGCCCCGGAGGCGAGTAAGAATAATCCTACTCGAAAATTTGAATACAATCGGAAGTTTCAGACTGAAGATATTCAACCATAAGTAGCATTTCATTACAAGCTGTCAGATAGTCCAATATCGAATGAACTGTATTGAGTTTACTGAGCTCCTGTTCCCGGTAGTTCTGCCGGCGACGTTTGCGAACGAAGTTTATTTCAGAACCGCAGGAGCCCTTTATGGCGATCCAAACCCCCTTCAGCCAGGTCGAGGCACTTTACATCGGCTATTTCGGCCGCGCCGGTGAGCCGGACGGCGTGAATTACTGGGTTACTCAGCTCAATAGCGGACATTATTCCTGGGCCGAGGCTGCAGCTTCGTTCTCAGTTCAGCCTGAAGCTATCGAGATGTATCCCTACCTGAAGTTTCCTGCGATCGAGAACCCGAGTGCATTCATCGATCAGATTTATATGAACCTGTTCAATCGTGAAGCCGATCCTGAAGGCAAGGCCTACTGGACCAAGGAGCTGCTTGCACGCGGTAACGATCCGCAAGCCATTGGGCAGTTCATTCTCGATGTGATCAACGGCGCTTTTGGCCCCGAAGGCAATCCCGCAGACGCTGAGACGATCGTGAACAAGATCGATGCGGGCACCTACTTCACCGAACAGCTTGCGGGCATAGGCATCGGCGGTACGCACATCGATGCGTCCGGCGACGTCGTGCTCGATGACAACCTGAAGGGGCCGAGCAAGGATGCCGTCAAGAACGTCACCGACAATCCTGAAACCGTTCAGGAGTCGAAGGACCTGACGGATGCATTCATCCACGAGAACCCGAATCCTGGTGAGACCTTTACGTTGACCACCGGCGTCGACACCTTTGTGGGCACGGCGAAGGATGACGTTTTCAACGCCACCGAAGCCCCCGGCCATCTTCCGACGCTGACGGCGTCTGACAGCCTCGATGGGGGCGACGGCATCGACACGCTCAACGTCGTGCAGACGAACAGCATCAATACGACGACGATTCCCAATCTCTCGGTGAAGAACATCGAGATCATCAACATGACCAGCGGCAGTTCGGTGACGACCAACACCACCGCCTGGACCGGTGCGACGGATCTCAACGTCAATGCCGGCGCGGGCATCAATGCGACGGCGGCGGCGACGACGGATGTGAATGCCACCTCGGCGAAGCTGGACAGCTCCACCGCAAAGGTCACGGGCGGTCAAAATGTTTCAGTGACGACCCATGGCGCGACCTTCGGAACGGTCGAAGTGGTCAACGCCGCTGGCGACGTTGACGTCATTCACAACGCCGCCTTCTTGAACGTGGCAAGTGCTCCGCGCGGCGGCGTGACCGTCAATGGCGGTGGCCAGTCCATCAATGTCACCGAGACCTCCGGTGCGGCTGCAGCCACGAAGGGCACTATCAATCACACGGTCTCGCAGGGTAACGTTTCGGTCACGGGTGGCGCCACGACGACCGATGTCACCGTTACCCAGGACGAGGCTGTCGGCAAAGAGAACGGCGTGGACGGTAGGATCGGGGTTGTCAATGGCAGAGTGACTATCAAGGACGCCAACGCTGGCTCCGCGACCGCGCCGGGCTCGATCTCCACTGTGACCCTGAACAGTTTCGGCGATGGCTCGTCGATCAACTCAGGCGCTTTGAGCACGGTCAATTTGTCCGGCACCGGCTGGATGCTGGGAATCACTGCCGGCTCGCTGGCCACGCCGGTCGTGGCGGCTCTCGCGCTGAACATCAGCGATCTCACCACCACAGGTGCGATCACCGTCCACGGCACCAACTACAAGACCCTCAATCTTGACTCATCCGGTTCGAAGTCGACGATTCATACTCTGACTGCGAACAGTGCGACAGACGTCAACATCGCCGGTGACGCGGCGATTGTTTTGAGCAGCCAGAATCTGGGCGCAGCCAAGACGATCACCTCCACCAACACGGCGGGCGTGACCCTCGGCACCCATCTGGGCACCGGCGTCCAGTTCACCGGCGGCGACGGCGACGACACGATCTCGATCAACGGGGCGACCACCAAGGCGATCAAGATGGGCGCCGGCGATGACATGGTCACGATCAATGCCGCGCCGGGCCCCGGCGGCAGCATCGATGGCGGCGACGGCACCGATACGCTGGTCCTGAACCTGAACGGCTCGACGTTTGCGACCTTCGTGTCGATCACCAACTTCGAGAACCTTCGTGTCTCGGGCAATGTTGCTGGCGGACTGCATGAGGCTTATGGCTTCAAGGGTATCGAGACAGGTCATCTTAACTCGAATACGATCTTCAACAATGTCGGGCCTCACGTCGACCTGACCGTTCTGGAGGCCAATGCTGCCAGAACCACGACGGTGAATGTGATCGGCGCCAATACAAACCCCAACGATGTCTTCGGCCTGCACCTCAAGGCAGCGGAGGGGATCAATGCTGGGACGATCATTCTTCCCCATATCGAAACCGTCAACATCACCAGCACGGACACCGACACCAGTGCGGCTGGCGGTGGCTACAACAAGCATACAGTAAAGCTTGAGGCGGATGCGGCCACGACGATCAACGTGAGCGGCAATGCTGGCATCACCTTCGCCGACAATTCTAACCACAATACCAGGGTCACCACTTTCGACGCCAGCGGCATCCAGGGGCCGGCCGATAAGGCGGCCGAGCTTGCAGTAGTCTATACTTCTCACAACAAAACTCCTAACGAACGCGTCTACATCACCGGCGGTTCAGGAAATGACATCCTGACTGGCTCTTCAACGGCTAATGACCACATCAACGGTGGCGACGGCGACGATCTGCTCATTTACACCGGCGGCGCTGATGTGTTCACTGGCGGCGCGGGAGCTGACATCTTCAAGCTTGAAGCTCGTGGAGCATATACGGATTTCCTCACCATTACGGATGCCGAGAAGTCAGACAAGATCAATCTGCAGAGCGGAGCCGTTCACAACGGGAATGCTCAGTTCTTCGAGACGAAAATCACGCTGGGTGCTGACTCGACTTTTCTCCAGTACGTCACCGCCGCTGCCCACGGCAACGGTTCCTCCAACTCCAAGGTGAGCTGGTTCGAGTACGGCGAAGATACCTATGTCTACGTCGATAACTCTATCTCCCCTTTATATAACCCGTTTACCGACGTGATCATCAAGCTGTCGGGGGTGGTCGATCTCAGCACGTCGACCATGTTCAACAACGTTCTAACTGTCTGATTTACCAATCGCCCGCTCCGGCCTTCATTGGCCTGGGCGGGTGGCACAGGAAAAGCTCCCCGCTGCTACGGCAGCGGGGCCTGTGCCGGATGGCACGTAGCAATCCCTGGAGCTTGGAATGTACACCCACGCTAGACAGACGCCTGAAGTGCTGGAGCTCCGACGCGAGGCGGGCGTATGGTTGAAAGAGCTCCGCGAGAAACGCGGCATCTCACAGCGCGAAATGGCTGAGATGGTAGGCGTACTTTACTACACCTACATTTCTCAAATCGAGACCGGGCGCGGCAAGGTTCCGATCGATAGTTACGACTCGTGGGCAAAGGCCCTTGGGCTGCCGACACGCATTTTTGTGAAGCAGATCATGCGTTACTATGATCCCGTCACTTATGGGCATCTTTTCGGAGATGACATTGGAGACGGTGCAACATCGCTGATCAGTCTGATTGAGGCACGCTGAACATCTGCTCACTTAAGCGCAAACCTCGTTCCCCAGGTGCGTATTGTGAACCAGCCTTGATCAAGGTGCCCGCGGGGCGGGCCGTATTCTGCAAAACAGCCACGGGGCGGGGCAAGGTGCCTGAGTTTATGCTCTGGAACCAGTCGTGTACAGAAATTCGGGACCTTTTCGGGTCCCCCGGACCTTAGGGGCCTTTACGAAGTCACATGGTCCCCATGCGTTCTTCTGCAGAAGTCGGCGTCTAGCTTGAAAAACGGCGCATTTTCAGCAATAAGCAGCGCGTGCGCTCGTAGCTCAGCTGGATAGAGCATCGGATTTCGATTCCGAGGGCCGGGAGTTCGAATCTCTCCGAGCGCGCCAAGCTACTCACCACTCAGAATAATGGTCGCTTCGCTCCCCAGTGTCAGCCGTATAGGCCCGCTCCTCGTTTGCCTACAATCGCGCGCGCGTTGACGTCTTGCCAAGTTGCCTTGCTGGGCAAGGCGGCCTGGTCTGTTAGAAACGGTCAACGCTAATCCATCGTTGGGCGATTAGAGGTGTCGTCGGAAGTCGCTATCGATCCGGTCGGGCCATAGCAAAGACCCCGAGCTTGATGCCCGAGGCATTTCGATCCAAGCAGTAACCCAGCCATGCCTTCGTCAACGAAGCGACTTGAACGCCGCCCGGATCCCTCGACTGAAGAGCCCGCCCTGGGCCACGTAGTGCGTATATCCCAGTCGCCGCATCAGTTCGTGCCAGGCGCGCGCGACATGCGGAGGCGCCCAGTCGCCGTTCGTTGGCTTGCCCGAAAAGCCGTAGCCCGGATAGGTCGGTAACACGAGATGGAAGGCGTCCTCTGCCGGCCCGCCGTGAGCGGTCGGGTCGGTGAGGGGGCCGACCCTCTTCAGGAGTTCGAAGATCGACCCCGGCCAGCCGTGAGCCATGATCAGCGGCATGGCGTTCGCGTGCCGCGAGCGGATATGGGCGAACTGGATATCGAGACCGTCGATCTCGGTAATGAACTGCGGCAAGGCGTTCAATTTCGCCTCGGCCTTGCGCCAGTTGTAGTCGGTCGCCCAATAGCGAACGAGCGGTTCGAGCTTCGCCAGTTGCACGCCCTGGGATTGGTTGGAAACGATTTCCTTGTCCGGCCAGCGAACCGCTGCCAGCCGTCGGCGCAGATCGTCGATCTGCGCTTGCGGAACGTTGATGTGGAATGGGCGAATGTTGCTGCCTGCCGGCGGCGTAGCACGCGACGCCGACGGCAGGACGCTAGCTGCGCCCGCAATGACGGCCGTCGTCAGTAGCTGGCGCCGCGTCGGCGTAATCGAGGTGTCGGTTATGGGTGCACTCCTCTTCGCCGCGGCGATCCTCATGCGAGATCGCAACGCCCGGCTGGCTCCTTTTTCGCCGTTCGTGCTGTTTCCGCCAATCAGCGACTCCGGTCGGCCACTAACACCTTGGTCGTAGCCCGGTGTCTGCGCGGATGGTTTGCTGCGATGACGAACGGTGACATCGTGGCATCGCGGACGGTCGTCCATGTGCGGGGCCATGCCGGTCAACCGCATCTCGGGCAGGGATGAACGTCAACGTCGAGCGCCAGCGTTTCACCGTCTGAGCAATGCCAACATCGGGAGAGCATGCGATGAACGATGATGTCAGCAACGAACGCCGCTCTCTGCTTGGCGCGACGGCTGCAATGTTCGTGATGGCGCAATTCGGGTTGCCCGATCGTGCGGTCGCGGGAGCCGACAAAGCGCAGACGCATAAGGAAGAGAAGCAAAACAGCGTGTTCGGGCCGCCCAAGCAGATCGATGCCGGTGCCCTCAATGTCGGCTATGTCGACGCCGGTTCGGCAACTGTCCGGTGGTCATCCTGCTGCATGGCTGGCCGTACGACATCCATTCCTTCATCGACGTCGTGCCGATCCTGACGGCGAAAGGCTTTCGCGTCATCATTCCGCATCTGCGCGGCTACGGGACGACGCGCTTCCGGTCCAGCGGTGCGGTGCGTAACGGTCAGCAGGCTGTGCTCGGCGTTGATGTGATCGACCTGATGGATGCCCTCAAGATCGGGCAGGCGACCATCGGCGGCTTCGACTGGGGCGCGCGAAGCGCTTGTATTGTCGCGGCACTATGGCCGGAGCGCTGTAAAGCTCTGGTGTCCGTGAGCGGATATCTTATCGGCAACCGGGAAGCCTACAAGGCGCCGCTGCTGCCGCAGGCCGAGCTGCATCCGCATTCGCTCGCAGCGCTGCGTCGCTGGATAACCGGGATCATGTCGACATCACGATCCACAATTATCGCTGGCGGCTGGGGCTCGCGCAGGGCGAGTCAAAATATGATGCGCTCGAGCAGGTGCTCGCAGTTGCGCCGGTAATCGGCGTTCCGACAATCACGCTCGAAGGCGATGCCAACGGAGCCCCGCATCCGCCCGCCAGTGCCTACGCCAAAAAATTCTCTGGCAAGTATCAGCATCAACTGGTCAAGGGCGGCATTGGTCACAATCTTCCGCAGGAGGCGCCAGAAGCGTTCGCGTCGGCAATCATTGACGTTGCCGCATTGTGATGCGGGCACAATTCGGCGACCGAGGAGAACGCGCGGCGCGCATGGCGCGCCGCCATTCCACTGCTGCCGGATCCGCGGCTGTTTGGGCCGGTGCGCTCCGGGGGCGTAGCGGAACCTGACATATGACACTCGCGCTGTCGCGGAGACCCGTTCAGAAGCTGGCTGCCGACTGCGTGATGGCCGTGCTGGTGGTCGCGGCGACTTTGGTTAGTGCGCTGGGATTTCACCGCCTGTCGGGCATTGCGCCATCGGTATCCCTGTTCTCATGCGTGGTAATGCTGGTCGCGTGGATTCGGGGTGTTGTTCCGGCCATCTTCGCGACCGCATTGACGGATTTGGCGTTCGACTACTTTTTTCTTGAGCCGCGTTACACGCTGGGATTTGAGCGCAGCGATCTGCCGCAGCTTGTTTTCTTCGCCGCCGGAGCGCTGCTGGTGGCCTGGTTGTGCGAATCCAAACGGCGCAGCAAGCGGGCGCTGCGAGAAATCAAATCAGCTGCCCGCGCAAACGAGGTCAGCTTCGCAGAGGCTCAGCGCGAACTTCAGCTTACCATCGATACCATTCCGGCGATGATATCGACCTACGACCCAGACGGAATACATAGCTTCGTCAACAAGGCGCGGACCGACTATACTGGTATGAAGCTGGGGGATGCCGTGGCGGCGCGAGGGGCGGCAATGGATGGCCGAGTTCGGCAACCAGTTCGGCGACGGGTGGTTTGTCGCGCAGCGTCTCGGTTACCGCGCGGTTCCGGGCGAACAATGACGCCTCTCCGGCCAATTGGAGTCGAAACGTATCTCACGGGATGTTTTTGAACGACTTCGAGGCGCGCTGCAGGGTCATGTTGAGAGAAAGCACATTGACGCGGGGTTCACCAAAGATGCCGAGGCTGCGTCTGGTTGTTTGCTGGACCAGGAGCGTATTGATCTCCGCTGCCGATATTCTGCGTGCATGCGCTACGCGGGCGACCTGCATTGCGGCGTAGGCCGGGCTTATGTCGGGGTCCAGGCCAGAGCCCGATGCGGTCAGCATGTCGGCCGGCAACGATTTGCCTGCGAGCTCGGGCCGCAATTGCTCATGGGCTGCACGATCTGCCAACAATCGCTCGAACAGCGCCCTGCTGATTGGTCCGAGATTCGATCCACCGGAATTTGCCGAGTTGTAGGGCGCGCTGACGGTCTTCGAGGGATCTCTGGGATCCGTCGAGGTCGTGGCGGAAGGTCGGCCGTGAAACCATTCGTCTCCGATCCATTGCTGGCCAATCAGAGATGACCCCACGATCGTGCCGCCCGGCGCTCTGATCAGGCTGCCATTCGCCTGGAACGGAAACAGCCACTGCCCGACGCCGGTCATGACAAATGGAAAGGCAATCCCGCAGAGAACGCAGGCCACCAGCGAGAGCCGTAGGGCGGGGAGCAGTACTCCCAACATATCCTTCACTCCTCAAAGCGCCAGCGAAAGGGAGAGATCAATCAGCTTGATGCCGACAAACGGCGCGATCAAACCGCCAAGCCCATAGATCATAAGGTTCCGGTAGAACATCTGTTCGGCCGTGACAGCTGCGAAACGCACTCCCCGTAACGCCAGCGGAATGAGCAGCGGGATGATAATCGCATTGAAGATCAAAGCAGAGAGCACCGCGCTTTGAGGCGTCGACAATCGCATAACGTTGAGGCTCGAGAGCCCGGGCAAGGCGACAATGAACATTGCTGGGATGATCGCAAAATATTTGGCGACGTCGTTCGCAATGGAAAAGGTCGTCAAGGCCCCGCGAGTGACCAGCATTTGCTTGCCGATCCACACCAAATCGATGAGCTTGGTCGGATCGGAATCAAGATCGATGAGGTTCGCTGCCTCCTTGGCGGGATTGGTGCCCGAGTGCATTGCGAGCCCGACATCTGCCTGTGCCAAAGCCGGGGCGTCGTTGGTGCCATCTCCGGTCATTGCCACCAGGCGCCCCTGCGCCTGTTCGGCGCGGATCAGCCGCAGCTTGTCCTCGGGCTTGGCCTCAGCGACGAAACTATCCACGCCTGCCTCAGCCGCGACCGCTGCAGCAGTGAGGGGGTTGTCGCCCGTCACCATAATCGTTCGGATTCCCATGTTGCGCAATTCGCGGATACGGTCGCGGATGCCGGGCTTCGGGACATCCGACAGCGCAATCACGCCGAGGATCTGGCGCCCGACTGAGACGGCCAGTGGTGTCGCTCCCTTTGCCGCAACGCGTGTGACGATGGCCTTGAGATCCGCGGGCTCTTCACAGTCAAAGGCTTCGGCAACGTGCCGCACTACCGCCGTGACCGCGCCTTTCCGGATAATTCGACCGCCGGGAAGATCGAGGCCACTCATTCGCGTTTCTGCAGAAAACTCCAGGCGTCGCCCTCGCTCGGCGGCTTCTTCCCGCTTGGCGCCAAGCCTCTCTGCAAAAGCAACGATGGTGCGGCCTTCTGGAGTTGTATCGAAGCAGGAAGCAAGATAGGCCGCCTGCACCAGCTCCTCAGCCTGGACGCCACGCAGCGGAATGCATTCGGTTGCCTGACGGTTTCCCATTGTGATTGTGCCGGTCTTGTCGAGGATCAGTGTTCGGACGTCGCCGGCAGCTTCCACGGCCATCCCCGACATCGCCATCACATTGAACCGTATGGTGTGGTCGATTGCGGCAATGCCGATCGCGGAAAGCAGCGCGCCGATCGTGGTCGGGATCAGCGCCACGATCAGCGCGATCAGGTCGGCGACATTGATGTTTGCTTCGAGATAGCTCGCCACTGGCGCCATCGCTGCGACCACGATGACGAAGATGAGAGTCAAAATCGCAAGCAGCACCGTCAAAGCGATCTCGTTAGGTGTCTTCTGTCGCCTCGCTCCTTCGACGAGGTGAACCATCCGGTCGAGGAAACTCTGGCCAGGGTCGGCCGTCGCGCGCACGAGCAGCGAATCGGAGGTCAGCACGGTGCCGGCAGTCACCGAGGAGAACATGTCGGTGCCGGGCTCCTTGAGGACCGGAGCGGACTCGCCCGTTATCGCGGATTCGTCGACAAAGGCGACACCCTCGACAACTTCGCCATCAGCGGGAATGATCTCGGTTTTTTCCACCCGGACGAGGTCGCCCCGGCGCACGGCCGTCGCAGGCACCCACTCGCTATCTCCGGAGGGCTGCAGGCGCCTCGCCTTGAGCTCGGTTCGAGTGCGGCGCAGGGCTTCCGCCTTGGCCTTGCCGCGGCCTTCCGCCAGCGCCTCTGCAGCATTCGCGAACCACACGGTCGCAAGGAGGATCAGCGTCACGACGCCGTTGTAGGTCCGGCTCGCGCTCGAAGGCCCAAACAACGCCGGGTCAATCGTCAAGGCCGCAGTGATGAGGGCGCCGAGCCAGACCACGAACATTACCGGGTTGCGGACTTGTACCCGCGGATCGAACTTTGAGAACGAGGCTCTGGCTGCTTCCAGCAACAATCGGGGGGTGTAGGCATGCCATGCCAAGGCCTTTCGCTCGGACGCGCCACGTTGCGTCATGGCACGGCTTGCCGGCTGAATATCGAGCTTTGATGGGAGCGGGATAGGCAAGCGATCGCTCCTAGAAGGTAAGACCGTTCTTCATGGCAAAAAACTCAGCGATCGGCCCGAGCACGAGAGCTGGGAAAAATGTCAGCGCGCCCACGACCAGAATAGTGCCCAACCAGAAAACGCCGAATTTCAGCGTGTCCGTTCGTAGCGTGCCGACAGTTGGCTCGAGCGTCGGCTTTGCCGCGACTGAGCCTGCCACCGCCATCATGAAAATGATCGGTGGATAGCGCCCGAACACGATAACGATGCCGAGGGCCAGATTGTACCAGGGAGTATCGGCCTTGAGGCCTGCGAAGGCCGAACCGTTGTTGGCCGCGGCGGATGAGAATGCATAGAGCACTTCCGAGTAGCCGTGCATTTCCGCATTGCCCAGCGAGGAGTTGCCATATGGCTGGATCATTGACCAAGACGATGGTGTCAGGATGACAAGCGGGTGAATCAACAGCGCGAGCGAGACCATGATGATTTCCCCTCGCTCGATTTTCTTGCCGAGAAACTCGGGTGTTCGGCCGGACATTAGCCCGGCGATGAAGACTGCGATCAGCCCATACACAAGAGCTGCCAGAAATCCGACACCCTTGCCGCCAAATACGCATTGCAACATCATTCCGACGAACGCCGGAAGCGCCCCAACCGGTGTAAAGCTGTCCAGCATCGAGTTGACGCTGCCCGTGGTAAAGCTGGTGGTAATGACATTGAAGAGGGCGCTTCCCGCGATGCCAAATCTGACTTCCTTGCCCTCCATGTTGCCGCCGGGTTGATTGGCATCTGCCTGCATTGTTATGCCAACCTGGCGCAGCATCGGAGTGCCGCGCTGCTCTGACAGAACTGCGATGGGCAGAATTAGCAGCAGCAGGACGCCCATCACGCCGTACAAGATCCAGGCCTGACGGCGGTTGCCGATCATGTGCCCGAAGCAGACGACGAGAGCGCTCGGCAGCAACGCCATCAAGATCATCAGGACTGTGTTGGTTAGAGGCGTCGGGTTCTCGAAGGGATGCGCGGCGTTTGCGTTGAAAAAGCCGCCGCCGTTTGTACCCAAATGTTTGATGGTCTCGAGCGATGCAACCGGGCCCAGCATGATGATCTGTTCGCCGCCCTGGATCGGATAAGCGGTTACGGTTGCATCAAGTGTCTGCGGCATGCCCTGCCAGATGTTGAACAGACCAAGTATCAGGCTCACCGGAATCAGCACGCGCGTCATGAACCGAACAAAGTCGCGATAGAAGTTTCCGAGGTCCGTGCCGCTGTTCCTGACAATGAACGCACGAATGAACGCCATCGCGACGACGAAACCGGTCGTTGCGGAGGTGAACATCGGAAATGTGATTGCGGTCATCTGGCTGAAATTGGAAAGGGTCGTCTCGCCGCCATAGCTCTGCCAATCCGTATTCGTGATGAAGCTGATTGCCGTGTTGAAGGCGAGGATCGGCTCCATCCCCGGAAGGTGGGTTTGGTTAAGGGGAAGATGATCCTGGAACACCAGGATCAGATAGATGATCACGGCCATGAAAAGGTTCGTGGCCAGCATGTGGAACGTGTACGTCTTCCAATCCATCGGGCGTCGCGTTGCCCTTCTTCCGATCAGAAGATAGATCCCGGCATCGATTGGATCAAAGATCGCATCCAGACCCGTCTTCCGGTCCATCACGATATTCGCGAGATAACGGCCGACCGGAATGCTGAGCAAGAAAATGCTCAGCAGCACAATTCCGATCTGTGCCCAGGACACCATCATTGGCGGCCCCATAGCCTGTCAGAACCGTTCCGGGTGAATCACCGCGTAGAACAGGTAAATGACTAACAGGACCAGCAATACTGCGAGTGCGTAAACAGCCATGCTGAGCTCCACTAAAGCGACCACGCTGGCACCATCGCATTGCTTGTCTTGGTCATGTTCGTGGGTTGACCACCCCATCCACAAAACGTACCAGCGCGATGCAAAGAATATAGAGCGCAACCAGCAAGATCAGCATAGATGCATTGAGCAGCATTAGTCTCACTCTCCGCAAAAAGCCTGGAACGCACCACAAAAGCAGCATTGACGTACGTCAAGTCGGTACGTGGTTTATACCACGGGCAAGGATGGTGCCGGGGAGCATAAAGAAGCAAGTTACAAGCGTGCTCGCGGATATAGGAATTCGATAAAGGAATTTTGGTTCGGTCAACCATTTCGGTTCGTTTCGGTGTCCGGTTTTCAGAACGGTCGAACCTGTCCCCTCTGCGGTGGCGAGAGCAGCTTCCCAAGCTCCTGCAGTAGCTCGCCATAGCGGGCGAAGTTGCCCGTCGCATATTGCCGCTTCATTTCCTCGAACACGTCCCGTGCCTGTGCCATTGTATCCTGCGACGGGCTGGAACTCTGCGGCAAGGCCGCAGGCCTCTCCGTGGATGTACCGACTAAAAGATCCTCGGCGGCGCCCAGCGTTGGCGCCCATTCAATTTTGCGGTTGTCGGGGAGCAATTGCGCCAGCACCACCCGGGCCAGCACCGGGATACTGGTCTGCTCGGCCTCGATATAGACCGGCTCAAGCGCGATGAGCTGGTTGCTGCCGAGCGGCAGCACGATGAGGTTGCCGCGGATCACATGGGAGCCGTGCTGATCCCATAGGGTGAGGTCTCCGGAGAAGCGGCTATCAGCGTTGATCCGTGATTCGATCTGTGCCGGGCCGTCGATGAATATCCCCTTGGGAAAGCGAAAAGCCACCAGCTTGCCATAGTTTTCGCCGTCACATCGTCCGGCGAGCCATCCCGCCATCTGATTTTTGCCGGCCACCGCCATGGGAAGCATGAGCATGAACTCCGGATCGGACGAAGTGGGAAGCTGCGAGGTCACATAATAGGGCAGCATTTCGATCTCGCGGTCGCGGAACAGCTCGCGCGGTACTTCCCACCGGTCTTCTCGATTGTAGAAAGTTGTGGGGTTGGTCATGTGATAGGTGCCATACATCTCCGCCTGAACAGTAAAGATGTCTTCGGGGTAGCGGATATGGCGCCTCAGATTTGCAGGCATTTCCTCGGAATCTTTGAAGAAGTGCGGCAGCATACGCTTGTATGCGTTGATGATCGGATCGTGGCGATCGAAGACGTAAAACGTGACGGAGCCGTTGTAGGCGTCGACGACCGCTTTCACCGAGTTGCGGAGATAATTCCGTCCTTCAAAGACGCGGATCGGCCCTTGATAGGCTTGGCTGTAGGGATAACTGTTTGACGTCGTATAGGCGTCGAGGATGTAGGCGTAATGGTCGCCGTCGGCAACGATATAGGGGTCGCGATCGAAGGTCAGAAACGGTGCCAGCATTTGTGCGCGCTCGAGGATGTTTCGGCGCAGTAAGATCCGGCTTTTTGGCGTGAAATACTGCGAAATGAACAGCCGCAGCCCGTCGACTTCGTGGGCGATGACGATCCTTCGCCAGAGATTTGAAATCTCGATGCCGCCTTCGCCCGCGTAGACAGTCTCCACGTTCGCCTGTCCTTGCGGATAATCGAATTCCTTTTCCGTGGTCCGGACGTAGACCCGGTCGCGCGTCGCCTCTCCGAAATAGATCTCGCCGTGATCGACTGCGAGGCTGCCCTTGGCGCGGAGCGGAATGTCGTGTGCCCACAGGACAGGGTTGCCTCTGGCATCGATCTCGTTCACCGGAGCCGCGACTACGCCGTAGCCATGGGTGTACTTGAGTGCGAGATTGACCCAGACCTTCGCCGGTTCAGGGAGCCTGTCGACATCAAGCTCGCGCGCCGTGATCATTACCTGGCGTTGGCTGCCGTCAATGATGTAGCGATCAATGTCGACGCCACTGAACCGGTAGTACGGACGCAGCCCCTGAGTCTGTTGAAGCTGCGGCTCGAGCGCGCGCCAGTCCCAGATTCGGGCGTCGCGGAGTGTCGCCGCATGTCTCTTCAGATCGGCTGCCGTGAGGGGATCGGCAGACACGGAAAATTCGCGCTCGTCCAGCGATGGTCCGTCCAGGTTATAGGCCTGCCTGGTTCCGGCAATGCTGCGCGTGAGATAGGGTTGCTCCAGCGTGATCTGATTGGGCCCGACGTAAATCTTCTCAAGTGCGGCCGGAACGGCATAGGCGCCAAAGTAGACAAGGGCGAACAGGCCGCATGGCAAGAACCAACGCGCAGGCCGCGACTGAAACCAGCCGGACAGCTGCGGGATGAAAGCATTGGCCACGAGCAGGCAAGCAAAAGCCAGCCAAGCAGCAATCGTCGCATTGTAGGCGGGTATCCAGAAGTGGATGTCGCCATATGATGCTCCCGCCAGGACCTTCGAGTGTCCATCGATGACCAGATGATATCGCTCGAACATCGTGTTCAGAGCCAGGGCAACGCAAAGAAGGGCTGCAAGCAGCATGGCTCTTCGGCTGGGGTCGGAGGAGGTCGGGTGAGACTCTTTCGGCGCCCATTTGGCGCTGTCGAGAAGGTAGACCAGTCGCGTTGCGGCAGCTTGATGCACAGCGACTGACGTCGCCGCCTGCGGAGCGCCTGAAAGCAGGTTCGCGGCTCCCCAAACTGCAAACACGAAGAGCACAACGAAAATGAGGCCGCCAATCACATCCTGGTATAGCGGAAGCTCCAGCAGGTAGAAGCTGATGTCCTTGCCGAATACGGGGTCGACGATGCCAGTGCGTGCAGCTCCCAAATAGGCCATCAGCGGTATCCAGAGCGTTGTCGCAAGCAACGCCAGCAGGCTCGAGCATACGAGCGTGCCGATCCAGAGAGTCCGGGCGCCGAATGGCCAAACCTGCCGGCACAACACTTGAAGGTTGGTTCCTATGAACCAGCCGGCGATCATCAGAACACCGATGAAGAGTGCTGTGCGATATTCGAGCGCCAGCAGGAAACGCTGAGTCTTGCCGAGTTCTGTGAACCAGTAGTATTCGAGCGAGATGCGGAGCGCGGCCTCGAAGCCGGCGATCGCAATGACGATTGCGGCAAATAGGATCGCGTGGCGAGCGGAAATGGTCGGAAAGCGACCGGCCGACGCATAGCGCAACGCCGCTGGAGTGAGCGCCAAGGCAATCACGAGCAAATAGCCGATCGCGAACATAAGCCACTCGCGGAAATAGCATACGCTAATCTTTTCGGGCCGGCGAACACTTGACCTAAGTCAATTGGTTAGGCGAGCAGCCGATGGCTGCTGACAACTGACAGGTGCAAGCGAAGGAATGCGAGTGCCTATTGGAACTTAAATGATCGTCCTCCCGGGGGCGTGCTGACAATGGTTGGCCGAGCCCGCAGCATTAACGCGCTGCGTTCCGACGCCAAGCGGCGAGATGGCCGTCCGCTGGCTCGCATTCTTGCAGCGCCATTCGAGACGTTTATGAAACAGTCGAGACAAGCGACGGGGGGAGGGACTAGTATGCGGCCGGCGTTCACTCTCACGTGGACAGCACGACAATGATTACATTAGAGATCGCGGCAGTTGCCTTCACAGTGTTGTGCAACGGCTTTTTCGCCATGTCCGAATTGGCGATCGTTTCGTCGCGACGACCACGATTACAGCAGCTCGCAGCAAGTGGCGACCAACGTGCGCGCGTTGCACTCATGCTGGTGGATGATTCCAGCCGATTTCTTGCCGTTGTACAAATTGGGATGACGTTGACCGCAATCTTTGCTGGAGCTTTCAGTGGCGTCACCATTGCTGATCGACTGGGGTACTGGTTCGGTTCCTTTCAACCGCTGGTGCAGGTTGGCAAACCAGTCGCTATTCTTGTCGTGGTCATATTGGTCTCGTATTGTTCATTGCTCTTCGGTGAACTCGTGCCAAAGCAGATTGGGCTCGCGCATCCCGAGCGGGTTGCAATGCGCGTCGCCCGGCCGCTCGCAGCCATCGCGCGAATTGGTAATCCGGTTGTCTGGCTCCTCGATGTCTCTGTCCGGGGCGCGCTTTATTTTTTTGGCTTGCGTCCTACGTCGATCCGTAAGGTGACGGCCGAGGAGATCCGTGCAGTTATTGCCGAGGGTGCCGAATCCGGCGCGATCCGTGCAGCCGAACGAGAGATGCTTGAAGAGGTCCTGTTTCTGTCAAATCGCGCGGTGCGGACCATCATGACTGCTCGTCCCGACATTTCCTGGATTGATCTTGATGATCCGAGCGAGGTTGTCTTAGGGAAAGTCCACGACTGCTCGCATGCGCTGCTTCTGGTGGGACGGGGTGGTATTGACGAGATACAGGGCGTTGTCGACAAGCAGGATCTCCTCGATCAGGCTATTGATGGTCGACCAATCGATGTCAAAGGCGCGCTTCGGCCACCTCTCATCGTTCACGAGGGAGCCACGATCTTAAGAACGCTCGATTTGTTCAAGAAGACGCCAGCCCACAGTGCTGTGGTCATAGATGAATACGGCGTTGTGCAGGGGATCGTGACACGGACCGACCTGTTGGAGGCGATCGCAGGCGATCTCCCCGATCTCGATGCAGAGGCGGATCCTACGGTGGTGCGGCGCGAAGATGGTGTGCTTATAATCGATGCGACCATTCCGATTGCCGAGGCTGCGGAGTGTCTTGGATTGCCTGAGCTGTCGCGCGGCGATTTCCTGACGCTTGCTGGCTTTGTGCTGTTCCAGCTCGATCATGTACCGAAGGCCGGAGAGCATTTTATCTGGTTGGGCCGACAGTTCGAGGTGTTTCAGATGGAGGGGCCGCGGATCGACAAGGTACTCGTGCGGCCAGCGTCGCAAGAGAGCAGTGCAACACCGCAATAAGCCCCTTGCCCGCTAACCAAGAATTAGACGCAAGAATTAGAGGAAAGAATTAGACGTATGCCTCGGTGTTCATGTCCGGCGGGCAATTTCGATCTTAGGGCACGCGCTCGCCAGCTTTCAAATCGGCGAGCGCAGCCCTTTATCGGAAGCTTTCTTTTTTATACCACAACTCGCCATCAGCCACAGGCCGGGCCGGATCTCCCGGCCCCAGGGTCGCGCTAGGCTAGGGCTGCGTCTGGGGAATCTCGATGCCCTGATGGGGCGGCGAGATCATACATTCGCGCAGCAAGCCGACGAGGTAGCCGTTTGTGATGTGAGCGCGGCTGCGGAATGGCTCCCGGGTCATCAGGACCGCGTGCAGCTTCTTGAGGTTGAAGCAGGTGACGCCGGGATAGAGATGGTGTTCCAGATGATAGTTGAGGCCGTAAGGCGCGATCATCCACTGTTCGAACAGCGGCGCGACGACGGTCCTTGTGCGCTCGGGCAGCGGCAGATGGTCGAGGCCGACATGCTCGGCGATGTTGCGGATGTAGCGCACGACCTGGAACGAGGTCATCAGCGGCACTACCCAGTAGAGCAGGATCAAGTGCCAGAACCCGAACCAGATCGACAACGCAATGATGGCGGCGGAGGCGACCGTACGGACGATCATCAGCATTCTGGAGATGTCCTTCACCTCGTCGGTCTTATGGAAGTCGGTGAAGGTGGCCCAGGTCTTGAGCCCGGACCCATAGCGGACCAGCGCCCACAGGATCTGGCGGAGCGGCTTGGGGAAGACGAACTCGCCGGTCAGAAGGTTGCGGATGTAGTCCGGATCATCGTCGGTATTCAGGTTGCGATGATGGGCAAAGTGGTTTTTGCGGTATCCTGATAGTGATGCAGTGGTTGAGAAGGCAATGATCTCGCCGACGATGTCGTTGACGCGACGATTGCGGAAGGCGCGGTAGTGGGAGGCCTCGTGCATCAATGCGCCCAGCGCGTGGATGCGCGGACCGATCAGGCAGACTGCGAGCAGGTAGCTCCACCAGCTGAACCACGTCCAGCTCAGATAGATCGCGGCGGCGATGACTGCGTATTCAAACACGACCGCTGCCACAAATTTGGTGCTGTCGATCTTGGACAGCTCGCGGATCTCTTCCTTTGTGGCGACGCGCAAATCGGACTGGGCGATGCCTTCATCCCCGGCCTGCATCGTGCTGGACAAACCCTTTGACATGAATAATCCCCCGAAAAATTTGCCTAAAATCTAATATAAATTTTACCCATTGGCCAATCCGAATGTCGAATGGCTGCTCAGCGGCTGGGACGGGCGTGGCGGTGTGGAGGAGGGGACGAGGCGCAAAAAAATAGCCCGCTTTGAATGCGGGCCGCAGATGGAAGACGAAATGGTTGTATTTTCAAAAAGTCGGTATCAAACGGCTCGGTAGTAGAAATGTTGCGGATGTGATCCGCTTTATTTTTAGGTCATGAAAAGTCGGAAGTCTTGGTGATCTCGTTCAGGCGTGCTCCATCCGTGCCGGCAGGGCTGCTTCCAGGCGACAGGCGTTGCCAGTATGCGTCGGGCATCAATGCGTGACTTCGCATAGGGCCATGCCGGAAATGCCGGGCGACGGCTCGAAAAACTGGTCAGTCAAAATCAAGTTCTCCCGGATCTGAAAAATCGAAGAGCCGGGCATTTGAGTTGGTGCGCGCCGTCTCGAAAATCCGATGTGCGCGATGGTATGAAGTTTCTTCTATAAAATTGCTTTTGGCACTCTTCCAAAGGTTCATCATGCAAAAAATGCTGGAGGCAAATATCGCCTCTGGCACCATCTGATGATGTGAGCTGACAGAAAGACTCTGGTAAGAAATTGCCATCCCAAAAAAACGAAACCTAAATTCCTTGTACAGTGATTATGCTATCATTGGAAAATCGAAAGGGAAAGGTGGTTTTCTTCATCTCCTGTCGGGCGGGTATTGTTGTCCGGCGTCATGGCGCGATGCGGTACCATCATGTAGTAGAAGTTATCGGGTGATTATCAGGCGGTCCGCAGAGGCATGAAAAAAGCCCCGGCCGAACGGCCGGGGCCACATACCAGACCCTTATGACGCGCCCGAATCAGCGTGGCGCTCAGGCCGATTTGAAGGTCCGCGCCAGCGCGTCGGCATTCTTTGCGAGAAGGCCGAGATCGGTGCCGGCGGCGACGAAGTGATACCCCCACTCGATATAGCGCCGGGTATCGGCATCGACCGTCGACAGGATGCCGGCGGCCTTGCCTGCAGCGGTGATGACGCCGAGCGCATCCTTGATGACTTTCTGCACGTCGGGGTGCTGCGGGTTGCCGATATGCCCCATCGAGGCGCTGAGATCGGACGGGCCGATGAAAACACCGTCGACGCCATCGGCAGCGGCGATCGACGCCAACTGCTCGATGGCGGCGAGCGTCTCAACCTGCACCAGCACGGCGATCTCCTGATCCGCCGTTGCGAGGTAGTTTTTGACGCGGCCGTAACGCGCGGCGCGGCTCCCGGTGGTGATGCCGCGAATGCCTTTGGGCGGATAGCGGCAGGCGGCAACCGCGCGGGCTGCTTCCTCCGCATTCTGCACGAAGGGGATCAGCAGCGTCTGCGCCCCGATGTCGAGCAGGCGCTTGATGAGCACCGGGTCGTTCCACGCCGGGCGGACGACTGGCGTGGCGGTGCCGCCGTTGAGCGACTGGAGCTGCGCCTGCACCGACGGCAATTCGTTCGGCGCGTGCTCGGTATCGACCAGAATCCAGTCGAAGCCGCTGTCGGCGAGCAGCTCCGCTCCGATCGGGCTGCACAGGCTGCACCAGATGCCGATCTGCAGCTGCTTGGCGGCGATCGCAGCCTTGAAGTGGTTCTTCGGAAGGTCCATCGTTCTGCGCCGCTGTCAGACGAACTGGCAGGAGACCGAGCCAAGCGGCCCGAAATCCGCATGCAGCGTGTCGCCCTTGTCGGCCCAGACCGGGCGGGTGAAGGAGCCGGACAGCACGATGTGTCCCGGCTCCAGCACGGTGCCGAACGGGCCGATCTTGTTGGCCAGCCACGCAATGCCCATCGCCGGATTGCCGAGCACGCCGGCGGCGATGCCGGTCTCCTCGATCTCCGAGTTGCGATAGAAGATCGCGCCGACCCAGCGCAGGTCGACATCCATCGGCTTCACCGGCCGCCCGCCCAGAATGATGCCGGCCGCCGCGCCGTTGTCGGCAACGGTGTCGTAGATCTTGCGCGGGTTCTGCACGCGCGCGTCGATGATCTCGATCGACGGCACGATGTATTCGGTGGCGCGCAGCACGTCGACGAGAGTGATGCCAGGACCCTTCAGCGGCTTGCCGAGGATGAAGGCGAGCTCCGGCTCAACCCGCGGCACGCAATAGTCGGAATGCTGCACCTTCGCGCCGTCGGCAATCATCATGCTGTCGAGCAGGTGGCCGTAATCCGGCTCGTCGATCTGGGAGGACTGCTGCATCGCCTTTGAGGTGAGGCCGACTTTGTGGCCGATGACGCGGCGGCCCTGGGCAACCTTGCGCTGGGTCACCAAGCTCTGAATGGCGTAAGAGTCTGCGATCTCGATGTTCGGAAACTGCTTGGAAAGCTGCAGTGCCGGCTGACGGGTGCGTTCGGCTTCGAGCAAAATGTCGGCGGCCTGGGAGCGTTGGTCTTCAGTGAGCATTTCTTCGTGTCCTTCGGATGGGAAGCGATACGCGGATAGGCTTGCGCGATCAGATCACAGTTTGATGCAGACGTTGCGCTGCTCGGTATAAAAATCCATCGAATAGGTGCCGCCCTCGCGGCCGATGCCCGATTGCTTCGAGCCGCCGAACGGCGTTCGCAGGTCGCGCAGGAACCAGCTATTGACCCAGGTGATGCCGACTTCGACCTGCGCCGCGACGCGGTGAGCGCGCGTAAGGTTCTCGGTCCAGATCGAGGTTGCGAGGCCGTAGGGGCTGTCGTTGGCGGCCGCGACCACGGCATCCTCGTCGTCGAACGGCACGATGCTGCAGCACGGGCCAAAAATCTCCTCGCGCATCGGCGACGAATTTTCCGATAGGCCGGTCCAGATCGTCGGCTGGATGAAGCAGCCGCTGCCGTAGGGCGAGGGCAGGTCGGGAATGCCGCCGCCGGTGATCACGGTCGCGCCTTCGGCTTTGGCCTTGGCGTAGTAGGAGAGCACCTTGTTGCGGTGCTCCTTGCTGATCAGCGGGCCCATCGTCGTTGTCTTGTCGAACGGGTCGCCCATGCGCAGCCCTTCGGCGACGGTTTTCAGCCGCGCCACGAACTGTTCGAAGATCGGCCGCTCGACATAGACGCGCTCGGTGGAAAGGCACACCTGGCCGCAATTGGCGAACACCGAGCGGGTGGTGCCTTCGATCGCCTTGTCGAGGTCGCAATCGGCGAACACCAGCGCGGCGTTTTTGCCGCCGAGTTCGAGCGAGACGGGGCGGACGCCGTTGGCGGCGGCCTTCATGATGGCGGAGCCGGTGGTGGTTTCGCCGGTGAAGGTGATGCCGTCGACGCCGGGATGGCTGGTCAGGTATTCGCCGGCGCTGTCCGGGCCGTAGCCGTGAACGACGTTGTAGACGCCGGGTGGCACGCCCGCCTCGTTCATGATCTCGCCGAGCAGGGTGGCGGTGGTTGGCGTTTCTTCCGAAGGTTTAACGACGACGGTATTGCCGCAGGCAAGGGCCGGGGCGACTTTCCAGGTCATCAGCAGCAGCGGCAGATTCCACGGGCAGACCACGGCGATGACGCCGCGCGGCACGCGGATCGCGTAGTTGACCGCGCCGGCGCCGTCCGGGGTCGCCATGCGATAGGATTCTGAGGACTGCGTCAGGAGTTGGTCGGCAAACACGTTGAAGTTCGCCGCGCCGCGCGGAATGTCGATGTGCGAGGCAAGTGTGATCGGCTTGCCGGTATCGAGCATCTCGGCTTTCAAAAAGTCGTCGAAGCGCGCCATGATGCCGGCCGCGACCTTGCGCAAAATGTTCGCGCGCTGCTGGTCGCTCATCTTGCCCCACGGACCGCGCAGCGCGCCGCGCGCCGCCTTGACGGCATCATCGACCATCGCCGAGTCGGCCTCCGGCACGAGATTGACGACGGAATCGTCGATCGGCGTGCGGTTCTCGAATGTCCGGCGGCCAGCTTCCACAAAGCGGCCGTCGATGAAATTGGCGAGGAGGGCGGGCGAGACTTGGGATAGCGGAGGTGCGATCGTCATTCGGGTCTCCAGTCGAATAGCCTTGGGCAGTTTTGGGGTCTTCTTGTGATTACGGATGAGCGATGCGCGCAGCGGGCGGGCTCGGGTCGTCAACCGGACAGGGGCGGCGCAGTCAGTCGGCCGAGCCGTCGTCCGCAGCCAGCGCCGCGATGGCACGGCGCACTTCTTCGGTGGTCTTGGCGAGATGATGTTCGGTCATCCGGCAGGCGCGGAGCGCATTGCGGGCGAGGGCAGCTTCGTAGATCGCGATGTGCTCGTCATGAACGTTGCGCCAGCCGCGCGAGCGGTCGAGCGAGACGCGGCGGTAGCGTTCTGACTGCTGATAGAGCTGGTCGCGCAGCCGCATCAGCGTGGGCGAGTTGGAAGCCGAGGCCAGCGCGGCGTGGAAGGCGCGGTTGCGCTCCTCCCACGTTTCCAACAGCGGCGGATCGAGCGGCTCCGGGCCGCTTGGCAGATCGCGCTCGACGGCGGCGAGCTCGTCGAACGCGGCCTTGACGGCATTCTCCCACGTGGCATCGCCATTCATGATGGAGCGGTTGAGCGCTTCGGTCTCGATCATCGAGCGCACCTGCGAGACGTCATCGAGTTCGACCAGCGACAGCGGCGCGACCCAGAAGCCGCGCTGGCCTTCCGACGTCACGAGAAGGTCGCCGACGAGGCGCGTCAGGGCCTCGCGCAGCGGCGACATGCCGACTTCATAGTCGGCGACGAGGCCTTCCAGTTTGAGTTTGACCCCGGGCGCCAGCCGTCCGGCAACGATGTCGTTGCGAAGTTTTCGATACGCTTTTTCGGTGAGGGTTTTGTCGGGACTGGAGGCCATCTGTTTCATTCGTTTGTGGCTGGCAAATCAAACAGTGGCAGACAAATTCCGAAATTACAATGGTGGAGGCGTGCTCCGTTCGCGTCATTTCAACGAAAAATATTGCGATTTGCCGGCGTTGCAGCCGGTGTCGCTCTTCCAAAATGTATAAATTTCGAAAAGTTGGACTAGGCGGGACTTGTGCGCCGCCTAGGCGGCCGCGGCCGGAAAGTGGCGATCCAGCGCAAAAAGGTGCGCCGGCCGCTGCGGTGCGCTGTTCGCGCGCCGAAGGGCCGGGAGAGGCTTTGAAGGTGGAGCAGCGGCCTGCCGTCAGAACCGGGTTGTTCGCTTCACCGGCTTGCTGCTGCCGGCGGTCTTCGCCGTCTTGCCGGCGGCAGTCTTGGCGGAGGTCGCCTTGGTCGTGGTAGCTTTGGTCGTCCTCGCTCGTGTCGGCTTTGCCGCCGCGGGATCGCCTGCGCCGGCCTTTTTCGCGGCGGCGGCAGTCTCGGCGCGCTCCATGAAGTCGGAGATGACTTTTGAGGCGTGCTCGAAATGGGCTTTCAGCACTTCGCAGGCTCGCAGGTCGCGGGCGAGCGCAAGCTCCATGATCTGCCGGTGCTCCTCGGCGATGGCCGCGTCGATATCGGTGTAGACGACGAACCGGCGCCGATAGCGCTCGTGCTGATCATAAAGGATGTCGCAGAAGTGGAGCAGCCAGGGTGAGCCGCAGCCCGACTCGAGGGCCTGATGAAAGTCTCGGTTTCGCCGCTCCCATTCGTCGCGGTAGCTGTCCGGGTCGCGCTTTGTCTGGGTTTCGAGCTTGTGGAGCTGGTAATAGGTCGTGACGACGCTGTTCTCCCACTCGTCACCGCCGAAGCGGATCGAACGTTCGAGCGCCATCATCGACAGGCTGGTGCGCAGGTCGGCGATGTCGTGGAGCTCGCCGCGCGTGGCCGGCGCGACGAAAAAACCGCGCTGGCCTTCGGCGACGGCCAGTCCCTCCAGCGCTACGCGCGACAGCGCCTCGCGCAGGGGGCTGAGGCCGATGTTGTAGCGCTGGCGCAAGGCGTCGGGCTGCAGCTTATCGTTCGGCGCGAACTGCCCGCTGATGATGTCGTCATGAATGCGCTGATAGGCTTCATCCGCCAGCGTTTTCGGGGAGTCGGGTTGCGGGAGCCGCGTTGCGGGTCCCCATGCGAAGCCAGGTTTGTTCATGACGCCATCATGTTGAGCAGGGCAGGATTTATAAAATCAGTCGGGTGCATGAATATAAAAGAATCCGTTTTCGCCCGACAAGGGTTTAGCGGCTGATCGGGCGCCGGTGGCGGTGCGAACGGCAAAAAAGCCCCGGCACACCGCATCGCGCCGGCTCGATTTGGCGCGAGCGTTCGATTGTGCGCCAAAGTTCGCTGCGGCCGCGCCACATCTAAGTTTCGGCATTTTCCAAAATTTATGTAATCATCGATGTTGAATAATCCAGATCGATTGATATAAACTCGCCCAATAACAAAACGCCGGGGGAGGAATAAGATGGCACAAATCGTATTCGCTGCCGGAGCGCCGCATGCTCCTGCGATGGTCGGCCTATTCGACAAGGCGCCGCCCGAGTCGCAAAAGGTCGTGTCCGATACGTTTGCGGCGATCAAGAAGCAGCTGGAGGCGACGCGCCCCGACGTTCTGTTCGTGTTTGCCAACGATCATCTGTCGAACAGTCGCATCACCTTTTACCCAGACTTTTTGATCGGCATGGCGGCGGAGCACAGCGGCCCCCATGAATGGTTTCAGGAGTGGATCGACTGCCGCAAGTACGTCGCCAAGGGTAATCCCGAGGTGGCCAAGGCGCTGTTTCAGGGCATGACCCGGCGCGGCATCCGCATGGTCGCCAAGCACGAGAACCTGAATTTTGACGACAATCTCTCGGTGCCGGTTGTGATGACCGATCTCGATCAGAGCGACATCACCATCGTTCCGATCCTGCAGAACTGCACGGTGCCGCCGTTCCCGGATGCGCAAAAGTGCTTTGAGGTCGGCAAGGCGATGGCGGATTTCATCGCCAATGATCTGCCCGCGGAAATGCGCGTCGGGCTTCTCGGCTCGGGTGGCCTCAGCCACGAGCCGGGCGGCGCAAAATATTTCAAGATCGACGAGGAGTTCGACCGGGCGTTCCTCGCGCTGTGCGAGGCGGGCGACCACGAGCGGCTGCTCCGGGAAATGACGGTGGAGCGCATGGAGGCGGCCGGCGTCGGCGGCACCGCCGAGGTGCTGTCGTGGTTCCCGGTGATGGCCGCGATCGGCGAACTGCCGGGCAGGAGCTTTGGTTATACCGGATGGCCGAGCTTTCGGTGCGGTGTCGGCGGGGTCATCTGGGACCTCGACGCGAACAAGAGGTGAGGGGACGTCATGGCCTGGGAAACGTTCAATCCAAACCTTGCGGCTCACGATCTCGTTCAGGATATGAAATGGAATCCTGAGCTGCGCGAGGAATTCAAGATCAACGAAGCGGCGGTGCTCGACCGCTATGCCTTCCTGCCCGAGGAGCGCAAGGCGATCGAGGAGCGCGATTTCCGCAAGCTCTACGATCTTGGCATGCACCCCTATCTCGGCGGTCAGCTCTCGCGCTTCATCTGGGGCAACGATGCGGGCAAGGGAGCGGTCGAGGCTTCGAAAAATCTCGTCGCCTCGCTGACCGGAACCCCGAGGGCCGATTGATCGGCGGATGGTTTGACGACAGGGCCGGATGGCGGCCATCCGTGAGGATGGCCGTTTCGCCCTCCGGCCGAATGGCGCGGTGTGCGCGCTGAGAAATTTGATAGATATGGCCAGGCAAGTATGACCGCTCATAGAATCGACGTTCACCATCACCTCATTCCGCCCGGCTATGTCGGCGCCATCGGCGAGGAGCGCATCGGCCGGCTCATCGTGGCGGGAAAGACGCCGCAATGGTCGCCGGATCAGTCGCTCGAGGCGATGGAGCGCAACGGCATCGGCAAGGCGGTGATGTCGATCTCCGCGCCGGGCTTCGCTTGCGGCGATGCGGCGCAGGCGCAGGTTCTGGCGCGCGCATGCAACGACTACGGCGCGCGGATCATCGCCGACCACGGCAAGCGTTTTGGCGTCTTCGCCGGGCTGCCGATGCCGGACGTCGATGCCTGCCTCAAGGAAATCTCCTATGCGCTCGATGAGCTGAAGCTCGACGGCGTGGTGATGATGACCCATATCGACGGCCGCTATCCGGGCGACCCGGCCTTCGCGCCGATCTTCGATGAGCTCAACCGGCGCGGCGCGGTGGTCTTCTTTCACCCCGACGAGCCGGTCGGCGGCGGCGAAAATCTCGGCATTCCGGCCGCGACGCTGGAATTCCCGTTCGACACCACGCGCACAGTCGTCAGCCTTCTGTTCAGCGGCACCTTCACGCGCTGCCGCAACATCAAGTTCATCTTCAATCACGCCGGCGGCACCGTGCCGTTCCTCGCCGAGCGGATCTCGCGGCTCGAGATGCGCGCCGACCTGCGCAGCAAGGTGCCGGACGGCGTGATGTTCGAGCTTAAGCGGCTCTATTTCGATACGGCGCTCTCGGCCAATCCTTACTCGTTTAGCGCGTTGACGATGCTGCTGCCGCCGGAGCAGATCCTGTTCGGCAGCGACTATCCGTTCGCGCCGGAGCGGACCATGGCCGCCAGTGTCGAAGGTATGGGCAAACTCGGCCTTGCGCCGGAGGTGCTGGAAAAGATCGAACGCAACAACGCGCTGACCCTGTTCCCGCGGCTGGCGGGCGACTGAGAGAATGAATTCGCGCATGGTCCGCACGTCAGGAATGTGCGGGCCGCGCAACTGGGAAGGAACATAATGAGCGCAAGCGCCCGCTACGCCGACACCATCGTAACCAATGCCAGGGTGATCACCGTTGATCCCGCATTCTCCATCGCGCAGGGCTTTGCCATTCGCGACGGACGCTTCATCGCGGTGGGCAGCACTGACGAGATCGATGCGTGGCGCGGGCCGGACACCGGTGTGGTGGATGCGCAGAGGCGGACGATCGTTCCGGGGCTGATCGACACGCATGTCCATGTCGAGGCGGCGGGGCTGCTGAATTTCACCGTCGGCTTCGAGGGCGTGACTACGGTGGCCGAGGCGCTTGCCCGCGTCACCGAGATGGCGAAGAAAACCCCGCCCGGCGAGTGGATCCGCGGGCGGATGTGGCACCCTGTGTCACAGCTCAAGGAAAAGCGCTTCCTCAACCGCTGGGAGCTGGACGAGGCCGCGCCCGATCATCCGGTGTGCCTGCCGATCGGTCACTTTACGCTTGCGAACAGCCGCGCGCTTGAGCTCGCCGGCATCACCCGCGATACGCCCAATCCCGACGGCGGCGAGATCCATCGCGACAAGGAGACGGGCGAGCCGAACGGCGTGCTGGAAGAGCGCGCCGAGGATCTGGTCGATGCTCTGCTTCCGCCATGGCCGGAGGAGGTTCGCGTTCAGCAGATGCGCGACGCGATGGCCTATCTCAACCGCCACGGCATCACCAGCGCGATCAGCGCGGCGGTCAATCCCGCCGACATGCGTATCAACCAGATCATCCGCCAGCGTCGGCAATCGACCTTGCGCGTGAGCGCGATGTTCGCGCCGACCGGCGGCCTCAATCCGTCGATCAGCGTCGAGGAGTGGGAAAAGTTCTTTTCGATGATCGGCGCGATGTCCGATTTCGGCGACGAGTGGCTGAGCTTCTCCGGCGTCAAGCTGCAGGTCGACGGCGGCATGACGCTGCGCACCGCCGACATGCGCGAAAGCTATCCCGACGAGCCCGGCTATCACGGTGTCACCGTCATTCCGCAGGATCGCCTCAACCAGCTTGTGGCGATCGCGAACCGCTACGGCTGGCGTGTCGGCACCCATGCGGTGGGCGATGCGGCCATCGACAAGGTGCTCGACGCCTACGCCTATGCCGACAAGGAAAAGTCGATCAGGGATCGTCGTTTCATCGTCATCCACGGCAGCCTGATGCATGCCGACCAGATGAAGCGGGCCAAGGCGCTCGGCGTGCGCGTCGATGCGCAGAGTGTGTTTCTGTGGGACAAGGCGCCAACCATCGCCCGCTACCTCGGCAAGGAAACCGCGGACCGCGCGGTACCGATGCGCCTCCTGATCGACGAGATGGGCATGGATATGGTCGCGCAGGGGACCGACTATTCGATCAACCCGGTCAATCCGTTCATCAACATGTATGTGATGGTGACGCGCAAGGACATGCACGGCACCGTCTACGGCGCCGATCAGACGGTGACGCGGGAGGAGGCGCTGCGCCTCTATACCAGCTCGGCCGCGCGCTATTCCTTCTCGGAAAATCTCACCGGCTCGATCGAGGCTGGCAAGCTCGCCGACTATGTCGTCCTGTCGGGCGATCCCCTGACCGTGCCGGACGAGGCGCTCAAAGACATTTCGGTGATCACCACCGTCGTCGGCGGCGACACCGTCTATCAGCGGTGAGGCCGGCGGCGGCAGCACCAAAGTTTGGTTCGCATAGGTAAGGGAAGCGCGGATCGTTCACCTTCGATCGGCATCCCGGAAAGACATCGGATGACTGCGCAGCTCACCTTGAAGAACATCCGCAAGTTCTTCGGCTCGGTCGATGACAAGGAGCGTGTGCTCGCGCTCGATGACATTTCGCTCAACGTCGCGCCATCGGAGTTTTTGGCAATCGTCGGCCCCTCTGGCTGCGGGAAATCGACGCTGCTGCGGATCGCGGCGGGTCTGATGGAGCCGTCATCCGGCGAGGTGATGGTCGACGGCAAGGCGGTGCACGCGCCGCCGGACCGCGTCGTCTATCTCTTCCAGCAATATGCCAAATCGCTGTTTCCCTGGCGCACGGTGCTCGACAACGTGATGTTCCCGCGTGAGGGCGAGGGACGCGCGCAGCGCGCCGCGCTGCGCGGCAAGTGCCAGGAATATCTGCGGCAGGTCGGGCTCGCCGGGTTCGAGAACAAATATCCGTGGCAGCTTTCCGGCGGCATGCAGCAGCGTGTGGCGATCGCCCGCGCCCTGGCGGCGGAGCCGAAAATGCTGCTGCTCGACGAGCCGTTCAGCGCGGTGGACGCGCTGACGCGGATGGAGCTGCACGCGCTCATTCTGGACCTGTGGAAGAGCAACGGTCTCACGGCGATTCTTGTCACGCACGATGTCGAGGAGGCGGTGTTTCTGGCGGATCGCGTCGCCGTGCTCGGCAAGCGGCCGTCGTCGATCGTCGAGGTGCTCGATGTACCGCTGGAGCGTCCGCGCAATGCGATCACCACCAAGGAGGATCGCCGCTTCCTCGAGCTGCGCCACTATCTGATGACGTCGCTGCTCGGCGGCCAGGTGCCGGGCGCCGCGCATGCGTAAGCTTTTGCCCGAGAGCTGGGTGGCGCGCGGGGTTGGGCTGGCGTCGCTCATCACGGTGCTGCTTCTGTGGGAGATGGCGGCGCGCTATCGTCTGGTCAATCCCGTGCTGGTGCCCGCACCATCGATGATTTTCGACACGCTGGTCGCGATCCTCACCAGCGGCGAATTTTTGGCGCCGCTTGCGCATACGGTTCTGCTCTTCCTTGCCGGATATGGCATCGCCTGCCTGCTCGGCATCACGCTCGGCATGTGGATGGGGTGCAGCCGCGCGGCCTACGGCCTTCTCGAGCCGCTGGTCGAACTGTTGCGGCCGATTCCGAAATCGGCGCTGGTGCCGGCGCTGTTCCTGTTCCTCGGCATCGGCAAGGCGACGATGGTGACCGTGGTGGTCTTCGCCGCCGTCTTTCCTGTGCTCATCAATACGTTTCAGGGCGTGCGCGGCATCGATCCGGTGCTGCTCGACACGGCGCGCACGTTCCAGTGCTCGCGCTGGCGCACGGTGATGCAGGTCATCCTGCCGGCATCGCTGCCGTCGATCTTCGCCGGCATGAAGGTGGGCCTCAGCCTTGGCGTCGTGCTCGTGGTGCTGGCGGAGATGCTGGCGGGCGAAAACGGCCTTGGCTTCGTCATCCTCGACAGCCAGCGCGCGTTTCAGGTGCGCGAGATGTATGCGTGGGTCGTGATTTTGGCGGCTCTCGGCGCCAGCCTGAGCCTGGCCTTCGACAAAATCGAACAGCGTGCCGTCCCCTGGCGCGGCAACTGAGCAGAACACAGACACGCACAAAACGGAGCACATATGCGGAGGAACTTGATGAACAGCCAACGACGGACATGGATCAAGCGGGGACTTGCGGCGCTCGGCGCGGCAGCCTTTGCCACGGCGCTCGCCTTGCCGCAGCAGACGATGGCGGCGGATCTGCAGAAGGTGCGCGTCAGCATCATCCCGATCAACGACGTGACGCCGTTGTTCGCGGCGATGAAGCAGGGCTATTTCGCGGAGGAAGGGCTCGAAATCGACACCACGCCGTCGGCCGGCGGCGCCACCGGCATTCCCGGCCTCATCGCCGGCAGCTTCGACATTGTCTATGGCAATGTCGTTTCGATGCTGCTTGCCGCGCAGCAGGGCATCGACATCCGTGTCGCCGCGCCGGGCACCAAGATCGACACGCCGGAATTCGACATGTCGGCGATGGTCGTGCGGGCCGATAGCGGCATCAAGACCGGCAGGGATCTCGAAGGCAAGTCGGTCGGCGTCAACACGCGCAACAACGTCATCTGGCTCTACGCGCGCGCCTGGATCAAGGCGACTGGCGGCGACCCGGATCGCGTCACCTATCGCGAAGTGCCGCACCCGCAGATGGAAGACGCGCTGCGCCAGAAGCAGGTCGACGCCGGCTATATGGTGATCCCCTATGTGGCGATCGCAACGCAGAAGCCGGAATTTCAGGCGATTGCCCATCCCTACAGCAAAGTGCAGCTTGGCGTCGATGTCGGCCAGTATCTTACCACGGCAAAATTCCTGAGCGACAAGCCGGAGACGGTGACGAAATTCGTCCGTGCGCTTCGCCGCGGCATCGAGTGGTACAACGCCAATCGCGGCACTGATGATCTGCTCAAGATCGTCTCGGGCTTCACGAGGCTCGATGTCGAGGTTTTGAGGAAGGTCAAGATGTCGCCGGCGCCGCTGAAGGTCGATCCGCCGCAGATCGAGACGACGATGAAGTTGATGATCGAGCACAGGCTGCTGCGCGGCCCCATCGACGTCAAGCCGCTGATCGCTGCGCAGGCCCTGTGAGCAACGCGGCCAACGATAGCCTGACGGGCAACGCCCTGCGCCCTCATGCCGCCACGGCGTGGGGGCGGCTGGCGGCGCGGATGCAGGCAACGCCGCGGCTTTCCGGCTTCGTGCTGGTCGCGGCGCTGCTGTGCCTATGGGAGGCCTCGGCTCGGCTCGGCTGGGTGAACAGCCAGAACTGGCCGCCGGTGTCGCTGGTGCTTGTCGCCGTCGCGCAGGGGATTGCCAGCGGCGAGCTGGCATCGCTCCTGCTATCGACGCTGCGGCGGATGGCGTCGGGCTATGTGCTCGGCTGCGGCATCGGCGTTGCGCTCGGGCTGCTGCTCGGCACCAATCGCTGGCTGCGCTATGTGCTCAAGCCGATCATCGAAGTGATCCGGCCGATCCCCGCGCCGGCGATCGTGCCGCCGCTCATTCTTTTTCTCGGCGTGGATGACGCGCTAAAAATCTTCGTCGTGTCGCTGGCCTGCTTCTTCCCGGCCTTTCTCAACACGCTGGCCGGTGTCGAGACGATCGACGACGTGCTGCTGCAGACGGCGCGCACATTCCGCGTCGGCGCCCGGCGCACATTGTTTCAGGTCGTCTTTCCAGCCACGCTGCCGATGATTGCGGCGGGCCTGCGTGTTGCGACAGGCATCGCGCTGGTCGTGACGGTGATCTCGGAGATGATCGCAGGCTCGAGCGGGATCGGTTACTACATTATCCAGATGCAGTATGCGATGAAGCCGGAAGCGATGTATGCTGCAGTGCTTCTGCTCGCGGTGACGGGATATCTGGTCAACCGGGTTTTCCTCGTGGTCGAGCAGCGTTTCATTCCCTGGCTGGGGAAGTAAGAAACAAGGCAGCGCGGTTCAGGCGACCCGAAAAGTCTTTCTTTCGGTTCCGGCGCACGCTGCGCTGCACGCGGTCCAACTTTGTTGACGGTAGGATTGTATCCATTCTAGCATTCCCTCAGGCCCCTTGAGAGGCTTTGGGAGGAATGCATGGGTGACGTTGTCTTCAAGACGACCCCTTCGTCGTCTCTGTTTCTCGATCCGTTGAAGCACAAGCTTGCTTCGAATCTCAGTTGTTTCGCTACAGCAATTGCTATCAGTCTCGCCGGTCTGTCCGGCGCGGCGGCACAGGGCGCTGCGACATCGGTCGACAAGATCAAGGCCGCGGCCGCCAAGGTCGATGAAGCGTTCATCCGCTCAAATGCCGAAACGTCAAAGGACTGGCCGGCGGTCGGCCTGGATTTCGGCGAAACCCGTTTCAGCAAGCTCGATCAGATCAACGCTGACAACGTCAAAAATCTCGGCCTGGTGTGGACCTACAATCTCGCCTCGTCGCGCGGCGTCGAGGCGACGCCGATCGTCGTCGACGGCGTGATGTATGTCACTGCCTCGTGGAGCGTGGTCCACGCCATCGACGTGCGCACCGGCAAAGTCATCTGGAGTTTTGATCCGGAAGTGCCGCGCGAGATCGGCTTCAAGGGCTGCTGCGATGTCGTCAACCGCGGCGTGGCGCTGCACAAGGGCAGGGTCTATGTCGGCGCGTATGATGGCCGGCTGATCGCGCTCGATGCCGTCACCGGCAAGAAGCTCTGGGAAAAGGACACCATCGTCAGCAAGGCGCATTCCTACACCATCACCGGCGCGCCGCGCATCGCGAAGGGCAAGGTCATCATCGGCAACGGCGGTGCCGAATACGGCGCGCGCGGCTATGTGACTGCCTACGACGCCGAGACCGGCGAGCAGGCGTGGCGCTGGTTCGTCGTGCCGGGCGATCCGGCAAAGCCTTATGAAGACGAGTCGATGGAAGCCGCCGCCAAGACCTGGGACCCGGCCGGCAAGTACTGGATCAACGGCGGCGGCGGCACGGTATGGGACACCATCACCTATGATCCCGATCTCAACCTCATCTATCTCGGCACCGGCAACGGCTCGCCGTGGAACCGCAACGTCCGCAGCCCGGCCGGCGGCGACAATCTTTATCTCGCCTCCATCGTGGCGCTGAACGCCGATACCGGAAAATATGTCTGGCACTATCAGCAGACGCCGGGCGACAATTGGGACTACACCTCGACCCAGCCGATGATCTTGGCGGACATTCCGATCGAGGGCCAGCCGCGCAAGGTGATTTTGCACGCGCCGAAGAACGGCTTTTTCTTCGTGATCGACCGCACCAACGGAAAATTCATCTCGGCGAAGAACTTTGTCGATGTGAACTGGGCGACTGGATACGACGCCAATGGCCGCCCCATCGAAGTGGAGGGGATGCGCGATGCGGTCAAGCCGTTCGACAGCATCCCCGGCCCGTTCGGCGCCCATAACTGGCATCCGATGTCGTACAATCCGCAAACCGGGCTGGTCTATCTGCCGGCGCAGAACGTCCCGATTTCGCTCACGGGGCAGCCGAACTGGAAGCACAACGCCAACAAGCCGGGCGAATTCGGCGGCAATGTCGGCTGGAACATCGGCTTCGACCTGAACGCGACGCCGCCGACCAGCAAGCCGTTCGGTCGGCTCCTTGCGTGGGATCCGATCCAGCAGAAGGAGGTCTGGCGGCAGGAATATGTGGCGCCGTGGAATGGCGGTACGCTGACCACGGCGGGCAATCTGGTTTTCCAGGGCACGGCCGACGGGCGTTTCATCGCCTACAACGCCAAGACCGGCGAAAAGCTCTGGGAAAGCCCGACCGGGACGGGCGTGGTCGCGGCAGCCTCGACCTATATGGTCGATGACGTACAGTACGTTTCGGTTGCCGTAGGATGGGGCGGCGTGTTCGGCATCACCCAGCGCGCGACGGAGAACAACAATCCGGGCGCGGTCTACACCTTCGCGCTCGGCGGCAAGGCGCCGCTGCCCGCCATCACAAAGTATCAGATGGAGAACCTGCTTCAGGGCGTGAAATACGATCCGAAGGACGTGCCGGAGGGAACCGCAATCTATGTCAGCAGCTGCGCGACCTGCCATGGTGTGCCGGGGGTGGATCGCGGCGGCAACGTCCGCAATCTCGGCTATGTCCCTACCGAGACGATCGCCAATCTGGAGGCGATCGTCTTCAAGGGGCCGTTCACCGAGCGCGGCATGCCGGATTTCACCGGCAAGCTGACGATGGATCAGGTCAACAAGGTCAAGGCCTTCATTCAGGGAACCGCCGATGCGGTTCGCCCGAAGAAGTAGGGGATCGGGCGCCCGGCGAGGAGCCGGAGCGTCCACCCGGCAAGATCGGCGCAGGCGGAAAATCTCCGCCTGCTGCCATAGTTAACGAAATTCAAACACAGTCACGCCAGAGTCTTGCCATCTGAGGCCGCAATAAACGGCCCCGGGGCGTTGCAACAATATTTTGGGCGGTCGTTTTGCTGCGTATCCTGTTTTCGATTGCTGCTGTCAGCGTCATGCTGATCGCGCCGGCAAAGGCGGATCTGCGCATCACGCGCGACCATGGCGGCTATGTCGATCAGTACAAGGCCAAGTATCAGCGCATTCGCCAGACCGGCGAGCGGGTGATCATCGACGGGATCTGCAACTCGGCCTGCACGCTGGTGTTCGGCATCGTGCCGTCGAACAAGATCTGCGTTACGCCGCGCGCCAGCGTCGGCTTCCACCAAGCCTATTACGACAAGGCCTTCACGTTCGGCATCAAGGTCATCAGCCCATCGGGGACATCGGACCTGATGGCGTATTATCCCGAGCCCGTGAAGGACTGGATCCGCCGCAATGGCGGGCTGACGCCGGAAATGAAGAAGGTCAGGAACGGGCCGGACCTGTGGCGGATCGCCGATCCGTGCCCGGAGGAATTTTGAGCCCTCCCTTTTTGAGGCCCCCCTGATGCCTGATACGAAAAATGCCCGCGTCGCCGCGGGCATTTTGTTTGGCTGCGCAGGCCGTCAGAAGGTGACGACGCCGCGGATCGACTCGCCCTTGCGCATCAGGTCGAAGGCGGTGTTGATCTCCTCGACCGGCATCACATGGGTGATCATCGGGTCGATCTGGATCTTGCCGTTCATGTACCAGTCGACGATCTTCGGCACGTCGGTGCGGCCGCGCGCGCCGCCGAAGGCGGTGCCCTTCCAGGTGCGGCCGGTGACGAGCTGGAACGGACGGGTGGAGATTTCCGCGCCTGCCGCGGCCACGCCGATGACGATGGACTGGCCCCAGCCGCGGTGGCTCGCTTCGAGCGCCTGCCGCATCACGGTGACGTTGCCGGTGCAGTCGAAGGTGTAGTCGGCGCCGCCGATCTGGTCTGCCGGGGTCTTCGTCATGTCGATCAGGTAGGGCACGAGGTCCTTGCCGATCTCGGTCGGATTGACGAAGTGGGTCATGCCGAAGCGCTCGCCCCACGCCTTGCGCTCATTGTTGATGTCGACGCCGATGATCTTGTCGGCGCCGGCGAGGCGCAGGCCCTGCAGCACGTTGAGGCCGATGCCGCCCAGGCCGAACACGATCGCGCTCGCGCCTTGCTCGACCTTGGCAGTGTTGAACACTGCGCCGATGCCTGTGGTGACGCCGCAGCCGATGTAGCAGACCTTATCGAACGGCGCGTCCTCGCGGATCTTGGCGACCGCGATCTCCGGCAGCACCGTGTAGTTGGCGAAGGTCGAGGTGCCCATATAGTGATGGATCGGTTTGCCGCCCATCGAGAAGCGCGAGGTGCCGTCCGGCATCACGCCCTGGCCCTGCGTTGAGCGGATCGCGGTGCAGAGGTTGGTCTTGCGCGACAGGCAGGACGGGCACTGCCGGCATTCCGGCGTGTAGAGCGGAATGACGTGATCGCCCTTCTTCACGCTGGTGACGCCGGGACCGACATCGACGACGATGCCCGCGCCCTCGTGGCCGAGAATCGCCGGGAAAAGGCCCTCGGGATCGGCGCCGGACAGGGTGAACTCGTCGGTGTGGCAGACGCCGGTGGCCTTGATTTCCACCAGCACTTCGCCCGCGCGCGGGCCGTCGAGCTGAACGGTGGTGACTTCGAGTGGCTTGCCGGCAGCAATAGCGACGGCGGCGCGAACATCCATGTCGGTCCTCTTTCTCTTCAAGTGTTAGTGCGTGCGCGCGGCTGTTTCAGCGTCGCCGCCGGCGGCACCGGCTACGAATCGAGCCTTGCCTGCGAACATACCACTGCATGCAGAAGGGATGTCTTAAGGCCGTCACCGCTGCAAAACCGGAGACAAAGCCCTGCGGTTTCGGAACTCGCGCTTGCACAAACGGTGATTGCTGAGCACCATAGGATCAGGCAGACAGAACCGCAAATGGATCAAAAAATAGAAAAACACGCTGCGATGGCAGCGCCGGCGGTTTTTGTGTTCCTCTGGAGCACCGGCTTCGTCGTCACCAAATATGCACTGGCGAGCGCCGAGCCGCTGACCTATCTGGCGCTGCGCATGGCGATCGTCGTGGTGATTTTGGCGGCGGTCGTGGCGATCTTCCGGCCGAAAATGCCGAACCTGATGGGTGTGGTCCATAGCGCGGTCGCCGGCCTTCTCGTTCACGGCTTCTATCTCGGCGGCACCGCGATCGCGATCTACCATTCCGTGCCGGTCGGCCTGTCCGCGCTCATTCCCGGGCTGCAGCCGATCCTGACTTCAACGCTGGCCAGCCGGTGGCTCGGTGAGCGGGTCACGCCGGTGCAATGGGCGGGCCTCGTGCTTGGTCTCACCGGCGTTTTGCTGGTGCTGCACGATCGCCAGGTCAGCGGCGCGGTCGGGTGGGGGTGGTTCGCGACTGGAATCGCGCTGCTCAGCATCACCTTCGGCGCGCTCTACCAGAAGCGCTACTGCACGCAGATCGACTGGCGCAGCGGCAACCTCGTTCAGTTCGTCGCGGTCACGCTGCTGTTTACGGCCGGCGCGTTTCTGTTCGAGGACCGCACCGTGCGCTGGAATGCCGAATTCGTCGCCGCGCTGCTGTGGCTCTCGATCGTCCTGTCGATCGGCTCGATCGGCGTCCTGTACTGGTTGCTGCGACGGTCAGCGGCGACGCAGGTGGCGAGCCTGTTCTATCTCGTGCCTGCCGTCACCGCGCTGATGGCCTACGTGCTGTTCGACGAGCGGCTGGAATGGATTGCCATCGTCGGCGTCGTCGCCTGCGCCGCCGCGGTGCTGCTGGTCAACAAGGGCAAACGGCCGTGACGGCTGCGGATTGCGGGCAGGCATGAAAAAGGGCGCCCGGAGGCGCCCTTTTGGTTGGATCGCGGCCGCTCAGTTCGGCTGCGGCACGATGCGGATATAGGGCTTCGGCGCCTTCCAGCCGTTCGGGAATTTGGCCTTTGCCTGCTCGTCGGTGACGGAGCCGGCAATGATCACGTCCTCGCCCTGTTTCCAGTCGGACGGGGTGGCGACCGAGTGCTTCGCCGTGAGCTGCAGCGAATCCAGCGCGCGCAGGATCTCCTGCCAGTTCCGGCCGGTGCTCATCGGATAGACGAACACGAGCTTGATCTTCTTGTCGGGGCCGATGATGAAGACGTTCCGCACGGTGGCGTTGTCGTTGGCGGTACGGTCCTCGACCTTGCCGGATGCGCTTGCGGGCAGCATCTCATACAGCTTGGCGATCTTGAGGTCGGTGTCGCCGATCATCGGGTAGTTCGGTGCAGCGCCCTGGGTCTCTTCGATGTCCTTGGCCCAGAGGTGGTGGCGATCGATCGGATCGACGCTGATGCCGATCAGCTTCGCGCCACGCTTGTCGAATTCCGGCTTCAGGCGCGCGACTGCGCCGAGCTCGGTGGTGCAGACCGGGGTGAAATCCTTCGGGTGCGAAAAGAAGACCGCCCAGCCATCGCCGATCCAGTCGTGAAAGCGGATGGGGCCTTCAGTGGTTTCGGCTTCGAAGTCCGGTGCGGTTGCGCCGATTTGCAACGTCATTTGATCAGCCTTTCCCTCGCTGCAGCATTCTCGCCGCAAAGTGTGTTTCGCGCTTTCTATATAGACCCGCAGGGGTTGAAGCGAAGCGTGTTCAGAAAAAGACAATAATTTCCCACGGCAAACGCACGGCCGAGCATCTGGTTCTCTTCGCCGCGCCAATTCGGCACAGATTTATTGCTGAGAATTAACGTGCTGCCCCGACAATGCCTCGGAGGCGCCCAACGGAAGCCGGGAGGCTTTGCGAAGTCTTGAACCGCAGCGAGGTTGAACGAACTAAACTGCATCAACATTTGCCAAACAGGCGGTGATTGCCGCCGCCTTAACTTCCGCTTTGCGCCTGCACCAAAATGCCGGCGTCTTGAAAAGAAGAGTTATCCGATGTCCGCCGCCGCAGGTTCGCTTGCTCTTGCCTCACAAACCGAAACCGTCCCGCCGATTGTTGACAGGGCCGTTGCGGCTTTCGCGCTTGGTCTGGTTCGCGATGGTGTGATCACCGGCGAGGGACCGACCACGCATGGCCGCGTTCACTTTTCGCGCTCGCTCGATGCCGAGGATGCCGCGTGGTGTGAGCGCATTCTGCTGGCAGACCCGGTCATCGATCAGCCCGTCAGCCGCGCGGAGGCCGAAGCGCTGTTTCGCATCAACGATGCCGGCGCCGAGCGTTCGGACGACGGGCGCTTCGATGATCTGTTCGCCAAGGCTGTCGCGCATCATATCGCCGCGGCCTCGGGTATTGCCGTGCCCTCGCGCCGTGTCGCCCTCGATGCCCAGACGGCAATCGAGAGCTGGGCGCCAAGCGATGCAAGCCGGATCGACCGCGATGTGCTCGACTGGTTCTCCGGCCAGATGCGCGCCAAGCGTCGTCCGAATGCGCTGTTGACGGCGATCGCCGCTACGCTGATCGGCGCGGCGCTGCCGCTGACGCAGAATCTGCCGAATTTCATCGATCTCGGGATGTAACCCGGCTTTTCCGGGCCATGGACCGGGGTTCGACGCGATTTTTGAGCGAAACCCGGTTCTTCGCCGCCGTTTCCGTCAGAATGGCCCTTCGGGGCCATTTTTTTTGTCCGCAACAGAATTGTTACATGCGGCGGCTCATGCCAGATTGCGGCAAGCTGCCGGGAGGCCCCTTAACAATAAGCAAGACGGATAAGTCCAAGCCGATGTTCAAACGTATTCTGATTGCCAATCGTGGCGAGATCGCCTGTCGGATCATCAAGACCGCGCGGCGCATGGGGATTTCGACGGTTGCGGTTTATTCCGAGGCGGATCGCGATGCGGTGCACGTCCAGATGGCCGATGAAGCGGTCTTGATCGGTCCGCCGCCAGCCGCGGAAAGCTATCTGCTGATGGACAAGATCGTGGAAGCCTGTCGCAAGACCGGGGCGGAGGCGGTTCATCCCGGCTACGGTTTTCTGTCCGAGCGCGAGGCATTTCCCCGGCGTCTGGCGGCTGACGGGCTGGTGTTCATCGGCCCCAATCCTGATGCGATCGCCGCGATGGGCGACAAGATCGAGTCGAAGAAGGCGGCCGCCGCTGCAAAGGTTTCCACCGTCCCCGGCCATCTCGGCGTGATCGAGGACGATCAGCAGGCGGTGAGGATCGCCGACGAGATCGGCTATCCGGTCATGATCAAGGCTTCCGCCGGCGGTGGTGGCAAGGGCATGCGCATCGCCTACAGCGCCTCCGAGGTTGCGGAAGGCTTCCGCCTGGCCCGCGCCGAGGCGAAATCGTCGTTCGGCGATGACCGCGTCTTCATCGAAAAGTTCATTGTCGATCCGCGCCACATCGAGATCCAGGTGCTTGGCGACAAGCACGGCAATGTGATCTACCTGGGCGAACGCGAGTGCTCGATCCAGCGCCGCAATCAGAAGGTGATCGAGGAGGCGCCGTCGCCGCTGCTTGACGAGGCCACTCGCCGCAAGATGGGCGAACAGGCGGTCGCGCTGGCCAAGGCGGTGAATTACGATTCGGCCGGGACGGTGGAGTTCGTCGCCGGGCAGGACAAGAGCTTCTATTTCCTCGAAATGAACACGCGGCTGCAGGTCGAACATCCGGTGACGGAACTCGTGACCGGCGTCGACCTCGTCGAGCAGATGATTCGTGTCGCCGCAGGCGAAAAGCTGTCGATCGCCCAGAAAGACGTGACGCTGACCGGCTGGGCCGTGGAATCGCGCGTCTATGCCGAGGATCCGTTCCGCAACTTTCTGCCGTCGATCGGCCGTCTCGTAAAATATCGCCCGCCTGCGGAGCAGGTCGTCGATGGCGTCACCGTGCGCAACGATACGGGCGTGGAGGAGGGCGGCGAGATCTCCCTCTACTACGATCCGATGATCGCCAAGCTCATCACCCATGCGCCCTCGCGCGGCGCGGCCATCGATGCGCATTCCAAGGCGCTCGATGAGTTCTATATCGAGGGCATCCGCCACAACATTCCGTTCCTGTCGGCCCTGATGGCGCATCCGCGCTGGCTGTCGGGCGAGCTGTCGACCGGATTCATCGCCGAAGAGTTCCCGGGCGGTTTTGCCGCGCAGGCGCCAGAAGGCGACATCGCGCGGCGCATCGCGGCGGTGGGCGCGGCGATCGACCATGTGCTCGGCGAGCGCAAGCGGCAGATCTCCGGCCAGATGGCGGGCCGCCCGGTGCGCCGCGAAACGCGGCGTGCGGTCTGGCTCGATCATCATGAGATCCTGCTCGACATCGCGCGCGAGGACGATGCCATCGCCGTGCAGTTCGTCGGTGCCGATGGCCATGCATCGGGGCCGAAGCGGCACCTCGTCTCGGATTGGAAGCCGGGCCATCCGGTGTGGCGCGGCACGGTCGACGGCACGCCCATCGCGGTGCAGGTGCGCCCGGTCGCCAACGGCTTCAGGCTGGCGCATCGCGGCTTTGAAGCCCCGGTCTACGTCTACACCGAATCCGAGGCGGTTGCGGCCCGGCTGATGCCGGTGGTCACTGCATCTGATGCGGGCAAAAAGCTTCTTTGCCCGATGCCCGGCCTCGTCATCTCCATCGACGTGACCGAGGGGCAGGCGGTGAAGGCTGGCGAGACGCTTGCGGTTGTCGAGGCGATGAAGATGCAGAACGTGCTGCGCGCCGAGCAGGACGGCACGGTGAAAGCCATTCACGCCAAGCCGGGCGCGACGCTTGCGGTCGATGCGCTGATCCTCGAATTCGCCTGAGGTGCGGGTGAGGATCACGCCGCCGCCCTGAGGGCTGCCGATGGATGTGACACGACACATCGTTATCCGTGGACGGGTTCAGGGCGTCGGCTTTCGCAACTGGACCGCCGACGTTGCCCAGCGGCTTGATTTGCGCGGCTTCGTCCGCAATCGGCGCGACGGCACGGTGGAGGCGCTGTTTCGCGGGCCGGCCGATATCGTGGACGAGATGATCGAGCTGTGCCGCGAGGGGCCGGCGCTGGCGAGGGTCGATGCAATCATCGACCAGCCCGGCAGCGGCGAGGGGCTGATGCCCGCGGAGCCCGGCTTTGTGATGCTGCCGACGCTGTGAGCGTCAGCGCAAGGCTGCGTCCGGCAGCGCCTCGTTCCCGAACACCCGTTCAAACGCTTCGCGCAGCGCGATGTCCACGTCGCTCATCGATACCGGCAGGCCGAGATCGACAAGGCTGGTGACGCCGAAGCGCGGATCGGCGACGCCGCAGGGAACGATTCCCGTAAAGTGGCCGAGGTCCGGATCGACATTGAGGGCGATGCCGTGAAACGAAACCCAGCGCTTGAGGCGGACGCCGATCGCGGCGATCTTGTCCTCGTGGCCGTCGCCCTTGTCGGCGCGCTTGACCCACACCCCGACGCGATCCTCCCGCCGCTCTCCACGGATGTTGAAGGCTGCGAGCGTTTCAATCAGCCATTGTTCGAGGCTCGCGACATAGACCCGCACGTCGGGTCTGCGGCGCTTGAGGTCGAGCATCACATAGGCAATGCGCTGGCCGGGGCCGTGATAGGTGAGCTGGCCGCCGCGCCCGCTTGAGAACACGGGGAACTGCGGATTGCGCAGGTCCTCGCTGCGCGCACTCGTGCCGCTTGTGTAGAGCGGGGGATGCTCGAGCAACCACACGAGTTCGTTTGCCTCGCCCGCCGCGATTCTGGCGGCTCGCTCTTCCATGAAGGCGATCGCATCGTCGTACGGCACCGGCGAATCGGAGATCAGCCACTCGACCGGCGGCGAGCCAGCCTGTGCGGGCAGGGAGTGGTGCAGGTGCTGTCGGTCGTTAATCATTCACTAACCATAACGTGGTGATCTGCGGCATCGTCATTTGTGTGTGTAGGTCGCCGCAGTGCCAACTCTCGATAAAGTTTCCGTAGATCTCATGGTCGTCCTCGGCGCCACGACGATGCCTGTCCATCAGGTGATGCGTCTCAGCCGTGGTGCGATTATCGAGCTAGATACGACTGAGCAGGACGAAGTCAAAGTTCTCGCCAACAATCTGCCGATCGCCAGCGGTGTCGTGGTTGTCAACCGCAACCGGATCGCGGTCGAGGTCAAGCAGATGATCCCGCGGCTCGCCGATCGAAGATAACTGAAGATCGGTTGAAAAGACTGCATCATCCTCTTGTCGATGCAACGCTGATTTGTTACATGGGCGCCGTCATCCGGTGCAGCAAATGAATCGGCCCCGGTTTGACGCGCTCGTGGCGGAATTGGTAGACGCGCTGCCTTGAGGTGGCAGTGAGTAACATCGTGGGGGTTCGAGTCCCTCCGAGCGCACCACCGCAAATTACCCATCTGAAATTATTGTGGTTTTTGCATTGTGGCCGGCACCTTTCCCTCAGGTGCGGCGCAGTTTTTCCGCTCGCCGGTCCTCCAAGAACTCATTTCCCGGCGCGGGTTCATCATCCCCTTCGATTCGTCGCACTTTCCCTCCGCGCATCTGTCGCGCGGGAACTGTTGAGCAGCCTGGCAGCAAGCAAGATCGTCGCGGGCGTGAAAATTCGTCTCAAGCTGTCGGCGGCGCTCTTGCCGGTGCGTCCTTCTGGAACACAATGCCGGTCGTGCATGCTCAGGGCACATCGGCTCAGTTCCGGGGGAAACATCCATGGGCCATTCATATCGCTGGGTCATTGTCGGGGTTGGTGGGCTGCTGGGCTGTGTCGCGGCAGGCGCGATGTTCGCCTTGCCGGTGTTCCTGATGCCGATGTCGCGGGAGACCGGATGGTCGGTCACGGGCATATCGAGCTCGATGACGGTCGGCTTTCTGGCGATGGCGCTCGGCAGCCTTGTCTGGGGTGGGCTGTCCGACCGGTTCGGGCCGCGTCTGGTGGTGGTCGCCGGCTCGGCGCTTCTGGCGGCCAGTCTGGCGCTCGCGAGCAGGGCGGGGACGCTGACCGAGTTTCAGGTCGTTTTCGGCCTGCTGGTCGGCAGCGCGACCGCCGCAGTCTTCGCGCCCATGATGGCCTGCGTCACGGGCTGGTTCGACACGCAGCGCAGCCTCGCGGTGGCGCTCGTCTCGGCAGGCATGGGAATGGCGCCGCTGACCATGGCGCCATTCGCGGCGTGGCTGATCTCGATCCACGACTGGCGGACATCGCTTTTGATCATGGCTGGCATTGTCGCTGCCGTGATGATCCCGGCGTCGCTCTTCGTGCGCCGGCCGCCCGCTTTCGAGAATAACGCTACCGCCACGGGCGGGCCAGAGCGCCAATCGGAAATGACGGTGCGCGAGGCGGTGCGTTCGCCGCAGTTCATCATTCTGATGCTCGCCAACTTCTTCTGCTGCGCGACGCATTCCGGGCCGATCTTCCACACGGTGAGCTATGCGGTCACCTGCGGCATTCCGTTGATCGCCGCCGTTTCGATCTACAGCGTCGAAGGGCTTGCCGGGATGGGCGGGCGCATCGCCTTCGGCCTTCTCGGCGACCGCCTCGGCGCCAAGCACGTTCTCGTGGCGGGCCTCTTCCTGCAGGCGTTTGGCGTGCTCGCTTATGCCTTCGTCAGTGACATCAGCGCCTTCTACATGGTCGCTGTGCTGGTCGGCTTCCTCTATGCCGGCGTGATGCCACTCTATGCCGTGATCGCGCGCGAAAACTTTCCGCTGCGGATGATGGGCACCATCATCGGCGGAATGGCGATGGCGGGAAGCCTCGGCATGTCGACCGGTCCTCTGCTCGGCGGCCTGATCTACGACAGCCTCGCCAACTATGCCTGGCTCTATGTCGCATCATGGGGGATGGGGCTCGCCGCCTTTCTGATCGCGATGGCGTTTCGGCCATTTCCCATGACGGAGCGCATGTCGGGGGCGACAGCAAAAGAGGCGGCCTGAGATCGCGCTGCGGAAAAGCGGTGCTGCATAAACAGGCAGTCGATTCCTGTTTCTCACAAAAAAGACAATTTTGCCGGAACCTCAACCAGTCCCGGAACGTTTGGTAATCACGCCTATTTGTCTCCGAACGGATTTTTCCGTCCGGAACGCCATGATTGCCGATCTGTTAGCTCTGCCATGGGAGAGCGGGTGCGTTCTCCTCAAGGGAGAGCACGAGATGAGTAAACTCAAACTGTTGGCAGCCACGGCGGTCTTTTCGGTCGCTGTTGTCGGGCCGAGCTTTGCGCAGGGATTTTACGGGCCGAACTTTACGCAGGAGCACTACGTCGTCAGCGGCTATGATAACTTCAATGGCCAGAGAGCGAGCGAGTCCGGCAGCCAGAACGACAGCCGCCTGACGACCGGGGAAACTCCCGGGCCTGTGTTTCCTGGATATGGGTATGGTTATGGGGCCCCGGGCCCTGGTGGCTACGGTCTGGCTGGCAGCTTTGCCATGATCCCCGACGGTGGCGCCGTAGTACAGCCTGCGTTGCCGCCTTACGGCTACACGCGAGGCAGCATCGCCCCGCTGACCCCGAACTTTTTATTCCCCGGCGTCAGCAACTTCTGATTCTCGATAAATAGCGTCAGCGATCGTCGTTGCTGCCGCAAACAAGAACGGCCCGCTCGAAAGCGGGCCGTCGTCTGTTTGTGCCACAAGGCTTTGTCGGATTGCTGAACTCAGCGAAGCTGCAGGGAGCCTTGCCTGAAGCCGGCTTCGTTGATGGGTGCGCTGCCCGGCAGCAGTTGGAGCGGCGAGCGGGCAGATGACGCGGCAGCCTGCGACGGCTCGGTGCGTGCGGGGCGTGGCCTCGCGGAGTGCGGAGCAGCGGCCGAGGGACGTCTCGCGTGACGGCGCACGCTGCCCGTGGTTTGCTCTGCGACGTCGAAAATGTTTGCACCCGGAATCGGAAGCGATGCGGTGGCAGGCGTCGTCATGACGGGACGCACCGACCAGCCATTCGCGCGCGGCAATAGCTCGACGCTTTTCGCATAGCTTTTGCTGGCGCCGTTCTGATGAGCGACGAGCTGCGCAAGCGCGGGATAGGCGACCTGCGACTTGTGCGCATAAACGAAGTGCGACGGCACCGCGGGCCACCTCGTGCGGGCGACGGTCGGCGCGGAGGGCGGATGCAGGCGCCATTGCGACGGCTCGGTCGGCGTCTTCGGATTTTTCGCATCGGCCGCGACAACATGCACGACGCGATAGCCGCGCGCCTTAAGTTCGCTCAAAATGATCGGCAGGGCCTCGACGGTGCGCGCCTGAATGTCGTGCAGCAGCAGCACGCCCTTGCCCTTGGCCTCAAGCCGCGAAATCGCCAGCTTGGCGACCTGCTGACCGGAAATCTTCAGCCAGTCATCGGCCGGGAAATCCGCGCTCCACGTCATGATGCCTTTCGACGTCAGGTAATCCTCGACATTGCCGATGCGGCGCAGGCCGGGAATGCGGAAGAACGGCGAGAGATGGGACGGATCGCGCAGCGCGGATTTAACCGACGCGATGCCGGTGTCGATTTCGTGCTCGGCGCGCTCGGCCGGCATGCGGTCGAAATTCAGCGGATGGGTTTCGCTGTGGGTCGCCACCGTGTGGCCTTCGTCATAGACGCGGCGCACGCCGGCGGGAAACTGCCGTGCCATCCGCCCGACGAGGAAGAATGTCGCCTTGACGCAATCGCCGGCGAGCATGTCCAAAATCTTGTTCGAATGCGCGGGCAGGGGGCCGTCGTCGAATGTCAGCACGACCTCGCGATCCCGCAGCGGCAGCGTCTCGGGATACTGCATCGTGCCGATCAGCGGATGCTCGGTCGGATCCACCACGAGAACGCGCGAGGTACCAAGTGCATTGGGGTTGCCTGCGCAGGAGGCCGCGTTGGCCGCAGACGGAAGGGCGGAGAAACCAGCGATGGCGGCCAAGATCGGGAGAGCGATTGTCCGCAATGTCCGCCCCCGAAACGCATCACTCATCAACGCCACCACTTTCCAAAAATAAAACGTCGGTCGCAATATGCCGGCAGGGGGCGCAAATTACCGCCCCGGCCATGAACGTCTCGTTAACCTCAAATCAGAACGGCTGCCTTTGCTGCAAATTTCGCGCCGCGCTACGGGACAAGTTTTTATCGGCCGGAACCAGATGGACGACCCTGTAGCCATGCTGGTGCAAAAAGCTCAAAAATGCTGGCAGCATTGCGGCGGTGCGCGCCTGCACGTCATGGAACAGGATGATTCCCCGCCCGGCCTTGAGCAGACGGTCGGTGACCAGCTTCAGTTCCTGCTCCGGCGTGATGTTTTCCCAATCGCTTGCCCAGAAATCCGCGCCGAACACAGCAAGGCCACGCTTCTCCAGCGTATCGAGAAGTTTTGGGGTGGAGTCGAAATAGGGGAACCGGAAGAACGGCGCAGCGCTCGCCGCGATGCCCGACAGGGCTGCCTGATTGGCGGCAATGCCGTGATCGATATTGGCGAGCGCCTTGGCATAGGGGAGCTTCTTCAGGTTGGGATGCGAATAGGAGTGGTACCCGACCGTGTGGCCGTCCTTGACGAGGCGCTGCACCATGCGCGGATAGGCCTTTGCGTTCTGTCCCACCACGAAAAAGGTCGCGCGCACGCACTCCGCAGCCAAGGCTTCGAGAACCTTCGTCGTCGTTGCCGGAAGCGGCCCGTCGTCGAAGGTCAGCACGACTTCCTTGTCGGCAAGCGGCAGCGTTTGCGGAAAACTCTTCAGGCCCACCCTGGGATACGCCGCGGGATCAACGGCCATGATGCGCGAGGTGCCGAGCGCATTCGGCTTCGGGCAATCAGCTGCCACCGCGGCATGGCCCGCGAGGCAGAAAATGCCAATGGCGATGGCGGTGCGAAACAGATGCATCAAATTCTCGGCTCGGAACGCGACAGGGGCTGACGCAGCCTCATCCAAAGGCTGATAACCACCTCTTAGCGCATGACGTTGCTCGATGAGAGGTTCTTTCGGCAGTTCGCGCGCAAAATTGATTTGTCGGCCAATATGGCGGAAGCACGACAATCTGCGGGCGTACCGAAGGCCTTGCCGTCCGCGCCCGGCCGGGAGGGCCGGAACCAGCCTGAGAGGAAGCTGCATTGTTTTCTCTGCTGTCAAAAATCATTGGCTTCATCACCCTGCCGTCCAATGCCATTGCCCTTCTCTGCGGCGCCGGTTTGCTCGGTCTATTGGTCGGATGGCAGCGGAGCGGGCTCTCCCTGATGGGGACGGGGATCGTGCTGCTGCTGGTGTTCGGCTTTTCGCCCGTCGGCAACATTCTGCTGCTGACGCTCACAGAGCGTTTTCCGGCGTGGCAGGCCCAGGGCGAAAAGCCCGCGGGCATCATCGTGCTCGGCGGCTCGATCGATCCGGAGGTATCGCAAGAGCGCGACGATATCGAAGTCGGGGCGTCGGCCGAGCGCATCATCGCGATGCTCAGGCTCGCGAGGCAATTCCCGGAGGCGAAGATCGTATTCAGCGGTGGCAACGGCTCATTGCTCGCGGGCAGAGTCAAGGAGGCCTTTTTCGCAGGCAGGCTGCTGGAGGAGTTCGGCATCGACCCCCGGCGCGTCCTGCTTGAGGCTGCGTCGCGCACCACCGCCGAAAACGCCCGGCTGACGCGGACGCTGGTCGCGCCGGAAGAGGGCGAGCGCTGGCTGCTGGTGACCTCGGCCTTTCACATGCCGCGCGCGGTCGGCGCCTTTCGCAAGGCCGGGTTCGAGGTCGAGGCCTATCCTGTCGACTGGCGCACGCAGGGCTGGCGCGACGCCTTGATGCCGTTCCATCGCCTCAGCGCCGGGTTGGCCCGCAGCGATGTCGCCTGCCACGAATGGGTTGGTCTGATCTCCTACTGGCTGACGGGGCGCACCCCTTCGCTGCTGCCCGGCCCAAGGCCTCAGCCGCAAGCCGGAAAGGAAAAATCTTGACGGGAGGAACCCGAAAGTTCCTTCCAAAAGTTCCCTCGATTTATTTATCTCTATGAAATGTCTATCAAAAATTGAATTTTGGCCGGTTTTTTCTGGCCAGAAGTGTTAATGATGTGCTAAAAGTGCCCTGCCTCTGCGGGCACCCGACCTGGACCGTTGAGGTTTTTCGTTCCTGGTACTGCGTGAAGGAGAGGGCATTGAAGCACAAGTTTGTCGTTGGCGAGGCCGTTTATTTTACCGCAAGTAGCATGGTTCGCCCTGCGTCCGATGGTGTCTACGAAGTGATCCGACTGCTTCCGCATGATGGCGACGATTGCCAATATCGGATCAAAAGCTCCACCGAAGCGTTCGAGCGCGTTGCCAAAGAGAGCCAGCTCGTAAACGCTTGACCGGAAGTTTCTTTCTGACAATCTGCTCTGGTTAGTTTGGCTCGGAAGTGACGACCAGCCTTCGGGGGTGGCTGAACATGAGCTGGACCTGGACAAATTTTTTGGACGGGGTGCAGTTATTGCCTGGCTTCCCAATTCTGATGGCGATTGCCGCGGCTGCGGCGGTCGCAATAATTCTGGTCATCACTCTTTCTCAAAGCGGAAGGTCGCCGGCCAACATCGCGCTCGCCATTGTCGCGGTGTTGGCGCTTGGTCTTGGTGCAGTCCTCGCGTTCGCAGATTTTTCGACGCGCACCGACCACGCGGCCGAGATCGCTTCCGCGCCGGGCATCGCGAGCGTTCCCGCGCTCGCCTGCCTCGATGAGCTTGCCGGCGATCAGGTTCTCGCCCAGTGCGAAGGCGCACTGTTCTCCTCTCCGCAGGCGGTCGCGGCCTCCGTTTCCTATACGGCGGCGCAGCTTGCGCGTCTGGCTTCCTTCGGCGGAGGCGCGGCGACCGCGCTCGAAGCGCGCAGCCTGCGCCTTGCGCTGGCGCGGGACCGCTATGGCTTTGTCGCGCATGTTCTGACCAGCCGTGATGGCTGCACCGAGACGGTTTGCCCGGCTTTTGCCAGCATCGGTGACCGCGCCCGGATCGTCGCCAACATGCGCGAGCGGACCTATGACGGCCATGTGTCGCGCCATTCCGCGAGCTGGATCGCGAACCTGGTCGAGCCGGCTGGTGCCGTGCTGCCGGACGCGCCTGGCTTCGCTGCGAACGGCGTTCCGAACGTGTCGACGGGTACGCCGACCAACGCCGATTTCCCGACATCGGCATCGATTCCGCCAATCAGCATCATGAATCCCGAGCCGGCGGCCAGCCAGGCTTCGCGAGCGCCGGCACCGTCAGTGCCGCAGGAAAGCTATTCGGAGGCTGCGCCCGCGCCGACCCCGCAGCCGCGCCCGGCACCCCCAGCAGCCAAACAGCGGCAGAAGGCAGCACCGGCCGTTCCGCCCGCGCCGCCGGTCCAGCTCTCGCCCTGACGGCGCTGGCCCCTTTGATGCAACCGTTCTCGTCGGAAAAACAAGTTCTCGTCGGAAAACAATGCCGCTTCACCTGATCAAGCTCGCCGTCGGTTGCGATTCACTCAAGACATTGCGGAGCCGCATTGCCCAGCGCCTGCAGTCGAACGAAGCGCAGGGGCTGCCGCCGCAGCTTCTCCATGTCACGCGGATGGTACCCAAGCGCGACACCGAACTGCTCGATGGCGGTTCGCTCTATTGGGTGATCAAGGGCGAGATTACCGCGCGCCAGAAGCTGGTCGCGGTCGAGCCGTTTCGCGATGAGGAGGGGATCGGCCGCTGCCGGCTGGTGCTCGACGCAAAGGTGGTTGCCGTGTCACCGCGGCCGATGCGGGCATTTCAGGGCTGGCGCTATCTTGCCGCGACGGACGCGCCCGCGGATCTCGGCGTGGCCGAGGCAAGCCTCGAGGCGATGCCGGAAAGCCTGCGGCGCGAGCTGCGCGAACTCGGCCTTCTCTGAGTTGAAACGGCAGACCGTTTTGAACGATCTGCCGTTGCCGGCGTTAAGCGCCAGACTTTCATTCAGACTTTCATATTGTCGATAAGGCGCGTGGTGCCGATACGGGCGGCCACGAGCAGGCGGATCGGTCCTGCGTTGACTGACGAGATCGGCGCAAGCGTTTCCGCGTGCCTTGCCTCGAAGTAATCCACTTCGAAGCCAGCCTTCGCCAGGGCGGTCGCACCGGCTTTTGTTGCGGCCGGAACGCGGCCGCCATTGCGCAGCCGTTCGGCGCACTCCGTCATGGCGCGGTAGATGGTCGTGGCCGTGCGGCGCTGTTCGGCATCGAGGTAGACGTTGCGCGACGACATTGCGAGGCCATCGCGCTCGCGCTTGGTCGGTGCGCCGATCACGCGGACGCGCAGATCGAGATCGTGGGCCATCTGGGTCACGACCTTGAGTTGCTGATAGTCCTTCTCGCCGAAGATCGCGAGATCGGGGGTCACTTGGGTAAAGAGCTTACACACGACGGTGGCAACGCCACCGAAAAAGTGCGGGCGGAATCGATCTTCCAGACCAGCGGTTGCGGGACCCTCGATTGATACGCGGGTTGCAAAGCCGGGGGGGTACATGACGGCTTCGTTCGGATTCCAGATCAAATCAACGCCCTCGGCGACGAGCTTGGCGGCATCGGCCTTGAATGTGCGCGGATAGCTGGCAAGATCTTCGTTCGGCGCAAACTGCGTCGGATTGACGAAGATCGAGACGACGACCCGGTCGGCCCGGCGCTTGGCGAGGCGGATCAGAGACAGGTGCCCTTCGTGCAGGGCGCCCATTGTCGGAACCAGCGCGACAGTTTCACCGTTGCCGCGATACCCATCAACTGCACCGCGGAGGGCTGAAAGGTTTCGGGCAATCTTGAGGGGCGACGAGTTCCGGTTTTGGCGCATGGTGCCTCTATTGGGAATCATTGACGGCAGGGGACCCTACTCAACGGGGAAATGCCCGCCAAGAGCGGGGCAGATATATCGATTTGGCGCAGGCGGGCGGGGCGCTGCCGCCGCCCAAATGTAGGGCAATCGGTGGCGACAAAACGCCCAAAAAATTGATCACGTTTGGCAAAATGCCTATTTGTTTGGAGACGGCGCAAACCTATATCTGTTGGTAATAAGCTGCGGCGGCAGATGCCGCCACGGAACTGACGGGAAGCGCAAAGAGGCGAGAGAGCGCGGCTATGTGGAAGCGCATCATTTTAGTGGTTTTCGTGATCGGCTTGCTTGGCGGAGCCCCGTATGCGGCAATCAGCAAGTGGGCGATCCGGCATGACACGTTGGACCTGTTCGACGCCACCCGTAATCGGCCGGTGACGGTTGATATTGCGGTTCGGCGCGACGCGGAGCTGCGGGCCAATGCCGGCCTCGATAAGCTCAAGGTCGCGATCATCAATCACGGCTACACCGTCAAGTCCTCCGAATATTCGTTCCTGGCGAATGTGCTTGCCGCGCGCGGCTACCTGGTCGCGAGCATTCAGCATGACCTGCCGACCGACCCGCCGCTCTCGCAGAAGGGCGAGCTCTATGTCGGCCGCATGCCGATGTACGAGCGTGGCGTCGCCAACATCATGTTCGCCATCGGGCAGTTGAAGGAAATTGAGCCGAATGCCGACTATGACCATCTTGTGATGCTCGGCCATTCCAATGGCGGCGACATCTCGATGTTTTTCGCCGGCCGCCACCCTAACATGGTGACCAAGGTCGTTACGCTCGACAACCTGCGCGTTCCGTTCCTGATGAACGGTCGGCAGAAGATCCTGTCGTTCCGGTCGAACGACTGGAAGCCGGACGACGGTGTTGTCCCTTCTGCTGAGCAGTGCAAGCACCTGGGTATCGATGTCGAAAAGCTTGATGCCCAGCATACCGAGATGAGCGATCGCGGCCCCGAGACGGTGAAGGAAAAGATCGTCGCCAAGCTGAAGGACTTTTTGAACGCGAACGAAGGGTTCGTCAGCAAGGTTGCGGATCGCGGCGGTCGCCGTCAGGAAATGTACGAGCCGCTCTCCCCGTGAGGGCGGCCTCGTCGTCTGCGTGGTGGCGCGCGCATTGATTGAGCCGGAGCTTTCGCCAGATCTGGCGCAGCGTAACATTTGATCTTGCGATCCCACCCGCAAGAGCCTGCGAGCCAGAACCGCACAATGTCCAAGCCGACCGACATCAACGATCCCCTCAAGTCGCGCTCCGTCTCCGAGCGCGGCGAGGGGCGTTCCGCCGTGAGGCCGACGTCATCGTCCGCCGAGATCGCCGCCTTTCTCGCCAAGGCGCAGGCGCTCGCCTCCGAGCGCAGCGCGCCGGGCAGCGGTGCGGGCCGGCTGATTTTTGCGCTCGACGCGACGATGAGCCGCCAGCCGACCTGGGACATGGCATGCCAGCTTCAGGCCGACATGTTCAAGGAGGCAGGGGCGATCGGCGGTCTGGATGTGCGGCTGATCTACTACCGCGGCCTGAACGAGTGCCGTGCCAGCCCATGGATTTCCGATACGCAAAAACTTGCCCGGCTGATGAGCCGGATCGAGGTCGAGGGCGGCCATACCCAGATCGGCAAGGTGCTCGCAGAGACGCGGCGTCAGGCGACGGCGAGTGGCGTTCGCGCGCTGGTGTTCGTCGGCGATGCGATGGAAGAGGACGTCGACGAGCTCTGCGCGAAAGCGGGCGAGCTCGGGCTCCTCAAAGTGCCGGTCTTCGTCTTTCAGGAGGGCCACGACCCGGTCGCAACCGAGACGTTTCGCGAAATCGCGCGGCTCAGCGGTGGTGCCTGGTGCCGGTTTGATCCGGGCGCCGCGGCGCAGTTGCGGGACCTGCTGCGGGCCGCTGCAGCCTATGCCGCAGGCGGCCGCGAGGCATTGCAGCGGCTTGCCGCGAGCACCAGCGGCGCATCGCTGCTGCTGGGCCAGATGCGCTGACACCCGCGCGCAGCCAAAAGCCCTGTTAATCGCGCGGCGTTGCGCCGTTTCGCCTGCTTTCCCCTAGGGCGGCGGCGTACTATCTATTGAGCCATGCCGACCCTCATCATGGGCCTCGTGGCCGTCGCTCTCCTCTATTTCGCGCTTCAATTCGTCAAGAGCGCGGATCCCAAGGCTTTGGCCCGCGTCGTCCGCACCGGGGGCGGAGTGCTGGCGCTCGCCGCAGCCGCCTTCATCGGCATTCGTGGTCAGATCGCGGTGGCCATTCCGCTCGGGATTTTCGGGGCGGGCCTTTTGGGCTGGGCGCCGATGTCGGCATCTAGCATCGGGCGCTGGGGCAGCCGCCGGTCCTCGGGCCAGAAGTCGCGCGTGCAGTCGGCCTTCCTCGACATGGTGCTCGACCATGACTCCGGCGAGCTGACGGGCCGGATCATCGCCGGCGCCCATGCCGGGCGCTCGCTCGATGAATTCGACATGCCGCAACTGGCGGCCCTGACCACCAGTTTCGACTCCGAAAGTGCGGCGTTACTTGAAAGTTATATGGACCGCCGGTTTCCCGGCTGGCGTCAGCACGCGCAGCGCGACGGGGCAGGGCGGCAAAGCAGCCGCGCGGCGGCGACCGGCAAAATGTCGCGCGAGGAGGCTTATGAGATCCTTGGCGTGCAGCCGGGGGCGTCGGCGAACGAGATCAGCCGGGCTCACCGCTCCCTGATGAAGAAACTCCATCCCGACCAAGGGGGGTCGACGTACCTCGCTGCCCGGGTCAACGAGGCTAAAGACACTCTGCTTCGCACGCATCGCAGTTAAAACTCCGGCAACGCTACTCTTACGCTACTGACTGCGAGTTGCTTCAACCGCTCTGTCTGACGCTGACCTTGCTCGATCAAACGCGAGCTGCGGTCATCCTGTTGGCCCGCAGATCGCGCGGCGGGCGCCGCGCAAGGTGCAGGGGGGCGGTTGCCGATATTTTTCCGGCGTTGACCGCTTCGTTACCCTATCGGCGATGTGTTGAGATTTAGTTCCTGAGGGTGATGCAGGAGATGTCGGAACGTCGCAGCGTGCGACAGACGGCTTCCGCCTCGCTGCGATCGAGGCCCGCGAAACGAGCGCGATAGAGCTTCTTCGAGCCCTTGCCGACGGTCTCGGTGAACGGGTCCGCCTTGTTGAGCAGCCGCTGGGCCTGCGAGCGGGCCTCTTCGAGCCGCTGCTTGGCCTGCTGCTCGGATTGCAGCGCGCCGACCTGAACCATCCATCCCGAATGGCCGGTTGCCGCCGGGCGCGCCGCACTGTTTTCCTGCGTCGCTTCGCCCGGACGCATGCGGCGCGGATCGGGGCCGGCATGGGCGACACGCATCGCCGAGGAGGGCATGACGCCGAGAATACCGTTGCCGGTGCCGTGATTGGCCGGCTGCTGCAGCGTTTCCGCTGCGGGCGGCGGCAGCACCGAGCTCGAGGTTGCCGGCTCGTCGGCAACGGCTGCGGCGATCGCGGCAATGGTCTGGGGCGCGGGAGTGGGCTGACCGGCGCGAACCTGAAGCGTGCGGACGCGGACCGGCTTGATCGGCTCGGAAGAGCCCGGAATGGCTGCGAGACGCTCGGAGGAGATCACGCCGTTGGTCATCGGTGCCGGCGGGGTCGGCTGCGAAGGCTGCGGCTGAACGGCGGCGACGACCTGCGGAGCGATGACCTGAGGCGCCTGCGGCGCGGCGGCTGCCGCCGGGACCGGAACGGGGGCCGGTGCCTGGGCGATCTGCGGCCGCGGACGCGGCAGGACTTCCGGAGCGGCGGCGGCGACGTTCACCGCGCCATCGACCTGGATGGTGCGGCTCGGCGCTTCACTGGCGTCGCTATCGGGAACGTTGCGCTCGACGATGGCGGCGACGGTCTGGCGGGTCGACGCCTTGTCGATGTGCTCGGCAAGAAGCCCGCGCATGGTGGCGTCGCGCGAGGCGGCGCTGCGCCCGCCGAGAACCACGCCGACGAGATGGCGGTTGCCGCGGCGGATTGAGCTCACGAGATTGAAGCCGGAGGCGCGGATATAGCCGGTCTTGATGCCGTCGATGCCCTCGACCTGACCGAGCAGGCGGTTGTGGTTGCGGATGTTGCGGCCGCGATAGTTGAACGAGACGGTCGAGAAATAGCGATAGTAGCGCGGGAAGCGTTCCTGGATCGCGCGGCCGAGGGTGGCCTGATCGCGCGCCGTGGTGATCTGGTCGTCGTTCGGCAGGCCGGAGGCGTTGCGGTAGACGGTGCGCGTCATGCCGAGCGCCCGCGCCTTGCGCGTCATCATCTGGGCAAACGCCGCCTCATCGCCGGCGATGGCTTCGGCGATCACGACCGCGGCGTCGTTGGCCGAGCGCGTCACGAGGCCCTTGATGGCGTCTTCCACCCGCAGCGTCTGGCCGGGACGCAGCCCGAGCTTGGTGGGCGACTGCTGCGACGCCTTGACGGAGACCTCCATCTCGGTGTCGAGGCCGATCTTGCCCGCTTCGATACGCTCGAACAGCATATAAAGCGTCATGATCTTGGTCAGCGACGCCGGATGGCGCATCGCATCGGCATTCGTCGCCTGCAGGACGGCGCCGGATTTGCCGTCGACGATGATCGAGGCGAATTTCGGATTGTAGCTGGGTTGGGACGCGTGCTGGCTGCGATGCCGCTGGCGCTTTCGGGCGTCGGCTGTATCGGTGCTTGCGACCATGAAAGCGGTGACGGCGGCGACGCCCAGCAAGCCAAACCGGACCGTGCGCGAAGACGCCAAGGTTAACCGGAGCATCAACTTCCCCAATTCAGTTACACCTTCATCCCCGGCGGTTACGGCCAAATTATGCTGTTCGGGCCGGGGCAGGTTTAGTCACGCAAAATATTCGGGTCATAGTGCCCGCTGAATCCCCTTGAGCTGCGGGCGGGTTCCACAGTTTAGTGCGGATCGGCAACGATCAACGGGAAGTTAAAAAATAGGCCGATGCAGTTTCCAAAGAGTTAAGGAACTATTTCTCGAATCGGGCGAATCTTCGGAAATGGTGCGGTGCACAAAAATCTTGATTTCGATTGTGCGGTGCGATATAAGGGAGTTGCGTTCAGGGGCCGGACCATTCCGGCAGTTGGTTTAAGATCAAGCTGCGAAAGGATGAAATGATGGTCAAGGTTGAAGAGTTTCAGCAGTTCGGCAAGGAGCAGCTCGATGCCACGATGGCGTCGGCGGCGAACTTCTCCAAGGGCTTTCAGGCGCTTGCCACTGCTTACGGCGAAATCTCCAAGAAGTCGTTCGAAGAGGGCAGCGCCTATGTCGAAAAGCTGTCGTCGGTGAAGTCGCTCGACAAGGCGATCGAACTACAGACTGAATATGCGCGTAACTCCTACGAGGCTTTCGTGGCGGGCTCGCAGAAGATCGGCGAGCTCTATGCCGATCTCGCCAAGCAGGCCTACAAGCCGTTCGAAGGCTACGTCGCCAAGTTCAATTCCGGCAACGGCTCGAACTGATCTTTCGAGCGGAGATCCGCCCGACATCAAAAAAGCCCGGTCGTCTCGACCGGGCTTTTTGCTTTGCGGTTTCCCTGTTTCGCGGCTGGCTCAGCGGGCGAGGCGAAGCTGGGAAAGCTCGATGCCGATCTGATTGAACACCGCGCCGAGTTCGGTGCCGGTCGTCACCATCCAGAACCTGTCGGAGCTGGTGGCGCACCTCTGGAGCAGCGTCGACATCGGGTCTTTATCGGTGTTGACGTGAATGGCGTAGATCATGATGCCGGCGTTCTTCACGTTGACGCAGGTTCCGGTGGTCGCGTTGGCATACATACGGTTGTCGACCGAAGTGTTGGTGCTCGAGCCGTCGCCATACCAGCGGTTCAGCGTGTTGAGGCCGTCCGACATCAGCACGATGGCGTCGATATAGGTGTAGTTGGGATCCTTCGGCGGCATGGTGAGCGGACCGCCGCCGACGAGCGATTGCCAGCCCCAGACGAGGCCGATCGGCTGGTTGGTTGCGCCCTTCGGATAGAGGGCGTCGACCTGCTTGCCGATGCCGGTCCAGTCGTTGCTGAGGCCCGAGATCGCCGGCGAGCAGTACGAGTTCTGCTCTGCCGGGAATTTTGACGCGGGGACCGCGAGGTTCGGAGCTGTGACGAGGCGGTCATAGTCGTTGCTCGGCGCAGTTGTCGTGCCGCGATCGGTGATGCAGCCGTTCCACGTGCTGGTGGGGGGCGTCGCATATGGATCGCCGTTGCTCAGCACCAGCGCGGGAGTATAGGTTTCGCTCGTACCCGGGCGCCACGTATGCTCGTAGTAGCCGGACTTGTTTACCTTGCATGTTTTGCTGGCGCCGCTGCCGGTGCAGCTGCAGATCGAGGTGTCCGTAGTCGTGCAGGCGCACCCGGCACCCACACATTGGGTCCAGCTATTGTAGCAGCCGTTGTAGATGATCCCGATCTTTGTCGAGTTCTTCTTGCCCGTATCAACGCTCGGGCAGATGAGGTTTTTGAAGTTGCCGCTGTTGGGCACTGTCGTGGTGGTCGTCGAGCCTCCCGCGCTCGTTGCGCAGACGACGCCGTGGTTGTTGTTGGTCAACGGACAGGAACTTCCCGGACCGGTCTGGTACCAGTTGCTCGGTTTTGAGCTCTTCAGGACCGCCGGCTCCGCCAGCCAGTCGGTCCAGTCGATCCAGGTGGCGTTGTAGTTGGCCGGCCCGAGGTTGACGTTCTTGCTGAACGGAATGATCGACACGTAGACGTCTTCGGGCGAGTTCGCCGACTTCTGGAGCTGGCTCAGCAGATCCTTGGTGGCGGACTTCAGCGCGGTCATCTTGCCGGCCTGATCCATCGAGCCCGTCGTGTCGAGCACGAGCGCGACACGAAGGCGGGCGCTGCCCCAGGTGGTGGTCGCCGATGTGCCGAAGTCGATCTTGGGGATGCCGACCACTTTCAGAAAGTCGGTCTTCATTGAGGCCGAGCCGGAGACGACGACGGTTGCGCCCTTTCCGGAATTCGGCGTGAACTTCACGTCGATGGGCGGAACCGGGGCCTCGGGGTGATTGTACAGCGCTTTGAAATAGGACTGCGCCTTGGCCTCGACCTGAGAGGCGTCGAGACCGGCGGCCTCCTTCGAGACCATCAGCGCCGTAGCATCGAGCGCGGCCTGCATCGCGGTGCGGGCCGAATTTGCCCGGGTATAGTCGATCGCCGCGCCGACGAGGCCGAGGATCGGCACCAATGCGAAGGCGAACATGACAGCGACGTTGCCATGTTCGGCGCGGAGGAGGCGATTGGCCGTCCGCCGAATGCGGTCACAAAACGGTGCTGCGGTCATGGCGATGGGTCCAACATTGGAGTGGTTCGTGTAGAATGGCGAAGGCTGGCAGGCGCCCTGCGGCAGCGGAGGTCGGCCCGGAACTTGCGGGGCTTGCTGCCTCGCTCGAGGGCTCGGGTGCGCACCTCACCCGCGATGCGGGGGGCGGCCGGGTTAGCTGCTATGGGCATCGTCCGTTCGCCTGAAATTACGATGCCTGATTTCGCGTCACGGCGATAAACAGCTCGTAAAGGCGGGCGAGGAAAAAGCGAGGTGCTACGGGTTTTTGGTACGGCGGGCGGTAGTTGGGTGAATTTGTCGTCAATATTTTCTGTTCGGGTGCGGCCTCAATTCAATCAACTTGCTCAGAAACGGTTAACCATCGCAGATTCGCCGCGCGATGGCCTTCCGGAGGCGGGTGACCGCGGCAGATCGGCACGGGTTGCGGGAAGACGGTATGCGACCCATATTCGTGACGGAGGAACCGGCGAGTTTTCCCGTGCCGCCCTGTGATGTTGGGGTTATCGGCCCGTGTTCGTTTGAGAGGGGGCCGGTTTCAGCCTATTGTGGTTCGATCCATCGAAGACAGGTGGTTGCAAGCATTAAGGGCCATGTCGGACTTGAATTTACAGATTAACGCGCCACTCGCGGCGCCGAGGGGACGGGGTGGCGAGAAGCCGGGGGCTCGCGTCGCGCCGCATATGGCAGCGGGACCGTCGCGGCCGGCGAGCGGGTCGCCCGGCGCTGCCGTCATCACGAAGGTCAAGCCGCGGGCGAAGCGCCCGAGCCTCTATCGCGTGCTGATCCTCAACGACGATTACACGCCGATGGAATTCGTCGTTCACGTGCTGGAGCGTTTCTTCCAGAAGGATGTGGAGGCGGCGACGCAGATCATGCTGCACGTTCATCATCACGGGATCGGTGAATGCGGCGTGTACACTTACGAGGTTGCCGAGACCAAGGTGACGCAGGTGATGGATTTTGCCCGCAAGCATCAACATCCTTTGCAATGTGTCATGGAAAAGAAGTAGGCTTGTCAGTCATCGTTTCCGGATGCCCGGTGGGGCCGGAAACCAAGACGGCCACAAAAGCGTTTAGGATAAAGCGCACGATTGCGATGAGGGAGCATCCGCTTTTGGGAGCAAACCACGCAGAAATGAAAATGGCGGGGGCCATAGAGGACGCGAATGCCGACTTTTTCCCATAGCCTCGAGCAATCTCTGCATCGCGCTCTGGCGATCGCCAATGAGCGCCACCATCAGTATGCGACACTCGAGCATCTCCTTCTCGCGCTGATCGACGATACCGATGCGGCGGCGGTGATGCGCGCCTGCAGCGTCGATCTCGACAAGCTGCGCGCCAGCCTCGTGAATTATCTCGAAACCGAATTTGAGAACCTCATCACCGACGGGCCGGAGGATGCCAAGCCCACCGCCGGCTTCCAGCGCGTGATCCAGCGCGCGGTGATCCATGTCCAGTCGTCCGGGCGCGAGGAGGTGACAGGCGCCAATGTCCTGATCGCCATCTTCGCCGAGCGTGAAAGCCACGCCGCGTACTTCCTGCAGGAGCAGGACATGACGCGCTATGACGCGGTGAACTATGTCAGCCACGGCATCGCCAAGCGTCCCGGCGTTTCCGAGGCGCGGCCGGTGCGCGGCGTCGACGAGGAGACCGAAACCAAGGGCAGCGACGATTCCAAGAAGAAGGGCGACGCGCTCGACGCCTATTGCGTCAACCTCAATCACAAGGCGCGCGAGGGCAAGATCGACCCGGTGATCGGCCGCAATGCCGAGATCAACCGCGCGATCCAGGTGCTGTGCCGCCGCCAGAAGAACAACCCGTTGTTCGTCGGCGAAGCCGGCGTCGGCAAGACCGCCATCGCCGAGGGGCTTGCCAAGCGCATCGTCGAGGGCGAGGTGCCGGAAGTGCTCGCCGAAGCGACCGTGTTCTCGCTGGACATGGGAACTTTGCTCGCCGGCACGCGCTATCGCGGTGATTTCGAGGAGCGGCTCAAGCAGGTCATCAAGGAGCTTGAGGCGCACCCGAACGCGATCCTCTTCATCGACGAGATCCACACCGTGATCGGCGCCGGCGCGACGTCCGGCGGCGCGATGGATGCGTCGAATTTGCTCAAGCCGGCGCTGGCCTCGGGCACGATCCGCTGCATGGGCTCGACGACCTACAAGGAATATCGCCAGCATTTCGAGAAGGACCGCGCATTGGTGCGGCGCTTCCAGAAGATCGACGTCAACGAGCCGTCGGTCGATGATGCGATCGGCATCCTCAAGGGGCTGAAGCCGTATTTCGAGGACTATCACAAGCTCAAATACACCAACGATGCGATCGAGGCGGCGGTGAACCTGTCCGCGCGCTACATCCACGACCGCAAGCTGCCGGACAAGGCGATCGACGTGATCGACGAGTCGGGCGCGGCGCAGATGCTGGTGCCTGAGAACAAGCGCAAGAAGACGATTGGCATCAAGGAGATCGAGACCACCATCGCGACGATGGCCCGGATCCCGCCGAAGAGCGTGTCGAAGGACGACGCCGAGGTGCTCCAGCATCTGGAGACGACGCTCAAGCGCGTCGTGTTCGGGCAGGACAAGGCGATCGAGGCGCTGTCGTCGGCGATCAAGCTGGCGCGCGCAGGCCTGCGCGAGCCGGAGAAGCCGATCGGCAGCTACCTGTTCTCCGGCCCGACCGGCGTCGGCAAGACCGAGGTGGCAAAGCAGCTTGCGGCGTCGCTCGGCGTCGAGCTGCTGCGGTTTGACATGTCCGAATACATGGAGCGCCACACCGTCTCGCGGCTGATCGGCGCGCCTCCAGGCTATGTCGGCTTCGATCAGGGCGGCCTGCTGACCGATGGCGTCGACCAGCATCCGCATTGCGTCGTGCTGCTCGACGAGATCGAGAAGGCGCATCCGGATCTGTACAACGTGCTGTTGCAGATCATGGATCACGGCAAGCTGACCGACCACAACGGCAAGCAGGTCAACTTCCGCAACGTCATCCTCATCATGACGACGAATGCGGGCGCGGCGGATCTGGCGCGTCAGGCCTTCGGCTTCACGCGCAACAAGCGCGAGGGCGACGATCAGGAGGCGATCAACCGCCAGTTCGCGCCCGAGTTCCGCAACCGGCTCGATGCCGTCGTGTCGTTCGTCCACCTCAACACCGAGGTAATCGGCATGGTGGTCGAAAAGTTCGTGCTTCAGCTCGAGGCGCAGCTCGCCGACCGCGAGGTGACGATCGAGCTGTCCGAGCCTGCCAAGGCCTGGCTGATCGAGCACGGCTATGACGAGCAGATGGGCGCGCGGCCGATGGGTCGGATGATCCAGGAGCACATCAAGAAGCCGCTGGCGGACGAGGTGCTGTTCGGCAAGCTCAAGGGCGGCGGCCATGTCCGCGTGGTGCTGAACAAGGACGAGGGCACCGGCCTTGAAAAGATCGGCTTCGAGTTTCTCGAAGGGCCGGTCACGCCCAAGCCGGACAAGCTGCCCGGCGGGAAGAAGGCGGCGGCGCGCAAGCCGAAGTCCGGCCCCAAGGGCGCTGCGCCGGAGCCGGCCAAGGTGTGATGGGCGCCTGACGGCGGCTACGTCATAAAAGAGCGAAATCAAAAAGGGCGGCACGGAAGTGCCGCCCTTTTTGCTGCCATCCTTTTTGGCAGAAACGTCTTTGCTGCAATTCTCTATGCCGCAATCGTCGCTCCGCGAAAAATCAGACCGCGTTGGCGCGGGCTGCCTGCTTCTGGGCGTCGAAATCGCGGCGGCGGCGCTCCAGCTCCTCTTTGCTCATCGCCGCGATGTTATTGTAGTCGCGCTTCCAGAGCGCATCCTCGGCCCATCGCAGCGGCGATTGAACCGTCGTGCGCGCAGCAGGCGCGCTTTCGAGGACTTTTAACGCAAGCTCGAGCGTGAACGTCTGGGAGGCCGCGTCATGCGGCTTGCCGGCCGAGTTGCCGAGCGGAAAATCGCTGAACAGAAAGCGCGGCGCGGCGGCATGCTCGACGATGTCCTTGGCGCAGCCCATCACCACCGTCGAAATGCCGGCGGCTTCGAGATGGCGCGCGATCAGCGTCACGGTCTGGTGGCAGACGGGGCAGTTGGGCACCAGCACCGCCGCATCGACGCCGTCGTCCCGGCATCGCCGCAGAATTTCCGGGGCGTCGGTCTCGAGCGTGACCCGGTGGCTGCGATTGGTCGGCGCGCCGAAGAAGCGCGGGGCGAGCGCGCCGATGCGGCCCGCCTTTGCCGCATGGATCAGGGCGGGCAGGGGAAACCAGGTGCCGCTGTCGGTCGCGGTGGTGTGGGTGCGGTCGTAGGCGATGTGGGAGATCCGCAGATCGTGCGGCTGCGTCACGTCGCCGTCATAGACCGAGAAGAACTTCGCGCTGCCGTTATAGGCCGCGCCGGGGCCCTGATCGCCCTTGTCCGGCTGGTAGGGGGCGGCGGTGGTGATCAGCGCCACCCGCGAGGCCGCCAAGGGCTTTTGCAGCGGGGCAAACGGCGCATCGACATAATGCGCCCAGCGATAGGGCGTGGTGTAGCCGATCGCCGCGTAGTAGTCGCGGGTGCGCTGCATGTAGGCGATCGGCGCATCGTCGTCGGGTGCGAAGCCAAATCCTTCATCGAGCGTGCCTGCGATGCGATCGGCCATCATGTGCCCCCGTTGTTTATGCGGCGTCGAGCGCCGCGATCAGCTTGGCCGCGTTGTCGGCGAGTACAGCGGGGTCTTCCTTGCGCGAGGCGGGCGGCAGCAGCTCGACGCCGTGCTTGCGCGGCATCACGTGCATGTGCAGGTGATAGACTTCCTGTCCGGCAGCGGGCTCGGAGAACTGCGCGACGATGACGCCATCGGCGGCAAAGGCCTTCATCGCCGCATTGGCGACCTTGTGGGTCATGCGGGCGACATGGGCGAAATCTTCGGCGGCGATGTCGAGAATGTTGCGCACGCCGACCTTCGGAATCACGAGCGCGTGGCCGGCGCTGCGCGGCATGATGTCGAGAAACACAAAAGTGTGCTCGTCTTCGCAGATCTTGTAGCACGGCAGCTCGCCGCGCAGGATTTTTGCGAAAACGTTGTTGGGATCGTAGGTCTTCATGACGGCTCCGGGCTGATTTTCCGCGCAGTTTTCGCCATCAGGCTCGGCCGGGTCAAGCGCATCCTTCGTCCGGCGGCAAAGCCTTGCGGAAGGGGCCGGCGTCGGTCAGCTCGCGCACCGCATGGGCGACGTAGCTGCGCTCCTGCTCCAGATACTGCGCCACCGCGCGGCGCAGCGCCGGGTCGGCGAGGAAATGCGCCGAATAGGTGGTTTTCGGCAGATAGCCGCGGTCGATCTTGTGCTCGCCCTGCGCGCCGGCCTCGACGCAGCGCAGGCCGCGGGCAATCGCAAAGTCGATGGCCTGATAGTAGCAGACCTCGAAATGCAGGAACGGGTGGTGCTCGATCGCGCCCCAGTTGCGGCCGAACAGCGTGTCCGAGCCGATGAAGTTGATCGCGCCTGCGATCCAGCGGCCATTGCGCTTCGCCATCACGAGGAGGACGCGGTCGCGCATCGTCTCGCCGACCAGCGAAAAGAAGGTGCGGTTGAGATAGGGCCGGCCCCATTTGCGCGAGCCGGTTTCCATGTAGAAGGCGAAGAACGCGTCCCACGCATCTTCGGTGATGTCGTCGCCGGTGAGGTGATGGATGGTGATGCCGTTCGCCAGCGCGTCGCGGCGTTCGCGGCGGATCGCCTTGCGATGGCGCGAGGCGAGGGTGGCGAGAAAATCGTCGAACGTTGCGTAGTTCTGATTTTCGAAATGAAACTGCCGGTCAGTGCGCAGGAGGTAGCCGTGCTTGACGAGAAGCTCGGCCTCGTCTTTCGGCGCGAAGGTCACGTGGACCGATGAGGCTTCCATCACCCCGCAGAGGCCGATCAGGCCATTGGCGAGGGCAGCCGACACGGTTTTATGATTCTCGCCGCCGCGGACCAGGAGACGCCGGCCGGTCGCGGGCGTGAAAGGCACGGCAGCCTGAAGCTTTGGGTAGTAGCGGCCGCCGGCGCGCTCATAGGCATCGGCCCAGCCATGATCGAAGACGTATTCGCCTTGCGAATGCGATTTCAGATAGCAGGGGACGATGCCGACGATTTTGTCGCCCTGTTTCGCGACCAGATGCCGGGCGCTCCATCCGGCGCGCGGCGAGGCCGATTTCGATGTTTCGAGAGAATGGAAAAAATCATAGGCGATGAAGGGATTGTAACTTTCCGCCGCGTCCTTGCCTGCGGAAGGATTTGCGCAGGCGTCCCAGTCCGCTTTCGGGATCTGTGTGACGGAGGCCACCGCTTCGAGCGTAATTTCTGGTGAAGCCATCGACGCAATCTGATCCTGACGCTGTCACCGCCCGCAATCGCCCAAAAGCCTCTTGCGAGCAGCGGCGCGCTTGCGATGCCGGACGACTGGTTGGCGGCCGTCGCAAAGCGGGTGCCGCAGACTGATGAATAGATTGGCCTTGCGCGCCGCTCCGTCAAGGGCGGGCGGATTCTCAAAGGGGTTCGCCTATGGCACAAAGCCTTCAAAAATCATCTGGTCGGCGTATTTTGCGGCACGCGCGCGTTGCTCGGACGTCCGCACGGTCCATGTCAGGAGCGGGCAGCGAAAAATGTTGCGCGCGATCCACGGCGCCGGCGCAGGCAGATCGGCAACGCGATAGGCGACGAAATGCGGCTGAGTGCGGAAGGCGTGGCGCAGCGCGGTCATGCCGTGCCGGCGCTCCTCGCCGAGCGGCGCCCATTCCTCGTCGTCATAGAACCGCTCGGCGGTGATGCCGCGGGGAACGTCCGGCATCAGTTCGCGAATCGCCAGCACCTGATCGGGATCGAACGACATGACCGCCGCCGGGCCGCGATAGCCGGCGAGCACGTTTGCGACGCGAGCGGCCAGCTTGCGGTCGCCGTCGAAGTGGCTCTTGAGCTCGATCAGGAGCGGCACGCGGCCGGCGACGCGGTCGCACAGATCGCTGAGCGACATCATCCGCTCGTGCGTATCCTTGAACGCGACAGAGCGCAGCTCGGCGGCCGACTTGGCCCGCAGTGGCCCGCTGCCGTGGGTGAGGCGGCCAAGCTCATCGTCGTGGTGGACCATGGCCTCGCCATCGGCGGTCAACTGCAGATCGAATTCGATGGTAAAGTTGCCGGCGACTGCGGCGTCGATCGCCGCAGGCATGTTTTCGAGAATGCCGCGCGCCCGGTCGTGCAGCCCGCGATGGGCCACGGGCCGGGCAATCAGCCAGTCGGGCGCGCGCATCGTCATCGGTCCGGTCAGCCGACCTCGAAGATGGCGTCGACTTCGACCGCCGCATCGCCCGGCAGAACGGCAACGCCGATGGTGGTCCGGGCGTGGCGGCCCTTTTCGCCGAACGCCGCGATCATCACCTCGGAAGCGCCGTCCAGCACCTTCGGGCCGTTCAAAAAATCGGGAGCGGAGTTCACAAAACCGCCAAGGCGAACCACCCGCGCGACCTTGTCGAGATCGCCAAGCGCCGCCTTCACCTGCGAGAGCAGGTTGACCGCGCAGGTCTTTGCCGCGTCAACGCCCTGTTCGACCGAAACGGTGGCGCCGAGCTTGCCCTTGGCAACGATTCTGCCGTCTTTATCGGCGCAAATCTGCCCGGAAACGAACAGCAGATTGCCGGTGCGAACGAAGGGGACGTAGTTCGAAGTCGGGGGCGACGGTACGTGCAGGACAATGCCCGCTGCCGCCAGTTTCTGCTCAACCGCTCCTGCCATCTGTTCCTCAATGGTTGGGGTCCACGCGCGCAACTCGCATGCCGAAGATCGGCCAGCCATATTTCACCCATCATGAGCGCCCATGCAAGTGTTCCACCCCGGTCGGGCGCGGCGGTCTGCGGCTTGTCGAAGAATCCGCTCCTCACTATGGTCGTTCTATTCACAGGAGCATCTATGCGCAGTTTGTCCCGTCTTCTGAAGACCAGCGCCCTGGTCGCGTCGGTTGCCGCAATGGCGGTGTCGGGCGCGGTGGCTCCCGGCCATGCGGCCTCGGCGGCGCAGGTGGAATTCGCGCCGCATCAGGCGCTTTATGGTCTCAGCCTGCTGCGCTCGCGCGGCAACGTGTCGATCAACAATGCCAGCGGCCGCATCCTGTACAATTTCAGCGGAAGCGCCTGCGAGGGCTATTCCACCGACTTTCGCCAGGTCTCCGAGCTGGATGCCGGCGAAGGCAAGACGGTGTTCAGCGACTTCCGCTCGACCAACTGGGAAGCCGCTGACGGCGGCTCCTATCGCTTCCGCATCGAGAACCGCAGCAACGACAGCGATCCTGTGATCACCGACGGCGTGGCCGAGCGCACGGGCGAGGGCATCACCGTCCGTCTGAAGCGCCCGGCGGAAAAGACCTTCAAGATCGACGGCGATACGATCTTCCCGACCGAGCAGGTGAAGCGCGTGATCGAGGCCGCGCGCGAGGGCAAGTCGGTGCTCGAGCTGAAGGTCTATGACGGCTCCGACAACGGCGAAAAGGTATTCAACACCTTTACGGTGATCGGCCAGCCGATCACCGGCGACAAGGGAAAACAGGCCGATGATGTCGCAGCCTCCAGCAGCGAACTGAAATCGCGGGTGCGCTGGCCGGTTACCGTCAGCTATTACGACAGCGCATCGAAGCCCGCGACCGGCGAGCAGACTCCGGCTTTTGCGATGTCGTTCGAGCTCTACGACAACGGCGTCTCGCGCGCGCTGGTGATCGACTACAACGATTTTGTGATCAGCGGGGCGATGACCCGGTTCGAGGCGAAGCCGGCCAAGCCTTGCAGTAAATAAGCCTTCCAGTAAATTTGCCTTGCAAGCCTTGTAACGGTAAGCCTGTAGGAAATAACGGCTGCACCGCCTAGTCGGCACTGTCCGATTTGGCCGGGCCGTCATAAATGATGCCGCGGATCACCGCGGCATTCCCGAACTTTTTCCGCAGGTTGTCCATCGCCCGTTCGGCTTTTGCCGAACGACGGTCGATCAGATCGGAATCCTCCGCCTCCGAGCCGGGCCGCAACGCGCTGACGCCGACGCCTATCAGGCGGAAGGCGGTGCCGTCGATCTCGCGGGCGAGCATGTCGCGCGACGTCGTAAAGATGTGATTGGCGAGCTGGGTGGGCGCCGCGACCGAGCGGGCGCGGGTGCGCTGGCGGAAATCGGCAGTCTTGAGTTTCAGCGTGATCGTCGTGCCGGCGAGGTTGCCGGTCTTGAGCCGCGCCGACACCTTTTCGCTGAGCCGCCACAGCACGCGCTCAAGCGAGGCGAGGTCGCGCATGTCGGTTTCGAAGGTCGTCTCGCTCGAGATCGTCTTGGCCCCGCGGTCGGCGACGACCTTGCGGTCGTCGACGCCTCGCGCGAGACGCCAGAGGCGCCGGCCCTCGGCATCGAAATGCCGCATCATGTCGAGCTCATCGGCGCGCTGGATGTCGGCGACCTTGCGAAAACCGCGCTTCGTCAGCCGCTCGACCGTGGCCGGGCCGACGCCGAAGATGAAGCCGACAGGCTTGTCGGCCAAAAGCTCGCGTCCACCCTCCTGATCGAGCGCGGCGAAGCCGCGAGGTTTGTCGAGATCGGAGGCGATCTTGGCCAAGAACTTGTTGCAGGACAGCCCGACCGATGCGGTGATGCCGATGTTGCGCTCGATGTCGAGGACGAAGCGGGCCAGCACTTTTGCCGGGATCAGTCCGTGCAGGCGCTCGGTGCCGCTGAGATCGAGAAAGGCCTCGTCGATCGACAGCGGCTCGACGAGCGGCGTGAGTGCCAGCATCGCGGCGCGGACCTCGCGGCCGACGCGGACATACTTTGCCATGTCCGGGCGGATCACGACCGCCGAGGGGCACAGCTCCAGCGCCTTGAACATCGGCATCGCCGAGCGCACGCCGTAGGTCCGGGCGAGATAGCACGCGGCGGATACGACCCCGCGCCGCCCGCCGCCGACGATCACGGGCTGATCCTCAAGCTCCGGGTTGTCGCGTTTCTCGACGGTCGCATAGAAGGCGTCGCAATCGATGTGGGCGATCGACAGCGAGGCCAGCGAGCGGTGCCGGAGGAGGCGCGGCGAGCCGCAGCCGGGGCAGCGGCCGGCCTTGGCGGGGGCGTCAGCGAGGCAGTCCCGGCAGAAGCCGGGCAGGGCGGCAGTCGCGCGGGGCGGCCCTGACGTCACGGGACATCGCGCTCCCAGTCGCCGCCGCCGAGCAATTCCCGCGCGCCGCTGATCGCGGTGATCGTCAGTTCGGACGCCTCGGCAAAGGTCTGCACCATCGCGTCGTCGCGCATGACGAAGTCCAGCACCCCGGCGAGAAAGTGCGGGTCCGATGCCGCATTGCGCAGGTTCTGCGGGCCAAGCCCGGTTTCGGCCAGAAACAGGCCCAGCCGCTCCGGGTCGCTGGCGATGAAGGACAGCGCGTTGACGGCGACCAGCTCGGCCGCTTCACGCGGGTCGGTTCTGCCTGTTCTCATTGATCGTCTTTGCCTTTCCGTAACCTATCGTTCCTATTTTGAGATAGTTATATCTGAGTCCATCGGGCGGATACCCTGGACGGCTGGAAGCCCCCTCCCGTTGGGCCACCGGCATCTTTCGCAGCGGAGGGCGGGATGGCAAAAACCGTCCTTATCGTCGAAGACAATGAGCTGAATATGAAGCTCTTTCGCGACCTGCTTGAGGCCCACGGCTACCAGACCGTCGGCACCAGCAGCGGCGTCGAGGCTTATGACCTCGTCCGCAATGTGCGCCCTGATCTCGTCCTGATGGATATCCAGTTGCCGCAGGTGTCCGGGCTCGATGTGACGCGCCGGATCAAGCAGGACCCTGAATTGCGATCCATTCCGGTCGTCGCGGTCACGGCTTTCGCGATGAAGGGCGACGAGGAGCGGATCCGCGAGGGTGGCTGCGAGGCATATCTTTCAAAACCCATTTCCGTGGGCCACTTCATCGAAACGGTGCGTCGTTTCATCGGATAGAACCGGGAGCCTTCGATGACAGCACGTGTTCTTGTCGTCGACGATACGCCTGCCAACCTCAGGCTGATGGAGGCGCGGCTCTCCGCCGAATATTACGAAGTCCTCACTGCAAGTTGCGGCTCCGAGGCGCTGGCGATCTGCGAGCGCGTCGACTGCGATCTCATCCTGCTCGACGTGATGATGCCGGATCTCGACGGTTTCGAGGTCTGCCGCCGCCTCAAGGCCAATCCGAAGACGCATTTCATTCCGGTGGTGATGGTGACGGCGCTCGACCAGCCGTCCGACCGCATCCGCGGCCTCGAGGCCGGCGCCGACGATTTTCTGACCAAGCCGGTGCCCGACCAGATGCTGATTTCGCGGGTACGCTCGCTCTCGCGGCTCAAGATGATGACCGACGAGCTGCGGATGCGCGAACTGACCTCGATCGGGATCGGCGGCGCGCGCGTGAATCGGGAAGAGGATGGACGGGGCGGCACGGTTCTCGTCGTCGACGACCAGCCCGCCTCCTACGAGCAGATCGCAATGACGCTTTGCGCCGAGCATGCGGTCGATGTCGAAACCGCGCCGGGCGACGCCCTGATCCATGCCGCCGAGGGCAACTACGATCTGGTGATCGTGTCGATGGCGCTGGAGAATTTTGACGCGCTGCGGCTGTGCGGTCAGGTGCGCGCCCTGGAACGCACCCGTCATCTGCCGATTCTGGCGATCGCCGACGCCGCCAGCCAGTCGCGCCTCCTGCGAGGGCTGGAAGTGGGCGTGACCGATTTTTTGGTCCGGCCGCTCGATCCGAACGAACTCTTGGCCCGGACGCGCACCCAGGTTCGCCGGCGGCGCTATACCGAACAGTTGCGCGACAACCTTCAGGCCACGGTCGCGATGGCGATCACCGACGGCCTGACCGGCCTCAACAATCGCCGCTATCTGGAGAGCCATCTCGCCACGCTGACCGAGCATTCGGCGGCGCGGGGCAAGCCGCTCGCGGTGATGATGATGGACATCGACTACTTCAAGTCGATCAACGACACCTTCGGCCATGAGGCGGGCGACGAGGTGCTGCGCGAATTCGCGGATGTGGTGAAGCGGGAAATTCGCGGCATCGATCTCGCCTGCCGCTATGGCGGCGAGGAATTCGTGATCGTGATGCCGGAGGCGGATCTCAACGGCGCCGGTCTGGTCGCCGAGCGGCTGCGCCGCGTGGTCGCCCAGACGCCGTTCAAGGTGCCGCAGGGCGACGTACAGGTCCACGTCACGCTGTCGATCGGCCTGGCGACGCTCGATCCGGCGGGGGAGGGCGTGGCCTCCATGCTCAGGCGCGCGGACAAGGCGCTCTACCGCGCCAAGAGCGACGGCCGCAACCGTGTCGTCGCGCTCGCTGCCTGATCAGGTTCCTTGCGCGCGGCGCATGCCCAAATGAAAAACGGGGCCAAAGGCCCCGTCCGAAAACCGAATCCGAAAATTCAAGATCACTTGATTTTGGCTTCGCGGAACTCGACGTGCTTGCGCGCAACCGGATCGTATTTCTTCTTGACGAGCTTGTCGGTCATCGTGCGCGAGTTCTTCTTGGCGACGTAGTAGTAACCGGTGTCGGCCGAAGAAACCAACTTGATCTTGATCGTGACTGCCTTGGCCATATCGTAAGCCTCAAAATTGAATGGGAACGCCAAAATCCGGGGCAGCCGTGGCAGTCCCGCGTTTGGCGGCAAACTAGTCAGGAATGACCCAAAGTCAAGTTTTTCGGCAACTCGCCGAGGAAAAACGCTGACTATTCGATGGAAATGAAATCCGTCAGCATCGCGCCATTGCGGAAGTGGAACAACGGCACCGGGTGCCGATGGGAGAGCGGGCCCTTTTCGAGGCGCTTTTCCAGCACTTTAAGCACGTTTTTCGTCATCGGGTGCAGGTCCGCGAGCGGCTCGGACCCCATCGGCATCCACACCAGCTCGACCAGTTCCGCCTCGGCGTGAATGACGCCGGGAACATGGTGGGCGATGGCCGAGGCATCGGCAGTGAAGAAGCGGGTGTCGAATCGGCGGACCCGGCCGGCGGGAGTGATGGCGCGGGCGATGTAGAACAGGCTGGAGGGGTCGGGCAGGAGGCCCGCCTCAGCAAACGGCTGCCACGGCCCGGAGAGGCTGCTGGGCAGGCTTTCGGCACGGCGGCCGAGACAGAGGCCGGTTTCCTCGCAGGCCTCGCGAATGGCCGCGGTTGCGAGCGCGCGGGCGCGGGCCGGGGAGACTTTTGGGCTGCCCTGGATCAGCAGCGATTCGAGGGTATCGGGAATGGGGGCGGCGACCGGCACGCGGCTGTCGCTGGCGTCGACCCGGCCGCCGGGAAACACGATCTTTCCCGGCATGAAGACGTGGCCGTGATGGCGGCGGCCGACCAGAACGCGGGGCGTCGGCTCGCTGCGGTCCACCAGAATCAGGGTTGCGGCGTCCCGCGGCCGCGTGTTGGGAAACGTTCCGCGGTTGGCGTCATCCGGATCCGGATCTTTGTTTTGGCCTTGGGCGTTTTTTGTTTTTGGCAAGGCGGCCCCGATGTGGTCAGGAAGAGGCTAGGGAAGGCTCTTTCGTGCGCTCCGGATCGTTCTCGTCGAAACCGTGCATCCGCAGCGCCCATTGCAGGCCGACCACGGCGCCCTTGGTCGGCGGGAGCAGCAGCAGCGACATCAGCAGCGAAAGCGGGACGTAGAACGCCATCTGCAGCAGCATGTCCGGCGCCCAGGCCTTTTCGATGGCCAGTGCAACCGGCACGATGATGTGCCCGACGATGACGATGACCAGATAGGCCGGAAGGTCGTCGGCGCGGTGGTGATAGAGCTCTTCGTGGCAGGACGGGCAGGTCTTGGCGATCCGCAGGAATGAACTGAAGATCTTGCCCTCGCCGCAGGCCGGGCAGCGGCACTTCATGCCGCGCTTCATCGCCAGCCAGAGATTGCGTTCCGGCCTTGCTCCCGACTCGCGCGTCCAGCGAGTCGGCTGGTTTTCAACTGGCATTGTCATCTCTTGCTCGTTCTTGCACGTCCGGGACTGGCTTTCCCGGCCTTTTGCTTTTTGCGCTCGGCGCGAGTGGTCCCGTGCTTGGATTTTTTATCCGACTTGCCTTTAGCACCTTTTGGCTTGGCAACGCCATGGGGAGCTGCGCCGCGTGACGAATCGGCGGCGGAACTGCTGCCGCGCCGCGCGATCTTGCGGCGCAGGCTGCGCGGGCTGATGCCGGCCTCCAAAATCTCGAAACGCAGCGCGCCGGCGACCGGGGCGGCTTCCACGAGGCGAACCTCGATCTCATCGCCGAGGCGATACATCACGCCGCTGCGGGTGCCGATCAGCGCGTGACGGCCCTCGTCGTATTGAAAGTACTCGGTGCCGAGCGTCCGGACCGGAATCAGGCCGTCGGCGCCCGTTTCATGAAGGCGGACGAAGAGGCCCGCCCGCGTCACGCCGGAGATGCGCGCGCCGAACTCCGCGCCGACTCGATCGGCGAGATGGTGCGCGATCAGCCGGTCGATGGTCTCGCGTTCGGCCTTCATGGCGCGGCGCTCGGCCATCGAGATTTGCGCGGCAACCTCGCCCAGCGTGTCCGGCGTCTCGGTTTCCGGCAGCGCGCCGTCGCCGAGATTCATCGCACGGATCAGCGAGCGGTGGACGACGAGGTCCGCATAACGGCGGATCGGCGAGGTGAAATGCGCGTAGCGCCGCAGATTGAGGCCGAAGTGGCCATAGTTGTCGGTGGTGTATTCGGCCTGCGCCTGGGCGCGCAAAATCACCTCGTTGACCAGCGGCTCGACGTCCGCGCCCTTCACCAGGTTCAGCACCACGTTGAAGCGGGCAGGGCGCAGCGCGCCGGACTTGGCGAAGCCGATCTCCAGCGTCTTGAGGAACTCGTGGAGGTTGTGGATCTTCTCGATCGCCGGCTCGTCGTGAACGCGATAGATCAGCGGCAGGCTTTGCTTTTCGAGCGTTTCCGCCGCGGCCACGTTGGCGAGGATCATGAACTCCTCGATCAGCTTGTGGGCATCGTGGCGCTCGGGCGTCACCACGCGATCGACGGTGCCGTCGGGCCGCAGCAGAATTTTGCGCTCGGGCAGGTCGAGGTTGAGCGGCTCGCGCTCCTTGCGGGCCTTCATCGCGCAGGCATAGGCGCCGTACAGCGGCTTCAGCAGCGTTTCGAGCAGCGGCCCGGTGTCTTCGTCCGGCGCGCCGTCGATCGCCGCCTGCACCTGATTGTAGCTGAGCTTGGCGACCGAGCGCATCAGGACGCGGTGGAACGAGTGCGACTTCTTGCGCCCGTTGGCGCCGAGCACGAGGCGCACCGCGAGCGCGCCGCGCGGCTCGCCCGGCCGCAACGAGCACAGGTCGTTGGAGATGCGCTCGGGCAGCATCGGCACGACACGGTCCGGGAAATAGACCGAGTTGCCGCGCTTGAGCGCCTCGTTGTCCAATGCCGAGCCGGGGCGAACGTTGAAGGCGACGTCGGCGATCGCGACGTGGACGATGTAGCCGCCCTTGTTGTCCGGGTCGGTATCGACCTCGGCGTGAACGGCGTCGTCGTGATCCTTGGCGTCGGGCGGATCGATGGTGACGAACGGAATGTTGCGCCAGTCCTCGCGGCCTTTCAGCGTCGCATACTTCGCCGCCTCGGCTTCCTTCAGAGCCGCAGCCGGAAAGACGAAGGGAAGGTCGTGCGAATAGATCGCGATCAGGCTGATCGCCCGTTCGGTCTTGAGCGAGCCGAGCCGTTCCTTCACCTTCGCGACGGGCGGGCCGTAGGCGCGGGCGCGGGTGAGTTCGACGCTGACGAGGTCGCCATCGGCGGCATCGCCGGCATTGCCGCTCGCGATCAAAAGTTCACGGTCGGCCTGCTTCTTGTCGATCGGCACGAGGCGCCCCGTGCCGTCGGGCAGCGCGCGATAGATGCCGAGGACGCGGCCCTTGCCGCGATCGAGCACACGGATGACCCGGCCGCGCCACGGAGCATCGTCCTCGTCGTCGTTCCTGTCGACATGCAGCAACGCGCGGTCGCCGAGCCCGGCCGCCGTGCCGGGGCGCGGCGAGCGCGGAATGACGAGCCGGATTTTCGGGGGCGGGCCTTTTTCCTCTTCGTCCCACTCGGTCGGCACGGCCAGAAGATTGCCTTCCGCGTCGCGCTCGGTGACGTCGGCAATCAGCGTTGAGGGGAGAGCTTCGGGGCCCTTCATCTTCTTGCCGTGGCGTTCGACGACGCCCTCATCGGAAAGCTCGCGCAGGATGCGCTTGAGCGCGGCGCGGTCGGCGTTCTTGAGGCCGAAGGCCCGCGCGATGTCGCGCGTGCTCGTCTCTCCTTTTTGCGCGCGGATGAAGGCAACGATCTCGTCGCGTGTCGGAACGACGTTCTGGGTAACGCGCTTTTTGCTCACGTCGTTCCGTTCACCTTATTCGCCTGCTTCGCTAACGGCCTTCTTGGCCGAGGTGCTTGCCGCCTTCTTGGCGGGAGCCTTTTTGGCCGCGGCCTTCTTCGCCGGAGCTTTTTTCGCGACAGCCTTTTTGGCAACGGCTTTCTTGGCAACGGTTGTTTTGGCCACAGCCTTCTTGGCAACCGCCTTTTTCGCCGGGGCCTTCGCCTTGCCGCCCTTGGCCGCGCGGGCGTCGATCAGCGCAATTGCCTGTTCGAGCGTGACCGTTTCCGGCGATGTTTCGGCCGGCAGGGTGGCGTTGATGCCGCCCGCCGTCACATAGGCGCCGTAGCGGCCGTTCTTCACGCCGATCGGGCCGTGGGCCGGATGGTCGCCGATGATTTTGCCCGGATCGGCCTTGGCGCGGCCGCGGCCCGGACCCTTGGCGAGCTTTTCGGCGATCAGCGTCACCGCGCGGTTGATGCCGACCGAAAACACCTCGTCGCCGGCCTCGAGGCTGGCATAGGTTTTCCCGTGCTGCACGTAGGGCCCGAACCGTCCGAGGCCGGCCTTGATCGGCTCGCCATCCTCCGGATGCACGCCGACGATGCGCGGCAGCGACAACAGGTTCAGCGCGAGGTCGAGATCGACATCGCTGGGCGAGGTGCCCTTGGGAATGCCGGCACGCTTGGGCTTCTCGCCCTCGGGCATGTCCTTGGCTTCGCCGAGCTGGATATAGGGGCCGAAGCGGCCCGATTTCACTGCCACCTCGAGGCCGGTGTCGGGATCCTTTCCGAGCACGCGGTCGCCGGTGTCCGCTTCGCTGCCGGAGGCGAGCGGGCGGGTGTAGCGGCACTCGGGATAGTTCGAGCAGCCGACGAAAGCGCCGAACTTGCCGGCCTTCAGGTTGAGCCGCCCGGTGCCGCAGCTTGGGCACTGGCGCGGATCGCCGCCGTCCTCGCGCGGCGGATAGATGTGCGGGCCGAGCATCTCGTCGAGCACGTCGAGCACTTCGGCGACGCGCAGATCCTTGATGCCGTCGACTGCGCCGATGAAGTCGCTCCAAAAATCCTTCAGCACCTGCCGCCAGTCGATCTCGTTGTTCGAGATGCGATCGAGCTGGTCTTCGAGATCGGCCGTGAAATCGTACTCGACATAGCGGGCGAAGAAGTTGCGAAGGAAGGCGATGACGACGCGCCCCTTGTCCTCCGCGTGCAGGCGCCGCTTGTCGAGCTTGACGTAACCGCGATCCTTGAGCACCTGCAGGATCGACGCATAGGTCGAAGGCCGGCCGATGCCGAGTTCTTCCATGCGTTTGACGAGCGAAGCCTCCGAAAAGCGCGGCGGCGGCTCAGTGAAGTGCTGGGTCACCTTCAGCGCCTCGCGCTTGAGGTTTTCGCCCTGGCTCATCATCGGCAGGCGGCGGTTCTCGTCGTCGTCCGCATCGTCGTCGCGGCCTTCGCTGTAGAGCGCGAGGAAGCCGTCGAACTTCACGACCTGGCCGGTGGCGCGCAGTTCGAGCACGCGGTCGCCCGCCTTGGCGGTGATGTCGACCGTGGTGCGCTCGAGCTCCGCCGCTTCCATCTGGCTGGCGATGGTGCGGGTCCAGATCAGCTCGTACAGCTTGGCCTGATCGGGATCGAGGCGCTTGACCAGATCGGCGGGCAGGCGGGCGAGATCCGTCGGGCGGATGGCTTCGTGGGCCTCCTGCGCGTTCTTCGCCTTGGTCTGATACTGGCGCGGGGCGCTCGGCACGTAGCGCTTGCCGTATTTGTCGCCGATGACCTTGCGGGCCTGGGCAATCGCCTCGTCGGCGATCTGAACGCCGTCGGTACGCATATAGGTAATGAGGCCGGTGGTCTCGCCGCCGATGTCGATGCCCTCGTACAGACGCTGGGCGATCCGCATGGTGATGGCGGGGGCGAAGCCGAGCTTGCGGCTGGCTTCCTGCTGCAGCGTCGAGGTGGTGAAGGGCGCCTGCGGGTTGCGCCGCGCGGGCTTGGCCTCGACCGCGCTTACAATAAAGTTCGCGGTCTCGAGGGCGCGCTTGAAGTCTTCCGCCTCGGCGCCGGTGCCGATATCGAGCCGCTGGATTTTCTTGCCGTCGGCGCCGACGAGGCGCGCCTCGAACTGCTCGGCGCGCGGCGTCGCCAGGGTCGCGATCAGCGACCAGTACTCGCGCGGAACGAACTGCTCGATCTCCTGCTCGCGGTCGGAAACCAGCCGCAGCGCGACCGACTGGACCCGGCCGGCAGAACGCGCGCCGGGCAGTTTGCGCCATAGTACCGGGGAGAGCGTGAAGCCGACGAGATAGTCGAGGGCGCGGCGCGCCATATAGGCGTCGACCAGCGCGCCATCGAGCTGGCGCGGGTGTTTCATCGCGTCGGTCACGGCCTGACGGGTGATGGCGTTGAAGACGACGCGCTCGATCTTCTGATCCTTCAGCGCGCGTTTTTCCTTCAACACCTCCAGGACGTGCCAGGAGATCGCCTCGCCCTCGCGATCAGGGTCGGTGGCGAGAATGAGCTTGTCGGCGCTTTTGACGGCACGCGCGATGTCGTTGAGCCGGCTGACCGCCTTAGGATCAGTTTCCCAAATCATCCGGAAGTCAGCGTCTGGATCGACCGAGCCATTTTTTGCCGGAAGGTCGCGGACATGGCCGAACGAAGCCACGACCTCATAGGACGGGCCCAAATACTTGTTGATCGTCTTGGCCTTAGCTGGCGACTCGACAATGACGATATTCATGACGTTCCAATGGTTTAGGAAATACGTACCGTGGTTCCACGGCCCACGGCGCGTGATAGTCGCCGGAACATGGGTAATGAGGTGTACGCTGTCAAACAGGGCGATAGCAATATCACCCGAAGATTTGTGCAGTTATGATTGTGTGTCGTTATGTTGATCTACTTTAGGTTGCAAACTTTCCGTATCCCCTTATTTTACCTTGGGGTGTTCTTGTTTTGCCGCGGGAGGGAGAAGGTGAGACAGGCCAATCGACGGAAGGTGAGATCCTCAAAGGATTCCGAAGAAGGCCCATCGCCGGCGGGGCGCGGGGCCGATGGGGTGGCTCTCGAAGCAGCGCAGTTTTCATTTGAGACGCTGAGCAATCTATCGAAAATCGCACATCGCCACAGGCTCGGCACGCTGGGCTATCTGCTCGACATGGCGATACTCGAGGCCGAGGACCTCGTCCGCAGATTTTCGGCGCCTCAGAAAAGGAGGGCGACCGTTCCGGAGCGGTGACGCTCCAGCCGACCGGCAAGCTCGAGCTCGAGGAGGACCGTCCGGGTTACCGGCGCGGATGCCTTCGCCATTCTGATAATGTCGTCGATGGCAATCGGGACGGGGCTGAGCAGGTCAATGATGCGCGCCCGCTCACCCGTCTGCGGCTCGCTGCCGTCGAAAAGACCGCTCTCCGGTTCGCTGGCGTCGATCTCGATCGGGCGATCCAGCATCGGCTGCAACGTCTCGAGAACGTCGGCCGGCTCCGTGATCAGGGTCGCGCCCTGCTTGATAAGGTGGTTTGTGCCTGCGGCGCGGGGATCGAGCGGCGATCCCGGCACGGCGAAGACTTCGCGCCCCTGCTCGTTGGCCAAGCGTGCGGTGATCAGCGAGCCGGAACGGTGGGCCGCCTCGACCACCACGACGCCGAGGGCGGCCCCGGAAATCAGCCGGTTGCGACGCGGAAAATCCCGCCCGCGCGGGGTGTGGCCCATCGGCATTTCGGAGATCGCGCTGCCGCCCGCGTCCAAAATGTTTTGCAGCAGCGATGTATGCTCGGACGGGTAGACGCGGTCGTGCCCGCCGGCGAGGACCGCAACCGTGCCGGTCGATTTACTTGCAGCATGTGCGGATTGATCGATGCCGCGGGCAAGGCCCGACACGATGATGAAACCGGCTTCGCCGAGATCGCGCGCCAGCGACGCCGACAGTTTGATGCCGCCGCCGGAGGCGTTGCGTGAACCGACGATGGCGATCATCGGCCGCATCGACGCGGACTTGCTGCCACGGAGGGCGAGGAGGGGCGGAGCGTCGTCGATGCGCGCGAGGCGCGGCGGATAGCCCGGCTCGCCGGGGGCGACCATGCTCACGCCGAGTTTTTCGCACGCCGCCAGTTCGGCCTCGGCTTCGGCATGCGAGCAGATCCGCATCGGCCGGGCTGCGCCGCCGCGGCGCGCCAGTTCGGGCAGGCGCTCGAGCGCTTTACGTGCGCCGCCGGAATGATTGATGAGCGATCGGAAGGTCCGCGGGCCGATATTGTCGCTGCGGATCAGGCGCAGCCAGTCGAGCCGCTGCGCGTCGGTCAGCTTGAGGCCTGATCCCGAATCCGACGCCACGCCGCCCCCTGGCCAATGCCGATGCGCCAAATCGTCCGGTCCCGCACAAAAACGCGGGTTCGATCGGCGGAAGCATTGCCCAACTGCCGGGCGGTTACAACCTCAATTGGAACCGGCTCCGGACTTTGCGCCGATTTTACCTTCGGTGCGGTCGATGAGGCGGGCGATGTTGCCGCGGTGCATGAACCACAGCAGCACCGTGAGCAGCGCGAACAGCGAGGCGAGGTCGGCGCGGCCGACGAGCCACAGGAGCGGCGGCGTCAGCAGGCTTGCGACCAGCGCCGAGAGCGAGGAATAGCGCGACAGCCATGCCACCGCGAGCCAGATCGCGCCGAAGGCAAACGCCATCGGCCACAGGAGGCCGAGGAGGACGCCGATATAGGTCGCAACCCCTTTGCCGCCCTTGAATTTCAGCCAGACCGGAAACAGGTGGCCGACGAAGGCGGCAAAGGCGGCGGCCATCGCCGCCTCAGTGCCGCCGAGCCACTGGCCGATCACCACGGCAACGGTGCCCTTGAGCATGTCGCCGATCAGGGTCGCGGCGGCGAGCCCCTTGCGGCCGGTGCGCAGCACGTTGGTCGCGCCGATGTTGCCGGAGCCGATCTGGCGCAGGTCCTGCGTGCCGGCGAGTTTCGTCAGGATCAGCCCGAAGGGGATCGATCCGCAAAGATAGCCGATCAGAAGTGCGATGATGAACTGGCTGGTCATCCGCCCTCACAGGTGCTCGTGAACGGTGCGTCCGCCGACGATAGTGCGAACCACCCGGCCGGTGAAGCGGGCTTCGTCGAACGGCGTGTTCTTGCACTTCGAGCGCAGCTGCGCCGGATCGAGCAGCCACGGCACGTCGAGATCGATCACGATCAGATCGGCCGGTGCGCCGGCTTTCAGCGTGCCGCCGGGCAGGCGCAGCAGTTCGGCCGGCCGGGTCGACATCGCCCGGATCAGGGTCATCAGTTCGATCTGCTCGTTGGCAACCAGCCGCAGGCCGGCGGCGAGCATCGTTTCAAGGCCGATCGCGCCGGGGGCAGCTTCCGCGAAGGGCAGGCGCTTGGTCTCGACGTCCTGCGGATTGTGATCCGACATCACGACGTCGATCAGCCCGGAAGCGACCGCTTCAATCAGCGCGACCCGGTCGTCCTCGGTGCGCAGCGGCGGCGATAGCTTGAGGAAGGTGCGGTAGGGGCCGATGTCGATTTCGTTGAGGCTCAGGTGATTGATCGACACCGAGGCGCTGACGGCAAGGCCGGCCTCGCGCGCGCGCTGCAAAATCTCCAGCGAGGCGGCGCAGGTCAGCGAGGCGGCATGATAGCGCCCGCCCGTGAGCGCGACGAGACGCATGTCGCGTTCGAGCACGATGGTCTCGGCGGCGGTCGGAACGCCGGTGAGGCCGAGCCGCGAGGCCAGCTCGCCCTCGTTCATCACGCCTTCGCCGACGAGGTGCGGGTCTTCGGTGTGGTGGACGATCAGCGCGTCGAAATCGCGGGCATAGGTCAGCGCCCGGCGCATCACCTGCGTGTTCATCACGCTGGTGACGTCGGTGAAGGCGACCGCGCCCGCCGCGGTCAGCAGGCCGAATTCGGTCATTTCCTCGCCGCGCATGCCCTTGGTCAGCGCGGCCATCGGGTGAACGTTGACGATTGCGGTGTCGCGGGCGCGGCGCAGCACGAAGTCGACGGTCGCCGAATTGTCGATCACCGGCGAGGTGTTGGGCTGGCAGATGACGGTGGTGATGCCGCCGGCGGCGGCTGCCTCGCTCGCGGTGGCCAGCGTTTCGCGATAGCTCGCGCCCGGCTCGCCGACGAAGGCCCGCATGTCGATCAGGCCCGGAGCGAGAACTTTTCCGGCGCAATCGATCACCTCGGTGCCGTCCGGCACACCGGCCGCGCCGATCCCGTGGCCGGCGTCCTTGATCACGCCGTCGATGATCAAAAGATCGCCCGGCGCATCGAGATTGCGGGACGGATCGATCAGGCGGGCATTTTTGAGCAGAAGCGGACGATGATGTGTTTGCATGGCGTCACGCATTCGGCAGGTTTCGGGCAAGGGCGTCGAGAACGGCCATCCGGACCGCAACTCCCATTTCGACCTGCTCGCGGATCAGCGACTGGGAGCCGTCGGCGACGAGGGAGTCGATCTCGACGCCGCGATTCATCGGGCCGGGATGCATCACCAGCACATCGGGCTTGGCATAGCCGAGCTTCTTCTGGTCGAGGCCGTAGAACTGAAAATATTCGCCGCTGGAAGGCACGAACGATCCGCTCATGCGCTCGCGCTGCAGGCGCAGCATCATGACGATGTCGGCACCTTCGAGGCCGTCGCGCATGTTGCGAAACACTTCCACGCCCATCCGCTCGATGCCGGGCGGCAAGAGGGTGGAGGGCGCCACCACGCGCACGCGCGCGCCCATGATGCCGAGCAGCAGGATGTTGGAGCGTGCAACGCGCGAATGCAGCACGTCGCCGCAGATTGCGATCGTCAGCCCGGCGATGCGTCCCTTGTTGCGGCGGATGGTCAGGGCATCGAGCAGCGCCTGGGTCGGGTGCTCGTGCGAGCCGTCGCCGGCGTTGATCACCGCGCCGTCCACCTTGCGCGCCAGCAGTTCGACCGCGCCGGAGGCCTGATGGCGGACCACCAAAATATCCGGGTGCATGGCGTTGAGGGTGATGGCGGTGTCCATCAGCGTCTCGCCCTTGCGGATCGAGGACGAGGCCACCGACATGTTGACGACGTCCGCGCCGAGGCGCTTGCCGGCGATCTCGAACGACGACTGGGTTCGGGTCGAGGCCTCGAAGAACAGGTTGACCTGGGTGAGGCCGCGCAGGATCGAGCGCTTTTTGTCGACCTGCCGATTCAGCTCGACATACTCTTCCGCAAGGTTGAGCAGGCCGGTGATGTCGGCTTCGGATAGCCCATCGATGCCAAGCAGGTGCCGCTGGCTGAGGACAAATGAGGATTTTGAGGCAGGTGTCATTAAAGCGAAAGCTATAGAGAGACGTGGAAAGCGGGGCAAGACCGTTATGGCACGGCCGGCCCGAGCGCGATTGCCCCGTCGGACTTATCCCCCGCTTGTGGCAGGCCGGTTTCCGGGGCGATGGAACCTTGGTCTACGATCTCGCCGGAACGGGCCGGGACATTGGCGGAAACAGCCAAGATTGGTCTAAGCTGAAGCAAAGAAAACGGAGGAACGAAATGAGCGACGCTTTGCCTGCCACCCACGAAGTGCTCAATCAGTCGCCGCCGTTTGTCGATATCGATCTGTTTTCGCTGGACCGCCCGCTGGCCGAGGCGGTGGCCAAGAATGGCGGCGAGGCGAGCGCCGCCGAACTCGCCGAATTCGGCCGGCACTGGGGATCGGCCGCGATGGCCGAGCGGGGCCGGATCGCCAACGAAAACACCCCAAAACTCAAGCTCTATGATGCCCGCGGGTTTCGCCGCGACGAGGTGGAGTTTCACCCGGCCTATCACGAATTGATGGCGCACAGCGCCCATGCCGGGATCCACAACTCGACCTGGACGGCGGCCGGGGCGTCGGCGGGCGGCGCATCCGAGGTGGTGCGCGCTGCAAGGTTTTACATCGCCTCGCAGGTCGAGACCGGGCATCTGTGCCCGATCACGATGACGCGAGCTTCGGTGGCGGCGCTGGCCGTGCAGCCGGATCTTTTGGCCGAACTGATGCCGGTGATCGGCACGCGCTCCTACGATCCGTCCTTCGCCCCGTGGTGGGGCAAGCGCGGCATGACCCTCGGCATGGGCATGACCGAGAAACAGGGCGGCACTGACGTGCGGGCCAACGCGACCCGCGCCGAGCGGGTCGGGGATGCCTATCGCATCATCGGTCACAAATGGTTCATGTCGGCGCCGATGTGCGACGCCTTCCTCGTGCTGGCGCAGGCCGAAGGCGGGCTGTCGTGCTTCTTCCTGCCGCGCTTCAAGCCCGACGGCAGCGTCAACGAGCTCCGCTTCCAGCGCCTCAAGGACAAGCTCGGCAACCGCTCCAATGCCTCGTCGGAGGTCGAATTCCACGGCGCCTATGCGCGGCTGATCGGGGAGGAAGGCCGCGGCATCCGCACCATCATCCAGATGGTTCAGCTGACGCGGCAGGATTGCGCCATCGCCTCCGCCGGGCTGATGCGCTCGGGGCTTGCGCATGCGCTCAACCATGCCCGCCATCGCAGCGTGTTTCAGCGGCATCTCGCCGACCAGCCGCTGATGCAGAGCGTCCTTGCGGACATGGCGCTGCACTCGGAAGCCTCCACCGCGCTGGTGATGCGGCTGTGCCGCGCGTTCGACCGCACCCCGCACGACGCGGGCGAGGCGGCCTACATGCGGCTGCTCACGCCGGTGGTGAAATACTGGACCTGCAAAAGCGCGCCCGGCTTCCTCTATGAGGCGATGGAGTGCCTTGGCGGCAACGGCTACGTCGAGGAGGGCATTTTGGCGCGGCACTATCGCGAGGCGCCGGTCAATGCGATTTGGGAAGGTTCTGGCAACGTGATGTGCCTCGATGTGCTGCGCGCGCTGTCGCGCGAGGGCGAGGCAGCGGTCGCCGTGCTGCAGTCGCTCGCCGGGGCGACGCGGGGACTGCCGGGTGCGACCGAGGCCGTGCAGTTCATCGGCGCGGCTTTCCAACGGCCCGACAGCGAACGGCTGGCCCGGCTTGCGGTCGAGCGGCTGGCCTTGCTCGCGGCCGCCGCCGCGCTCAACGCCGTCTATCCGGCTCACGCCGAACTGTTCGCGCAGACGCGGCTCACCGGCGGCCACGGCGGCTTCTACGGCGCGGCCGAGCTGTCGCAGGCGGAGGCGCAGGCGCTGCTGGACCGGGCGCTTCCGGCCTGATCAGCGCGCGGCGTTACGCAACACGGCGAGGCGGTCGAGCGCGCCCTGGAGGATGAAGATCGCCGCGTGCTCGTCGATGACTTTTGCGCGCCGCGCGCGGCTGACATCGGCCGCGATCAGTTCGCGCTCGACGGCGGCGGTGGACAGCCGCTCGTCCCACAGGCCGATCGGCAATTCGGTGAGGCGCGAGAAATTGCGCGCGAACGCGCGGGTCGACTGCGCGCGCGGTCCTTCGCTGCCGTCCATGTTGACCGGCAGGCCGAGGACGAAGCCGACCGCGCTGCGCTCTGCCGCGATCGCGATCAGTCGCCCCGCGTCGGCGGTGAAGGCCTTGCGGGCGACGGTGGTGACGCCGGTGGCGATCCGGCGATCCGGGTCGGACACGGCGACGCCGATGGTCTTGGTGCCGAGGTCGAGGCCGATCAGCGCACCGCGCGCGGGCCAGACGGAAGCGGCGTCGGTGAGGGGGAGAACAGGTGCAGGCATCGCCCCGCTTATCACGCCGGGCGCGGCGAGCGCAAAGCGGTATCTGGCTTTTTGCGCGGTGGCGCGGGCGTGAGTTGCTGCAGCGGCGTCATTTGGCTATCACCGTCATGGTGATGTGATACGCTTGCGTGCGCGCGACGGAACCTGCGCCGGCGCGCGGATCTTTCTAACGCTCCATCGTGAATGCGGGTCAAACCGCACCATGGCGGCCGTCAAACCGGGGAAAGAAAAAAATATGTGGCCGGACCGCAGATTGCTGGACCTCTTCAACATCGAAGTGCCGATCATTCAGGCTCCCATGGCTGGAGCGATGGATGCCGAACTCGTGATCGCCGCCGCAAAGGGCGGGGCGCTCGGCTCGCTGCCCTGCGCGATGCTGTCGCCGGATCAGGCGCGCGACCAGATCAATCTCATCCGTTCTGAGGTCAAGGCTCCGGTATCGCTGAACTTCTTCGCTCACGCCGCAAGCGCTGCGGACCCCGGCAAGGTTGCCGCGTGGCGGACACAACTGGCGCCGTACTACAAGGCCCACGGGCTTGATCCGGCGATGCCGGTCCCGGCGGCGGCGCGCGCCCCGTTCGATGCGGCGATGTGCGAGGTGGTCGAGGAGCTGAGGCCCGAAGTCGTCAGCTTCCACTTCGGCCTGCCGGAGCCCGGCCTGCTCAAGCGGGTGAGGGCGACCGGGACCAAGATCGTCGGCTGCGCGACGATCGTCGAAGAGGCCCAGTGGCTGGAGGCGCGCGGCGTCGATGCGATCATCGCCCAGGGCGCGGAGGCCGGCGGCCATCGCAGCATGTTTTTGACCGACAACATTGCGACCCAGCCGGGCACCTTTGCGCTGGTGCCGCAGGTGGTGGACGCGGTGCGCGTGCCGGTGATCGCAGCAGGCGGCATCGCCGACGGGCGCGGCGTGGCGGCGGCGCTGGCGCTCGGCGCCTCGGCGGTCCAGATCGGAACCGCGTATCTGCGCTGCCCCGAATCGAAGATCAGCCCGCTCTACCGGGCAGGCCTCGCGGCGGCGGGCGACCATTCGACCACCATCACCAATGTCATGACCGGACGCCCGGCCCGCGGGGTGATCAATCGCGCAATGCGGGAACTCGGGCCGATGACCGCGAATTCGCCCGGGTTCCCCCATGCCTCGGCGGCCTTCGGGCCGCTGAAAACGGCGGCGGAGAAGGCCGGAAAGCTTGATTTCAGCAATGTCTGGTCGGGGCAGGCGGCGGCGCTCGCCCGCGAGATGCCGGCGACCGAGCTGACCCGGGCGCTGGCGCAGGCGGCGCTGCATCGCATCGGCCAGCTCGCCGGATGAGGGAATAGCGGCCTTTCGCGCCGCTTTGCGGGCCTCGCGGACGGGATGGCACCCGGCCGGGCGGTTGCGGCACGAAAGCCAAACCTGTTATACGGCGGGCGGAAAAAGGCCGACCTGCCTGCGGAGCCATTTGAATATGTCAGTTGATGCCGACACCACACGCCGTATCGCGCACCTCGCCCGTATCGCGGTGAAAGACGAGCAAGTTCCTCATCTTCAGGGTGAGATCAACGCCGTGCTGGCCTTCGTCGAGCAACTGATCGATGTCAATGTCGATGGCGTCGAGCCGATGACCTCTGTTGCGCCGATGGCGATGCACCGCCGCGCCGACGTGATCACCGATGGCGACATTGTCGAGGCCGTCATGGCCAATGCGCCCGCCGCCGAGGACAATTTCTTTCTGGTGCCGAAAGTCGTCGAGTGATGCACCAGCGGCGAACCCAGGCGGGTTGCCGGAACAGCGTCCGCCGAGGAGCTTGTCATGTGTCTGCTCTGTGAAGACGATACTGCCTACCAAGCCTATATGGCCTATCTCGACGAGATGGAGCGTCAGGGCCAGACCACCGACCCGGACAAGGCAATGGACGCACTTCTAGACAAGCTGGAAGCCGCGATGCGCCCCGCCGCCGATACGACGCTCTCCACTCACACGCCCGGCGTTTCCGCTAGTGCCTTGCGCGCGGTGCGCTCTCCGTTCTCATGCGACCCGGTTGACGAATGACTGATCTGACCACGCTGACGCTTGCCGACGCCCGGGACGGGCTTGCGGCCAAATCCTTCACCGCGCTTGAACTGGTCGATGCCCACCTCGTGGCCATCGAGGAAGCGCGTGCCCTCAACGCCTATGTCACCGAAACGCCGGACGAGGCCCGCGCCATGGCCAAGGCCGCCGACGCGCAGATCGCGGCCGGCACCGCCGGGCCGCTCGCCGGCATTCCGCTCGGCGTCAAGGACCTGTTCGCGACCAAGGGCGTGAAGACGACCGCCTGCTCGAAGATTTTGAGCAATTTTGTGCCGACCTATGAATCGACCGTCACCGAAAAGCTGTGGCGTGACGGTGCGGTAATGCTCGGCAAGCTGAACAACGACGAATTCGCGATGGGCTCGTCGAACGAGACCTCGTATTTCGGCCCGGTGGTCAATCCGTGGCGGCGCGCCGGCTCTGACGCCAAGCTGGTGCCGGGCGGCTCGTCCGGCGGCTCGGCAGCGGCGGTGGCGGCCAATCTCTGCCTTGCCGCGACCGCGACCGATACCGGCGGCTCGATCCGCCAGCCCGCCGCCTTCACCGGCACGGTCGGCATGAAGCCGACCTACGGCCGCTGCTCGCGCTGGGGCATCGTCGCCTTCGCGTCCTCGCTCGATCAGGCCGGCCCGATCGGCAAGACCGTGCGCGATACCGCGATCCTGATGCGCTCGATGGCGGGCTACGATCCGAAGGATTCGACTTCGGTCGATGCGCCGGTGCCGAACTACGAGGCGGCGCTCGGCAAGTCGGTCAAGGGCATGAAGATCGGCATTCCGAAGGAATACCGCGTCGAGGGCATGCCGGCGGAGATCGAGAAGCTTTGGGGGCAGGGTGCCGAGTGGCTGAAGGCCGCGGGCGCGGAGCTCGTCGAAGTGTCGCTGCCGCACACCCGGCACGCCTTGCCGGTGTATTACATCGTCGCGCCGGCGGAGGCGTCGTCGAACCTCGCGCGCTATGACGGCGTGCGCTACGGCGTTCGCGAACCGGGCCGCAACATCGTCGAGATGTACGAGAACACCCGCGCGGCCGGTTTCGGCGCCGAGGTGCAGCGTCGCGTCATGATCGGCACCTATGTGCTGTCGGCGGGCTATTACGATGCCTACTACGTCCGCGCGCAGAAGGTCCGCACGCTGATCAAGCAGGACTTCGACAACGTGTTTGCCCAGGGCGTGCAGGCGATCCTGACGCCGGCGACGCCGTCCGCCGCATTTGGCATCGGCGAGAACGTAGGCGAAGATCCGGTCAAGATGTTCCTCAACGACATCTTCACCGTGACGGTGAACATGGCCGGCCTGCCGGGCCTGGCCGTTCCCGCGGGGCAGAACTCGCAGGGACTGCCGCTGGGTCTGCAGCTCATCGGTCGCCCGTTCGAGGAAGAGACGCTGTTCTCCCTCGGCGAGGTGATCGAGCAGGCGGCCGGGCGCATGGTCGCTCCGCGCTGGTGGTAAGGGGCTTTCGGACGGCATGATCAACTCATGCCGATCGGGGGGGGGGATAATCCAATCAGTCGGCTGATGGGAGAACCGTCGGCCATGGCGGCAGGCAGCGGACGTGTGATGCAAAAAACGCGTGATGTTCGTAATTTGATCGCTGTCCTGCTCGCGGGTACCCTCACTGCATCGTGCGCGTCCGTCATTCACAACGAGCCGGTGAACGCGCCGATCAGCGGCCCGATATCGTCGGCGATTCCGGTGGGCGAGGAGATTCCGACGACGCCCGATGGCGTGATGGTCGGGCTGGCGTTCTCGGGCGGCGGCACGAGGGCCGCGGCCTTCTCGTTCGGCGTGCTGAAGGAGATGCAGCAGATCCCGCTGCGGAGCGGCAGTGCCTCGCTGCTGAACCGGGTCGATTTCGTTTCCGGCGTTTCCGGCGGCTCGGTCACTGCGGCTTATTACGGGCTGCACCGCGAGGCGGCGCTCGACAATTTCCGTGAAAAGTTTCTGCTGCGTAATGCCGAAGAGGGGCTGGAAACCAGCCTGACGCTGGCGACGCTGTCGCGCGCGGTGGCGGGCGGCGTCAACGACTCGCGTGGCCTGCCGCGCTGGCTCGACGCCAATCTTTTCCACGGCGCGACCTTCGGCTCGCTCCGCGTCAACCGGCGGCCGCGGATCTGGATCAACGCATCCGACATCTACAATCGCACGCCCTTCGTGTTCGGCGCGACTTCCTTCACGGCGCTTTGCAGCAATCTGGCCGACTATCCGATCGCCGATGCGGTCGCGGCGTCCGCCGCGATTCCGGTCGCCTTCGCGCCGGTGGTGATCAAGGCCTATCCGGATAACTGCACCCAGCCGCTGCCGAAATGGATCGTGAAGGCGCGCGACAATCCCAATGCGCCGCCGATGCTGAGCGCTTTCGCCAAGGCCACGAGCCGCTATCGCGACGGCAAGGTGCCGTTCGTGAAGCTGCTCGATGGCGGGCTGGTCGACAACTACGGGCTCGCCGGCTTCACCATCGCGCGGCAGTCGGCGGAACATCCATATGAGCCGATGACGCCGCGGCAGGCGGTGGCGCTGCGCCGGTCGTTGTTCCTTGTCGTCGACGCGAAGAAAGGGGTCGCCGGCGACTGGGTGCGGACGCTGGAGGGGCCGACGGGGACGGATCTCGTGCAGGCGGTGGCCGATACCGCGATCGATGCCGGCGTCGGTGCAAGCTACACCGCATTCGAGAGCACGATGCAGGACTGGCAGAACGCGCTGGTCCGGTGGCGCTGTGGCCTCTCGGCCGCCGAACGAAGCCGCCTCGGCGCCGGCCCGAACTGGAATTGCCGCGACGTCAAGCTCATGATCGGCCGCATCAGCTTCGATCAGTTCGATCATGCGCGCCGGGCGAGGCTCGACGCCGTGCCGACCCGCTTTCACCTGCCGCAACAGCAGGTCGATGAAGTGATCGCTGCCGGCCGTGATGCGCTGCGTACCAATCCGACCCTGCAGGCCTTTTTGAAGACCATGTAGGTCGATTGAAGCCAGCCTTCACTGTCTGCGCGATTTGGCTGGGCCTTGATCGGCTCGCAAGCATTGCGCGGAAAGGGGGCGGGGGTGAAGTTCTCCAGCATTCAGGTTTGCAGGGCGCTCGCCGCCAATGCGGTGGTATTGTCCCACCTCGTCGCCATCGAGCAGAAATATGCTCACGGCTACACGCTGCTGCCGGAATGGCTACGCTTCGCCGGCTGGTCCGGCGTGCACTTCTTCTTCGTGATCTCGGGCTTCGTGATGATGTTCGCTTACCGGCCCGGCAACTGGACCGGATTTCTTGCCGCGCGCCTGCTGCGCATCTATCCGGTGTACTGGGTCTATACGACCATGGTGCTCGCGGTGTTTCTCGTCGCGCCGGCGATGGTCAACTCCTCGGTCGGGCAACCGCAGTCGATCATCAAATCCTATCTGCTGTGGCCCGATGCCGCCGCGCCGCTGCTCGCCGTCGGCTGGACGCTGATCCACGAGATGTACTTCTATCTGGCGCTGGCCATTCTGATCGCGCTCGCCGTCCCGCTTCGCTGCGCGCTGCCGCTCTGGGCCGCCGTTCTGGCGGCGGGAGCCTGGATCCTGCCGGAACCGGTGGCCTCGCCGGTTCTTGGTCTCCTCCTCAGCCCGCTGACCTTCGAATTCCTGCTCGGCGCGGTTGCGGGGCTGCTCATCCGCCGCAAGGTGCTCGCCTTCGGCCGCACCGCGCTGCTCGCGGGCATCGCGCTGGCGCTGGCCGGCGGCGTGCTCTACGTCCGCTGGGGCGTCGCCCATGGCGAGATCGTGACCTCGATCCTGCTGCTCGGCCTGCCGTTCGTGCTGGTGGTCTATGGTCTCGCGGTGGTCGAGCGTCGGCACGGCTGGCCGAAACTGCCGCAGCTGGAGAGGCTTGGCGATGCGTCATATTCGACCTATCTCGGGCATGTGCTGGTGCTGTCCGCGATCGGCCGGGTTTACGCCGCGCTGCCCATCCATGGCTGGGCAGTGGAGGCGGTGTTCCTTGCCGTTTGTCTGGTTGCAGCCAATATCGCCGGAGTTCTCAGCTATCGCTGGATCGAACAGCCAATTCTGCGGTTGCGCCGCTACCTGCCGCGTGCCAATTCCGTAGCGGCGCCGGCAAATGCCTGAACCGCACCGCTCGGCCCGTGCCGGGCTTTCCTCGCCCCCAACTTCATTGTAGAACCCGCCCCATGAACGCACCTGTGAAAAATCCTCACCTGATCAAAGGCGCAACCGGCGATTGGGAAATTGTGATCGGCTTGGAAATCCACGCCCAGGTCACGTCCAACGCAAAGCTGTTTTCGGGCGCTTCGACCGCCTTCGGCGGCGATCCCAACAGCCACGTGTCGCTGGTCGACGCCGCCATGCCCGGCATGCTGCCGGTGATCAATGACGAATGCGTGCGCCAGGCGATCCGGACCGGGCTCGGCTTGCGCGCCAAGATCAATCTGCGCTCGACCTTCGACCGCAAAAACTACTTCTACCCGGATCTGCCGCAGGGCTATCAGATCAGCCAGTTCAAGTCCCCCATCGTGGGCGAGGGCGAGGTGACGGTCGATCTGCGCGACGGCGAGGGCATCTCGGTCGGTATCGAGCGCGTTCATCTCGAGCAGGACGCCGGCAAGCTGCTGCACGACCAGCACCCGTCGATGTCCTTTGTCGACCTCAACCGCGCCGGCGTTGCGCTGATGGAGATCGTCTCCAAGCCTGACATCCGAACCTCGGAGCAGGCCCGCGCCTATGTCACCAAGCTGCGCACCATCCTGCGCTATCTCGGCACCTGCGACGGCGACATGGAGAAGGGCAACCTGCGCGCGGACGTGAACGTCTCGGTGCGCCGCCCGGGCGAGCCCCTCGGCACGCGCTGCGAGATCAAGAACGTCAACTCGATCCGCTTCATCGGCCAGGCGATCGAATATGAGGCCCGTCGCCAGATAGGCATTCTGGAAGACGGCGGCACCATTGATCAGGAGACCCGCCTGTTCGACGCCGTGAAGGGCGAAACCCGCTCGATGCGTTCCAAGGAAGAAGCGCACGACTACCGCTACTTCCCGGACCCCGATCTGCTGCCGCTCGAGTTCTCGCAGGCGTTCGTCGACGAGCTGGAGGCCGCGCTGCCGGAGTTGCCGGACGAGAAGAAGGCGCGTTTCATCCAGGATTTTGGCCTGACGCCCTATGACGCCAGCGTGCTGGTCAGCGAGCGCGAGAGCGCCGACTTCTACGAGGCCGTGCTGGAGCGGCTTGCCGACCGCGGACGCGACGGCAAGCTTGCCGCCAACTGGGTGATCAACGAGCTGTTCGGCCGCCTCAACAAGGAAGGCTTGGCGATCGCATCGTCGCCGGTCTCGGCTGCGCAGCTCGGCGCCGTCGTCGACCTGATCGGCGAGGGCACGATCTCCGGCAAGATCGCCAAGGATCTGTTCGAGATCGTCTGGCAGGAAGGCGGGGACCCGCGCGAGCTGGTCGAAAGCCGCGGCATGAAGCAGGTCACGGATATGGGCGCCATCGAGAAGGTGGTGGACGACGTGATCGCGGCCAACCCGGACAAGGTCGAGCAGGCCAAGGCCAAGCCGAGCATGGTCGGCTGGTTCGTCGGGCAGGTGATGAAGGCGTCCGGCGGCAAGGCCAACCCGCAGGCCGTGAACGACCTGCTCAAGGCACGCCTCGGCATCTGACGGATTTCGTCAGGTTCAAACGATCGGGTGACGGTGGCAACGCCGTCACCTTTTTTCGTTTTAGGGCCTCTCCATGGACCCGAATCGACGCGCGCTGATTCGCGTCGGTGACGGCGTTTGTTACGGCTGAAAAACGGCTGCGCGAAAAAGATGTGAAAATAATTCGCTTGCCAGCCGATGCGACTCAGATTCAGCGAGGGCGGCGGAAAGCCGCGATCCGTGAGACGGATGAGCACCGCGCGTTTTCGGCGCCGTGATCCACTGAAACGAGGTTGCCAAGTAAAATCGGGCACTTTTTGCAATCTTGACTTTCGCCGATGCAGGCGGCGCAGGCACTTTTCTGCCCCGCGCCTTGGCGGTGACGCGGATCGTTCCGGATCGGCGTTTGCTTGCGTCTTTCTTTCCTGTCTTTTCTTCCCTCGGCTGGCCTCTGTTTTTTTTTAAACGTTGGTGTAATGCGGATGAAGTGCCATCTATTTTCGAAGGCACGAAAAGTGATTGAGTTCATCTCATCCTTAGGAGCGCATCCCATGGCCAAGACTGTGGCTAAAGCGAAGACTGCGAAGGCTCCCAAAGCTGCCAAGAAAGCTCCGGCGAAGAAGGCAAAGCCGGCGGTGAAGAAGGCGGCCAAGAAGACGACCAAGGTTGCCAAGAAGGCAGCCAAGAAAACTGCCAAGAAGGTCGCCAAGAAGGCGTAAGGGTGTGACGGACGCAGTGATCGAAAGAATACCCTACGGGTGTTGATCGTCTGACTGCGTTCGATGAGCGAAGGGCGATTTGATTGGCGTGCGCATTGCCCGCCACAGGGTTTGACCCGCCACGGTTCGCCGTCGATGGGATCCATCAAAAAGCCTGATGGTCGTGTCGGCCATTCTTCAAGCGACAGCGTCTTGATGGCTGCTTACTTCGTTTGCCATGCCTGGCAGCGGAGAGCAGTGCAGGAGGCGAGGAGGGTGTCGGCGAGACGTCAGGTCATGCCGGCAGAGATGATGCGGCAGATCAAGTGGTCAGTTCTTTACCTGAGCTGCGTGCCGGACGGGGAGACTGATCGGGGGCAAACCAACGCGGTTGCGATCGCGTGGTCCAGCCTTCATCGAGCGGAGACAGTTCCGCACCTAAGGCGGCGCGGCGACCGCGCCAAATGAGGTCTTGGTCCTGACATGATCGCCGACACCCTCATTCTCCATTCGCGTAGCTGACACGCATTCTTTAGGCATTGATGTCCGAGGCTTGTCGCCGCTCGCGCGAGCCTGTTATCCTTTGAGGAGTGCCTGAGACGCTCCGCCGCCCATCGTCTCGTGGGGCTAGACACGAAATGGTTCGCCGCGGATAGTTAGCAAGGCGCCAAGCAACACGGTAAACCGAGATTCATGAATGCGAGAAGTTGCTGCGGTATCGCGGCTTTCTGCAAGCGTTAAGAACATCTTGCGAAGCGCGTTCACCTTCGATTCATCGCGATGCTTAAACTGACATTCAAGTTTTAGCGGCATGATGCCTTCAACACACCGGCAAACGGTGGTTGGGCAGGCAAATAAAGAGCACGTCGAAAAACGGCGGCAAAACGTCAAACAGAGAAAAAGACAGGAGCCGCGCTCGTCCCGCAGAGGACGGTGCGGCTTCCGCTTTTGAGCGAGCAGATTCCAGGCGCAAATCATCCTCTCGCGAAGGGCCGGCCGATCAGCGGCGTGTGTCCATCGAGATTCGTTTCATATCGCGCGGCGCGTTCTTCTCCTGTTTCGCTAGCGCGATGCCGGGAATGAGGGACAGGCGTTCGGCCCCTCGGGGCGACTTGCGCGTGTCTTCTCGTCGGTTGCCGGGGAGATCCGACTTCGCGATTGAAAGAGGGTGTGCTTCATAGTAGTATTTAGGTAGTCGGACAACTCCGACTTTTTCCTATTTTTACTTTTTGATTTTTCCGATTTTTTATTTCGCCAAAAGTTCTTTCTATAAAAATATACTTATACGAGGCGTGCCGTGAGCATGGTGGGGGAGGAGCTCCGCGAGCGTGTTTTGCGTCGGCTGGAGGAATTGCGTATCGGGCCAGTCGAAGCCGCCAAGCGGGTCAATGGCCTTGAGCGCAATTATATTCGGGATCTGATCGAAGGTAAGAAGCGGTCCTTCGGTTCCGCCAAGCTGTCCGATGTCGCGCGAGCGCTGCAATGGACCATAGCCGATCTGCGTGGCGAGACACCGGTCGATCGCGATAATGTCGTCAGCATTCCGATCGTTGCCTTCGCCGGCATGGTCGAGCTCGCCGATCCGGAAAATTGCCTCGATCCAAAATCGTTTCCTCAACGGCAGTTCACCGACCTTCCGCCGGGCGATTGGTTCGCCACGCATGTGGCCGATGACGCGATGAGCCGCGTATCTCCGCGCGGCGCAATGATCGTCGTCAATCGCGCGGACAAAAGTCTGGTCAACGGAAAATCCTATCTCGTCGTGATCGATCAGCAGGTGCTGTATCGGGCGTATCAGGAAAGTCCGATCGCGCATCTGAAGCCGAACTCGAGCAGCAGCGATTATGAGCTGATCTACCTGCAGAGGAAGAAGAGCATCCGGGTGATCGGACGCGTTGCTCGGACGCTGATGGATCTCTAGGCGGCTCCCCTCGATAGATCCGGGTCTCGCTCCCGCATCAACGCTGTGTTTTGAGGGCGGGGCGTGTGGACAATCGCCCGTGGCGGCGAGTCCGCAGTCGGGACGCTCCGTCATTTTCCTGACGGTGTCGGTGCGGAGGAAGGGACAACTTCGCGCCGTTTGCCAGTCGTCTGTTCGCCGGGCTCCCGCCGCCCATGGCCCCGCTTCGGTGCAAGGTGTTCTTGATCTGATAGCGAGATTTGATATCCCTCTCGGCCGTTCGGCTCCCTGCCATCGATGGGGGGAGTGTCGATCGGGCAAGCAGAAGGGATCAAGATCACTATGGCTGAAAGCATTCGGATCGCCATCGCTGGCCACGGGAACCTCGGGCGCGGCGTTGAAGCAGCCATCGCCAACAACCCTGATATGCGGCTCGTCGGAATCTACACTCGCCGTCCGCCCGCCCAGCTCAAGCCCTTGCAGGCCGGCACGCCGGTGTTCGGCATGGATTCGCTGTCGGGCCATGTCGGCCAGATCGATGTCTTGATCCTCTGCGGCGGCTCAAAGGAAGACCTGCCCCGGCAGGGGCCCGAGCTTGCGGCGCTGTTCAATACGGTCGACAGCTTCGACACGCATGCCCGCATTCCAGAATATTTTGCCGCGGTGGACGCGCCGGCCAAAGCCAATCGCAGGACGGCGCTGATCTCGGCTGGCTGGGACCCCGGAATGTTCTCGCTGAACCGCGTCATGAGCGAGGCGCTGCTGCCCGATGGCGTCACTTACACCTTCTGGGGCGACGGATTGAGCCAGGGCCATTCGGACGCCATCCGGCGCGTGCCCGGCGTCGCCGCTGCCGTGCAGTATACCCGCCCCGTCAAGGAGGCCGTCGCCCAGGTGCGCAGCGCTTCGCGGCCGACGCTCACCACGCGCGAGAAGCACACCCGCGAGTGCTTTGTCGTATTGCAGGAGGGGGCCGATGGCGAGGCGGTGCGAAATGCCATCGTCACCATGCCGCATTATTTTGACGATTACGACACGACGGTGAATTTCATCGGCGCGGATGAACTGGCCCGTGACCATCACGCGATGCCGCACGGCGGTTTTGTCATCCGCAGCGGCAACACTTCGGCCAGCAATGCCCAGGTGATCGAATACGGCCTCAAGCTGGACAGCAATCCCGAATTTACCGCCAGCGTCCTTGTCGCCTACGCCCGCGCCGTGCACCGCATGCACCAGATGGGGCTGTACGGCGCAAAGACGGTATTCGACGTTCCTCCCGGCCTGCTTTCGCCCAAAAGCGCCGAACAGTTGCGCGCGGAATATCTCTAGCCGGCGCGGCACGCCCGGCTGAAGCGTCCCGGCGCATGAACGAGGCCATGGATATCTGAAGACCTGAGAGCCGCCGTCGGGCGGCTTTTTTCTCTGAGCGGCAACCGGTGAATCTAGCGCCGGCGAACCTAGCGCAACGTGTCTAGGCAAGCGCCTGAGCTGCGGCTCCTGTAGCAATTGCTGATTGTCGGAAAAGGGCGGCCTATATGCTCATCCCGTGCAGAGGGGATGGCGGAGACAGAGGGATTCGAACCCTCGATAGGGCTTTAGGGCCCTATAACGGTTTAGCAAATCGTCTAAGGCGTTCAATCGGAACGGATGTTCCGCCTGCGCGGCAGTCACTTTTCACGTTTTCGCCTCTGTAGACCGTTGCAGATGTGCCGTATTTTGTGACGTCCCGCGCTTCGCGGCCTCGGCTTCTTCCGGGGTCAAATGGGCAAGATACAGCTCTGTCGTCGTGATGCTGCGATGATTGAGGTGGCGCTGTAAGTCATAGATATTGCCGCCGTTTTTCAGATAGTGGACGGCGAAATAGTGCCGGAGGTGATGGAAGGTGAAGGGGCGGAAATCGCGCTCCTCCTTCTGTGCCGCCTTTTGTGCCGTCTTGATTTGTTCTCGGAACTGCGAAGCGACGTTCCGGTAGAGTTCGCCATTGCCGTGCCAAAAGAGCCAGCGGCCGTTCAAAAAGGCGGGAATCGATGCGAAAACCGCCCACGCCTCGGGTGACAGGCTGATGGTGCGGATCTGGTTTCCCTTGCGCCGAATCGTTAGTTGGCGGCGCTCGTGGTCCAGATCCCGGCGCTCGGCCTTGACCAGCTCGTCCTGGCGGCAGCCTGTCGTGACGGCTGCCTCGATCAGCTTGCGGAAGTTCCCCTTCGCGCGGCCGGCGACAAAGGCGATGTCCTCCGCCTTCGGCAGGACGATGGGATCGCGCTTCTCGCGAAGCCGGCGGAGGCGGGCGAGGGCGGGGTTGCTGTCGTCCGGCCGCCACCCCTCGTCAATGGCGTATTCGATTACGCTGGAAAGTGCCGTGAGGTCGCGCCGGATGGTGGCAACGGTAACCCCCTGGGCGCGGCGGGCGCGGACGATGTCCGCAACGAGCTGCCGGTCGATTTCGTCAAAAAAACGAGGTTTGAGGTGGGGGGCGAGCTGGCCAAGGGAGACCGCGTAGCGCTTGGAGGTTTCTGGCCCTACCTGGTCAACGATATGGATAGACCAGTCGGTGAACACGTCGACATAGGTTTTCCGGTCCTCGCCGAAGCGGGCTAGGCCTACCTCGCGGTCGCGCCACTCCTTTGCGCGGCGCCGCGCAGTCGCCTCATCGCCTGTTCGTAAGCTGCCTCGGAACTCCCGGCCGGCCACTGTGAACCGCGCCCACCAGGTCTTGCCTCGGAGGAACGTGTGCGCTGCCTCGCCATGTGATCGTCGATGGCCTCGCGGTTCCGACACGTCCGGGTCTCCTTGTCTGCGAGCCATTGCCGCAGCTGCACTACGTCGAAGGTCCAGCACTTGAACGGCTTGGCGGCCCCTGGGATCTCCCCGCGCGCTGCGGCGGCCTGCAGCGTGCGCGGGTTTTCGCCGCAGATCAAGGCCGCCTCAGCAACCTTTACGCGCTCCACGGCCGTCCTAGGGGCCTTAGCGGGCATTTTCCGCTCCTGGCATCCCATTGTGCTCGACGCCGTCGAGTAGGCGACCGGCGGCCTTTTTGCCGACAAGGCGCATCTCGAAATTGTTGCTGGTCGCTAGATCGCTGCGGTCGCGACAGATGCGGCCGTCGGGACGCACCAGCGTTCCAGAGCTATCAGCATGCACCCAACCGACTGGAGCAAACGATCCCCACTGCTTGAAAAAGAACGGCACTCCGGCGGCGGCGCACTGGTCGCGGATCCATCGTGGCCAGTTAGGGTGCATCGGCCGCGCGCCGGGGCCGCTTTCGCCGCCGACGATTACCCAATCCAAGAGGTTTTCGCGGCCTGGATAGTCCTCACAGTGGCGCCAGCCGCTAAGCGCATCCTGCCAGCCGCTTCCGACTTTGAGGCGCTTGAGGGTTATGGGCTCCAGTAACGGCTCGGCCGAGACGAATCGCACGGCCGCCGGCGTTGCGAGCAGGTGCGGGATGCGCTCGTCAGCATGGCGCTGATCCTCGGCCGAGACGCCGAGCCAGACGTTCGGCAGAGGCCATTGCCACTGCATGGCCTTGCATTTCCCGTCGTCGGTCCACAGCTCGTCTCGTTCCGTGTCGACCAAGCCCAGGGCCTCGAGAAGCGGTTCGCAGGCGCGCTCGACCTGGCTGCGCCGTGTCTCTCCGCGCCTCTCGGCGGGGATCTCGAAGCCGTCCGGCAGCGTCTGTGAAGGTGCCGGCTGCCAGCGTTCCTCGAACCATGCTCTCATTCGCTCGGCGCGCTTCGTCAGCACCTGAAACGTGTGCTGCGGCGCCAGCGCCATGACGGCGAACACCTGGTCGATCCACTCGTCGGGAATGGACTCGTGGAAGAGGTCCGACATTGAGTTGACGAAATAGACCGTCGGCTTCTTTCGGCGCAGCGGCGCGTGCAGGGTGTCGTCGTCTGCTCGCGCAACCTTGCCGGTCCAGACGGGGTGACCTTTCACCTTCTTCGTCAGGCCGGCGTAATGGGGCGTGCTGCCTTTCCAGACGTGCGGCGTTGCCGCGTTGATCGCCTCGATGCGCGCCGCCATCCTCATGGCGTAGCAGTTGGTGCAGCCCGGCGAGACGATCGAGCAGCCGACGATCGGATTCCAGGTCCGTTCCGTCCATTCGATTTTAGAAGGCCCGCTCATCTCACGCCTCCTTTGCGAGCGCGGCGCGGGCTTCCGAAAGCCACGCATCCGCACGAGAAATGAGGTCTCTGGCGACCTCGTCCGCTTCATCTTCGACCTTGAGTTCGCCATTCACGGAATGGCCCTCTTTGAGGGCGTCTCGGTCATCTTCAATGATCGGTACGGCTCGTCTGATGAGATCGCGCAGCCGCTCGACCTTGCCGCATGGAGGGGCGGCGGGGAGGATCTGACGCAATTCAGTCAGATACATCTCATCAGGTTCGAGCCACTTCTTGATGGCAAAAATGATCTCGTCTTGCTCGTTCAGCACGTCCATAGGGCCGTCATCATCGTTGAGATCGTTCTGACGCTTGATGACGATATTGCAGGCCGCCGTCATCGCAGCCATCCAGATTGCGGCGATATGGTTGTCTGGAATATTGGCCACAACAGGCTCGCGTGCGGCGAGGCGAGTGCGCAGTCCGACTTTTTCCGATGTCGCGTTGAACTTGGCGGGGACCGCAACGTTCAACAGATCGACGCCAACGTCCATCGCGATCAGATCCGCGCAAATCACAACGTCGGCCAGCTCCTCGGCGAGCTGTGCCTTACTCGCGCGCGATCCATTGATGCCGAGCCGTTCGCGCTCCAGCTTCTTGATGACGTTGCACGCCTCGCCGACCTCGCCCGCAAGCTCGTTGCCGCGAAAGGAAAGCGTGATCTGGCTATCGGCATCCCATTCGGCTTGGCGGGCTTTGTTTGCGGATCGGAGATCCCCCAGCACCGACAACTCATTTTGGTTCGGAATTGCATCGCTCATGCTGCCTCCACGATCTCGCGATTGATGTCGGCGACGATGTCGACCAGTTCGCGGCGGAAGCGCGAATAGACCTGATCGAGGATCTGGCGCGGCTCGGCCGCCTGGTCGGCGATCAGCGCCAGCTGCTGGCAGATTGCGTCGAACGAATCGACAAGAGCCTCGGCTGCCGCGACCTGGGGAAGGGCTGGGGAAGTCGCGGCGGCCGAGGCATCCGCCGGGGCGGATTGCAGAAACGGGCTTGGAAGAGGGGGTGTCATGCTGCCTCCCTGAACTGCATGGCGGCGACGATCCGGTAGCGCCGGAAGCACGGCTCGCCCTCGATCGTGATGCGGCCCATCCGCGCGAGCGCGAGAAGGCCGCGGCGCACGGCGCCGGGGATCAACGTCGGCGCCCGGGCGCGGATGTCCTTTGCGGTGAGGGTTTCGCCGGTCGAAAGCACCGCCTCGAGGCGGCGCAGCAGCTCGGTCGTCGAAAGCGAGTCCTGAATCACGGCTGGCGCCTCGCCTGATCGAGCTTGGCGACGCAGCAGACGGCGGCGGACAGCAGCAGCGCGAGAAGCGGCAGCGCCGCCACGACGATGTGAGGGGCCTGTTCGATCATCGCTCGCGCCCCTTCGGCTGGCCGCTCAGGGCGACGCGGATCTCGAACGGCGCGGTGACATAGACGACGATCATCACCGGGCCGCGGCGCATGTCGCCGAACATCACGCCGTGCAGCTGGGCGCGGTCCTGCAGGGTCAGGTTTCGCCACTTGGCCACGTATGCATAGCCGTGCATCAGGCCGCGCGGAGCGCCGGCTTGTGTCCGGCCAACGGCAAATCCGCAGCGCCGCGCCAGCTCCTCGGCCTCGCTGCAGGCGGAGAAGTCGCGGCCGTCGCCGGTGAACTGCCGCGTCCAGGCGACGTGCTTGTTGTCATTGCGGGGGGCGGGCGGCAGGATGGTTCGAGCAGCCGGGTTCAACATGGCGGCAATCCTGACTGGGGGGTGAGATGCCGAATTTCGGGGCGCTGAATGAGACCGTCTATGGGGTGATCGGTGTTGGCCTTGTGGTGAGCGTTTTCGCTCTTCTGATCTGGCTTGGCCGACGAGGCGGGAAAAAAGGTGAAGGGCAGGAGCCGTATCGGCACGTTCGCCCGGCAGATGACGAGCCAGAGCCAGCGGACGCTTGGGCCGTCGCCTCGGAAACCGTCAAAGTGACGTGGGTTGGCAGCGTCAGTTTGGTCGCGTTGGTGGCGAGCACTGTCGGGTATGCGGGTGTGCTCTTCCACGCTGAGACTCTGTTTCAACAAATGGAAGCCCACCTCAGCCTGCTCTGTTGCATTTTGGTTTTCGGGCTTGGCATCGCGCTCGGTCGCAGGCGGACCTACACGATCGTCAGGCGACCGCATCAAGGACCGCAATAGAGCTGTCGTCGAAAGGTCGGGGCGGAAATGAACGCTGCGCGGAGAGTGCTGGCACTGATTTTGATCGGCGGAATTGCCTATGCGCTGAAGCCGCTGGTGCTGCCCGATCAGGCGGAAAACGCGGTCATTTCTGCGGGGGCGGCGGTGGATCCGCAAAGGGCGTTTGATGCGGCTGCGGCGGCCGAAAAACGCTGGCAGGAATTCCGCGCCGGCCGCGCCGCGGAGCCGCCGGATCCCCGAGAGATTGACCGGCTCGATCGTGATCTCGGAGAAATTCCGCTGGATTGGCCGCGGGCCGAAGAGGCCGTCGCGCTGATGCAGCGCCTGCGCGCCGAGCGGCCGGCGATCGACAAGGCCTATTCCGCCGTGCTGAAGGCGCAGCGCGAGCGGACGAAGGCAGAGGTCGAAAAGAGGCTGCTCGGGCAGAGGCGCGATTATGCGCGCAATGCCGAAAGCAGTTTCCTCAATGACGGGCAGGACGCCTACATCTCGGTCGAAGGAGAGGATCTGCGCACCCTGCGCATCCGCTATGTGCTGGTGGGCCGCCCGTTCGTCTTCAGGTTCGAGAATGACCAGAAATTGCGCGAGAGGCTGCGGGACATGGGCTTTACCTAAGTCATCATGACCGACGGCTATGGCGAGGCCTGGAGCCTCAAACCCTAAGCGTTGGCCTGTCCGTAGCTGGTGCGGCACGGCGGTTCTCCCGAGAGTCGTTCGGGAGAGTAGTAACCGAGTTGGTCACTAGTGGTCAATGTAAATTGTGACCGTATCGGTTACTCGCTTAGTGACCGGTTTGGTTTTCGATTTTCACGAGCTTTTTCAATAGCTCTGTTGCTTGTTGCCGCTCCTCGGCAGTGAGGCCGACGTCCTCTTGATCGGTCGGCTTTCGCCATAGTTTTTCAGGGGGGATGCCAAGAGCTTCCGCATAACGGGCCATTTTCTCGACATTCATGCGATTCTGTTCGCGCTCCATGCGATGGATGGACTCGCGTTCGACGCCCATCGCCTCCGCCATCGTTTCTGCGCTGATGCCAAGGTGCTTCCGCCATTCGGTGAGGAACAGCAGGCGGCGCGGAGGGGTTCGTTTTGTGACCATAGTGGTATCATACCTGTGGATAGGTTCCCGGTCACGAACCGTTTTGGTTACATGGTAGTGTTGCCGTCGTGTGACCGAATCGGTTACTCGTCGGGGCATGAGCACGCTTCATCCGCTTCAGCGTTACCGAGAGGCCTCCTGCCCACCCATGTCGCGGGCGGACCTGGCTGACCGATTGGGGGTCAGCCGAGTAGCCGTTCATAGATGGGAAACCGGCGTCAGAAAGGTCGACGTCGATCTTCTGCCGCGCCTTGTCGAGATCACCGGAATTCCAGCCGGCGAGTTGCGGCCGGATCTTGCCGAGCTGTTTGCGGCTCCGCTCGAGGGGGCAGCTCCATGAGGTCAGTTCGCCGCACCTTCCGGTTTTTCGGCGAACAGGTACGGCAATCCTGCCCGAAAGGCCTCGATCTGGCGCAGGGCAGTCTCCAGCGCCGCGAGCGTCATCACCGTTCGCCCCACCACGACGCGCTCGATATCGCCGTCGCCGAGGTTGCGACAGGCGAAATGCGTGATCCTCACGCAGCTTGTTCCAACCAGTTCGATCGGGCCAATGCCCTCGGTGAACGTATCCCCCACGCATGCCGGGTCGATCAGACCAGGCACGCGCTCCCCGCGCGTCGTCGCCCCCATCGCTTCCCCTTACGCACTTCAACTGTGGCCGCGTCGGCTGCGGCTCTGGACCGTGAAGGCCAGTACAGCCCGCAGAGGGTTGCGAAGAAGGTAAGCAATTCGGTTTTTCGAAAGAGCGGGCGACGGGGGCGGCCATTTGAATTTTTCACTCTTCGAGAGGCGAGGAACTTTCAATGACCAAGACGGTAGCCCGTTCCGTTCCGAAGAAGAAATCGGCCGATTGCCGGATCCGGAATCAAAATTGCCGGATCCGGAATCAGATTTCTCCAGCCATGCAAAAAGTGCGGGACTCGTTGCCGCCGCATAAGTCCGCGTACCACCTGCACATTTTGACCGATCAGCCGCTCTCGACCTGCCAAAAAATGCTCACCGGCGGACGCGCTGAAAATCTCGAAATGATCACGGCTTTACTGCGCTCGGAGATGGGGCGCGAGGTGCTGTTCGCGCTGATGGGCGATGCGCAACCGGCGTGGTTCGTGCGCTACTCCAAGCAGCTCGACGTCGAGCGGGCGCGCAAGATGCTGCGCGACCTCGAGCGCACGGCGGCGAGTGTCGGGGAGGATGCGTGATGTTCGACGCCTCCGACGCAATCGTCATTGCCTGCGCCGCTTTTTGCATCGGCATGTTCGCCGGGGTCTGGGTCTATGCCGGCCGGGTCGATCGGCGGGATAGCCGCGACCCGATGGGCGAGCCGTTCGGCGATTTGCCCCATCCGCCGGTGAGCTGGCGCGGCGGCGCCAAGAGGAGCGAGCGCGCTGCCCGCCAGTTGCGGCCATGAGCGAAACGATCTCGAACACGCTCACCCTGCGCGATGCGCCCGGCCCTGACGAGACCGCCCATTGCTGCGAGCGGTGCCAACTCTTGACCCACGAAATGCTGCTGACGACCGGCCCCAACATGGTCGTCGTGCGGGTTTTTGGCGCTGACTCGATGAAAAACGCGGTGCGGATCGGCACATCGGCCGAGCGCGCCATGCGGATCGGCGCCGCCTTCATCCGGGCCGCGCTGCGGCTCGAACCGGGCCTGCGGGCCAAACTCACCGAAGCTGATCGCAAGAACCTAGCGCTGGTTCTGCCGGAAACCGTCCCGACAGGAGACTGCAATGGGATTTGAGAAGCTGACGCGGAGAAATCCGCTCGAATGCTACCCGGCGGCTGTCTCGCACACCTTGATCGGGCGCAGGCAAAATTGCTCGCTCCGGGTTTATCTGCATCCGCGTTTCGCTTCGGAGGCGGATCTCGCCGACGGCGTCTTGCTCGATGCTTATTGGGGTAACGGGGAAGATGCCGGGTTGCTGCGGCTGGAGCCCGCCGAGCAGGGTGAATTCCGGCTGGCCGCGAAGGCGAAGAAAGAGCTGGTGATCGACCTCGGAGTCGTCGATCGCATCCCGCGCGAAAGCTTCGCCAAGGTCAAGGCCGACGCGCGATGCGACGATGGGGCGATCATTGTCACGCTGCCGGCGTGGGCGCATCCGCCCGGCGAGCAACGGCAGGCGGCGAAGTCAACTCAAGCGCCGGTCGAGAAGTCGCCGGCGAAGCCGTCGAAATCTCCGGTTGGAGCCGCGCCGACGCGGTCGCCAGTTGAGCAGAAACAGGTGGCTTCCGAGCCTCCGGCGCCGGCGGCCGGGATGCCGCCGGCCAAAAAAATGGAAGTTGCTGACCTCGCCGACATTTCGTTCCCGTGGCCGAAAGAGCTTGGCGGCATCCGTATTTCGTCCATGGCCGGCCGGGAGCGGATCATCCTCGGTGGCGTCGGCATTCCGTCTGTGGCCGGTGGAGATCGGGTCCTCGCTGGCCGGGGAGGGCATGTCGATTGCTCGCCTCGTGCCGCAAAGCTGGTCGCCCTGCTTGCGAAGGCAGAAGGCAGACCGATCGACGAGGATTTCTGCATCAGGAAGCTGTGGGACGGGGCCACCAAGCCGCCTGGCGTCAGCGCCTTGCTCGATATGATTGTCAGCGACCTGAAGATGCTGAGGGCTATCGGCCTCGAGGTGCGCAAACTGCGCGGTGTCGGCCTGCAGCTCGCGGTGCTGCCATGACCATGCCGCGCGTCACGGTTCATGCCGTCCTGCACCGCGATGACGCGCGCGACAAGGCGGTCCGCGTCTCGCTCTCGGGTGATGATCGCGGCGGCGCCTGGGTCGGCCGCAAGCGGATCCGCGAGATGGTCATCACCGGGCTTCACGTGATGGGGCGGGACACTTGCGGCCAGCGGCGGCGGTTGCCGCGCGTCACGTTCTCGATTCCGTTCTGGCTGGCGAAAGAAACGAGGCTGGTGCGATGACGACGCTGGCCTTTCATCCGCTCGCCGAGATTTTCCCGCTGATTGCCGGCGACGATTTTGATGCGCTGGTCGAAGACGTCCGCGAGCACGGCATTCGCGATCCGATCATCCTGCTGGAAAAGCAGGTGATCGACGGCCGCAACCGTTTTCGCGCGCTGCAGCAGCTGATCGAGACCGGCGAGGTGCTGGGCGATGGCTGGGGGCATCGCCGTGGCCAGGCGCTGACGCCTAGCGCGCTGGAGCCGCCGCAGCTGTGGTTCCACGCCTACAATCGCAGTCTCGACGGCGATCCACTCGCCTGGGTGCTCTCGAAGAACCTCAAGCGTCGGCACCTCAATGAGAGCCAGCGCGCCATGGTCGCGGCCAAGATCGCCAACCTTGGCGTCGGCCGCCCGAAGGTCGGCAATGATCCGGTCGCGCCGCATATTCCGCCAATTGGCGGAATTTCCGCGCGGGCGACGGCGGCGATGCTCAATGTCGGGGCGCGAAGCGTCGAACGTGCGCGTGCCGTACTCAGCGAAGGTGTCGCCGAGCTGCAGCAAGCGGTCGAGCGGGGTGCGATCGCAGTATCTGCCGCCGCCGTGATCGCCCATGCCACGCCGGGCGAACAGGCGGCGATCCTTGAATCCGCCGGCGATAGCGAGAAGCGGATTCTTGCTGCGGCGAAAGAGATCAATGCGCGCCGCCGCCATGCGCGGTTTGCGGAAGTCACGCAGCGGCTTGCCTCGATCTCCGAGGGCTCAAAGCCGCTGCCGACCGGGCAGCAATTTCCGATCATTTATGCGGATCCGGCGACGCGGTTCGTCTCCGGCTTTGGCGATCGCTCGATCGAGAATCATTATCCGACGATGACGCTCGCCGAGTTGTGCGCGCTTCCGGTCTCGGAAATCGCGCTGCCCGATGCCGTGCTGTTCATCTGGACCACGGTCCCGCAGCTCCGCAACACCATGACGATGATCGAGGCGTGGGGCTTTCACTATGTCTCGGCCTGGTGCTGGGACAAGGTCGATCCGGGAAGCGGCTATTGGGGCTTTAGCCAGCACGAGGAATTGCTGATCGCCAAGCGCGGCAAATTTCCTGCGCCGGTGCCCGGAACGCAGCCGCGCTCGCTCTATCGCGAGAAAAAGACCGAGCACAGCGCCAAGCCGGATTGGTTCGCCGAGCAGATCGAGCGGATCTGGCCGGCGCTGCCGAAGATCGAGCTTTTCGCCCGCCGGCCACGGCCTGGCTGGGCGGCCTGGGGCAACCAGGCGGATTCCCAAGCGAAAGCCTCCGTTGGCAACGGTGCGACTGTGCAGGCCGTGCGAGAGCCTGCCGACTGCATGTCGGGAGAGGTGAGTAGGCCTGCCGCTGGGCGGTCAGCGGCTGCAACGTCTGAGCAAATGGACGTGACAGCCGGAGAGACGGCACCTCACTCACCGATTGACGTTCCAGATTTCTTGCCGCGGCGCGGCTCGCCGTGCGCTGCGACGGAGCAGGTCTCATGAGCCTCTACAAGTCGAATAAGCGACAGGTGAACGTACACCTTTCGCCGGAAGATTTCGCGCTGCTCACCAAGCTCGCCGAGCAGGCCGGTGTCACGCCGACGACGTGCGCGAAAAACATCGTGCTCGAGGTGCTGCGCGACGACGCGGCGGCGCACAACAATCAAGGGCAGGAGGTCAATCATGAGGTTGCCTGAATGGCTGCGGCGGCGGCTGCATGAGCGGATCGAGCGGATTGCGTCAAAGCGGGCACCTGACTTTGTCATCGGTGGTCCCGAGGATCCCTACCTCAAACGATGGTGGGTTATCCCGCGCAACCGCTTCTTCAATGTCTACCTGCACCATTTCCTGCGCAGCGACGACGATCGGGCCCTGCATGATCATCCCTGGTGGAATGCCTCGATCCTGATCGTTGGCGGCTATGTCGAGCACACCATCAACGCCGGCGGCGTCAACGTCCGGACCGAATATTCCGCCGGCGCCGTCAAGCTCCGTGGCGCGCGCGCGGCGCACCGGATCGAGCTCGATCGTGGCCCGTGCTGGACCATCTTCATCACCGGGCCGCGACTGCGCGAATGGGGCTTTCATTGCCCGCACGGTTGGCGGCCGTGGCAGCAATTCGTCTCATCGAAAGATGCCGGCGAGGTCGGCCGAGGGTGTGACTGATGTCCGCCGGCCGGCATGCCTGGTCGGACAAGGTCGCGTATGAGCGGCATTCCGACCGCGCCTGTTGGTATTGCGGCCTGATCAAGCGCACGCGGCATGAGGCGATCGGGCCTCGGGAATTTCATTGGGTGGAGTGGTGGCGGAGCGGCGAGCGCATCGAGAGCGTCGCTACGCCTCCCTGTCCAGGCGCTCCGGTTATCGATGGTGGGGTTTCGCAGACGTGAAGGGGGCGGCATGAGCGACGAGGCGGTGCAAGAACTCATAATTGACAGCTTCGCCGGCGGCGGCGGTACTAGCGAGGGCATCAGAGCCGCGCTCGGCCGCGATCCCGACATTGCCATCAACCATGATCGCTTCGCCCTTGCGATGCACCGGATCAATCACCCGGACACGCACCACTTGGTCGAGGACGTCGTCACGCTCGACGCCATCGGCATGTGCGATGGCCGGCCGATCGGCATACTGTGGATGTCGCCGGACTGCAAGGATCACAGCAAGGCGAAGGGCGGGCAGCCGCGCGACAAGAACATCCGCGGCTTGGCCTGGGCGTGTCTCGGCTGGGTCAAAGCCCTGCCCAAATGGCAGCGGCCGCGCGTCGTCTTCCTCGAGAACGTCGAGGAATTCCGGGAGTGGGGGCCGTTGCTGAAGAACGGCAAGCGCTGCCCCGTGCAGAAAGGCGCGATCTTCCAGCAGTTCATCGAGAGCTGGAGGGCGCTCGGATACGACCAGATCGAGTGGCGCGAGCGGCGCGCGTGGTGGAGCGGCGCCGGGACGATCCGCAAGCGGCTCTACGTGATCATGCGGCGCGATGGCGAGCCGATCGATTGGCCGGAGCGGACGCATGGCGATCCGAACGACGCCGACGATGCGAGGAAGATCGCTGCGGGCGTTCTGAAGCCTTGGAAGATCGCGGCGGACAGCATCGACTTCTCGCTGCCGTGCCCCTCGATTTTCGAGACAGCGGCCGAGATCAAAGCCAAATATGGCGTGCGCGCAAACCGGCCGCTGGTGACATCCACCATGGCTCGGCTCGCCAAGGGCACCGTGCGGTACGCCGTCGAGAACAAGCGGCCATTCATCGTGCCAGTGACCCACGGCGGCTCGATCCGCGTCAACAGCGTCGATGAACCGCTCCGCACCATCACCGCGGCACATCGCGGCGAGCATGCGTTGGTGACACCGTTCGTCACCTATGCCCAGCAGGGTGGCGCAAATCGACCCGTGAGCGCACCACTGCACACGATTACCGCTTCTTCAAAAGATCAGAACGCGGTGGTGATGCCATTCGTAACCAAGTTCCAGACCGGCTCTACCGGGCACCGAGCGGACGAGCCACTGCACACGATCACCGCGCACGCCAGCGAGACGCATGGCGGCGGCGCGGCCCCGCTTGGGGTCGTCGCAGCCTTTCTCGCGCAACACACGGCGGGCTCGCACCCCGGCGCGCCGGCCAAGGGCGCGGACGAGCCGCTGTCGACCATCACAACGACCGGCAGCCAGCAAACGCTGGTCGCAGCGCACATGTTGAACCTGCGGGGCTCTGACCGCCGGGACGCCGGCGCCGATGAGCCGCTGCGCACCGTGTCGGCCGCCGGCAACCACGCCGCCACGGTTTATGCGTTTCTCGCCAAATATTACGGCGAGGGGTTGCCGAGCCAGGCGTGCGATGAGCCGCTGCACACTGTCACTGCCAAACCGCGTTTTGGGCTCGTCGAGGTAGAGGCGGCACTGCCACCATTCGGCCCGGAGCATCATGCCCGTGCCCGACAAGTCGCCGACTTCCTGCGCGCGCACGGACATTGGGATGAACGCGAGTTCGTCACCGTGGAGATTAGCGGTTTCACCGTCGTGATCGTCGACATCGGCATGCGGATGCTGACGCCGCGCGAGCGCTTCAATGCGCAGGGCTTCCGGCCGGATTACATCATCGATCGCGGCATCCTCGAGGATGGCGCCGAGATCAAATTCACAGCGGAACAGCAAGGGTACATGTGCGGCAATTCCGTCTGCCCGCCGGAAGCCGAAGCCCTGATCCGCGCCAACTATCGGCCACGCGCAGTCAAACGCCCGAAATCTTTTGAGCTGCGCGAGGCCCCGCTTTTGGAGGCAGCCGAATGAGCATCGAAGCGATGAATTGGGCGCGGCGAATCTATGTTGGCGATTCCCTCGGAAAATCGGTTCTGCGCGCGCTTGCCGACTATGCCGACGAAAATGGGCAATGCTTCCCGTCGCTCGCACGTCTCGCGCTCGATTGTGATCTGTCGATCGACAGCGTCCGCCGCCGTATCAAGGTGCTCGAAGATGCGGGGCTGATCGTCACATTCCGCGCCTGGATGGATGAACACGGCAAGCGCAATCAGGAAGGTCGCGGCCGGGAAACGTCGCGCGATGTCCGGCTGTTGCTGGATGTGGTTCGCACGCGCGCCAGTTCGGAAGAAAGCGATGCCGGCGATGGGCCGAGCGACGAAAGGGAAGTCGCCCCCCTAGCTGGCAGCAAGGGGCCCCTAGCTACTGGCGAGGGTAGCCAGCAGCTAGGGCGGGGTAGCACTCGTGCTAGGGGCGGGGTAGCACTCGTGCCACCCCCTAATGAACCTTCATCTAACCAAGAATCTCCCCCCTTACCCCCCTCCGGGGGGCGAGAGGGCGAATTGTCGGATGAGGGTGAAGATCTGGCCGAGCCGGAGCACTTCGCCGAGATGTGGCAGGGCTATCCGGGCCATGAGGCGATGGATCGGCGCAAATCGCTGGCGGTGTTCATCGGGATGACGCCTGAGGAGCGCCAGCATGCACGATACGCCGCCCCGAAATTTGCGGAAAGTTTGCGTCGGCTTGGCAGGAAGAACGTGCCGAATTGCGAGCGCTGGCTGCGCGATAAGCGTTGGCTCGAGTTTCCTGGTCCGCAGCAGGTGAGATCGCAGCCGGAGCGCCGCTGGATCTCCGTCGGCAGCGTCGAGCATCGCGCGCTCTGTGTTGCGGCGATGGTGGCGGGACATCCGCCGCCGACACTGATCGCGGACCGGGAGCGCGGGCAGGGGCTCTGGCGGCTCCGAGAGGCTTCGCCAGATCTGCTGGCGCTCGCAGCTTTCGCCGATCAGCAGCCGGATGATTGGGAGCTGTACGAGCAGGGAAGTCCGCATTTCGCTGCGTGGCGGGATCTCGTCCAGAGCTGGCTGGGCCGCGCCATCGAACTTCGATCGATGTTCATCGAGCCGCATGATCCCGCGGTTCATGACCTGCCAGTTTTGCACCCGGATTTCCGGCCGCGAAGGCGAGCGCGCGGATTGCGGGCGCCGTGCCTGTGGCCGCCGCGGCGTGATGGCACGTTCGGCAATGCTGATCAGCAAGCAGAGCCTGCGAGATCGGACAACGGAACAATGATTTCGGGAGTGGCGGCGCAATGACGATGATGCTGAAAGTTGGCGATGTGGTGCAGGCCGCCGAGCGGCGCAGGAAGCTCCTCGGCGGCAAGCCAGCCTGGCACCTAGCGCAGACCGAAAGCGGACGTGAAAAGCTCGCGCGGGATCGGCTGCGCGATGCTGGGTATGAGGCCTACTTTCCCATGATGCGCGTTCTCAAGCCGGTGCCGCGTAAACAGCTTTCGCGCAAGCAGCGCCTGCACGGTGCGACGGTGAAGCGGCCACACCTTTCCGCTCTGTTTCCGGGCTATCTGATGGTGCGGTTTGACCAGGCGTGCGGCGGCTGGCACGAGATGTTTGACTTCGCGCATGTCCGTGGACTCGTGGTCACCAACGGCTTGATCCAGCCGATCAGCGATAGTGTTGTGGAGAATCTGCGAGGGAAGGAAGTTGACGGGGCGGTGCCTGGCGACACGTTGGCGGCTATTTTGCAAGTGGGAGACCAGGTAAGAATAAAATGCGGACCATTTTCTTCCTTCGTCGGTGTGGTGGATCGTTTGCCTGCAGCGAAGCTCGAAGAGCTTGACGAATCGATCCGGATACATCTTCTTATCCATCTGTTCGGGGCTGCAAGTTCGGTTGAGTTGGGCCTCGGCGACGTTGAGAAGATCTGACGCTTCCAACCACCGGCGCAGCCACCCTAACAGCCACCCCGGAACCACCCGGATGGCAGCGCATGGAAATAGCCCCGGCGGAAACCGCGCGGGGCTTTCGCTTTTTCAGGGCATAGGTTGTGCGACATTCCTTTTTGGTTTGCCGCTGCCCTCCTTGGGCGTTTCCTCCCTAGACTCGCCGCCGGCAGCAATGTCGGCGGCGCTTTTCCGGTTTCGCCACCGATGGCGTTCGAGGCCCTGCTCTGGGCGTTTGCAAACACAAACTGTCCGCCGACGGAAACGTCGGCGGGTTTCTTCGCCGAGATTGGCAAATGCGCATTGTCGTCAAAGGCACTCTTGCCGAAATCATCGTGCCGATGGTCGAGCTTTCCGGGCCGAAGGCGGCTCGGGCGCTGCGCGAGGGCCTTTACGAGGGCGGCGCCAAGGTTCGCACAAGGGTGCGGCGCGCGCTGAAAGAGCAGACCAACGTCAAGGACTACGGCACGGTCGTCGAGCGCGTGACGGATGCTAAGTCCGGTTTGACCTACATCATCAAAGGTGATCCGAAAGCTGTGCCGATCACCAAGTTTCCGGTCAATTCTGCCGGGTCTGTTACCGCCGAGCCGTGGAACGATGCGAGGACTTTCAAGCGCTCGTTTTTCAAGGGCGGCGAACCTCTCAAGCCGATGGCGCGCACCACATCGAAACGTTTTCCGATCAGGCGATTGTTTGGTCCGTCGATGGCGAAAGAGTTGGTGAAGGACGACTCGCTCAAAGCCTTTGAGGACGGCGTCGGGGTCGACGTGATGCCCGTGATCCTCAAGCGTCTCGATCGGATCGTCGCCGGCTGACGGGTTCCGGGGGTGCGGGAACCGCGGGTCCTTCCCGGGGGCGGGTGCACCGCGCGGACGGAGCAGCCCGAGATTTCGCCAGTAAACCTGCTCTTTTTTCAGGGTTAATAGCCTTAATGGCCGATGATGCAGGCCTTAACAGCCCGCCGACGGTGATGATGACCGTCGCCGAGCTGGCGGAGCGCGATCGGGTATCCCGTCCGGCCATATCGCAGAAGGTCAAGCGCCTCGTCGAGCAGCATGGCTTGGAGGTTTCGCGGGACGATCGCGGTCGCGTCGCCAGGATCAATGTCGCGCAATACGACATGCTGCGCGAGAGGGTTGGCGATCCGTCGAAGGATCAGCGCAAGCCTCGCGAAGCGGAAGGCCCGCCGACCGAGACTAGGAACGACTCCTATGACGAGGCCCTCCGCCTCAAGACCTGGTACGAGGCCGAGCGAAAGCGCCTCGAGTTAGATGAGCAGATCGGCAAGCTGGTGCGCGTCGACGATGTAATGCAGGCGGTTGATACCTGCTCCGCCGCGATCGCCGCCGCCGTTCGAAAGCTGCAGAACGAAACGGATGCGCTGGCGACGGTTGTGGCGCGCGACGGCGTTCACGGGCTGCGCGTTGCGCTCAAGGCGCTCGAAACCAAGATGCTATCGGAGATTTCGACGGCTCTCGATGCGGTCAAGGGTGAGCGCGCGAATGCGGATTGAATGGCGTGACAGATCATCCCTCGGCGTTGAGTTTGATCGCTGGGCGGATGGCGGACGGCACGCGGCCGGCCGAGCCGATGCCGCTGTCGCGCTGGCTGTCCAAAAATCTGGTTCTGGTCGACGGTCCAGCGGCCGGTGATCTTTGGAGCGCCGCGGGCGCGCCGTATCTCGCGGAAATCGCCGATTGCCTCTCCGACGATCATCCGTGCAATTTCGTCACGGTGCGGAAGTCGCAGCAAAGCGGCGCATCGATCCTGGCGCTGGGTTGGTGCCTCTATGTCGCGGCGATGGAGCCGGCGAACATGCTCTATGCGGTGCCCGGCATTGAGGCGCTGCGCGATCTGAACAGCGGAAAGCTTCAGCCGCTTATCGATGCCTGGCAGAAGCATACCGGTCGGACGGTCATCCTGCCGCAAACCGCGCGCTCCGGCGCCGGGTCGACGACATTCGAGAAGGTTTTTGCCGGCGGCCGGCTGTACCTCGGCAACGCTAACGCGGTCATGGACCTCTCGTCCAAGACGATCAAGAAGGGAGTTCGCGACGAATATTCAAAGTGGACCGATATTCCCGGCTACGGCGACCCCGGAAACCTGTTTTTCGGCCGGTTCACTGCCTTTCGGCGGTTCAAGACCTTCAAGATCCTCGACATCTCGACCCCGGAACTCGACACTGGCGATGAAACCGGCGAGACGGAAGGGCATTGCCGGATCGATCGCCGCTTCAAGCTGTCGGATCGGCGGTTCTGGCACTGCAGGTGCCCAGAATGTCGCCAGCTTTTCGTGCACAGCGACGACGGGTTGATTGTCGACGAAGCTCATCCGCATCGCAGCGTCTATGCCTGCGACTGCGGTCATCACCTGACTGAGTCCGAGCGCATACTTGCGATCGACGAGGGGCGCTGGATACCGACCTTTGAGGACGGCGACCATCCAGGCTTCCATATCGACGCGTTCGTCTCGAAAATGATGTCGTATGAGGCGATCGCCGAGGATCGCCTCGCGGCAAAGACCGAGACGGCGCGCAAGGACTACACCAATCTCGTGCTCGGCTTACCGTTCAAGCCGCGCGGCGATGCGCCGGACATTGAAAAGTTGATGCTTCGGCGTGAGGACTGGATGGTGCGCGGTGAGATCCCGCCGCAAGGGCTGATCCTCGTGGCTGCAGCCGACGTGCAGATGCGCGGCATCTGGCTCGAGATCGTGGCCTTCGGTGCCAATCGCGAAAGCTGGCTGGTCGATGCCCGCTATCTCGATGGCGACACCGCCGATCATAAGGGCGAGGTGTGGGAGAGCCTGCGAAAGCATACGATCGATTGCGAGTTTCCTGACGCATTTGGCGGCAAGCGCCGACTTGATGCGATGGCGGTTGACTCCGGCTACCGCCCCAACACGGTTTATGCCTGGGTGCGTCAGCATCAGCGCGCGCACCCCGATACGGGCTACGATTTGATCCTCGCCACCAAAGGCCAGCCGGGCTGGGGCAAGCCGGCGATCGGTCAACCAAAGCTGGTCGATATCGACCTCGGCGGTCGCAAAGTGAAACAGGGCGCGAAGGTCTGGAGCGTCGGGACGTGGCCGCTGAAGGCCGATTTCTATTCTTGTCTACGGCTCGATGGCATCAAGTCTGGGGCCCCTGTCGATCCAGACGGCTACTGCCATTTCGGTGCGTGGGTCGATGAGGTCTATTTCAAGCAGCTCACCGGCGATCGCCTCGAGCCGGTGAAAGTGCACGGCCGCGTTGCCGGCCAGCGTTGGGCGCAGATCAAGGACAACCATTTTCACGACTGCCGGATCTACAACGGCGCGATGGCTGAATATCTCGGCATTTCGCAAATCACGCCCGAGCAGTGGCAGGACCTCGCTCTGCGCCGCGGAATGCCGCCGGAGTTGAGCGCACCAACGCTGTTCTCGCGGACCACTGATCATCGACCGGCTGCTGACATCGCAGACTCGCCTCACCCGATCTCCAGCGAGGTCGATCAGTGGCCGGTCGATGTCGAGCCACGCGATTCAGGGTGGATCGGCCGCGATACCAGCGGATGGTTCAATCGGTAAGTTTGCCGCCGACGCGGCTTGGATGGATCTGCATGTCGTACACGATCGTCGACTACAACAACTTGAAAAAAGCGATCGCTACCGGCGCCAAACGAGTTCGTTTTGGTGCCGGCGATCATGCCCACGAGACGGAATTCCGTTCGCTCGCGGAAATGAAGCAGGTTCTAGCCGATATCGAGGCCGAGTTATTTCCGGCATCGGTGCCGACCCGCACGTCTTTCGTCGCTTTCTCGCGAGGCTGATCGCGCATGAATATCCTTGACCGCGTTGTCGGGTATTTCTCCCCGGTCGCAGGGTTGCGAAGGGCATCAGCGCGGTCCGGCCTCGATGCCATTCGCGCCTATGACGGCGCGATGAGGGGGCGGCGCACCGAGAACTGGCGCGCCAACAATGCGTCGGCGAACGTCACGACAAAGCGGGCGCTGCCAACGCTCCGCGCCCGCTCGCGCGATTGCATTCGCAACACGTGGTGGGGGGCCAGCACGAAGCGCGTCGTCGTATCGCATGCGGTCGGCGCCGGCATCATGCCGAAGCCGGATACTGGCGACAAATCGATCGACAAAGAGGTCAAGGCCGCCTGGCGCAGGTGGGCGAAAAGCTGCGACCGCGAGGGGCAGCTCGATTTCGACGGGCTGATCGCGCTGGCGACCGGCTGCATCGTCGAGTCCGGCGAAGTGCTGGCGCGAATGGTGCCGGTAGGCCAGTCTTCTCCGGACGTGGTCCCTCTCGAACTGCAGTTGCTAGAGCCCGATCATCTGGACGAGTCTCGCGATCAGATGATGCGTTCTGATCGGATCGTCGATCAGGGCATCGAGTACGATGCCGCCGGCAAGCGTACCGGTTATTGGCTGCTGCCGACGCATCCCGGCGCTCGCGGCATCGCCGTGCCGCGAAGTTCTGTTCGCGTGCCTGCGGCCGATATGGTGCACGCCTATCGCAAGGACAGGATCGGGCAGGGGCGCGGGGTTCCGTGGGTCGCACCGGTGCTGCTCAAGGGGCGCGACGTCGCCGACCTCGAGGACGCGATAGTCACAAAGTCGCGCACCGAAGCCTGCCTCTCGGTTTTTGTGCGCTCAAACGATGCGGCGCGCACGCTGGCGGGACAGAGCAAGACGGATCGCGGCGGTCCGAACGGGACGTCCCGCCGGATCGAGACCTTGTCGCCCGGGATGATCAATTATCTTGAGCAGGGCGAGGAAATCCAGTCGGTTGTGCCGTCGTCGTCGGGCCAGTTCGAGAGTGTGCTGATGACGAACTGGCTGGCGCTCGCCGCCGGCGCCGGCATCACCTACGATCAGATGACCGGCGATCTGCGCCGGGCGAATTTTTCTTCGCTTCGGGCCGGCAAGATCGAATTCCGCCGGATGATCGAGCAATTTCAGTGGCACACGATCGTGGCGATGTTTTTGCAGCCGATCTGGGATCGTTGGGTCGAGGTCGCGGTCGACGCCGGCGTGTTGCCGCGCCGGAAGGGCGGATATCCGGTCGAGTGGATCATGCCGGCCAACGAGCCGATTGATCCAATGAAGGATATGCAGGCCGACATCATGGCCGTCCGCAGTGGCCGAATGACCTGGCCGCAGTTTGTTGCGGCATGGGGCTATGACCCCGACGTGCAGCTCGACGAAATCGAGCTTTGGACCAAGGAATTCGATCGGCGCGACGTCGCGCTCGATATCGACGCGCGCCGGCCAGCCAAGGGCGGCTCGATTCAGGTGCATGACAAGGAAGAGGACAATGTCCAGCCAACCCATGACTGATCCCGTTTCGCTCCCGCTGCAGACGCGCGTCAATCCCGTGGAATCGGTTGATGCGCAGGCGCGGAAGGTGGAAGTCGTGTTCACGACCGGCGCCGCCGTGCGCCGGCGTCGGTATACCGGATGGGAAACGTCGGTGCCGTTCGATGAAATCCTGACAGTCTCGCGTGAGGCGGTGAACCTCGAGCGATTGAATGCCGGCGCACCCGCGCTCGACTCGCACTCGATCTGGTCGACGTTTTCGCAGGTCGGCGTGATTGAGTCGGCGCGGATCGATGGTGGCAAAGGCCTTGCGACCATCCGTTTCCCGTCGAAAGGTGTCGACGAGCGCGCCGATCGCATGTTCTCGCTGGTCGCCGAGGGCATCATTCGCAACGTGTCCGTCGGCTACACGCTCAACGAGGTGCGCGTCGAGACCCCGGAAAAGGTCGGCGAGGTCGAAAAGCGGATCGCCACCAGGTGGACGCCGCACGAGATCTCGTTCGTGACGGTTCCGGCCGATGCCGGGGCGCAGGTTCGATCGGCTGACACGATGGATCTCTATCCTTGCATCGTCACCCGCAGCAGCTCGCATGCCGCTGCGCTGGCCCGCATGCGGATGCGTCAGCTCGGGATCTGAATTTTCTTTCATCGTTGAAGCTCGCCGCCTGCGTTCCAGCCGGAGCCGCAGGACCAAGGCTATTTGCTCCGGCCTTCAGAAACAGGGACAACGCGATGCGTATTTCCTTCAAGCTGGCGGCACTTGTCTTGGCTGTTGCCGCGCTCACGGTGCTGGCTTACCCGATCGCTTATGCGTCGGCCGACATTCTCACCACGGCCGTCGATTTCCCGACGGCATTCACGATCGCCGGCCCTCTTGCGGCGATGCGTATCGACCATCAGAATCTGGTCGCCCGCGCCGCGGCGAAGCTCGCCGAGGTGAAAGACGGCCTTTCGGCGGACGCCGTCCGCAAGATCGAAACCGAGCACGCCGACCTTGTGCGGCAGGCCGAAGATCTGGCGAAGAGGATCAAGGACGAAGAGGAGCGCGAATCGCGTGCTCAACCGGCGCCCGCGCCGGCTCCGAACGCCGTCGAGCTGGAGCGGACCCGTTCCTCGGAGATCACGTCGCTCGCGCTGCGCCACGCCATGCCGGTCGATTTCGCCACCCAGCATATCGGCGCCGGCACTTCGATCGATGAAGTGCGCAAGCTCGTTCTCGACGAAGTGGCGAAGCGTTCATCTCAGACCCAGATCAACTCGCGGGTCCAGGTCATCACCGACGAGGGCGATACGATCCGCAGTGCGGTAGAAACCGCCATCGGCCATCGTGCCAATCCTGCATCTGTCAAGATCGAGGGCGACAATCCAGCGCGCGCCTGGCTCGGCATGTCGCTGCTCGAGATGGGGCGTTCCTTCGTCGAAGAAACGACCGGCCAGCGTCTGCGAGGACTCGGCCGTTTCGAACTGGCTGGGCGGCTGCTCGGTCTCGACAGCGGTTTGCGGTCCGGCGGTATGATGTCGACGTCGGATTTCCCGGCGATTCTTGCCAATGTCGTCTCTAAGCGGATGCGCAATGCCTATGAGGTCGCGCCGCAGAACTGGCGTCCGCTCGGTCGCCAGTCGAATGCGCCGGACTTCAAGCAGCGTGCCGTCGTTCAGCTTTCGAACCTGCCCCAGTTCAAGAAGGTCAATGAGGGTGGCGAGTTCCAGTATGCTGGTCTGTCCGAAGGGCAGGAGGTTTACTCGCTCGGCACTTACGGCCGTATCGTCGCGGTGACGCGGCAGACCTTGATCAATGATGACCTCGGTGCCTTCGATCGCCTGCCGACCTTGCTCGGCCGCGCTGCCGCAGAGACCGAGGCCTCGATCTTCTGGGCGATCATCACCGGCAATGCGCAGATGGGTGATAGCAAGGCACTCTTCCACGCCGATCACAAGAACGTCGCCAGCGCCGGCGACGATATCTCGATCGCAACGTTGAACGAGGGTCGGGCGGCGATGCGCAAGCAGCGCGGGCTGGCGAAGAAGGAGGCGGACGCCGAGCCTCTGAACCTTGCGCCGCGTTTCCTGGTGGTCTCGCCCGACAACGAGACGGTCGCGCAGCAATTCCTCGCCGATATCCGTGCGACGGAGTCCGGCAAGGTCAACCCGTTCGCCAACTCGCTCCAGCAGATCACGGAGGCCCGTCTGACCGGCGGTGCCTGGTATCTCTGGGCCGATCCCGCGATGATCGACACCATCGAGTATGCCTGGCTCGAGGGCGAAGAGGGGCTGTTCACCGAGCAGCGTCTCGGCTTCGAGGTGGATGGCCTGGAGGTCAAGGGGCGCATCGACTTCGCGGCCAAGGCCATCGACTGGCGCGGCGTCTACCGCAACCCTGGCAAGTAGCACAACGCTTGAGCGTCCAGCGGCGACGCCGGGCGCTCCATTCCCCTGCAGATTTCATTTAACTGAGGATCATCATGCGCAACTATGTGCAGAAGGGTGACACTGTCACCGTGCTGGCTCCGGCCGATACAGCGTCTGGCGCGGCCGTTCTGGTCGGCGCGATTTTCGGCTTTGCGGTCGCATCGGCGAAATCCGGCGAGCCGCTCGAGCTCAAGACAGTCGGCGTCTTCGATGACGCGAAAAAGGCGGCCGGTGCGGCTTGGTCTGTCGGTGACGCCCTTTACTGGGACGCGACAGAGAAAGAGCTCACGAAGACGGCAACTAACAACAAGCTCGTCGGGGCGGCGTTTGCGGCCGCCGGCACCGCAGCTACGGTCGGCGCCGTCCGCATCGGCTATCCGGTCGTCGTCTGATCCATGTCGATCTTTGCGGCGCTCACTCAGATCTCGAGTGCGACCCTGACTGTGGTGATGGGTGAGCGCCTGCTCTTTAAGCCGATGCTGCCTGGGCGAAATAAGGCATCGATCGACGATCCTGATCGGCCGCAGCTAGAGGTCGCTGGGGCCTATCGCGAGATCGTCAAACGAACCAAGATCGACGTTTCCGCCGTCGGCCGCGAGCTCAATCGCGAGGTGCTGGCGCCCGTGCTGACGTTCAGCGTCGACAACGCGCTGCTCGGCACAAGTGCCTTTCGGGCGGGTGACCGGATCGTGCGGCTCGACCTGCCGGATGAACCCGTCATGGAGATCTCCGCTGTCGAACCGGATGGCGGCAGTCGCACGATCTTCACTGTCGTGAGGGTTTCTGCATGAGCCTGATGCCTGCCGCGCTGCGCATCATAACCAGCAAGGCCCTTGAGGGGACCACAAGCGCAGGCGAGCGCATTTTCGAGAGCGTCGTCGATCCGCGAGATCTCCTGAAAGACAAGGCTCTGCCCGTTGTGGTGATCTACACCGACAAGGGCAGTCGCAAGGTGATCGGCCGAGACAATCTGTCCGGAGAGCATTCGATCATGCTGTCGATCGAGATGTTCGTCGCCAAGGCCACGCTGGTCAAGATCAAGGCCGAGGACGGGAAGGAAGAGGACGGGTTCGAGATCGAGTATCCTGCAACCGACGCCGGGCTCGAAAATCGGTTGTGGCGGCTGGCTTTCGAAGTCGAGTCGGTTCTGACAGGCGGCGCTGGCGCTTGGTCGGAGCTGTGGCGCGAAATTGTGGTGGGGATCAAAGGCGTCGATTGGGATCGTGGCGCCGATTCCAAGGCCGGGCAGCGGTTCAATTTCCTCAGGCTGCAATATGAGGTCAATGTCCTTGCTGACGTCGTGCGCGGCGAGGACCTTCCGGCCGGTCTTTTCTGGTCGAAATTCCTGGCGGCGATGGATGCCGATCAAGATCTCGACGATCTGAGCCGGGATTGGCGGGCCTTGCTGACGACGCCGTCGCTGCCGCAGTGGCGCGCTGCAATGGCGGCGCTCGGGCTCACCATGGATGAGCTGAAGGGCATCGGTCTTGCGCCGATGAATTGGCACGTCGAGTCGCCATCTGATGAGGCGGCGAAACTTGCCGACATCAACATCGAGCTCAAGGACTGAGATCGAAATGGCGACTGTCGAGGACCATTTCGCGGCCGTCTATCGCCGCTTGATCGAGCTCGAGCAACGCTTGGACAAGATGGTGCGCCACGGGACTGTGGTCGACATCGATCCGAAAAAGCACTTGGTCCGCCTGAAGGTCGGCGGCAGCGATGATGAGCCGCTGAAGTCGCCGTGGGTGCCGTATGCGCAGATTGCTGGGGCGCTGAAAATTCATTCGATGCCGTCGTTCGGGCAGACGATGACGCTGATTTGTCCGACCGGAGATTTCCGCCAGGCGGTGGCAATTCCGCTAACGTGGTCCAATGAGAATCCATCGCCGTCGGACAAGCCCGATGAGCATGTCCTGACGTTCGGTGACGTGCGGGTGACGCTCAAAAAGGACGATCTCGAGATCAAGGTCGGCAACGCGTGCTTCTCCATATCCAAGGAAGAGGCATTCGCGGCGGTCGGTGACAACCGGCTCGGCGTGTTCTCCGGCGGCGTTTATTCGGTGAAGGCAACCAGGCTCGGCCTCGATAACGAAGGTGAGAAAAACGACACCTTCCCCAAGGCAGTTACGGACGCTGGTCCGTCCAAACAGGTTCAGGCGAAGGTTTAGCAATGGGCGGCATTGATCGCGTCACGGGGCGGCCGCTCGACGGCTGGCCGCACGTTGTCCAGTCATTGCAGGTGATTTTCACGACGTCATTCGGATCGCGCATCATGCGCCGCCATTTCGGCAGTCAGGTCCCGTCATTGCTCGGCGAGAACATCGGGGTGCCGACCGTCATGCGCTTCGTCTCGGCGCTTGTCGTTGCAACCGAGCTGTGGGAGCCGCGTTTCAAGGTGGCAAAAGTCGATTTTGGCAGAAACTCCCCGGAGGATCTGCGGTCGGGAAAACTGGCGCTCACCATTCGCGGGCAGTACCGCCCGCGCGGTCATCTTGGCGATTTCACGCCGGAGCCCGGCGAGCGGACGCTGACCGTCGGCCTTGGCTCCTCAAGCTCTATCGAGGTGCGCTGATGATTACCGCGCCGACGACGATCGATCTTTCGCGCGTGCCGCCGCCGAACGCGATCGAGCCGCTCGATTATGAGGCGCTGTTCGCCGCCTTCGTCAGCCGCTTCAAGGCGGCCTGGGAGCGCATGCGGGCGGTCGATCCGACGCTGCCGGCCTACGACGTGGAGATGCTGGAAACCGATCCGGCGATGATCACCGGCGAGGCGTGGAGTTATCTGCGCCTGCGCGACCGGGCACGCGTCAATGACGCCGTGCGGGCCGTGCTGGCGCCGCTGGCGCGTGGCACCAATCTCGACAACGTTGCGGCACGTGTGAACATCGAGCGGCTGGTCGTGATCCCGGCGACGGCGAACTCGCCGGCGGTGATGGAAAGCGATACGCAGCTCCTGCGCCGTTACCTGATGGCCTTCGATCGGCCGTCGGCCGGCTCGCGCGACCGTTATCTCTTTGAGGCGTTTAGCGCTTGGCCGGGAATGCTGGACGCGGCAGTGATTGGCCGCGCGGTCCACGGCCGCCGCGGCGACACCGACATTGTGATCATCGGCCCGGGCGGCGCGCTGCCGACTACCGAGCAGGTGCGGGCAGTGCGTGACGCGGTGACGGCGACGGACGTCAAGCCGGAGGCGACCGCAGTGACGGTGATCCCGGCCGTGCGGACGACCTATAGCGTCTCGCTGGTGCTGACGCTGCCGCAGGGGCCCGATCCGAGCGTCGTGATTGTCGACGCGCGGGCGCGGGTTGATGCCGCGATCGCGCAGCGGACGCTGATCGGCGCCGAAGCGCCGGTGTGGGCCATCGCCGGGGCCGCCTACGGCGACAACGTCATTCGGGTGCGGGTGATCGCGCCGGAGGCCGATATCCCGGCTGATCCCTATGCGGTGCCGGTGTGCACCGGCGTCACGATAACGGCAGAGGTGCAGGGATGACCAGGTGCGAACTTTTGGACTGGAGCCGTCGACTTGCATGTGAGTTGCTCGGCACAGCAGATGTTCTGGTCACCGATCCGATGTTCGTCGCTTGCGAGGCCGCAGTTTTCGCGTTCGATAAGGCGATTTCCTCGCCGGAGCCTGTGTTTGTGATTACGCATGTGATCGATGCGTTGTTGCCAACCGCCACCCATATCGAACGCGGCATGGCGATTGGAATCGCATTGATGCTGCGAGTTACCTCAAATGGCTCCCACATGGCTGAGCATCCTTGCTTCTCGCCGAGTTACGGCGAGGTAGCTATTGCGTTTGAAAAGGCTCAAGAGGACTGGTCCGGAGCGTTGCTCCGCAAATGACAACCGCCGCCAACTTGCTCCCGCGCAACCTGGCGCCGTTCGAGATTGCGCTCGGGGAGGCGATGACCGACGAGCTGCCGGTACCGATCCGGGTGATCGTCGACCCGGCCGAGACGCCGGAAGAGTTTCTGCCGTTTCTGGCTGCGCACGAAAGCGTCGATCTGTGGTTTGACGACTGGTCGACTGACCGCAAGCGCGAGATGGTCGGCGAAGCGCCGGTTCTGGCGACGCTGAAAGGCACGCGGGACGGCTCAACCCGGTTCCTGTCCTATGTCGACGGCACGTTGCTCGACGTCATCGCGCACCCGACGCGGTTCGTGATGGGGCGGGCCATTCTCGGCCGCACGCCGATCGGCCACCCGGCCTTCGTCGCGCGCTACCTCGTGCATATCGAAACATTCGCGCCAAAGCGGTCGTTCGTGATGGGGCGCGGCGTCATCGGCCGCGCACGGCTGAAAACGCCGAGTCGCGAGAAATTCCAGCGAGTTCTGATTTCGCTCCGGGTGGCGAAGGCGCCGGAAACCGAGATCCGCGTCGACTTCCGCCACAAGCGGATGCTGACGCTCACCGACGCGCCGCCGCTCGATGCCGGCTTCTACCTTGGTCAGTACCTCGACCGCTCAAAACTCTGAGGTCTCAATGTCCAAAGCTGTAATTTTCAACGAGGATGAGGTCTCCGAGGCGACCGACTTCTCGAACATCGGCGCTTTTGCCCGGCAGGACGCGCAGGCGATCATCGGTGGCGCGATTGCCTATCCGCACCACTGGTCGCGGTTCACAATCTCGCAGCCGAGCGCCGTGACGCTGCGGATCAATCCCGGCACGCTGTTTGTCGATGATCGCGCATACACGTCTGGCGAGGCGATCGACCTCAACCTGCAGCAGTGGCTTCCGCTCGTCACCGGCGACCGGAAATGGATCGCGCTGCTGGTGCGCGGCTTTGAGGAGACGGTCCACGACAATCGCCTGATCGAGACCGACGTCGACACCGGCGAGACGGTGCTGCAGGCGGTGCCGAAAACCAGTGCGCTGCGCATTCAGATCGTGGTGCAGGACGGCCTGCCGTCGCCCGGACCGATCAAGCCCAGCGTGCCTGGCGATCAGTGCTGTCTTGCCTTCGTCGAACTTTCGACGATCGGCATCGGCACCATCGAGCCGGGCGAGACGTGGCGGCTGAAGACGCTGTATGAGATCGAGGGCCGCGTCACCCAGCTCGAAGGCGACATGACCGACATTCGCCAGCGCACGGCCCAGCTCGAGACGGACGTCGCGTTCATCACCAACCAGTTGCGCCTGATCCCGCGGCCCGAGATCGTCGAGGAGATGAAGCGCGACATTGCCGCGATGCGACGCGATGCAGCGGTTCCCGACGAGACGCGCTCCTACTGGTACGATCCGTGCCTGATCAAGAAGGATTGGGATGATCAGCACCCGAGCTGGCTGGCCCGCATTCGCGAGGGCGGCCGGCATGCCTATGCGCAGATTGTCGACAGCCAGCTTTCGCTACTGAACCCCGCCGATCCCAAGCTGCGCATTACCGACAAGATGGTCCTGCCGAAGTGGCAGGAAGTCACGCGCATTGCCGTCGAAGGGAATGACGGCTCGGAGGACATCTCTCAGGTCGTCCATACCGAGATCGAAGCAATTCAGAACACGATCTCGCGGAGCTCGATCTCTTACGGCCCATCGGTTTCGGTGTGCGAAAACAACAAAGAATGGATCAACATCGGCAAGGTCCATCCCGGCGAAACGTTCAATGTGAACGGTGTCGAGTACGTTTCGGCTGGCCTGTCCAAGGAAACCAGCATTCAGTACATGCATGAGGACCGCATCGTCGATGCGGCTGCGTGGAATGCCGATCCGCAGTCGGAAGGTCACAAGAGCTATACCGTTCAGCAGGTCATCCGCGAGAGTTGGACCGAGACCTATTGGACCTACATCACGCACAAGTTCGGCCTCAATGGCGCAATCTTCGGTCAAACGCTGCTGAACTCGCAGCAGATGATCATGACCTCGATCGACCTCTATTTCACCCGCGTTGGCTCGACTGGCGACGTCCATCTGTTGTTCTGCGAGGTCGACTCTGGCGGGCGGCCGCAATTCAAGAACGTCATCGCGTCGACGACGCTGACCAAATCTCAGCTCAAGACCGGTTGGGTCCGTTTCCCGTTCACGCCGACACTGCTGACCGCCGGGCGCCGATATGCCTGGTTCACGGTGACGGTCGGCAACCATGCGCTCGCATATGTGAGGGACAACAAATTCGCGCAGGGCTCGAAGTTCGTCTGCACGGACGGCGCATGGGCGCAGGGTAGCACGACCGAGGATTTCGCCTTCCGCATCAACGCGGCGCAGTTCGATAGCCCGCTGACGGTTGTTGAGTTCTCGCCGCTGACCTGTCCTCTCGGCATGACCGAGATCCAGTTGCTTTACAGCGGCTGGGAGGCGCCGGGCACTGCGCTGAACTGGGAAATCAAGCCGGTCGGCACCGACAAGTGGCTGCCGCTCAATCCATCGCCGACCCTTGATCAAAGCCCGCTCTACGGCCAGCCGGCGCTGGCCCAGCTTCGTTGCTCCTTCATCGGAACGACGGACCTGCAGCCGGCGCTCTTGCTCGACAGCACCGCGCGCAGCGCCGCGATGCGAATGCGCTCCGACATGACGGCGATCTCGAAGGTGCGGAGCTGGAGCTTCAACACAACGCAGATCGTGACGCAGACCGTCGTCGACAGCTTCTATCCCGACAACAACACCTTCCAAAACAAGGTGATGATCGGAACGACGGAATATTCGCCCGATGCAACGACGGTGACGGTCGATCGCGACAAGCCGAGCCGCCGCACCTACCGCTCCGTGTTCACGGTGCCGTCGACAAATAATGCGCGGTACATCGGCAAATCGACAACCGACAACGTTTGCCTGCAGCCGTTCATCCAGAACGCGGCGATGTACGCGATCTAAACAGGGAGATGCACCATGGCGGAAAGTCCGTCTGCGCCGGCCTATGAGCCGGCACTGCAATACGACGTCGTGCTCAAGGCGCCGGTGACGATCAGCGGCTTGAAGTTCTTGCCGCTCGATCAGCACGAGATGAGCGGCGCATTTCTCAATCGTATCGTTGCGGAGCATCCGGATGCCGTCGAATCTGCCGTCGCCCGATAACGACTACGCCGCGCCGCCGAACATGCCGCTGAACAAGGCGGCATGGGATGCCTTCGCCGTGAGCTGCGGCGAGCGCCTGCGCGAGCTCGAAGCGCAGCGGGCGGAGTTTCAGGCGCTGATCGACGCCGGCACCGGGCAGGCGCTGGCGGTTATTCAAGAAAATGTGAGCCCGCACGTTGCCGCGATCACGGCGCAGATCGAGACCCTGCAGATCCTGATCGCGTTGGCCGAGGACAAGATCGCGGCCATTATTGGTGGCGGCGTCGGGGCCGATCAGGTGTCGGAGACCGCGACGCGGGTGTTCTTGACGCCGGAACAGCGGGCGCTGATCGGGCCCATGGCCGAGGCGCTGCTGACAGCGGTGCGTGGGCCAGTGACGGCGACGGACGGCAACATTCCGCTGTTCGATGGCAGTCCGTACAAGGTCAAGGATAGCGGCCGCTCGATCTCGACGATCGGCTCGCTGGCGCGCTCGGCGCGCACGGCCAACACCGCGCTCGCCAAGGCCGACAACGGCACGCTGATCGACATCACGTCGGGGACCTTCACGCAGACCTTTGCCGCGGCGGCCGGTCTCGGTGACGGCTGGCACTGCCATATCCGCAATTCCGGCAGCGGCGACATCACGCTCGATCCGGACGGTGCGGAGACGATCGACGGCCTCGCCTCGTTCATCATGTATCCCGGCGAGTGCCGGCTGATCATGTGCACCGGCGCGGCGTTTCACAGCGTCGTCGTCAACGCGTTCTTCAAGACGTTCACAGCGTCCGGAAACTTCGTGAAGCCGCCGGGCTACGGTGGGTTTGGTGGGATGGCCTGGGGTGGCGGTGGCGGTGGTGGAAGTGGCGGCGGAAGCCGAGGCGGTGGTGGGGGTGGCGGCTCTGGCCTTCCGTTCGAGATCGGTCATGCAGTGTTTGGTTCCGCTGGAACGTCTACTCCGGTGCAAATCGGATCTGGCGGTGCGGGGGCCAGCAGCGGTGCTGCCGGTGGTAGCGGCGGTACCACGACACTTGGATCGATAATTTCTGTTTTTGGTGGTGGCGGCGCCGGCACCGGCCCCACCGCCGGCGGCGGTGGCGGTGGCATCTTCTCATCGGGAGCCACCAATGGCGTTGGTGGTGGTCCTTTTGGTGGCGTGAGCGGAACGCCGCAAAGCATTTACGGTGGCGGCTATCTCGGTGCGGCATCTGTTCTTGGTGGTGGTGGTGGTGGTAGCACGAGTAGCGACGCGACTGCGGGCGGACTGTCTGTCTTCGGTGGTGGCGGTGGCGGCGGCGCCGGTAGCTCGATGTTTGCTGGCGGGGCATCTTCGATCGGCGGAAAGGGCGGTTCCGGCAAGGACGCCACGAATGGCGAAGATGGCTACGCCCCAGCCGGTGGCGGTGGCGCGACGAGGGCAGGAGCCAAAGGCGGCGACGGTGCTCGCGGCGAGCTGCGCATTTGGGGGATCATCTGATGACCGCTCACGTGAACATGGCCGTCATCAAGGATGGCGTCGTCGTCAATGTCATCGTTGCCGAACCGGGCTTTACGTTGCCGGGGCATACGCTGGTCGAGGCCGGCTCCGCGTCGATCGGCTGGACGTGGGACGGCGAGGAGTTTTCGCCGCCGCCGACCGAGCCGCTGCCGGTGCCGCAGGAGGTGTCGCGCCGCCAGCTCCTGACTGGTCTTGCGCTGGTCGGCTGGATCACCGAGCAGGAGGCGATGGACGCGCTGGCGACCGGCGCGCGGCCGGCGTCGGTCGACCTGCTGATCAGCCAGTTGCCGGAAGCCGAGCAATTCCCGGCCACGATGAAATGGATCGGCTTCTCGGTCGCCTATCGCAACGACGCGATGGTCCTCGCGCTGGCCGATCTTGAAGGCAAGTCGCCGGCCGAGGTCGATGACTTCTTCCGGCTCTGTGCGGGCATCGAATAGAGGTGGCCACGATGACGTTTGCAGAAGAAATGGCGCAGGCGCATGCGGATTATGCGAGCAAGGTTCTACCTGGCTTCGACGAGGCGATCGAAAAGGCCCGGCGGGACCTCAAAAATTCGATGGAAGGCCTCGGCCAATCGTGTGGCCGCCCTCAGCTTCGCGCCGCAGAATCTGATTGACCAAGTTGCCGTACAGAACGGTAGGAGCTTCAGGATCTGTAGGATGAAGGCGCGAGGTCAATCCGTCGATCTCGCGAATGGCGTCTTTTCGGTCTAGTGCGCCTCGTTTCTCCAGGGCAATCACGACCGCTGCAACGGTTGCCGCAGAGGCGAAGTGGGCATTTTTGATACCTTGCCCGACTGGTTTCATTTCTTCGAGATGGGTTTCGAGCACCTTGCCCATTGCGCCGATGATTTCGCTAAGGCGCCGGACCTCCATCTCCAACTTCGTAATTTCGCCGCTCGACATTCTTCCTCCTCCCGGTTTTCGGGGGAGCGTAGCTATCGGGATTTGAAGAGTCCATGACCACCCATCTCGACCTTTCCGCCGCGAACAACGCGACGTGGACCTCAGACGAGATCCCGCTGCGCGATGCCGCCGGCGCTGTGCTCGCGATGCCGGAAGGCGTCAAGGTGCGGATGCAACTGCGGCAACCGGCCGACAGCGTCAACGTCGCCCTCGACCTCTCGATCGGCAACGGCCTTTCCTTCGTCGACCAGGAAGCCGCAATCATCAGGGTCGAAGTTTCCGCCACACGGATGCGCGACATCGCGCCCGCCGCCTACGCCTACGACATTATCGTCGAACAGCCGACCGGCCGTGTGATCCGCGCGGTCGAAGGCACCGTCACCATCGCCCAGGGCGTCACGCGATAGCCCTTTCGTAACTACCCCAAGCCCCTCGAGCACCGCCCATTTCGGGCGGCGTTTTTGTTTGGAGAAGCAGCAAATGACTGAACCGGTTTTTGGCCTGACTTTTATGCGCGACGACAACGAGCCGCGTCCGGTCGTTGCCAGCGATATGAGCGTCGTCGGCCTCGTCGGCACGGCGCCCGATGCCGATGAGGCGAAATTTCCGCTCGATCAGCCTGTCCTCATGTTCTCGTCGGACCGGGCATCGCTGACCGCTCTCGGCACGACCGGCACCATCCCCGATGCCATTCGCCTGCTGAACCTGCAGCTCGGCGATAACCAAATCTCGGCCAAGGTTGTCGTCGTCCGCATCGCTGAGGGTGATGATGATCTGGAGACGATCGCGAACATTCTTGGCGACGAGGGGGCCGGTTCCGGCCTCTATGCCCTGCTGCGCGCCGGCCCGGATCTTGGCGCAATTCCGCGGCTGCTCGGCGTGCCGGATTATACCCACCAGCTTGTCGCCGGTATCGGCGACGTGATGATCGTCGGCGGCGAGGATTATGCAACGGCGCCGACCGCGACAATCACCGGCGGCTCCCCGGTGCGGCCGGCCGTGGTCGACAAGGTAACCGTGCAGGGTGGGAAGGTGACCGCGATTTCGTTCACCGATCGCGGCCTATACCTTTCCTCTCCGACGATCACCTTTGCGGGCGGCGGCGGCAGCGGAGCGTCGGCAACCGTCACGCTCGAGCAGACGGGCAATGCCGTCTGTGCGGCGCTGGCCGGCATCACCACGAAACTGAGTGCTCACGCCGTTGTCGAAGGACCCGGCACGACCTCAATCGCAATCAAGAACTGGCGCGAGGGTATGCAGTCGCCGCGGCTCATTCCGATCGATGCCCGCGTCAAGGTGGCGAAGGGCGCCGGTGTTGCCGTGGTCTCGGGCGTCGGGGCGGTGCTCGGCATCGCGGTGCGCCGTGATCACGAATTCCGCGGCGTGCCGAGCCGTTCATGGGCCAATCAGCCGATTCACGGCATCATCGGCCCCGCCCGCTCCGTCGCGTTTTCGCTGGTCGACGGTGCAACCGAAGGGCAGGACCTGCTGGCGGCCAATGTCGGCATTCTGGTCCGCGGCGAGCTCGGCGTGGAATCGGCAATCGCCAATTCCGGTTTTGTGTTCATCGGCACCGACAACGCCGCCGATGATCCGGTCTGGCAGTTCTACAACGTCACCCGCATGCGCGACTATATCGAGCTCGGGTTCATGCGGACGCTGCGCTTCTACCTTGGCCGCTACAATATCACCGGCCATGCGATCCAGGCGGTTCTGAACACGATGGGCTTCAACCTTCGTGATCTCCGCGCCGACAATCACATCCTCGGCTATCGCGTCGGGTTCGAGCCCGACAAGAACTCGCCGGAAAATCTCCGGCTGGGCCGCTTCCGCTGCTACTTCATGGCCGAGGAGGCGCCGGTCCTGCGCCGCATCGATGTCGACAGTCGCCGCTATCGTCCGGCTCTCGACCGTCTCGTGCAGGATCTCATGTCGCAGATCGGCGAGATTTCCGGCTGACGCACGGCCGTTCGCAGCATCTCACCCCATTTTCCATTTTTCGATTTAAGGAGACCGTCCAATGGCTGGAGCGGGCACTGTCTACATGATGACTGCCGCAAACCTGTTTTGCGGGGATCACGATCCGACGAAATCGAAGCACCTCACGCTCGACGAGCTCACCTTGCCGGCGCTTGAGGAGAACTATTCGGAGCATCACCCTGGCGGCGCTCCTGTCGGCGTCGAGTTCAGCGTCGGCATCAAGAAATTCGAGTCGAGTTTCAAGCTGAAGGGCGAGCATCCGGACCTGTTGACCGAATTCGGGCTCGGCAGCAAGGTCCGCAACCCGTTCACCGCTTATGGCGTGGTCAAGGACACCCGGACAGGGCGCCAGTTCGAGTCGAAAGCGATCATCGAGGCGCGGCTCGGCGTGATCCGCCCCGACGCATTCAAACGCGGCGAGCACCGCGGGCACGACTATGCGCTCAACGAGATCATGCACCTTGAATATTACTTCGACGGCGCCGAGAAGCTGTTCTGGGATTTTTTCACCAACACCTGGCGCGTCAATGGGCTCGATCAGAACGCGGACGATAACCGGCTTCTCCGGATCTCCGGCTAAGCCGCTTTAGTCCCTGTTGCACCCCCGCAGATAAGTTTCGCGACCAATTCCAGTGAGCGCAGCAATGGATGACATGCCTGTAGCGGCCGCCGAGCGGCCGCAATTCGTCGACGCCGCCAGGCGGATCAAGGTCGAGGTTCTCGACTATCCGGTGACCTATGCCGGAAAGACTTACGACCGGATCGAGATCCGCCGACTCACTGCCGCCGAGGTCGCGGCGACCGTGGAGGAGATCAGGAAGCAGGCGGAGGAAGATCCGAACGGTAACCTCCATTTCCCGATGTATTTCGACGTGGATGGCCAGCCGGTGCCGCAAGCCCTGCTCGACGGTCTCGATGACGACGACGCGAGCCGCATTCAGGCGACGGTGAATGATTTTTTGCCCCGCCGGTTCCGTGGGAGCGGGGAGGAGTAAGGTTCTCCCCTTTGCGGTGGCGCAACTACCGGGCGTTCGTCGGCAAAACGCTTGGCTGGTCGATCATCGAGATTATGCAGATGCCTTGGGATGATTTCCTTCTCGAGGTGATCGAGGCGCATAGGCTGACGGACGGATAGCGCATGGCGACCAAGCAATCGACGCTGCAGATCAAGCTGATCGACGACGTGTCCGGGCCGGCCGGCAAGGTCGCGAAGGCGCTCAAGGCGGCGGAGGCGCAAGTCAAAGCACTTGCGTCCTCCGGCGTCTCGAACCGGCTGGGCCAGCAGCTCACGCGCATCGGTGCCAGCGCTGCCGACATTCAAAAGGTTGGCGACGCCTGGAAGAAATATGCCGCCGATCAGAAGCTCGCCGCCAATGCCAGCGAGTGGACCAAGGGGCAGATCGCCAAGGTCCGGATGTGGGAAAATGCGACGATCGCATCCGTCCGGAATGTGATACGGGCCGAGCAGCAACTGGAGCGTCAGGCCGCGCGCGTTGCGGCGGCCAGGAATAAGGCGTCCGGTGGACATGCCGGCGCTGGCATTCTCGGCCTGGCGGCTGCGCATCACGGCAAGCGTGCGGCGGCCAGCGTCCTGCATGCCTATCGCGAGTTCGACGATCTGGTGCGCTACCAGCGGGCGGTGCTCGGGGTCTCGGCTGAAGCTCAGAAGCCGCTGGTTGATCAGGCGATCCATCTCGGCGCGACGACCAAATTCAACGATCTGCAGGTGCTGCACGCGCAGCTCGACCTGATCCAGCGTGGCATCAAGCAGGACGTTGTCATTCCGATCACCGAGGCCGCCGCTAATTTCGCCATGGCGCTCGGTACCGATCTGCCGACTGCCGCCAAGACCCTCGAGGGCATCCTGTTCTCGACCGGCAAGCATATGCACGACGGCCCGGCGGCGATCGCGGCCGCCAACAAGGCGGCGAGCTTTGCGACCAAGCTGGCGAAGATCGGCGGCCTCGACGAGGAGGATGTCCGTCAGTTCTTCAAATATGGCGGTCCATCGGCATCGGTCGCGGGGCTTTCGGATGAGACGATGGGCGCGGTTGCGGCGATCCTGCGCCGTTCCAACATCCGCGGCGACGAGGCGGGCGTGGCGATGCGCGCGTTTTCCAGCCGCCTCGTCTCGCCGACCGCCAAGGGCATGGACGCTCTGGGGACGATGGGGATCGATTACAACAAATTCTCGAAGATGCCCGGTGGCCTCAGCGTCGAGAACCTTGAAACCAAGTTCAAGCGGGACTTCGGCAAGAGCTTGACGGCCGCGCAGCGAAGCCGCCTCGGGAAGATCCTCGAGAACGAGGAGGTCGTCAGCGACCGCGGCGAGTTTGTCGCCCAGGTCACCGAGGTGCTGTCGGGCTCTTTCCAGAAAAACAAAAAAGGGAAGCTGGCGGCCAAGGATGCCGCGGCGCTGGCCAAAAAGATTGGCGATTTTCACCGGCTGTCGATCGAGTCGATCGACACCGAGGGGCTGTTGCGCGCGATCATCGAGAAGTCGCCGACGCTGTCGCAGGTCAATGCGATCTTCGGTGATCGGCAGGGCGGCCGGTTTGCGATCCTCGCCAAGGCCGGGCTCGAGATGTTCAACGATTACGTCCAAAAGCTGAAAGAGGCGGGTGACAATTTCCACGTCGAGATCGCCAAGGAACGGATGGCCGGTTTCGCCGGCGCGGCGGATCGCGCGGCCGGCGCGATGATGAACTTCGTGACGGCGATCGGGCGGGCAAACGATAGCTTGCTCGTCTCCGGCGCCAACAAGATCAGCACCGTGCTGAACGCGCTGACTGAACTTCCCGAGCCAATCCAGCGCGTAGGGTCCCAGATGGCGGGCCTCGCAGCTATCATGGCCGGGGCGAAGGGGTTTGAGGCGCTGACTGGCGGTTTCGGGCTGAAGGGGTCCGCGGTCGCGCTGGATGGCGCTGCGGCAAATCTGTCCGCCGCCGCCGCAAAGCTCGGCGGGGCTTCCGGTGTGCCTGGGGCGCCTTCGTCGCCATCTGCGCCGGGCGGCGGGGCGCAGATTCCGGGTCCATTTGGTTTCTTCGGCTCGCTGCTGGTCGGCAAAGAGCTGATGGACTACGCCTTCAAGAACGTCTTGCCAAAACCGACGCTTCCCAAGGGGTACGATCCAGAGAAAGAACAATCGAAATGGTGGTTTGAGCGGGCAAAGGAGCTCTATGAGCGATCCAAGACGCCGGTCCAGGAGGACTACACGTTCGGCTCGCAGGGCACTTTCAAGAAAGATCCGTCGGCGCTGATGCCGCAAACCGGTTTCTTCCCATACCCGAGCTCGCCGGCTGGAAAAGAGGCGGAGAAAAACGCTGGCGCGGCAGGCAAGCGCACCGGGGAGGCGTTCACGCGCAACCTCGAGGTCGAGCTGCAGAGGGCCTTGGGAATCGCGACCGGTATCGCCGGGCAGATCAACGGCGCGCTGAGTTTTTCGGCAACGCCCAGTATCAAGCCGAAAGTTGTGACGCCGGAGCGGATACCCGGCAAGCAGTCATCGCTCGATGGCGTTTCGCGGGGTCTCGGGCAGCGCATCGATACCGCCCTTGAGGGCAATTTCGTAGATAACGAGTATGCCTGATGCTTTATTCGCTTGGTCCTCTCGTCGTTGAGGTCGCGCCTTTTAACGCGCACGAGGTCGACCGCCGGCACGCGGCCGACTTCGCGGCCAAAGAGTTGTTGGGGCGAAGGAAGAGCCGGGAATTCGTCGGCACTGGCGATGAGGTGATCTCGCTGCGCGGACGGCTCTATCCCCACAAGCTCGGCGGGTTGGAAGATCTCGCTCTGCTCAACGAGATGCGCGAAAGCGGCGTGCCGCAGTTTCTGCTGCGCGGCGATGGCCTGCCGATGGGGTGGTTTCTCGTCGAGCGCGTGCAGGAGCGGTCGCGCCATCTTGACGGCAGGGGCGTCGGGCAGGAGATCGACGTCGAGATCGAGTTGGTCCGCGACGATCCGCCGTCGCCGTCGAGCTTCATCGACGTCTGGTTTTCGTTCTTCTGACAGGTGGCGCGAATGATCGCTTCGGAGACGCTGACGGTCGAGAATGACGACGTGACGCTCGACCTTCTGTTGTGGCGCCGCTACCGCCACGTGCCGGATGGGTTCGTCGAGTCTGTCCTTTCCACGAATCCGGGCCTTGCCGATCTTGGGCCGGTGCTGCCGGTTGGAACGGTCGTGGTGGTCGAACTGCCTCAGCGGCCGGCGCATGCGACCGCGAGCGAAATCTCGCTTTGGGACTAGCCGATGATCGCGCATGAAGCCGTCTACTCAGTGACGATCGCGGGGCAGAACATCACGGCCAAGCTGAACGGTATCGTGATCGATATCACCGTTCGCGATGCCGCCGGGCAATCTTCCGACACCGCAACGATCGTGCTGGATGATGCCGGGGGCCGTATCCGCCTGCCGCAGAAGAATGACCCGATCCTGATCGGACTCGGCTGGGCGGACAGCGGGGCGATCATGGTTTTCGAGGGCCAAGTCGACGGCGTGAGATCGTCGGGCGCCAGAGGTGGGGGGCGGATACTCACGATTGACGCCAAGTCGGCCGACCTGCGCTCCAAGGTGAAGGAGCATCGTGAGAAACACTGGGATGACAAGACGCTCGGCGAGGTCATGAAAGAGGCCGGACAGCTCGCCGGCATCACGGTTTCTGTTCATCCATCGCTGGCCTCGATCAAGCGCGACTATTGGAGCATGGCCAATCAGAGTTTCGTCGCATTTGGCGAACGGCTCGCGCGAGAGGTCGGCGCCACCTTCAAGATCCGCGGCAATCGCGCGGTGATGGTGCCGCGCAATGAAGGTGTCGGCGCGGGCGGCACCGCACTACCCGCCATCAGAGCAGCATGGGGCGACAATCTCGCGGTATGGGACATAACGCCGTCGACCGGCCGGCCGCAGTTCAAGAGATACTCGGTGCGCTGGTTCGATCGCCGCGAGGGGAAGTGGAAGCAGGAGAAGGTCGAGGCAAAGCCCGATGTCGCTCCGCAGTCGACCGATCGATATTCGGAGGCCGATCCGGACACATCCGAGCAGCGCGCCGAATCCTCGAAAAAAGGCGGCGAGCGCGAAAGGGGCGGCGGCACCGTGACGATCGATGGCGACCCGACGGCCAAGGCAGAGGCGCCGGTGATCGTCTCCGGCTTGCGCCCGGGGATCGATGGCGTCTATCGCGCCGACGTCGTCGAGCACCGCTACACCCGCGGCGGCGGTTATCTCACCACGATCGATATCAAGCAGCCGGACGACGAGGCCGGGAAAGACAAGCGCGGCAACGGCGACAAATCGTCTTCCAAGCCGGCCCCTGGCTCTTATGGCGAGGCTGGAACGCCGAGCATTCCCGGCAACGTCGGCTGACGCCTAGTCCTGATCAGGCCGAGCATTACCGTCGAGGTGGATGCGAACGAGAGTTTAGGCGACTGGGGTGTCGCCCTCGTCGGTAGTCAGGATCATTACCGGCTGTCCCGAGACAGGTTCAACGCCTATCCCGAAGTCTTTCAAGGTGAAGACCGGACCTGTCAGCTCTTCCATTTCTGTTCTTCCACGCGAGCGTTGCGAGTCCGTCTCAATTCAACCCACCACACGGCGTCGGATTGTGATCCGCGTAGATCTCGATCAGGCTTGAGCCGATCCGCCGCGCGTATTCAGGGCTCATCACATACGCGATCGGCAGTTCATGTCCTTGACCGTAAAGGATCAAGACGGCCCGGCCAGAACCAATGTCATAGCCGGTGCTGAAACCCCTCACGTTGAATACTGGCGCTGACAGTTCCTTCATCTCGATCTCCTTCGCGACATAAACCCGTCCACGGCTTCGCCGTTCCCATAAGGAAAATCTGCCATGCTGGAACCTCGCTGGTTATTGCTGGCGCGTAAGTATATTGGCGTGCGCGAGATCAAAGGGCCGCGGCACGAGCAGCAAATCGTGAAGTGGTGGGAGGCAATCGGCGCACCATTCCGCGACGACGAAACCGCATGGTGCGGGGCTATGGTCGGCGGCGTCCTGAGCGAAGCCGGCTTGCCAATCGTGTCGGGCGGCGCGGCGGCGCGAAATTGGCTGAAACTGCCGGTGAAGCTCGATCGGCCGGCTGTCGGCTGCGTCGTTGTGTTTTGGCGCGGGACCCGAGACGGGGCGCTGGGACATGTCGGGTTTGTCGTGGGTCAGGACCGGTTCGGCAACCTGATGGTGCTCGGTGGCAACCAGGGCGACGAGGTCTGCATCAAGCCATTCAGCCGCGACCGCGTGCTCGGCTATCGCTGGCCCAGCACCTGGCCGCTGGAGGAGCGCTTCAATCTGCCGGTGCTGGCGTCCGACGGCCGCGTTTCGACCAACGAGGCATGACATGCAAAAGCCGTCCTGGCGCATTCGCCGCCGGATCATCATCGCGACACTGCTGTTCTGCGCCGGCGAGACGATTTATCTGACCGGCTGGGGCGCGGATACCTCGCTCCATTCCACCATCGCTAACGGCATTCTCATCCTCGCTGGCTCGGTGATCGGCGCCTACGTGTTCGGCGCCGCATGGGATGATGCCAACGTCATGGCGGCGATGCGGCCGCACCGGCGCCGCGATCGGTCGACCGATGCCGATGGAGAGGAATAGGCCATGGGATCAGGCATCTTTTTCCTCCTGTCCAACTGGCAGCTCGCGGTGTCGGTGGCGCTCGGACTGCTCGCTCTCGGCCTTGTCTCGGTGATGCTTCGGAATTTCTGGTTTGCCGTTGCGGGTTTAGCGGTGTTGATCGGCTACTTCGCCTATCAGGATGCCTGGGAGAGGGGCGCGGAGGCGTGCCGTCAGCGCGTCGCCGAGGCCGTCGGCGCCGAGCAGGACCGGCAGCGCGCTATCTCGGATCAGGCGCTCGAGGATGCGCGGAGGCTGGCTGCAGAGCGCGCCCTCAAAGCCCAAGCACTTCAGAGCAAGGTCGACGAATATGAAAGCGCTGACGATTGCATTCTTGAGCCTGACCGCGCTCGCGGGCTGCACAACATCCGCTAGTATCCCGGTGCGGCCGATCTTGCCGCCGCTGCCCCATGATCTCGCCGCGACCTGCGAGGATCCGGGCGTCAGGGGCGGGCGATCGGCCATCACCGAGCTTGCGCGAAATCGCAAGGCGCTCGCCGACTGCCGGCAGCGACACACCGATACCGTCGTTTTCTACGATGACCTGCGGGAAAAGCTGGGGGCGGCAGAGTGACATTTGATCCCACGATAACGTTCGGCGCCATCGTCAACGCGCTGGTTCTTCTTGTTGGCTTCGCGATCGCGTTCACGCGGATCGGCGGCCGGATCGACCTCTTGAGCCAGCGTTTGACAGCTGTCGAAGAGGCGCTCAAAGCCTTCGGCAATGTCAGCACGCGGTTGGCGGTCAATGAGACCGTCGCGGCCACGCATGCCCAGATGATCGCAGGGCTTCAAAAGGAGATCGCTGACATGCGACGCGGATCCGGCTTCATTGCAGCGGGGCGCGAGCGACTTGATGGAGAATAGCCTTAGGCGCGCTGACTGGGTTGTCTTAGGGAATTCTTCGCGCTAATAGGCTGCTTACTGAACACTGTCGCCTTTCGCCCCGCTCGGCTTCGGCCGGGCGGGGCTTTTTTGTCGTTTTGGGCCTGCCTTGACTCCCCCGCCGATATCCCCCTCCATTCATCCGGGGGGATGAGGTCATGCGCTACTTTCTGGCAATCCTGCTCTTGCTCTGCACGCCGGCCGCGGCCGCGCCGATCGAGGGGCGCGCCCAGGTCATCGACGGCGACACGATCGCCGTCGAAGGTGCCGAAGCGCGGATCCGGCTTGACGCGATCGACGCGCCGGAAAGCAGCCAGCCGTGCTTTGACGAGGCCGGGAAGCGGTACCTCTGTGGGGCCCGCGCCGCAGAGGCGCTCGCCGAGATGATCGGCCGGAACGGCCGGGTGTCCTGCACGCCGAAGGAGCGCGACAAATACGGCCGGATCGTCGCGGTCTGCCGAACCGGCACCATCGAACTTAATCGGGAGATGATCCGCCGCGGCTGGGCGGTCGAATACACCAAATATTCGGACGGCCGCTATGCGAAGGACGAGGCCGAGGCGATGGCCGGCCGACGCGGGCTGTGGGCCGGCAGCTTCGATCTGCCATGGGAATGGCGCAAGCAGCGGAGGGGTGGCAATGAGCCGGCGGCGCGACTCGGCTTTGCCGGCGCTGCGTTGGCCGCTGCGGCGAAGGCAGAGGCCACCACGACGGCGACGAGCTGCAAATCTGCTCGCACCTGCCGAATGCCGTGATCCTCTGGTGCGGCGGTTACAGCCGCGCCGATGCCGATGATGATGGCATCCCGTGCGAGAACGTCTGCCGGACGCTGGAACAGGTCGAGCGCATCAAGAAGGAAATCGACTGCGAGCAGTGATGATCACTCTGGCAGCACAAATCTCGATCCCGAGATGTGCATCGTGAACCAGCTCTGCGCCAGCGCGTGATCGCGGCCGGCGCCGTACTCCGCAACGTTGCCGCCGGCCTTCAGAAACGCAGAGTTGACCGGCCCGACCGTGGCGTAGGTGCCGTGCTCTGACTTGTGCTGGGCAATCAGCTCCATCAGCAGCTTGGCGGCGGCTTCCGGCTTGGCGTAGGGGCGGTCCTGGACGAATTTGGTCACTCGGCGATCTCGGTTAGTCTATCCTGCTTGCTGATGCCTCGCACGATTCGCAGTCCGTCGTCAGGCCACATTCTGCAGACGTTCTGGAGCGGCCGGCGCACCCGGCGTCGCCTCCGACTTCGGGGGCCAATCTGAGGCTGTATGGTAGAAGCGAGGCAACAGAAAACCCGCCATTGGCGGGTCCTGGATAAGAAACCCCGCTGCGGTAGAGCGCGGGTCTTTTCACTTTCCTAGCTCTTTCCTTACCGCTGCGGCGGAGTTGCCGACCTTGGCGATTGTTCGGGTCAGCTCATCCACCGTGATGCCCAAGTGCTTTACCCAATATCTGACTTCGTAGTCCTCGTTCAGGTTGATCCGATCTCGGTCAGGACGCCCCACTTTTGATTTGTCGTCGCCCATGGTGATGCTCCTGCATCGTGCATTAATCGCGCGCATGTCGCTTGGGTTCAGAACGCCATGGTCGCGCCAAATGTTCCATTGATGGCCGCTAACGGCGCGGTAGCGGTTTTTATCGCCGGCGCCGCTTCTTGCTGGCGCTCCGGGCCCCGGGTTCGGGCGGCGGCCGTGGACCGTTGATGGCCTGCATGATCCCAATACTCGCGAGATCGATCCAGCCGCCGCCTTCCTCTGCCGCTTTGATCAGCATTTCCGCGGCCAGCATCCACGCCTCAGTGACCCCCTTTTCGTCAGAGAGCTTGAGGATGTGCTGGCCAGCGTCGGCCAGCGTGACGAGCTTCTGGCCGTTCGGCAGCGGGATTGGCTCGCGGAACTTTTTGGACCATGGCATCGCTGGCCAAGCTCACAAAAAGCCCGGCCATACCGGCCGGGCAAGGTTCCAAGCACCCGAAGATTCTGACAACGCAGAGTCGGGCTACTCGTTCAAGGTTGCCCGCGAAAAACCGCATGCGTTGGTCCCGGGTCGCACAGGAACGGAATTGCAAGCATTGCGCTTATCGCTGTGCCGGGCAGTTAATGGACCCGGCCAGCGGTCCGTCGCCGCAGCCCACCAGTGTCGAACCGGCGGCGGACCGTTGCTTATGGCGGAAACCAGCGCGAGCTTCAGACGTTGCAATAACCGCCGGAGTCTTCCTCGCCGGCACCCCAGCCCGTTGCCTCGTCTCGACCCCAAACCCGCGAGGCGACGGGCGCCCTATCTGGGCCGGCCAGCCCGTTCCCGCTGCCGTTGTGCGCGGGCCTCGGCCTCATCCCGCAACTTCCAAGCATACTCCAAGTCGGCCTCTGTCAGTGTCGGCAGGAACTTCTCCCACGCCGCCTTGAAGGCCGTCTTGGCCTCGTCGAAGGTCGGGGTCATGCCATAGTGACGGTGGCCGACAGGGACCGGCAGGTTAATGCCCCACCACCACTGCGGCGGAACTGTCTGGATCGCTAGGTGGATCCGGCCGATGTCCCGGCCACGCCAGCGAACGTCGTAGTCGTCCTCGCAAACCGTGCCAGCGATGACGGTGCGGCGGAGGGTGAGGCCGGTGGGCAATGCTTTCATGCGCGAGAATATATTGCGAACGAACTGCGAACGCACTGTGCCGTATTTTGTGTCGGATCGAACCGCTGAATTCTGCGCTTACTGCGCCAACTGCGCTTGGCGCTAAAGAGGCTGTGTTGCGCTCAACCCATTGAAAAATGGGGATGGCGGAGACAGAGGGATTCGAACCCTCGATAGGGCTTTAGGGCCCTATAACGGTTTAGCAAACCGCCGCCTTCAGCCACTCGGCCATATCTCCGGCTGGCGTGGATATGCCCGAGACTGCGCCGCCTCGCAACCCTTTCGGCAGACCCGCGGGCGCTTTCTTCACATGCCGCGGAGTTTTTTAGCGGGGCAGGGGCCAAAATCGCGTGTTTCTGGGGCGCCAGACCCTTTTCGCGTGCCGCAAGCCCAGAGGCGAGGGGGTCCCGATCGGGCTAAGGCCCGGCCGAAACCCGCTTCGGGCAGCGTTTCCGCCTGTGATTCGATACGGTGAAGCGGCCGATTCCGCGCCATGAACCCGAAAGAGCGACGCGGGAACCGGGCGCGCCGGATGCTTTCTCAAAAAGGTATTTTTCGACTTTGATTCGAGTGCGAAGCGGCTCTTGGGGGTGGAAAGCCTGCCAAGGCTCAATTGTTATCCTCACGCCACAGCAATTCTTAAGGCTTCGTAAAAATATCGAGCGATCAATGGCTTGGTGGATAACTCCGATTTTCGGTGCGTGTTATTTGTGCAACACGGAGCCGAAAAGGGCGCAAACAGGCCGGTTTTGAGGCGGTCCTTGGTTGCGTTGGAAAGGGGGTTCGGTAATCCTGTTCGAAGCGACGGAGGGGGGCATCCCGAGGTCGTGCCGTCTTAGGTGGTTCGCTAAAGTCCCTCGCGTTCATGCGGGAGCGCGAAGCGAAAAGGCGGTTAGCAGGGACTTGGGGGACTATCTCGGGTGCAACACCCAGCGGATCGGAACCTTCCCTAAAGAGCAACTTTGGAGGTTTACATGAAACTTGTGAAGAGCCTTATCCTCGGCTCCGCGGCGACCCTCGTCGCAATGGGCGGGGCGCAGGCAGCTGATCTTCCGTTGAAGGCCAAGGCCGTTGAATACGTGAAGGTCTGCTCGCTGTACGGCGCTGGCTTCTACTACATCCCGGGCACCGACACCTGCATCAAGCTGGGTGGTTATCTGCGTGTTGACACCTCGTTCAATGCCTCGGGCGCGTATGATCGTCCGGCATGGGACGGCGCGGCTGGCCAGAACAACCGCCTGAAGAACGACTACGTCGCTCGTTCGCGTTTCGACATGAACGTCGACACCCGCACCGCGACCGAATACGGCGTCGTTCGTACCTACGCCGACTTCACCATGAACTGGACCACCGGCTCCGGCCAGATCGCGGGCTTCGACCCGGTTGGCGGTCTCGGCGTGTACTACGCCTTCATCCAGTTCGCTGGCTTCACCATGGGTAAGGCTGTTTCGCAGTTCTCGACCCCGTGGACCGGCTATCCGGGCAACAACACTTCGTTCCTGATCGGCGGCGAAGATGACGTTACCGGTATCAACCAGTTCGCCTACACCGCTCAGTTCGGCAACGGCGTCTCGGCCAGCATCAGCTTGGAAGATGCGTCGGCTTACCGCCAGTCCGGCGTGTACAACGTTAGCGGCGCCACTGCTGCCGGCGTTCTCGCTGGTGTCCCGGGCGTGAACTCCTACGCTGGCGTCAGCGTTCCTGACATCGTCGGTCAGCTCCGCGTCGACCAGGCTTGGGGTCTGTTCCAGTTGTCGGTTGCTGCGCACCAGGTTCGCGCCAGCTACTACAACCCGGCTCTTGAGACCTCGGGTCACCCGGGCGACACCTGGGGCTTCGCGGTTCAGGGCGGTCTCTCGCTCAAGAACCTGCCGACCGGACCTGGCGACAGCATCAACTTGACTGTCAGCTACGCCAACGGCGCGAGCCGTTACGTGATCGGCGGCGTGTCGCCGAACTCGTTCGCGATGTACGGTGGTTCGAGCGCTCTCGGCATCTACAACACCGTCGCGTTCGGCGCGTCGGCTGACGGCGTGTTCGGTGGTACCTCGGCTGCCAACGGCACCGGCATCGAGAAGTCGACCCTCTGGGGCGTCCGTGGTGCGTTCAACCACAACTGGGATGCTTACTGGTCGTCCTCGCTGTTCGGTTCGTACAGCTCGGTCAGCTGGGGCCAGAATGGTAAGGATCTGATCTGCGCCGGCATGGCGAACGCCATTGCTGGTCGGGGCGTGACCTACTCCTGCGACCCGAACTTCACCATCGCTCAGGTTGGTGCGGTTACCCGCTGGACCCCGGTCAAGAACCTGACGTTCTCGGGCGAAGTCATGTACACCTGGCTGAACCAGAAGAACGAAGGCTTCTTCAACGCGAACCCGGGCGCGACCAAGCCGGTCGCGAACTACGAGTTCAAGAACCAGGGCACGCTCACCGTCGGTGTTCGCGCTCAGCGCAACTTCTGATCCTGATCGCCTGACGGCGACCTAGATCATAGGTTCGAGATCCCCGGCGGGCGACCGCCGGGGATCTTTTTTGTTTTGATGGTTTTGAGAGAACGAAGTGGTCGATCATATGCCGCTCCGTGCGGCATCGGTCGCTTATCGGGCGTCGTATTTTGCGTGGGCGGCTTTGAAGGAGTAGCCGGTATCGTTGGCCGCGGATCGTTCGCGGCCAACTTCGGTCAGCAACGGGTGTCAGTTCTGCGGTGACGAATGTCAGCCCGCATGATGATCGCAGCGGGCGCAGAAATCGCCGATGCGATCGATGGTCGGCGCATCCGCAAGGAGGGGGGCGTGCCCCTCGTCGGGCACGATGACGAGATCGATGTCCGGCCGCCGGGCCATCATGTCCGCAACGCCCTGCGCCGACAGAAGATCGGATCGGCCGCCATGGACCAGCATCAGGGGCAGATTTTTCATCGCGTCGAACAGTTTCCATGCCGGCGGCGGCGGCTTGGCGGGATCGATCCCGGCGAAGGCCACCTCAAGGGCGGGATCATAGGTGCGCTCCAGCGCGCCGTCGCGCTGGCGAAAGCCGCGCCTTGCCCAGGCCAGCCAGTCGTCGTCGCCGAGGTTGGGGAAGTCGCGGCCGAACAGGCTTTTTGCGCCGGAGGCCGCCTCTTCCCATGTTGCGGGCAACGGCCGGTCCGCAGCGATGTAGCCCTTGATGCGCAGCAGCCCTTCCATCTCCAGCACCGGGCCGACGTCGTTGAGCACGACACCTGCAAGCAGCTTCGGCTGCGTCGCCGCAAGCACCATCGAGATGATGCCGCCCCGTGAGGTGCCGACGGCGATCGCGCGCTCGATGCCGAGATGGCTGGCGACCGCGACGACATCGCCGGCTTCGGCAGGCACCGCATAGTTTGCCGGATCGGGATCGTGGTCGGACAGGCCGCGGCCGCGATAATCGATGGCGATGACGCGGCGCGGCACGGTCGGATGATTGGCCAGCGCAAGGCCGAGCGTTTCAAAATCGGCGACGGTGCGGGTCAGGCCGGGCAGGCATAGCACCGGCAATCGTCCGTCATCGCGTGGGCCCGTGTCCCACGCATGCAGCTTGAGGCCGTCGGAGGCTCGGCAAAAGACGTCGTGAAAACGTGCGTTCATGATCAGGCTTCCAGCAACGGATGTGTTGCCGGAGCATGTTATTGGACGGCTGCGCCCCGACGCAAATCGGCTTCGATCTGCAGGCGCGTTCCGCCGCCGAAGCGCGCGCGATAGACCTGCACGTTCTCCATGATCCGCTGCACATAGTTGCGCGTCTCGGAGAACGGAATCAGCTCGACCCAATCGACCGCATCGACTTTCGGATCGCGCGGATCGCCATAACGCTCGATCCATTTGCGCACGCTGCCGCGCCCGGCGTTATAGCCGGCGAAGGTCATGATGTAGGAGCCGCGGTAGTCTTCGAGCAGGCTCGCCAGCTCCGCCGCGCCGAAGGCGACGTTGTAGGCGGAATCGGATTTGAGGCGCGCAAGATCGAACGACGTGCCGTAGCGCCGGGCGACATATTTGCCGGCGGGCGGCGTCACCTGCATCAGGCCATAGGCATTGGCGGGCGAGACGACGGCCGGGTTGAACGCGCTTTCCTGCCGGGCGATCGCGTAGATGATGCTCTGCTCGATGTCGGGGCCGATGGCGCGGAAACGCGGAATGCCCGACACCGGAAACGCATAATGGTCGAACGGCAGGCCGCGATTGAGCGCCGCCTTGCCGACCATCATCACGCCGCGGGCATCGTCATGGCGCGCGGCGAGTTCGGAGAGCGCGGCCAGCGCTTCGGCATCCGCCTTGTCGCCCATCTCGTTGACAATCGGGATGACGAGGCCGTTTTCACCTGCCGCGTAGAGAAGGGCGGCGGCGCGCACGATCTCGAGGCGTTCGCCGCGCATCCCGCTTCGTGGCGGGCTGTTGAGCACGATCTGCGCGAGCCCGAGCTTGGCGCGCGCCAACTGGCCATAGTAGCTGGTCGAATGCACGGCGGCGGATTGATAGTGCTCGCGGGCCTGCGCGGTGCGCCCCATCGCTTCCGCCGCACGGCCGAGCCAGTAGCCGGCGCGGGCATGCGCGGTCGGATTGCTGGTGCGGCCCTCGATCCGCTCGAAGTGGCGATAGGCTGTCGCCGGATCCTTGAGGAAGCGCAGCGCGATCCAGCCCGCGGTGAACTGGTGCTCGGTCTGATAGATGCCGCGGCTCGGCGTCGCCGCGTCGCGCGCGATCAGATAGGCGGTGCGCGGATCGCCGGCCTCGAGCATCTCGCGCAGCAGCACACGACGCTCGATCCACCATTCGTCGAGATCGTGCAGCCGCGCGGGATCGCGCGGCGCGCTCAGCATCAGTTTTGCGGCGGCCGCCTCATGATTGTTTCGCCGCAGCCACTGGATGCGGGCATAGATGTAGCCGGGGTCGCTGTGCAGGCTGTGCGGCACCGCGTCGAGCAGGGCCTTTGCGTTGTTGGCGCGTTTCGCCACCGCGATGCGCGCACGTGCGAGCGCGAGCTGAGCGCCGCCGAGGCGCTGGGCTGCGCGCAGGCCGACATCAAGCTCGCGGTTGTCGTAGAGCAGGCGGTCCATGCGCGCCTTGTGATCGCTTGCCGTGATCATCGAGCCGAATTGCTCGAGGACCGCCGTTTCCATCGCAGCGCTCAGCGAATCCTCGCGCCAGGTTTCGCGGACAAGGCGCTCGGCGACGCGCGCATCGCCGCGCGCCAGCGAAGCCCGCGCCAGAACGAGGCGGCCCTTGGCGCTGAGCGGCGTTTCATTTTCGAACCAGTCGAGGATGACGGAGGTATCGCGCCGGTCATCCCAAAGGGTAGCCTCCGCGCGGCGGCGCATGAAGTCGAGCGACGGCCAGGACGGATTGGCAACAATGAAGGCGCGATAGCGCTCGGTTGTCGCGCCGTTGTACTCGCTGCGCAAAATGATCCATTCGGCGAGCTTGCGGGCGACCGGATCGCTGATGGCGGTTGCGGCGGCCGTCGCCTCGGAAGCCTGACGGCTGCGCACCAGCGAGATGACGCGAGAGACCGCGGCCTGATCGGCGCGGGAGGCGGAGCCGGCCGGTGCAACGGCGAGCGCGGGCAGGGTCGGCGTCCGCGCGGCAGGCTGGCCGGGCGGCGGCGCAAGCGACTGTGGCGCGGCGGCGGGCATCACCGTGCTCGGGGCAGGGGCGGCTACAGGGCGCGGCGCCGGATGAGGCACCGCGGTTTTCGCGGACGTCGCAGAATTCGGGATCGCCTTTGGCGGCGTCGGCTTGCCCGGCTTCGGGGCAGTCGGCTTGGCGCCAATCGGCTTGGCGACGGCGGGCTTGGCGACGGCGGGTTTGGCAGACGACGGCTTTGCCGGGGCGGTCTTCGCCGCCGGCTGCTTGATGGGCGCAGGGGGTCTTGGCGGCGCGCCCTTTGCGGCGGCGTTGGTTTTGGTGCTGCTGGTGGCAGTGGCGCTTTTGGCGGCGGAGGTCTTGGCCGACGGCTGCGTTGCAGGCTGAGTCGCGAGCGCGGAGGTTGCCGACAGCAGCGCACCCACGCTCACGCCCACCAGAACGGAAAGTCGGATCGACCGGAGGGGGACGTAGGATCGAAGCATACCGGGACTCCTTAAAAAGCGAGCCGCCAGCTCGCTAAAACTCCAGCGTTGATGAACGATGGTGTTGAAAGAAGCCCAAATATGTTAAGTTACCTTTGCATCTCGCGCTATCGGCAGAAACAAGGCTGACGTTTCGCGCAAGACCAGCTAAAGATTCCGCTATTGATCAACGGCGCGACGCTGTTCGCCGCCATCCGTTCACAGTCCAGTTTCGGGGAAGACATCATCATGGCAGCCAAGACGACGTTCAGGGGGTCCTTTACCGCCTTGGTGACGCCCTTCAAAAACGGCGCCGTCGATGAGGCCGCTTTCCGTTCGCTGGTGGACTGGCAGATCGCCGAGGGAACTCATGGTCTGGTTCCGGTCGGCACCACCGGCGAAAGCCCGACGCTGAGCCACGACGAGCACAAGCAGGTGGTCGAGTGGTGCGTCGAGGAAGCGCGCGGCCGCGTGCCGGTGATCGCGGGCGCCGGATCGAACTCGACGGCGGAGGCCATCGAGCTTGCCCAGCATGCCGAAGGCGCGGGCGCGGACGCCGTTCTCGTCGTCACGCCCTATTACAACAAGCCCACCCAGGAGGGCATGTACCAGCACTTCAAGGCGATCAACGACGCGATCGGCGTGCCGATCATCATCTACAACATTCCGGGCCGCTCGGTGATCGACATGTCGACCGACACCATGGCGCGCCTGTTCGAGCTGAAGAACATCGCGGGCGTGAAGGACGCAACTGCCAACGTCGTGCGGATCTCGCAGCAGCGCGCCGCGATGGGCGAGGACTTCAACCAGCTCTCGGGCGAAGATGCGACCGCGCTCGGCTTCATGGCCCATGGCGGCCACGGCTGCATCTCGGTGACGTCTAACGTCGCGCCGCGCCTGTGCTCGGACTTCCAGACCGCGTGCCTGCGCGGCGACTTTGCCGAGGCGCTGAAGCTGCACGACAAGCTCATGCCGCTGCACATCAACCTGTTCGTCGAGTCCAATCCGGGGCCGATCAAGTATGCCCTGTCGCTCCTCGGCAAAATGGACGAGACGCTTCGCCTCCCGCTGGTCCCGATCAGCGAGCCGACGCAGGAACTTGTCCGCAAGGCAATGGTTCATGCAGGGTTGATCAACTAACCCGACGAGGCTGCCCGGCCGCCCCGAAAAACAGAGGACTGCGCATGCTCAAACAGTTCCGGGATTTTGCCATGAAAGGCAACGTCGTTGATCTCGCGGTGGCGGTGATCATCGGCGCGGCGTTCGGGGCTATCGTCAATTCGATGGTCGGCGATATCATCATGCCGATCATCGGTGCGGTCACGGGCGGTCTCGATTTCTCGAACTACTATACGCCGCTGTCTGCCAAGGTAACGGCGACCAATCTCGCCGATGCCAAGAAGCAGGGCGCGGTGCTGGCGTGGGGCAGTTTTCTGACGCTTACGCTCAACTTCCTGATCGTTGCCTGGGTGCTGTTCATCGTGGTTCGCCTCATGAGTAAGCTCAAGCTGGAGCAGAAGAAGGAAGAGACCGCAGCGCCGCCTCCGCCGTTGACGCGCGATCAGGAACTGCTCACGGAGATCCGTGACCTGCTCAAGAAGGGCAGCTAAGCACCGGAAGCGGTCGCAAAATCGCTGACGGCAAATTTGGCGGGCAGGCTCCTGCCGCCAGACGGAATGGTACCATGGCTGAGAAAAAGGAGCGCGCCATCAAGGTTGTCGCAGATAACCGCAAGGCGCGCTTCAACTACTCGATCGAAGACACGTTTGAGGCCGGCATTGCGCTGACCGGCACCGAGGTCAAATCGATCCGCAGCGGCAAGGCGACAATCGCCGAGTCCTACGCCGATCCCAAGAACGGCGAGATCTGGCTCGTGAACGCCAATATCCCAGAGTACCTGCAGGCCAACCGCTTCAATCACGAGCCGCGGCGGCCGCGCAAGCTGCTGCTGCATCGGCGCGAAATCAACAAGCTGATCGGCGCGGTCGAGCGCCAGGGCATGACGCTGATCCCGCTCAAGATCTACTTCAACGAGCAGGGGCGGGCGAAAATGGAGTTGGCGCTGGCCAAGGGCAAGAAGCTCCACGACAAGCGCGAGACCGAGAAGCAGCGCGACTGGAATCGCGAAAAGGGCCGGCTGCTCAAGGCTAGGGGCTGAAGCCGGCTAAGGCGCTGCGCGGCGCGCCTGGCCGCGGCTATGGCAGATCGGCGCGCACCTTCGCAAACACCGCCTGAAACATTTTTGGCGTCAGCACGCCGGTGTTCGTGTTGTAGCGCGAGCAGTGGTAGCTGTCGTAGAGCCGCAGATGCCCGGCCTCATGCACCGCGCCGTGGCTGAACGGCGCCTGCGCGGCACGCAGGCCGAGGGTCTTCACCACGCTGTCATGCGCCACCCGGCCGAGTGCGACGATGCTGGTAAGGCGCGGCATGTCGTTGACCGTCGCCAGGAGAAACGTGCGGCAGGTGTTGATCTCGACCGGCAGCGGCTTGTTCTGCGGCGGAACGCAGCGAACGGCGTTGCTGATCCGGCAATCCACCAGCGTCAGCCCGTCGTCCGGCGTGGCGCGGTAGCTGCCGCGCGCAAAGCCGAAATCGATCAGCGTCTGGTAGAGAAGATCGCCGGCATAGTCGCCGGTGAAGGGGCGCCCGGTGCGGTTCGCGCCCTGCAGCCCCGGAGCCAAGCCGACGATCAGCAGTCTTGCGAGACGGTCGCCGAAGGACGGAACCGGAGCGTTGAACCAGTCGGGCTCGCGTTCGCGCACCGCCTCGCGAAACGCGACGAGACGAGGGCAGAGCGGGCAATCGCGGCCCGGCTCTGTCACATCTTCCTTACGGCTGATTTTGCTCGAAGCTCCCCGGGACTTAGTCGTTAAAGCCTTCGTCATGTCCGGGATGGGCGGGTGCTCGCTGGAGGAACTGAGGAGAGTGACGCTGCGGAGCGCGCTCGACCGGATCGCGACCGATCTTGGCTTGCAGATCGATCAGGTCGGTGAACACGTCAGCCTGGCGGCGCAGTTCATCCGCAATCATCGGCGGCTGGCTGGAGACCGTCGAGACAACAGTTACCCGAACTCCGCGCCGTTGAACAGCTTCGACCAGCGAGCGGAAGTCGCCGTCGCCGGAGAAGATCACCATCTGGTCGACGTGCTCGGCGAGTTCCATAGCGTTGACCGCGAGCTCGACGTCCATGTTGCCCTTGACCTTGCGGCGGCCGCTGGGATCGACGAACTCCTTGGTCGCCTTGGTGACGACCGTGTAGCCGTTGTAGTCCAGCCAGTCCACCAGCGGGCGGATCGACGAGTACTCCTGATCCTCGATAATGGCGGTGTAGTAAAACGCGCGAACCAGGGTTCCCTGGTTGTTAAATTCGTTCAACAGGCGCTTGTAATCGATATCAAACCCCAGGGATTTGGCTGTCGCATACAGGTTCGCGCCATCGATAAACAACGCTATTTTACTGGAGTTTGATCGCATTAATAATGTCTCGCACCGGAAGTTGCCTGAAGCCTTCGTTCGCGAATAAGTGGTGACAACAGCCAGTTCTTATTTTTAGCGACTAAAAGGCTTCACAGACCCTAAATCGAGTTTCGCCGAAACAAACACCATGAGACTCGTGGGCGCGCAATACCGAACGAGACGGTTTCGCAGCTTATCCCGATTTATTGCACCGAATTCAGGCCGCGGGCCATTCAACTAAAATAAACAATAACATTTAGTGAACAGAAAAGATAATGAAATACAATGCCTAACCGGCTTGGTTGCGGACTTTATATTGTCGGTTGCATTAAAGCGGCGATTTTGGAAAAAGTTCTTTTGAAAGCTATCTGGGTAGGGGCGGGCACCGCGAGGGCATGCGCCGGCGTTTATTGGGTTTGGCCCTTGCGAAATCGGTCCACGGGCTATAATTACCTCACTAATCACTCATTTTGCTTTTTTTTGATCGGAGCGACGGCCAATGGCGCGAGTCACCGTGGAAGACTGTATCGACAAGGTCGACAATCGATTCGATCTGGTTCTGTTGGCTGCCCATCGCGCGCGCCTGATCTCGTCCGGGTCGCCGCTGACCGTCGATCGCGACAACGACAAGAACCCCGTCGTGTCCCTTCGCGAGATCGCCGATGAGACCATCTCGGCTGAGGATCTGCGCGAGGAACTGGTTCACTCGCTGCAGAAGTTCGTCGAAGTCGACGAGCCGGAGCCGGATTCGATCTCGCTGATCGGGTCCGCCGGCGCAACGATCGACGCCGACGACACGGACGTCGCTGTCGAGCGGATGACCGAAGAAGAGTTGCTCCGCGGGCTCGAGGGCCTGGCTCCGCCCGAGGCGCGCCCCGAAGAGGACGAGTGACGGCCGCGCACTCGCGAGACGGCAGGTCTTCAGGCTGACGGCTAGCAAACCCGGGCGCGCGTCCCGGGTTTTTGCGTTTTCGAGAGACGCTTCAGGCCGGCTGGGGATGGCGGCCGATAGCTTGGCGAACCTCGCCGGCTGTCGCGCGTTCATTCAAACGACGTTAGCAATTGGAAAGACATAATCTACTGTTGAAGTTTGGCGATCGGTCTGTGGGCGGTGATGCCCGTTGAATTCGGAGGGCCTGCGGGCCGATTGCGTTGGTGAGGGAAAAAACGTCGATGGCGTTCTGGCGCCAAGAAGCGGCTGATGAGGCTGAGATCGCGAAAACTGCTCCACTGAGCGATGCCGTAGAGAGCAAGGGCGAGGTGGCAACGCTTCCGCTTGAGCGCGTGAAACCGGTCCGCGCCGGCCGCACGCAGATGATGCGGCAGTATGACCTCGTTGAACGGATCAGGGCGTACAATCCCAACACCGATGAGGCGCTGCTCAACCGCGCCTATGTCTATGCGATGAAGGCGCATGGCGAGCAGACGCGCGCCTCGGGCGACCCTTATTTTTCGCATCCGCTCGAAGTGGCGGCGATCCTCACCGACATGAAGCTGGACGACGCCACCATCGTCGCGGCGCTTCTGCACGACACCATCGAGGATACCGAGGCGACGCGCACCGAGATCGATCAGCTGTTCGGCTCCGAGATCGGCGCCCTCGTCGAAGGCCTCACCAAGCTGAAGCGGCTTGAGCTCGTCTCGCGCGAGGCCAAGCAGGCGGAAAATCTGCGCAAGCTGCTGCTCGCGATCGCCGACGACGTTCGCGTGCTTTTGGTCAAGCTCGCCGACCGCCTGCACAATATGCGCACCCTCGAATTCGTCCGGCCCGACTCGCGGCGGCGGATCGCCGAGGAGACGCTCGACATCTATGGGCCGCTCGCCGGGCGCATGGGCATGCAGGGGATGCGCGAGGAGCTGGAAGACCTGGCCTTCCACGTGCTCGACCCTGAGGCACACGCGGTCATCATGCAGCGCCTCGATGCGCTGGAGGAGCGCAACCGCAATCTCATCGGCGAGATCGAAAGCCAGCTTTCCGCCAAGCTGGCGAAGGCCGGGATGGTCGCTCGCGTCTTCGGCCGGCGCAAGCGGCCGTTCTCGATCTGGAACAAGATGGAGCGCAAGTCCGTGGGCTTCGAGCAGCTCTCGGATATTTTCGGCTTCCGCGTCGTTCTGCAGACCGTGCCCGAATGCTACGCGGCGCTCGGGCTGGTCCACACCACATGGCCGGTCGTGCCGGGGCGCTTCAAGGACTACATCTCCACGCCGAAGCAGAACGACTACTGCTCGATCCATACGACGGTGATCGGCCCGGGCAACCAGCGCGTCGAGCTGCAGATCCGCACCGAGGAGATGGACCGCATCGCCGAGCTCGGCATCGCGGCGCATGCCTTCTACAAGGACGATGTCGACTCGCCGACCGAACTGCTCAAGCGCGAGTCGAATGCGTTCGGCTGGCTCCGCCACACCATCGAGATTCTGTCGCAGAGCTCGAACCCGGAAGAGTTTTTGGAGCACACCAAGCTCGAGCTCTTTTACGATCAGGTGTTCTGCTTCACGCCCAAGGGCAAGCTGATTGCCTTGCCGCGCAAGGCCAATGTCATCGACTTCGCCTATGCCGTGCATACCGACGTCGGCAACAGCGCCGTCGGCTGCAAGATCAACGGCAAGTTCGCGCCGCTGTCGTCCGAATTGCAGAACGGCGACGAGGTCGAGGTGCTGACTTCAAGGGCGCAACAGGCGCCGCCGGCCGCCTGGGAATCGCTCGCCATCACCGGCAAGGCGAGGGCGGCGATCCGCCGCGCGACGCGCGCTGCGTTGCGCGATCAGTATGTCGGCCTCGGCCGCCGCATCGTCGAGCGCCTGTTTACCCGTGCCAAGATCGACTATCACGACGACAAGCTGAAGGGCGCGCTGCCGCGCCTGGCGCGGCCGTCGATCGAAGAAGTGATGGCGTCGGTCGGACGCGGCGAACTCAAGGCATCCGATGTCGCCCGCGCGATGTATCCCGACTACAAGGAAGAGCGCGCCAGCCAGTTCACGGCGAAGCGCAGCCTGACCGATCGCCTGAGGCTGAAGCGCTCGCGAGCGCCGACCGGCGCGGTCGCGCTGGCCAGTTCGGCGATTCCGATCGGCGGCCTCAATCCCGGGCTGCCGGTGAAGTTCGCGCCGAACGGCGGGGCGGTGCCGGGCGATCGCATCGTCGGCATCGTGACGCCGGGCGAGGGCATCACGATCTATCCCATTCAGTCGCCGGCCCTGAAAGAGTTCGAGGACATGCCCGAACGCTGGCTCGACGTGCGCTGGGATGTCGACGAGACCACGCCGCAGCGCTTCCCTGCGCGGCTGATGATCCAGAACGTCAACGAGCCGGGCAGCCTCGCGCAGATCGCGACGGTGATCGCCGAGCACGACGGCAACATCGACAACATCAGCATGCGTCGCCGTCTGCCGGACTTCACCGAGGTCACGATCGATCTGGAGGTCTATGACCTCAAGCATCTTAGTGCTATCATCGCGCAGCTCCGCGCCAAGCCTGTCGTCGCAAAGGTGGAGCGCGTTAACGGCTGACTGCGACGCTACTTTCAAGAGTTTTGGTATGTTGAAAGCCGCGCCGCTGCGTCTCGGCATCAATGTCGATCACATCGCTACCGTGCGAAATGCCCGCGGCGGTCGCCGTCCCGATCCGGTGCGCGCGGCGCTGCTTGCGATCGAGGCCGGTGCCGACGGCATTACCGCCCATCTGCGCGAGGATCGCCGCCACATCCGCGATGACGACATGGTGCGTCTCAAGGCGGAGATCTCCAAGCCGCTCAATTTTGAAATGGCCGCCACCGAAGAGATGCTGCGGCTTGCCAGCGTCATCAGGCCGCATGCGGCCTGTCTCGTGCCGGAGCGGCGCGAGGAGATAACCACCGAGGGCGGCCTCGACGTCGTCGGCCAGAAGGCGGAGCTCGGGCCGGCGATCGCGCGGCTCTCCGATCTCGGCATTCGCGTGTCGCTGTTCATCGCCGCCGACTCGCAGCAGATCGAGATGGCGGCGGCGCTTCGTGCGCCGGTCATCGAGATCCATACCGGGGCCTGGTGCGATGCGGTGATCGCCGGCCACGACGACAAGGCCGATGCCGAGTGGCAGCGGATCGTCGCCGGCGCAAAGCTGGCGAAGGCGTGCGGCCTCGAGGTCCATGCCGGCCATGGCCTCGACTACGACACCGCAAGGACGATCGCCGCCTTGCCGCAGATCGTCGAACTCAACATCGGCCATTTTCTGATGGGCGAGGCGATGTTTGTCGGTCTGCCGGCGGTTGTGCGGGAGATGCGCGCTGCGATGGATCTCGGCCGCGCCGGGCTGGAGCACGCGGGTCTTGGGCAGGCAGATCTGGGGCAGGCAGATCTGGGGCAGGCAGGTCTGGGGCAGGCAGGTCTGGGGCAGGCGGGATGATTCTTGGTCTCGGCTCGGACGTCATCGACATCCCCCGCATCGAAAAGGTGCTCGCGCGGCATGGCGAGCGGTTCCTGAACCGGATCTTCACGGATGCTGAGCGCGCGAAGGCAGCGCGCCGTGCCAAGTCGCACAAGATGCTGGTGGCGACCTACGCGAAGCGGTTCGCGGCCAAGGAGGCCTGTTCCAAGGCGCTCGGCACCGGCATCCGGCAGGGCGTCTGGTGGCGGGACATGGGGGTCGTCAACCTGCCGAGCGGCCGGCCGACACTGGCGCTGACGGGCGGGGCGCTGCATCAACTGAATATGATGACGCCGCCGGGCTATGTCGCGAAAATTGACCTTACAATGACCGACGATTGGCCGCTGGCGCAGGCCATGGTGATCATTTCCGCGGTTCCCGCGGCCGATGCCGGGGCCTTCGGGCTTGCGCCGCGGTCTCTGCCGCCGGGCTAAAAAATCTTTTGTTTCATAGGTTTAGTCGGATTATCTGCCGCGCCTTGATTGCGCGACTATGGACAAGTGGCTAAAAGAGGGTGCCAAAGGGGGCGCCATGGCTTGTTCTCGGCCAGGCTTGGTGCAAAAGGGATATGCTTGACCTCCCTGCAGCGCAAAAGCGCCGCATTGAGCCTATCTTACACGCGAGCCAGATGATGGTTCGAAAATGGCCCGGCTCCTCCGGGGCCTGTCGATTGGGATTGAAATCTGATGAGCGTGACATCCGGCTCGAAATCTGAAGGTGGCGTTGGCGAGACCGTGCGCGTTGTCTTTCACGCGCTGATCATTGCCCTGATCATTCGCACGTTTCTGTTTCAGCCCTTCAACATTCCCTCGGGCTCGATGAAGGCCACGCTGCTGGTCGGCGACTATCTCTTCGTCTCAAAATATTCCTACGGCTACACGCATTACTCGTTGCCGCTGTCGCCGCCCTTGTTCTCCGGGCGGATTTTCGGGTCTGATCCGGCGCGCGGCGACATTGTCGTCTTTCGGCTGCCGAAGGATGACTCGGTCGACTACATCAAGCGCGTGATCGGCCTGCCGGGCGACCGCGTCCAGATGAAGGACGGCTTGCTCTACATCAACGATCAGCCGGTCAAGCGCGAGCGGCTGTCCGATTTCGTTGGCGAGGATCCGTGCGGCTCGGATGCGACCGCCCGCGTGAAGCGCTGGAAGGAGACGCTGCCGAACGGCGTGAGCTACGAGACGCTCGACTGCGTCGATAACGGCTTCTACGACAACACCAACGTCTACACCGTGCCGCCCGGTCATTTCTTCATGATGGGCGACAACCGCGACAACTCGACCGATAGCCGGGTGCTGTCGGCGGTCGGTTACGTACCGCTCGAAAACATCATCGGCCGGGCGCAGATGATCTTCTTCTCGATCGCCGAGGGCGACCGGGTCTGGGAGTTCTGGCGCTGGCCGACCTCGATCCGCTGGAACCGGATTTTCAAAATCGTGCGATGAGTGACGGTCCAACGAAGAGCTCTCGCCCAGTGATGCTGGATGCCGATCCGGCCTCCGCCGAGGCCTTGCAAGACGGAGCTGCGCGGCAGCCCAAAAAGGCCGGCGCCCGTCGCAGCACCAAGGCGATGGCGGCCGAGCTTGAGAAAAACCTCGGCTACACGTTCAAGGACGCCGATCTGTTCGCCGTCGCGCTGACGCATGTGTCGGCGTTGAAGTCGGCGCGCAACCGCACCGAGAGCTATCAGCGGCTCGAGTTTCTGGGCGACCACGTGCTCGGCCTCGTGGTTTCGGATATGCTCTACCGGGCGTTTCCGAATGCCGACGAGGGCGAGATGTCAAAGCGGCTCGCCGATCTCGTGCGCCGCGAGACCTGCGCCGATGTGGCCAAAAATCTCGGCATGCTCGAGGCGATCAAGCTCGGCACGGTCGGGCACGGTGCGGGTGCGCGGCTGCGCAAGTCTGTGCTCGGCGACATCTGCGAGGCGGTGATCGGCGCGATCTTCCTCGATGGCGGCTATGCGGCTGCGGCCGATTTCGTGCGGCGCAACTGGACCGACCGCATGCAGAAGCCGATGAAGGCGCTGCGCGACCCCAAGACGGTGTTGCAGGAATGGGCGCAGGGACGGGGACTGCCGCCGCCGACTTATCAGGAAATCGCGCGCACCGGGCCGGATCACGATCCGGTCTTCAGCGTTGCAGTGGAATTGCCGGGCCATGTCCCGGCCGAGGGGCGCGGCAGCAGCAAGCGCGCCGCCGAAAAGGCGGCGGCAACGGCGTTGCTGGTCCGCGAAGGGGTATTGAGTGGAACCAATGACTGAAGCTGCCGGGCAGCCTCCGATGTCGACACGATGCGGCTTCGTGGCCCTGATCGGCGCGCCGAACGTCGGCAAGTCGACCTTGGTGAACGCGCTTGTCGGCGCCAAGATCACGATCGTCTCGAAGAAGGTGCAGACGACGCGCGCGCTGATCCGCGGCATCGTGATGGAGGACAACTCCCAGATCATCCTGGTCGACACGCCTGGCATCTTCTCGCCGAAGCGCCGGCTCGATCGCGCCATGGTATCGACCGCCTGGGGCGGCGCGCATGATGCGGATTTCGTCTGCATGCTGATCGATGCCAAGCTCGGGCTCGACGACGAGGCAGAGACCATCCTCGACAAGCTGGCGACGCTGAAGCACCCGAAGTTTCTCGTGATCAACAAGATCGACCTTGTGCCGCGCGAAAAGCTTCTGGCGCTGGCGAAGACGCTTAACGAGCGGGCCGCGTTCGAGCGCACCTTCATGGTATCGGCGCTTGGCGATGACGGCGTCGCCGATCTGCGGCAGGCGCTTGCGCAATTGATGCCGGAGGGGCCGTTCCTCTACCCGGAGGACCAGCTTTCGGACGCGCCGATGCGCCATCTGGCGGCGGAGATCACGCGGGAAAAAATCTACCGCCGGCTGCATCAGGAACTGCCCTATCAGTCGACGGTCGAAACCGTGAGCTGGACCGAGCAGCGGAACGGCTCGGTGCGGATCGAGCAAACGATCTTTGTCGAACGCGAGAGCCAGCGTAAAATCGTGCTCGGCAAGGGCGGATCGGCGATCAAGGCAATCGGCGCCGAGGCGCGCCGCGAGTTGACCGAGATCGTCGGTGCGCCGGTGCACCTGTTTCTGTTCGTGAAGGTCCGTGAGGGCTGGGGCGACGATCCCGAGCGCTATCGCGAGATGGGCCTCGAATTCCCCAAGTCGTAGGGGCAGGCGCGTTGACGGCAGGCGCAGGGCGCGCCGAAACCCGGCCAACGGGATGCGACCATGGAATGGACGGATGAAGGCGTTGTTCTGGGCGTGCGCCGGCATGGCGAATCCAGCGCCATTGCCGAAATCCTGACGCGCGAGCGCGGCCGCCATCTCGGCCTCGTCCGCGGCGCCACCGGCGCGCGGCTGCGGCCGCTCCTGCAGCCCGGCAACACCGTGCGCGTGGTGTGGCGGGCGCGGCTCGAGGAGCAGCTCGGCATGTATCAGGTCGAGGGGCTGCGCCTGCGCGCCGCCAGCGCCTTCGGCACAGCGCACGGCGTTTACGGCATATCCCATCTCATGTCGTTGGCGCGGCTGTTGCCCGAGCGCGACCCGCATGAGGAGATCTTTGAACTGGTCGAGCACATCCTCGATGATTTTGAGGATGCAGCCGTTGCGGCAACCCATCTTGTCCGGTTCGAGCTGACGATGCTAACCGTTCTTGGCTTCGGGCTGGAGCTGACGCGGTGCGTCGCCGGCGGGCAGGGGGACGAGCTGATTTACGTTTCGCCAAAATCCGGCGGGGCGGTGTCCCGGCAGGCCGGCGAGCCTTGGCGGCACGTGCTGTTGCCGCTGCCGAGGTTCTTGCGGGACGGGGCGGTGGACGAGAGCTCTCTGTCTTTGCAGGATCTTCAGGACGGTTTTCGGCTGACCGGCCTGTTCCTCCAGCGCCGGGTGCTGGAGCCCCGCGGCCTGCGCCAGTCCGACGCACGCGAGGGGTTCATCGCCGCGGTGACGCGGACGCGGTTCCAGGCCGTGGCAGAACAACCATCGACCTGAGGCGCGGGAAACCCTCTCGCGGTGCGCAATCCGGGCGGTTCCGTTCGGGGGCGCCGCTCAGGCGAAACCAGCAGAGTTGAGAGCCTTCTGGCCTTCGCGGGCCAGCAATCCTTGCTTGTTTGGGGCATACGCACCGGGTATTTCGTCACTATGGGAAAAGCACTGATTCCGCCGCAGCCGTTCACGCCTGTTGAAGTCGGCCTGCGCGACGCGCTCGAAGAGCGCTATCTCGCTTACGCGCTCTCGACGATCATGAACCGCGCGCTGCCTGATGCGCGCGACGGTCTCAAGCCCGTGCACCGGCGCATTCTGTATGGAATGCGGCTGCTGCGGCTCGATCCGGGAGCCCCGTTCAAGAAGTCGGCAAAGATCGTCGGCGACGTAATGGGTAGTTTCCATCCCCACGGCGACCAGTCGATCTACGATGCCCTCGTGCGCCTCGCGCAGGACTTTGCCTCGCGCTACCCGCTCGTCGACGGCCAAGGCAATTTCGGCAATATCGACGGCGATAACCCGGCCGCCTACCGCTATACCGAAGCGCGCATGACCGACGTCGCCCGCCTTCTGCTCGAAGGGCTGGACGAGGACGCGGTCGAGTTTCGCTTGAACTATGACGGCCAGACCAAGGAGCCAGTGGTTCTGCCGGGCGGCTTCCCGAACCTTCTGGCCAACGGCGCGCAAGGCATTGCCGTCGGCATGGCGACAGCGATTCCGCCGCACAATGCGGCCGAACTCTGCGACGCCGCGCTGCACCTCATCAACAAGCCCGACGCCAAGGTCCGCAGCCTGCTGAAATGGGTCAAGGGCCCGGACTTCCCGACCGGCGGCGTGATCGTCGACTCACAGGACAGCATCGCGGAAGCGTACGAGACCGGGCGTGGCTCGTTCCGCGTCCGCGCCAAGTGGGCCAAGGAGGACGGCGCGCGCGGCGCGTGGGTGGTGGTCGTCACCGAAATTCCGTGGCTGGTGCAGAAGTCGCGGCTGATCGAAAAGATCGCCGAGCTGATGAACGATCGGAAGCTGCCGCTGGTCGCCGATATCCGCGATGAATCGGCCGAAGACGTTCGCATCGTCATCGAGCCGAAGTCGCGCACGGTCGATCCGGCGCTGCTGATGGAATCGCTGTTCAAGCTGACCGAGCTCGAAAGCCGGATCCCGCTCAATCTCAACGTTCTGGTGCAGGGCAAGATTCCGAAGGTGCTGAGCCTTGCGGAAGCGCTGCGCGAGTGGCTCGACCACTTGCGCGACGTGCTGCTGCGGCGCTCGCGCCATCGCCAGACGCAGATCGAGAACCGCCTCGAAATTCTTGGCGGCTTGCTGATTGCCTATCTCAACATCGACGAGGTCATTCGCATCATCCGCACTGAGGATGAGCCGAAGCCGGCGCTGATCAAGGCGTTCAAGCTCACCGAGGTGCAGGCAGAAGCCATTCTCAACATGCGCCTGCGCTCTCTGCGCAAGCTCGAGGAAATGGAGATCCGCGCCGAGGACAAGAGCCTGCGTGCCGAACTGAAAGGCATCAAGGAGGTTCTGCGCTCGGAAGAATTGCAGTGGGCGCGCGTCGGCGAGCAGGTAAAGAAAGTCCGCGATCTGTTCGGCCCGAAGACCGCCCTCGGCAAGCGGCGCACGCAGTTCGCCGATGCGCCCGAGCACGACCTCGCCGCCATCGAGGAGGCGCTGGTCGAGCGCGAGCCGGTCACGGTGGTCGTCTCGGACAAGGGATGGGTGCGCACGCTCAAGGGGCATGTCGCCGACCTGTCGAACCTGACGTTCAAGACCGACGACAAGCTCGGCTATGCGTTCGCCGCGGAGACGACCTCGAAACTGCTGCTGCTGGCGACCAATGGCCGCTTCTACACGCTCGACGTGGCCAAGCTGCCGGGCGGGCGCGGCCATGGCGATCCCATCCGCATGTATATCGACATGGAGCAGGATGCCGCGATCGTCTCGATCTTCGTCAACACTGGTGGCCGGAAGTTTTTGGTCGCGAGCCACGACGGGCAGGGCTTTGTCGTCAACGAGGACGATTGCATCGGTAACACCCGCAAGGGCAAGCAGGTGCTCAACGTCACATCGCCGAACGAGGCCTCCGCCATCACCACCGTCAATGGCGACACGGTGGCGGTGATCGGCGAGAACCGCAAAATGCTGATCTTCCCGCTCGACCAGGTGCCGGAGATGAGCCGGGGCCGGGGCGTGCGGTTGCAGAAATACAAGGACGGCGGCCTGTCCGACATCGCGACCTTTGCAGCCAAGGACAAGCTGGTGTGGCGGGATTCCGCCGGCCGCGAGTTCAGCGCCACGCTCAAGGAACTGGCCGAATGGCGCGGCAGCCGCGCCGACGCCGGGCGTCTTGCGCCAAAGGGCTTCCCCAAATCCAACAAGTTTGGCCGGGGCGTCGAATAGCGCGCAGCTAGGCTGCGATGACCGAGAATTAAAGGCTGGCCGATCAGTGCGATCGGCCAGCCTTTTCGTTTGCGGGGCCGGCGCTGGAGGGGAGGAGGGTGCTGGGTGGTGGTTTGCGAAGCCGGCTCCATTATTATTCATGCAGTTGCAAACGAGTTGCAATTGCGGGCGACTTAGGTATTTTGCGTCTATGGATGCTTTGTCGCCTCGATTGCCGGAACAAACCGATCACTCCCACACAGTTCGCGAGGGCTGGCGTGCCGACCGTGGCGACCCATCGCTGATGGACATGTACGCCTCGATCCAGGTGCGCCACCATGGGTCGCGCTGGCGCAGGTTTCTCGCATTCGTCGGTCCCGGCTATCTGGTCGCCGTCGGCTACATGGATCCCGGCAACTGGGCGACCTCGATCGCAGGCGGCGCCAAATTCGGCTACACGCTGCTCAGCATCATCCTGTTGTCGAACATCATGGCGGTTGCGCTGCAATCGCTCTGCGCACGGCTCGGCGTGGGGGCGGGGCGGGACCTCGCGCAGGCGTGCAGGGACGCGTTTCCGCGCTGGGTAGCGCTGCCCCTCTGGGTATCGGCGGAAATTGCCATCATCGCCACCGATCTCGCCGAGGTGATCGGAACGGCGATCGGCCTCAACCTGCTGTTCGGCATCCCGCTTGAAATCGGCGTGCTGATCACGGCAGCCGATGTGTTTTTGATCCTCGCCCTGCAGGCGTTCGGCTTTCGCTGGATCGAGGCGTTCGTGATCGGCATGCTCGCGATCATCACCGCCTGTTTCGGCGTGCAAATTCTGATGGCCAATCCGGTGTGGGGCGACGTTATCCGCGGTTTTGCGCCGACCACCGAAATCGTCACCAATCCCGAAATGCTCTACCTCGCGCTCGGCATTCTCGGCGCGACGGTGATGCCGCACAATCTCTACCTGCATTCGGGGCTGGTGCAGACGCGCGGCTATGGCACGAGCATTCCCGAGCGTCGGGAGGCGATCAAACTCGCAACGATGGACTCGACCATCGCGCTAACCTTTGCGCTGATGATCAATGCCTCGATCCTGATCCTTGCGGCTGCGACCTTCCATGTCGCCGGCAAGCACGACGTCGCAGAGCTCGATCAGGCCCATGCCTTTCTGACGCCGCTGCTCGGCTCCACGGTTGCGCCTTCGCTGTTTGCGATTGCGCTATTGTGCTGCGGGCTGAATTCGACCATCACCGCGACCCTGTCCGGGCAGATCGTGATGGAAGGGTTTCTGCGGCTGCGGATCAAGCCCTGGATGCGCCGGGTGATCACCCGTTCGATCGCGATCATCCCGGCCGTCGGCGTCACCCTCTGGTATGGCGAGAGGGGGACGGGGCAGCTTCTGATCCTCAGTCAGGTGGTGTTGAGCCTGCAACTGCCCTTCGCCATCGTACCGCTGGTGATGTTCACGGCGAGCCGGAAGAAGATGGGCGCGTTCCTGGCGCCGCGCTGGCTGACGGCGGCAACCGCGCTGATCGCGGCGCTCATCATCGCGCTGAACATCAAGCTGGTCGTCGATTTCGCGCTCTGAGGCGCCGGTCAGTCGGCGGACGCGCGGGAATCGCCGGGCTCGATCCTGACCCAGCCTTTGGCAGTGAGCCGCTGCTGCGGAAGAAAGCGGCCCTTGTACTGCATCTTCTTTGAGCCCTCGATCCAGTAGCCGAGATAGACGTAGGGCAGTCCGAGGCTGCGGGCACGGTCGATATGATCGAGGATCATGTAGGTGCCGAGCGAGCGGTGCTGCTCTTCCGGCTCGAAGAACGAATAGACCATCGAAAGGCCGTCGTTCAAAATGTCGGTGAGGGCGATGGCGATGAGCTCGCCCCGCTGGTCTGAAAACAGGCTGCCGGGCTGGCGGCGGCGATATTCGATGATCCGGGTTTCGACGTGGCTGTCCTCGACCATCATCGAATAGTCGAGCACGCTCATGTCGGCCATGCCGCCATCGTGGTGGCGGGCATCGAGATAGCCGCGAAACACCGAATACTGCTCCGAGGTCGCGACCGCGCTGCGAAACTCGCCGACGAGATCGTCGTTGCGGGCGGCGATCCGGCGGAAGCTGCGGGAGGGGCGAAATTCGTCGACGATCACCCGCACCGAAACGCAGGCCCGGCACTGGTCGCAGGCCGGGCGGTAGGCGATCGACTGGCTGCGGCGGAAGCCGCCATGGGTCAAAAGGTCGTTGAGCTCGCTTGCCTTGTCGCCGACGAGATGGGTGAACACCTTCCGCTCGTAGCGCCCCGGCAGGTAGGGGCAGGGCGAGGGCCCGGTCAGGTAGAACTGCGGTGTGTCACGCGAGTGCTGGGTCACAGCTTGTGCCCCCGTATCAGGTGGTGGTCGGTGCCGCTGCCGGCATGGCGGAGCCGGCGCCGAACTCCATCATAGAATTCCCCTGTCGCTACGCCGGGTCAATCGGTTTGAAGAAATATGCGCCGCTCAGACGGGATAACCCGCGCGGGCCATGTCTTCCCGCACAGAGGTTCGCACGATGACTGTTCCCAGGATGATGTCGTGCAGCATCCGGCGGCGGCGGTTGAAAAGGCCGACCAGAAGGATGAACGGGGTAAGGATCGAAATCGAGATCCAGAAGATCACCGCGTGGGTGGCGCCGAGCAGGAAATAGGCCGGCTCGCCAAACCAGGTGCGCATCTGCACGTCCATCGCGCGCATGCCGAGCGTAGCCGAGTGGGGGCCGCCGAGGCTGAACCCGTAGTAGAGCAGCGCCCAGATCACGGACGCCGGCGAGACCAGCCAGAACAGCGCCCAGCCGAGGCCGAGCGTCACCAGCCCGAACAGGGTGATGAAGATGATCGCCAGCACCAAGGGGATCGCGAGCACGATCAGATCGATGAGGAAGGCAAAGAACCGCCGCGTGAGCAGGCCGCTAAACAGCTCAGGGGCCTCCCACGGATCGTAGGCAGGGCGGGAACCGGCATTTGGTTGCCAGCCCGGCTGTGCTGCGTTCGAGCGAACTTGGTCTGACATTCAGCAACCTCCTCACTGCACAGACCAGATGGTTACACCGGCCCGTCAACGCAAGAGGCCGACGTCAGTCAGCCGCCGCTGCGAATTTTCTCCGCCGCATGCGGGGCGAAATAGGTCAGCACGCCGTCGGCGCCGGCGCGCTTGAAGGCGACCAGGCTTTCCATGATCGCGCGGTCGCCGTCGATCCAGCCATTGGCGGCGGCGCCCGCGATCATCGCGTATTCACCGGACACCTGATAGGCGAAGGTCGGCATGCCGAACGTGTCCTTCACCCGGCGCACGATGTCGAGATAGGGCAGGCCCGGCTTCACCATCACCATGTCCGCGCCTTCGGCGATGTCGAGTTCGACCTCGCGCAGTGCTTCGTCGCTGTTGGCGTAGTCCATCTGATAGGTGCGCTTGTCGCCGATCAGCGCCTTCGACGACCCAACCGCGTCGCGGAACGGGCCATAGAAGGCTGAGGCGTACTTTGCCGCATAGGCCATGATCTGGACGTCGGTGAAGCCGGCGTCGTCCAAAGCCTCGCGGATCGCGCCGACGCGGCCATCCATCATGTCGGAGGGCGCGATGATGTCGCAGCCGGCCTCAGCCTGGACCAGCGCCTGCTGCACCAGTACGGCGACGCTCTCGTCGTTCAGGATGCGGCCGTCCTCGATCAGGCCGTCGTGGCCGTGGCTGGTGAAGGGGTCCAGCGCGACGTCGCACAGGACACCGAGCTCCGGAAATTCCTTCTTGATTGCACGGACCGACTGGCAAACGAGGTTGTTCGCATTCAGCGCCTCGCTTCCGGTCTCGTCGCGGAGCGCGGGATCGGTGTAGGGAAACAGCGCGATGCACGGAATTGTCAGTTCCATCGCGCGCTCGGCGCTGCGCAGCGCCTGATCGACGCTGAGGCGCTCGACGCCGGGCATCGAGGGCACGGGAACGCGCTGGTTCGTGCCGTCGACCACAAACAGCGGCCAGATCAGGTCGTTGGTGGTCAAAACGTTCTCGCGGACCAGTCGACGGGCCCATTCCGCCTTGCGGTTGCGCCGCGGACGCGACACCAGGTCGAGCGATGGCGATGCTTCAACGGCACCACGAACCGGACTGCTGCGGGGCGGCGTGTCGCGCATTTCGATCGGACGCCCAAACTTAATCGCCATCTCTATGGTCTCCATATCCGATATAGAGAATATTCTGCCCCCGTTTAGCATCTCGCCTGGCATTCGTCACCGCATCCTGTGTGAGTTGGCGTCACGATTGATTTTGTCGGTGGGCGGGTCCAAAAAACCGGGAGCGCGCGTGAATCGACGGCGCGGATCGCTGCGATCCTTGATCGGCGGGCGATCGACGCCGATCGCTTCTCAATGAGAGATAATGGGAATGTCTGACATTTCATCGCTGCCGCCGGCGCGAGACCCAAAGATGCCGTCCGACGCCATTGCCTCCGGCCTGTCCGAGACGAGCCAGAACCCGTGGAGCAGCCGCCTCGTGCTGTTTCTTCGAGTGATGGCCGTGCTGGCGATGTTCAAGGGCCTTTATCATTGGGCGCTGGTGACCGGCTTCATCGGCAAAGGTGATGAGGCTTTCGATGCGCACACGCTCGCCTGGCAAGCGGCCACGATCTATTTTTCGGTGATCGAACTGGTTGCCGCCGTTGGCCTCTGGCTCGCAACGCCGTGGGGCGCGGTGATGTGGCTGACGTCGGTGGTGTCGACTGCCGTGATCGAACTGATGTTCCCGGAGATCTACGGCGGCAGCCTCATTGTGGTTGCGGTCGAGGTGTTGTTCCTCGTGCTCTATCTCGCGCTGGCGTTCATGGCGGCGAAGAACCGGCCGGCCTAGTTTACAATTTTAAGAGAGCTGGAAAATCCTCGGATTCACTTCCTGGCGAGGAGTGTTACGGGAAGCTTTCAAATTAAATTGAAGCTGTCCGCAAATGTGACACGAGTCCAAGACGAAGCGTGAACAAGGCGTCCCGAACGTCAACGCCTGATTACGAATTGACCCGATTTTGTACGGATAATCAATGATTTACTCTATAAAATAAACCTTCTCTTTATTGTGTTATTTAAGCTCATGTTCAAGGGCACCCCCTATGTTGGCGCTATCGGACGAGACACAAGTTTCGTCGCACATAAGTCGAAAAATCGACAACAGGGGAAGTGTCATGATGAAAGCCGCAGCAACGGCCCTTGAGCCGGCCAAGCGTGAAGTCGGTACCAATCCGGTGCAGCCGCTCTACCTCGAAGCGCTGACTTTGGTTGAGCGTCTGCATCGCAGGCTGCTTGATGTGATCAAGGACGAGTTCGATCGTCGCGGTCGTTCCGACATCAACTCCGTGCAGGCATTGCTGCTGTACAACATCGGCGACAAGGAGCTGACCGCCGGCGAGCTGCGCACCCGCGGCTACTATCTCGGCTCGAATGTCTCCTACAATCTCAAGAAGCTCGTTGAGCTCGGCTTCCTTGATCATCAGCGCTCGCGCATCGACCGCCGGTCGGTCCGCATCCGCCTGACCGACAAGGGTCAGGAAGTCCGCCGCATCGTCGAGGCGCTTTATGAAAAGCACGTCAAGACGGTGGAGCAGGTCGGCGGCATCTCGAACGACGAGTTCGCCAGCCTCAACAAGTCTCTGCAGCGGCTCGAGCGGTTCTGGACCGACCAGATCCTGTATCGCCTCTGAGACCCGAACACGGAACAAGGCCGACCGGCGCAAGATCGGCGGCCCCATAATCCAACAACAACTTCCCAACTTCGCGCGCCGCCCCGTTCCGACGGGAGTGGCGCGGCTTTGTTCCCGCCGCAACCGGCGCGTTCGTGGCGCTGGACGTTCCGACGGTTGGGCGTACAGGCTGGGCCGCGGCCCTGAAAGCCGGGGCGAGGAGGCGAGTGGGCGGGTTCCCTCTGGCTATAAGTTGAGCGGTCACTTGGCCAGACTGCCCGGATGTGGTATCCCGCAGCAAGTTTCTCTCACGCCAAATTGCCGTCCGCGCCGCCTGATCGGGTTGCGGCGGCGGAGACATTTTGCCCATGACCGTGTCCGCGAATAGCGCATCCGTCAACGATACCTTCTTCTCCGCATCGTTGGAGCAGGCCGATCCCGATATTGCCGCAGCAATCACGGGCGAACTCGGTCGTCAGCAGCACGAAATCGAGCTGATCGCCTCGGAAAACATCGTCAGCCGCGCGGTTCTGGAAGCTCAGGGCTCGGTTCTCACCAACAAGTATGCCGAAGGCTATCCGGGCGCGCGCTACTATGGCGGCTGCGAGTTCGTCGACGTGGTCGAGAACCTCGCCATCGAGCGCGCAAAGAAGCTGTTCGGCGCGCAGTTCGCGAACGTTCAGCCGAATTCGGGCAGCCAGATGAATCAGGCGGTGTTTCTCGCGCTGCTGCAGCCGGGCGACACCTTCATGGGCCTCGATCTCGCCGCGGGCGGTCACCTGACCCATGGCGCACCGGTCAACATGTCCGGCAAGTGGTTCAAGGCCGCGCACTACACCGTGCGCCGCGAGGACCAGATCATCGATATGGACGAGGTCGCGCGCCGCGCCGAGGAGGTCAAGCCGAAGCTGATCATCGCCGGCGGCTCGGCCTATTCGCGGGCGTGGGACTTCAAGCGCTTCCGCGAGATCGCGGACAGCGTCGGCGCTTATCTGCTGGTCGACATGGCGCACTTCGCCGGCCTCGTCGCCGGTGGCGTGCATGCCTCGCCGGTGCCCTATGCGCACGTCACGACCACCACCACTCACAAGTCGCTGCGCGGCCCGCGCGGCGGCCTGATCCTCTGCAACGACGAGGCACTGGCGAAGAAGCTCAACTCGGCGATCTTCCCCGGCCTGCAGGGCGGCCCGCTGATGCACGTCATCGCGGCGAAGGCCGTCGCCTTCAAGGAAGCCTTGCAGCCCGACTTCAAGGTCTATGCAAAGAACGTCGTCGAGAATGCCAAGGCGCTGGCGGAGACGCTGCGCGGTCACGGCTTCGAGATCGTGTCCGGCGGCACCGACAACCACCTGATGCTGGTCGATCTGCGCCCCAAGGGCCTCAAGGGCAACGTCTCCGAGAAGGCGCTGGTCCGTGCCGGTCTCACCTGCAACAAGAACGGCATTCCGTTCGACCCCGAGAAGCCGTTCGTCACGTCCGGTCTGCGTCTCGGTACGCCCGCGGCCACCACGCGCGGCTTCGGCGTTGCTGAATTCCAGCAGGTCGGCAGCATGATCGCCGAAGTGCTCAACGCCGTCGCGCAGTCGCCCGAAGGCGGTGCACCGCTCGCCGAGGCTGCGGTGAAGGCGCGGGTGAAAGAGCTGACGGCACGCTTCCCGATCTATCAGTAAGGTCACGCGGCCATGCGTTGTCCCAACTGCAACAGTCTCGATACGCAGGTGAAGGACTCGCGGCCGACCGAGGATTCTTCGGTGATCCGCCGCCGGCGGGTCTGCATGGCGTGCAACTTTCGGTTCACGACCTTCGAACGCGTTCAGCTCCGCGAGCTGACCGTGATCAAACGCAACGGCCGCCGGGTGCCGTTCGATCGCGACAAGCTGGTCCGCTCTCTGCAGGTCAGCTTGCGCAAGCGCCCGGTGGATCCGGAAATGGTGGAGAAAATGGTCTCCGCCATTGTCCGCGAACTGGAAAGCAGCGGCGAGGCCGAGGTGTCGTCCGAGGCGATCGGCGAGATCGTGATGGAGCGGCTGCGCAAGCTCGACGACGTCGCCTATGTCCGCTTCGCCTCAGTCTATCGCGACTTTCGCGAAGCCAAGGATTTCAAGGCCTTGCTGGGCGAACTGACCGGCGAGGAAAATCCCAACCCGCTGCTCGTGCGCAAATGATCTTCCGGCTTCTCGAAGATCAGGTCGCGCAGCGGTATTCTGAAAAGAGAGAGACGGATCGCCGCTTCATGGCGCTGGCGCTGGCGCTCGGCCAGCGCGGCCTCGGCCGGACCTGGCCGAATCCCGCCGTCGGCGCCGTTGTCGTCAAAGACGGTGTGATCGTCGGTCGGGGCTGGACGCAGGACGGCGGTCGTCCCCATGCCGAGCCGATGGCGCTGCGGCGGGCGGGTGAAGCCGCGCGCGGCGCAACGCTCTATGTCACGCTCGAGCCCTGTTCGCACCACGGCAAGTCGCCGCCGTGCGTCGACGCGATCATTGCCGCCGGCATCGCCCGCGTCGTCTCTGCCATCGAAGACCCTAATCCCGAAGTGGCGGGGCAAGGCCATGCGCGGCTCCGCGCCGCCGGCATCGCGGTCGATATCGGCACCGGGGCCGACGAGGCGGCGATCACCCATGCCGGGCATATTTTGCGGGTGCGCGAAGGTCGGCCTCACGTGATGCTGAAGCTCGCCGTATCGGCCGACGGCAAGATCGCCGGTGCGGGATCGAGGCAGGTTGCGCTGACTGAAGAGATGGCCAATCGCCGCGTCCACCTGATGCGCGCACAGAGCGATGCGATTCTGGTGGGAATCGGCACGGCGCTTGCGGACGATCCGCTGTTGACCTGCCGCTTGCCGGGCATGGCGGCGCAATCGCCGGTGCGGGTCGTGCTGGACAGCGGGCTCAGGCTTGGCTCGTCGAGCCGTCTCGTGCAGACCGCGCGCGAGGTGCCGCTCTGGATCATGACTGCTTCGGCGGCTGACGCATCGCCGCTCATAGCGATGGGCGCGGAGGTCATCCGCGTTGCCGGCAGCGAAGATGGCCTCGATCTTTTGGTGGTGCTGCGGGAGCTTGCCTCGCGCGGGATCACGCGGCTGATGGTGGAGGGCGGATCGAAGGTCGCATCGGCCTTCCTGCGCGCCGATCTCGCCGATGAGGTGCGTCTCCTTCGCTCGCCAAAATCGATCGGGGCGGACGGCATCGATGCGCTCGACGGCCAATCGCTTGCGGCCATCGCCAGCGCACCCGGATTTGTCCGGTCGTTCACCGAGGCGTTGGGGCCGGACACGCTGTGCGTCTTCCAGCGGACGCCTCAGCGCAAGTAACAGGAAGCATTTTTGTCATGTTCACGGGCATTGTAACCGACCTCGGCACGATCACTAGCCTTCAGCCGGTCGCGCAGGGGCAGCTCCACCGGATGCGGATCGACTGCGCCTATGACCAGACAACGATCGCCGATGGCGCGTCGATCGCCTGCAACGGCGTGTGCCTCACGGTGGTCGCGTCGGGTGTCGCCGGTGGGCGGACCTGGTTCGATGTCGATGCCGCGGCGGAAACGCTGCGGATGACCACGGCGAGCACGTGGCGGGTGGGCACGAAACTCAATCTCGAGCGGGCCTTGAAGATCGGCGACGAACTGGGCGGCCACATCGTCGCCGGCCATGTCGACGGCATCGCCGAAATCCTGGTGCGCGAGGACCTGCCGGACATGGCGCGGTTCGAGCTGAAAAGCCCGGAAAACCTTTCGCGTTTTATCGCGGCCAAGGGTTCGGTGACGCTCGACGGCGTCTCGCTCACCGTCAACACCGTGGCAGAGCACGTCTTTTCGGTGCTGATCATCCCGCACACCCTGCAGGTAACTACCCTCGGGGGATGGAGAGCGGGGGGCGCGATCAACCTCGAGGTTGACCTGATGGCCCGCTACGCGGCTCGCCTGACGGAAATGCAATAGCCGCAATGCACTGGCGGCGCTTGGCTTTTGCGCCTGCTCCGACTACAAAACGCGACAGAAATTTCGAGCTTGATCCCGCTCGGGCAATTCTTCCGCCCATTGGATCTTTCTCGTTCAGGCAAATGGCAAACGGGTCTGATCCGGATGGTGGGTTGGGCCTGTTGTTCTTATGAATTGGTGACAGATAATGGCTGATGCCCGCCGTGCGCCGTTGACCGATCAGACCGACATTCGCGGAGCGCGTGTGCTGATCGTCGAGGCACGCTTCTACGACGATATTCAGGATGCGCTGCTCGAAGGCGCGGTGACGGAACTCAAGGCGGCGGGAGCGACCCACGACGTGCTGACGGTTCCCGGCGCCCTCGAGATCCCGTCCGCTATCGCCATTGCGCTCGACGCCGCGGAGGCGCAGGGTCGGCCCTACGATGCCGCCGTTGCCCTTGGCTGCGTGGTGCGCGGCGAAACCATTCACTTCGAGATCGTGTCGATGGAATCCGCGCGTGCGCTGATGGATCTGTCGGTGGCGCGGCGTTTCCCGCTCGGCAATGGTATCATCACGACCAATACTGACGAGGAAGCCTGGGCGCGCGCGAAGATGACCGAACTCAACAAGGGGGGCGATGCGGCGCGCGCTGCGCTTGCGATGCTCCGTATCAAACGCCGACTGGCGAAAGCCTGACCATGGCCAATCCTGCACAATCGACCGAGAGAAAAGCCAACCGCCGCGGCGCGGCGAGGCTCGCTGCCGTTCAGGCGCTCTACCAGATGGACATCGCCGGCGCCGGCATCAACGACATCTTCGCCGAGTTCGAGAGCCATTGGCTCGGCAACGAGGTTGAGGGCGACGTCTACCTGCCCGCCGAGCAGGCGTTCTTTCGCGACGTCGTCTCCGGCGTCGTCCGCGATCAGGCCAAGCTCGATCCGCTGATCGACAGTGCGCTCCAGCAGGGCTGGCCGCTGGCGCGCATCGACGCCATCGTCCGTGCCGTGATGCGCGCGGGCGCCTATGAGTTGCAGAACCGCAAGGACGTGCCGGGCCGCGTCGTCGTGTCGGAATATGTCGACGTCGCCAATGCGTTCGTCGATGGTAGCGAAACCGGCATGGTCAATGCCGTGCTCGACCAGATCGCCCGCCGTTTCCGTGCGGATGAGTTCAACCGCATGGGGCGCTGAGGATGGCTGCACCGGAGACAGGCGCATCCGGCGAGCACGATCTCATCGCGCGTTATTTTCGCCCGCTTGCAACCGATCCCGGTGCCTTCGACCTGATTGACGATGCCGCCACGCTCAATGTCGGTGGCGACGACCTCGTGGTGACGACCGATGCAATCGTCGCCGGGGTCCACTTTCTTCCCGATGATCCGGCGGGCACCGTGGCGCGCAAGGCGCTGCGGGTCAACCTGTCCGACCTTGCCGCCAAGGGCGCGGAGCCTGCCGGCTTCGTCCTAACGCTGGCGCTGAAGGTGGTCGATGACGGCTGGCTCAGGGCGTTTGCGGACGCGCTTGGCGAGGACATCGCAGCCTACAACGTGCCGCTGCTCGGCGGCGACACGGTATCGACGCCCGGACCGCTGATGGTCTCCGTCACCGCGTTCGGACGGGTGCCGCCCGGCAAGACCGTGCGCCGCGCCGGCGCCGCCGCCGGGGATTTCGTCGCGGTGACCGGCACGATCGGCGATGCGGTTGCCGGCCTTCGATTGCTGAAGCAATCGGACGGTCCGGCAAAAATCTCCGGCGAGGACCACGCCTTTCTGGTTGATCGCTACCGCCTGCCGAAACCGCGCCTTGCGGCGGCGGGCGCGGTGCGGAGCTATGCTACGGCGGCGATGGATGTGTCGGACGGTCTGGCCGGGGATCTTGGAAAACTGTGTTCCGCATCCGGCGTCTCGGCCGATATCGAGATTGCCGAGATCGGCCTCTCCAGGGCGGTGCGCGCGGCCTTGGATGCCGGCATCGTTGATATCAAGAGCCTTTTGACGGGCGGCGACGACTACGAAATTCTCTGCACGGTACCGCCGCACAACTGGGATGCCTTCCGCAGCGAAGTCGTTGCCACCGGCATTGCCGTCTCCCGGATTGGGGTCGTGACCGCCGGTTCGGGCGAGCCGCGTTTTCTCGCGGCGGGCGGCGAGGTGGCCGAGCTAAACTCACGATCTTTCAGCCATTTTTGATTTTCCTCGGCGCCGGTAAAACGGCAGGGTGAGGTAATTGAGCATCACGTCGCCGCTGTCTCGGCGCCGATGAGCCATTATCGCTTGCTCATGCGTTGGTAGCGTTGCGCTGCCAATTTGATTTTGGCATGCTTTGGGCGAATTTGAGGCAGCTCTTGGGAGGGGCAGGTCTTTCATTCGCGTGCCCGACAAATGCCGGGCGCGGATCGAGGTCAATCAGAAATCTGAGGCAAAGATCGAAATGACAGCATTGTGGATGATCGTACTCTGCGGAGTACTTTCTATTGTCTATGCGGCATGGGCGACGTCTTCAGTTCTTAGTGCCGATGCCGGAAACGCGCGAATGCAAGAAATTGCCGGGGCAGTGCGCGAGGGCGCGCAAGCCTATCTCCGGCGCCAGTATACGACGATCGGCATTGTTGGCATTGTCATCTTCGCTCTTCTTGCTTTCTTCCTTGGCTGGCTGGTTGCGGTCGGCTTCGCCCTCGGCGCGATCCTGTCCGGCGCGGCCGGCTTCATCGGCATGAACGTTTCGGTCCGCGCCAACGTGCGGACTGCTCAGGCGGCGACGAAGTCCCTTGCGGGCGGCCTTGAACTGGCATTCAAGGCGGGTGCGATCACCGGCCTTCTTGTTGCCGGCCTCGCGCTGCTCGGCGTCACGCTCTATTTTATTTTCCTCGTCCACTTCCAGAAGCTCGCCCCGAACTCACGTGTCGTCGTCGATGCGCTGGTCGCGCTGGGCTTCGGCGCATCGCTGATCTCGATCTTCGCCCGTCTCGGCGGCGGCATCTTCACCAAGGGCGCGGACGTCGGCGGCGACCTTGTCGGCAAGGTCGAGGCGGGCATCCCGGAGGATGACCCGCGCAACCCGGCGACGATCGCCGACAACGTCGGCGACAATGTCGGCGACTGCGCCGGCATGGCCGCGGACCTGTTCGAGACCTATGCGGTGACCGCGGTCGCCACCATGGTCCTCGCGGCGATCTTCTTCGCGAAGTCGGCAATCCTGACCAGCGTGATGACCCTGCCGCTCGCCATCGGCGGCATCTGCATCATCACCTCGATCGTCGGCACGTTCTTCGTCAAGCTCGGCGCCTCGCAGTCGATCATGGGCGCGCTCTACAAGGGCCTGATCGCAACCGGCGTGCTGTCGCTCGTCGGCGTCGCGCTGGTCATCCAGATGCTGGTCGGCTTCGGCCCGCTGGAAGGCGTGTCCTACACCGGCTTCTCGCTGTTCGCGTGCGGCGTCGTCGGCCTGATCGTCACCGGCCTGATCATCTGGATCACCGAATACTACACCGGCACCGACTATCGGCCGGTGAAGTCGATCGCGGAGTCGTCGGTGACCGGCCACGGCACGAACGTCATCCAGGGCCTTGCGATCTCGATGGAGTCGACCGCGCTGCCGGCCATCGTCATCATCGCCGGCATTCTGGTGACCTACAGCCTTGCCGGCCTGTTCGGCATCGCCATCGCCACCACAACGATGTTGTCGCTCGCCGGCATGATCGTCGCGCTCGACGCCTTCGGCCCGGTGACCGACAACGCCGGCGGCATCGCGGAAATGGCCGGGCTGCCGAAGGAGGTGCGCAAGTCCACCGACGCGCTCGACGCCGTCGGCAATACCACCAAGGCCGTGACCAAGGGCTATGCGATCGGCTCCGCCGGTCTCGGCGCGCTGGTGCTGTTCGCGGCCTATAACGAAGACCTCAAGTTCTTTATCGCCAACTCCGCGCAGAATCCTTACTTCAAGGGGGTCATGCCGGACTTCTCGCTGAACAATCCGTATGTCGTTGTCGGATTGCTGTTCGGCGGCCTGCTGCCTTATCTCTTCGGAGCCATGGGCATGACGGCGGTCGGCCGGGCGGCGGGCTCGATCGTCGAGGAAGTGCGCCGGCAGTTCCGCGAGAAGCCGGGCATCATGAAGGGCACCGAGAAACCCGATTACGGCAGGGCGGTCGATCTGCTCACCAAGGCGGCGATCAAGGAAATGATCATTCCTTCGCTGCTGCCGGTTCTTGCGCCGCTCGTGGTCTATTTCGGCGTGCT
>DATMRW010000007.1:0-159630 GCA_035565775.1 Xanthobacteraceae bacterium | reverse complement strand
GGAGTCAAAGCGGCGCTGCGTTCTCGCCGCGGTCGTTCGACAGCTTCGACGCCAGCGAGGCGACCACGATCACGGTCGCGACGAACGCCACGATCAATGTGCAGACCGCGTTGATCTCCGGCTTCACGCCAAGGCGCACTTCCGAATAGATGCGGATCGGCAGCGTCGAGGAGCCCGGCCCCGTAGTGAAACTCGCGATCACCAGATCATCGAGCGACAGCGTGAACGCCAGCATCCAGCCCGCCGCGATTGACGGCCAGATCAGTGGCAGCGTCACCGACGCGAACGCCCGCGCCGGGCTGCACCCCAGATCCATCGCGGCCTCCTCGAGACTGCGGTCGAGCCCGTTCAATCGCGCCTGCACCACCACGGTGACGAAACACATCGTCAGCGTGGTGTGCGCGATCGTCACCGTCCAGAACCCGCGCCCGGCATCGATGGCGACGAACAGCAGAAGCAGCGACAGCCCGGTGATGACTTCCGGCATCACCAGCGGCGCATACAGCATGCCGGAAAACAATGTGCGGCCCCGGAAGCGCTCGCCGCGAACCAGAGCCATGGCAGCCAGCGTGCCCAGCAAAGTCGCCAGCGTCGCCGACGTCGCGGCGACACGCAGGCTCATCCCAGCCGCCGCCAGCATCGCAGCGTCGTTGAAGAAGGCCGTATACCAGCGCAACGACCATCCGCCCCACACCGTCACCAGTTGCGAGGCGTTGAACGAATAGATCACCAGAATGACGATCGGCAGGTAGAGAAAGCCGAGGCCGAGTGCCAGCGAGACCATGTTGAAGCGCGACAGGCGCATGGTGGAGAAAGCGGCCATCACCGTTTGCCCTCGATCTGGCGCGTCTGCACACGTTCATAGGCCAGCAGCGGCAGGATCAAAATCACCAGCAGCACCACGGCCGTCGCCGAGGCCACCGGCCAATCGCGATTGGTGAAAAACTCCATCCAGATCGTCTGGCCGATCATGGTCGCGTCGGACCCCGCAAGCAGGTCCGGCACCACGAACTCGCCGATGATCGGAATGAAGCAGAGCAGCACGCCGGCCGCGATGCCGGGCACCGAGATCGGCAAGGTGATGAGCCAGAACGCCTTGACGGGCGAGCAGCCGAGATCCGCCGCCGCTTCCAGCAGCGCGCCGTCCATCTTGGAGAGCGTGGCAAAGAGCGGCAGGATCATGAACGGCAAATAGGAATAGACGAGGCCGATATACATCGCCGTATCGCTCGCCAGCCACACGACCGGCGAGGAGATGATGCCGAGCTTCATCAGCACGCTGTTGAGCAGACCGTCCTGCTGCAAGATATTGATCCAGGCATAGACGCGGATCAGGAACGAGGTCCAGAACGGGATGATCACCAGCATCATCGCGATGCCCTGCCACTTCTTCGGCAGGCGCGACATTGCATAGGCAATCGGATAGCCGATCAGAAGCAGCGTCGCGGTCGAGATCGCCGCAACCTTGATGCTGCGCAGATAGGACAGGACATAGATATTGTCGGTGAACAGCAGGCGGAAATTGTCGAGCGACAGTTCTGCAAGACTGTCCTTCACCGTTTCCCAGCCGGCGGCAAAATCGAAAACCGGCAGGTAGGGCGGCTGGGCGACGGCGGTCTGCGACAGGCTGATCTTCAGCACGAAGCCGAACGGCACGAGGAAGAACAGGCCGAGCCACAGATAGGGCGCGATCGCCGCGATCCGGGCCGGCCTCGTAAAAATTCGGCGCGAGCTCATGGCTTCACCGCTCCAGGATCACGCAGTCTTCCGGATCGAACGAGACGACGACGCGCTCGCCCGGCTCGAAGCCGCCGGTCTCCCGGCGGATCGCGTTGGTGACGGAGACGCGGATCACCATCCCCGTCACCAGGCGCACCTGATAGAGCGACATGTCGCCGAGATAGCTGTGGCCGATGATCTCGCCGGGCAACAGGTTCGGCGTGCCCTCCCCGCCTGCGGCCGAGGCGCTACGGAACAGCCGGACCTTTTCGGGGCGAATGGCGACACAAATATTGCTCTGCGCAAGATCGTGCGACGGCGCAGCGGCGACGATCGACCCCGCCTCGCGGCTCCATAGCGAAAGATGGCCGCCTTCGCGCGTCGAGGCGTCGGCCTCGATGACGTTGATGTCGCCGACGAACTCGGCGACCCAGCGCGAGGCCGGCGCCTCGTACAATTCGCGCGGCGGGGCAACCTGCTGGAGCTGGCCGGAGGCCATGACGCCGATGCGGTCGGCGACGGTCATCGCCTCTTCCTGATCGTGCGTCACCATGATGAAGGTCATGCCGAGGCTGCGCTGCAACTCCTGCAGTTGCCGCTGAGTACCTTCGCGCAACTTCTTGTCGAGCGCTGCCATCGGCTCGTCCAGAAGCAGCACCTTAGGCCGCCGCGCCAGGGCGCGGGCCATCGCGACGCGCTGGCGCTGGCCACCGGAGAGCTGGTCCGGGCGGCGGTTCTCAAATCCTTTTAGCTGCACGAGCGCAAGCATCTCGGCGACGCGGCCGTCGACCTCGGACTTCGGCAAGCCCATGCGATTGAGGCCGAAGGCGACATTCTTCGCCACCGTCAGATGCGGAAACAGCGCGTAGCTCTGGAACATCATGTTGACGGGGCGCTGATGCGGCAGCATCTGCGCGATGTCCTTGCCGTTCAGCAGGATCTGGCCCTGGTCCGGCACCTCGAAGCCCGCCAGCATCCGCAGCAGGGTGGTCTTGCCGCAACCGCTCGGGCCGAGCAGCGCGAAAAACTCACCGGCGCGAATGTCGAGGGAGACGCCGTCAACGGCCGTCACTCCCGCGAACGTCTTGACCACCGAGCGGATGCGCAGCAACGGCTCTTCGCCCGCCGCGAGTGATTGATTGGTTGCGAGGCCATGGGGAGCATACCCCGTCGGCGCCGTCATCCCGGACCTGAGCATGTTGTTCGCCATCATTCTCCGCCCACAGCCGGGATTTCAGCCCCGCCTGCCGAAACATGCATTCCCATGCCGCAGGGCCCGAACTGGCACCCGCTGCACAATCCAATGCTCCAACATTCGTTCGAGCGTCAACTTTTCCAGAAAACAGGCTCGCCGCTCCCAAGGTCATACCCGCGAGTCGTCGATAAGTTGGCTGCTCTAGCCTGCACTGCGCGCGCTCGCAAGCGGCGGCGGACCGGTTTCTTGCGGACGGTTTGTCGCGGCGGCGACGGAAGAAAAAATGCGGCCTGAATTGAGCAGCTTAGCCGAGGCTGATGAGGTCCGCGCGCTCGCCGGCCGGCTCATAACCCAGCACCGCCGACCACGCCTCAATCGGGCCCGGACGGCCGAGCAGGAAGCCCTGCACCTGGTCGCAGCCCTCGCCGATCAGGAAGTCGAACTGCTCCTTGGTCTCCACGCCCTCCGCGACCAGCGTGATTCCGAGGCCGTGGCCAAGTCCGACTACCGCTCGCACGATGGCCGCGGACTGCGGATTGCGGCCGAGGTTCATCACGAAGGCCTGGTCGATCTTGATCTTGTCGAACGGGAACGCCTGCAAATAGGTCAGCGACGAGTAGCCGCTGCCAAAATCGTCCATGGCAATGCAGACACCGAGCGCCTTGAGCCGGCGCAGCAGCGACAGGCCGCGCTCGAAATCGGAGATCAGTACGCCCTCGGTGATTTCCAGCACGAGGCGGGCGGGCGCAAGGCGCGTCTCGAGCAAGATCGAATGCACCAGCCCAACGAGGTCGCCATGCTTGAACTGCGCCGGCGACAGGTTGACCGAGATCTGCAGCGGCCGCGGCCAGGACGCCGCCTCCCGGCAGGCCTCGCGCAAGATCCACTCGCCCATCTCGACGATCAAGCCGCTTTCTTCCGCGAGCGGAATGAAGGTCGCCGGCGAAACGAGGCCGCGTGTCGGATGGAACCAGCGCGCCAGCGCCTCGAAGCCTGTGATTTTCCCGCAGCCATTCTGGCGCGTTGCGGTCGCCTGCGGTTGATAATGCAACAGCAACTCGCCGTTGCGGATCGCGCCGGCAAGATCCTGATGCAGGGCCCGGCGATCGCGGATCTGCAGATCCATGTGCGGCTCGAAGACGCGGACCGAGCCGCGCGACATCGCCTTTGCGCGGAACAGCGCGACATCGGCATTGGCCAACAGCGTTCCGGCGTCGGTGCCGTCGCGCGGAAATACCGCAACACCGATGGTGACACTGATCCGCACGACCTTGGAATCGATGAGGAACTCGCGGTCCAGCGTCTCCTGAATCTTTTGAGCCATTGCCTGCCCGGCTTCGGGCTGCGGCCCGTCGATGATCAGGCTGAACTCGTCGCCGTTGAGTCGCGCCAGCACGCCGCCGCGTGCCACATTCTCCATCCGGCGTGCCGCCGCCAGGATGAGCTTGTCGCCGAAGGAGTGGCCGAAGACGTCGTTGACGTCCTTGAGCTGGTCGATGTCCACCGACAACACGGCAAACTGTTCCTGACCATCCGAGCAGGCATCGATCATCTGCTCCAGCGCCTGGGTAAAGGCGGCGCGGTTCGGCAGATCGGTAAGGCTGTCGTGATAGGCCATGTGGGCCATGCGGGACTCAGTTTCCCGCCGATCGGTCACGTCCTCGTTGATCTTGACGAGGTATTCCGGCTCGTTGTTTTCGCCCGGGATCGTCACCCGGCGCGTCAAAAACATGCGCAGCCCGTTCGGCGTCTGCACCGGACGCTCCTCGATATGCAGGCCGCCCTTGCGGATCGCCGCATTGTCGCAGGCCGTTACGCTCTCGCGCGCCCGCCTAGCATAGGCCGCTTCGTCCTCGCTCTGGATGGCATCGGCCTTGAGGAGATAGCTTTGCGCCTGCCGGTTGACCAGCATGCTCGCGCGGTCGCTGACCCGCTGCACCTCGACCGCGACCGGAATATGATCGACGACGAGTTCCAGAAACTTCTTGGTTTCTTCCAGCTCGCGCGAAAGATGGTTGTTCTCGGTGATATCCTTGAACAGGGCGATCAAAAATTCCGGATTGTTCGCCGCGTCGCGGGCAACCACCCGCGTGCTGTCCAAAATCTTTTTCTCGCCGCCGCGCTCGACGCAGACCTGCATCTGTAGCTGCTCCTCGCCATTGGCGATGGCGGCAAGGTCGGCCTCGGCGATTGCCTCTGCGGAGGCCTCGGAGAAGAGCTGCTCGGCCGTGGCCCCGACAATTTTGTCGCGCGGCATCTGGGCGAACTCCTCGAAGGCCCGGTTAGCCAGAATATAACGGCGGGTCTCGAGCTCCTTGACGGCGACGCAGACCGGAATGTTGTCGATCACCGATTCCAGAAAGCGTTTGGTGGTCGCGAGCTGCCGCTCCAGCCGGCGCTGCTCGGTGCAATCCTCATGGGCGAGCACGATCCCGCCATTGGGGAGACGGCTGACCTTGACCGCGATCGTACGGCCGTCCTCCATCTCGATGTCATAAGCGTCGTCGGAGTGCACCTTTCTGAGATACTCGTCGGTGTCGATCGGCAGCATGCCATTGCGGCGGCGCATATGGACCAGTTCGCGGCTGGTCAGGCCCTTGCGGATGTCGGAGCGCTGCAGCCCGTACATTTCGAGAAAGCGGTCATTGCAGAACAGCACCCGCTTGCGCGCGCCGATCATCACAATGCCATGGCTCATATTGTTGAGCGCGGCGGCCGCGAAGGCCAGACTGCGAAGCTGGGACTGGCGCGCAAGGCGCAACACCGAAGTGACCCATATCCCGACAGCGATCAGAAAGGCGACGACCACGGCGCCGGTCATCACGACTTCCCATGGAAGAGCATATTCCGAGATCATGATCCCGGAGACCGACGTCGATGGTTCTGCAAACGCAATGTCGCCAACTAACAGGACTGAGATCAAGCAAGGCGCTTCTGCAGCACGCTTCACCCATCCGCCCATCTGCCAATTCTTGCCAGTCATGGTTCACCCGCGGAACTTTCGGGCAGCAATGTCTGGTTGAACACCTTTGAATAGGGTAAACAGCTAAGTGGTGGGCATGCAAAACACCCACAACAGAACGCAAATGCCATCACATGATTAATGCTTCCCTTAGATTGAATTAAACAATACCGTTTTCGCACGAGCGTTGAACGAAAACGGCACAACAAGTGGATGGCATGGACAGGGTCGCGTGCGTCATCGTCGGTGCAGGGGTCATCGGTCTGGCAATCGCGCGGCAATTGTCGCAAGCCGGTATCGAGGTCGTTGTTCTCGAAGCCGCTGAAGGCATCGGCACCGTCACTTCCTCGCGCAACAGCGAGGTGATCCACGCCGGTATCTATTACCCGCAGAAGAGCCTGATGGCGCGCCACTGCGTCAACGGCCGCGTCGCTCTGTATGACTATGCCCGCGAGCACGGCATTCCCCATCGCAAATGCGGCAAGCTGATCGTCGCCGTGAGCGAGGACGATCAGAAGAAGCTCGCCGCGATCCGCGAGCGCGCGGCGCTGAATGGTGTGCAGCTCGATCTGCTGAGCGGCGCCGAGGCGCGCGCGCTGGAACCGGACCTGAACTGCACCGGAGCCCTGCTTTCGCCCGAGACCGGGATCATTGACAGCCACGCTTATATGCTGGCGCTGCAGGGCGATGCCGAAGCGGGCAGCGCGTTCATTGCCTTTCATTCGCCGCTGGAGCGCGCTGCGGCGACCGGCTACGGGTTCGCCCTCGATGTCGGCGGCGCGTCGCCGACATCGATCGAAACGCAGCTCTTGATCAACGCCGCCGGCCTGTCGGCGCCGCAGGTCGCCGGCAAGATCGACGCCATGCCGGCGCATCTGGTGCCCAAGGCCTTTTTCGCGAAGGGCAATTATTTCAGCTGCACGACGCGCGCGCCGTTCTCGCGGCTGATCTATCCCGTACCGGAGCCGGGCGGCCTCGGCGTGCATCTTACCCTTGATCTTGCCGGCCAGGCGCGGTTCGGTCCCGACGTCGAATGGGTCGATCACATCGACTACGCCGTCGATCCCGCGCGCGCGGAACGTTTCTATCCGGCGATCCGGCGCTACTGGCCGGCGCTGCCGGACGGCGCGCTGATCCCGGCCTATTCAGGCATCCGGCCAAAAATCGTGCCGCCGGAAATCGCGGTGCAGGATTTTGTCATTCAGGGGCCAAGTGAGCATGGCATCGCCGGGTTGATCAACCTGTTCGGCATCGAATCGCCGGGGCTCACCGCATCACTGTCGATCGCCAGTCAGGTGGGCGCCATCGTCAGCCGGCTGCGGCGCTGATCGACATCTCGCAAGCAATCGCCGTCTTACGGAAGGGGCTGTCGCTTCCACAATCCAGTCATCACCCTGTCACTGCCTTGTCGTAGAAACAGTCTATGATCAATCATGATGATGGTGCGGCAATCATGTACAGCCGAGGTCACGGCAGCACCGCGGACCACGGAGCCGCGACTGAAGCAGGCTCGGCTCCATGGCCGGTCATGATTTACGACGGTGTCCCAATCGTCGCGAGGTCCATTTGGAAAAAATGAGATCAGTTAGGTGAGGTCGTCACCAACATGCTCGGGATAAGTTCAACGGCACCCGCAATCCATCAGGCCCGATAAGACGTCGAGCCCAATCGCTCGATCTCGTCCTTGACCATCAGCTTGCGGCGTTTGAGTTCAACGATCCGCATATCGTCGGTGGAAAGGTGACGCATCGCGTCATGAAGTTCGTTCTCGAGAACGCGATGCTTGCGCTGAAGCTCGTCAAGATGTGCCTGTATCGCCATTCGAAGTCTCCTCAATCGGAATGGACCTCAGCAGATAGGGACGTCCGATAGTACACGAGCTTTGCCTGCTGTCGACTGCGACAAACTAGATCGTTGCCAAATTTCCGGCGAGGTAAGGCCGTCTGAACAGAATTCAGAAACAATGCGGCAAGAATCCGCTTTCCGTCGCTTGGCCACAGGCATAATCTTGCGCCGTGATTTCGATCGTGCCGTCGAACAGACTGGCATGAACGGGCATGCGGTTTCACGCGCAAATTGATTTGCAATCCGGCAGAGTGGCGGCGATTGATCTTCTTCGGTAAGCGGAAATTTCGAGCGGGCACTTTCTGGTCAGAGCGATCGACGTTCACATCTCGCGCGCAACGTTTCCAGCACGGCGGATGCAATGTCCGATAACGACAATCGCAGTCCGATGGCCCTCGAACTGGCGGAGCTTCGGCAGCAGCACCGCGATCTCGATCACGCGATCACGGCCCTTCACCTGTCGCCGGCGCCCGACCTGCTGCGGCTGCAACGCCTGAAGAAGCGCAAGCTGCAATTGCGCGACCGGATCGCCTTCCTCGAAGACCAACTGACGCCGGACATCATCGCCTAGCGCGGAATGCGGAAGTCATGCTGATCTCGCATAAAGGCCTCTGGCGATATGAATGGACGGGAGGGCGGAACCTGCCCCGCCGTTGCCTGCCGGTGCGGGGAACAGCCCTGAAACCATCGCCGCAATCGCCGCAGCGCGGCCTCGAAGAACTCGGTAAAAAAGCAAAATCTGACCAAAATCGCTGTTTTGTTGCCACATTAACCACGGCAAAACGCGCAGTCGGTTCATGTCGGCTCGTTTTGTTCTTGCCGCCCGAGATCGGAACAGGATAGTCCATCCTGTCAATCATGCCTTGTCACTGGTGGGTGGCGCTCGCCTCACACTATGGTCCTCACTTCGGATTTCACCACAGTTAGAAGCATATGACCGCCCCAGTTGCCATCATCATGGGAAGCCAATCTGATTGGGAGACCATGCGCCACGCCGCCGAGACGCTCGACGCTCTCGGCGTTGCCTACGATGCCCGCATTGTCTCGGCCCACCGCACCCCGGACCGCCTTTATGCGTTTGCCAAGGGCGCGGAAGCGGCCGGCTACCGCGTTATCATCGCAGGCGCCGGCGGCGCCGCGCATCTGCCGGGCATGACTGCTTCGATCACCTCGCTGCCCGTGCTGGGCGTGCCGATCCAGACCAAGGCACTCGGGGGAGTCGATTCGCTCTATTCGATCGTCCAGATGCCGGCGGGCGTTCCCGTTGCCACCATGGCCATCGGCAAGGCCGGCGCGACCAACGCCGCCCTGTTCGCCGCCAACCTGCTCGGTGCGGCCGACAAGGCGCTCGCCGAGCGCCTCGCCGTCTGGCGCAAGGACCTGACCGACAAGGTGAAAGAGCGTCCGGAGGACCAGGCGTGACAAGCTCGACGCGAGTGAAGCTGAAGCCCGGCGATACGATCGGCATCCTTGGCGGCGGCCAGCTCGGCCGCATGCTGGCGCTGGCGGCGGCCCGCCTCGGCCTCAACTGCCAGATTTATGCGCCCGACCCGGATTCGCCGGCGTTCGATGTCGTCCGCAACGCGACCTGCGCCGAATATGCCGATGTCGAGGCGCTCGAAATGTTCGCCAACGACGTCGACATCATCACCTACGAATTCGAGAACATCCCGGCCTCGACCGCGATGCTGCTTGCCCGCCGCCGCCCGGTCCTGCCGAGCACGTCGGTGCTGGAAATCACCCAGGACCGCTTGGCTGAAAAGGATTTTGTTACGAGCCGCGGCCTGCAGACCGCGCGCTATGCGGCGGTGTCCTCGCTCGAAGAACTCGAACAGGCGGTGGAGCGCATCGGCCTTCCCGCCGTGATCAAGACCCGCCGATTCGGCTATGACGGCAAGGGCCAGGCGATCATCCGCGACCGCGAGAACCTCGATGCGATCTGGACCGGGCTTTCGACCCGGTCCGCGATTCTCGAGGCGTTCGTGCCGTTCGAACGCGAGGTCTCGGTCGTCACGGCGCGGGGCGCCGACGGCCAGGTCGTCAGCTACGACGTCACCGAGAACGAGCACAAGCACCACATCCTCAAGCACTCTTTCGTGCCTGCGCGGATCCCGGAAGCGCTCGCGGCGAAGGCGCGCGAAATGGCCGAGACGCTGGCCCGCGAGATGGACTATGTCGGCGTGCTCGCGGTCGAGATGTTCGTCGTGCCGAACGGCGAAGGCCAGCATCTTTTGGTCAACGAAATCGCTCCGCGGGTCCACAATTCGGGCCACTGGACGCTCGATGGCTGCTCGGTGTCGCAATTCGAGCAGCACATCCGCGCGATCGCCGGCTGGCCGCTGGCCCAGCCGGTTCGCTATGGCGACGTCACCATGACCAATCTGATCGGCGATGAGGTCGAGGATTTTTCGCGCTGGCTCTCGATGCCCGGCGCGACCGTCCACCTTTACGGCAAGGACAAGGCTCGCCCCGGCCGGAAGATGGGCCATGTCACCGAGGTCAAACGTTCCCCCAAGTGATACGGCCAAGTGACACGGCCAAGTGATACGGCCGAGTGATACGGCCGAGTCATCTGGCCGGATTACAGTTTACGGGATGCGCGGCTGATCAGCCGCGCCCTTCGATCGTCCCCGCCGGCTCGGGGCTCAGCCAGCGATAAACGACGCCACCGATCGCGCCGCCAACCAGCGGCGCCAGCCAGAACAGCCACAGCTGCTGAATGGCCCAGCCGCCGACGAACAGCGCCTGCCCGGTGCTGCGCGCCGGGTTCACCGACGTGTTGGTGATCGGAATGCTGATCAGATGAATCAATGTGAGGGTAAGACCGATGGCAATCGGCGCGAATCCCGCCGGCGCCCTGCCGTGGGTGGCCCCCATGATGACGAACAGGAACGCCGCGGTCAGAATCACCTCGGCGAGCAGCCCGGCTCCCAGACTGTACTTCCCGGGCGAATGGTCGCCATAGCCATTGGCAGCAAAGCCCTTGGAGACATCGAAGCCCGGCGCGCCGCTCGCGATCCAGTACAGGATAGCCGCAGCGACGATCGCACCGATGACCTGTGCGATGACGTAAGGAAGAACATCCCGGCTCGGGAACCTGCCGCCGGCAGCAAGGCCCACCGTGACCGCGGGGTTCAGATGGCAACCGGACACATGCCCGATCGCGTAAGCCATGGTCAGCACGGTCAGGCCGAATGCCAGGGCAACTCCGGCAAATCCGATGCCAAACTGAGGAAAACCTGCGGCAAACACCGCACTTCCACAACCGCCGAAAACCAGCCAGAAGGTGCCGATCGCCTCGGCCGCATATTTCTTAGCGCTCATCTTGACCCCCGTTTCCGATAGGAACAATCCGATAGGACACTGCGGACATCAGCCCGGCGGGCGCTTGCGCGGCCTGCTCGCCGCTGACGCCTTCAGGAGAGTTGATTCGACGTCCCCCTGCAATCGGCCGGTAATTGGAGAAGGCTAAAAAAATCGGTTGTTGCGCCGTTTTTCCGGTCGAAACGCGCCAGATTGAATGGACTTTCGCGGATTGATCTGCTACATCCGCGACGCTGAGACGGCTGGCGCAGGCTTTGCCGGCATTTGCCTTTGCCGCTCTCGATTGAATTTTCACTTGCAAGCTCGTTTGCAAATCCACTTGGAAAAGGATTCCGCGTGCAGGTTCTCGTTCGCGATAACAACGTCGATCAAGCCCTTAAGGCGCTCAAGAAGAAGATGCAGCGCGAGGGCATTTTCCGCGAGATGAAGCTCCGCGGGCATTATGAAAAGCCGTCCGAGAAGAAAGCCCGCGAAAAGGCTGAAGCCGTTCGCCGCGCTCGCAAGCTCGCTCGCAAGAAGCTGCAGCGCGAAGGCCTGCTGCCGATGAAGCCGAAGCCGGCGTTCGGTGCGGCTCGCGGCGGCGCGGGTGCAGGCGCGGCCCGTCCGGCTCGCTGATTTTTTTGCGGCGATCATTCCCGCGGGGTCCAGGAAACAGGCACTACCGCAGCCGCATCATCGATAGATTCGTTCAACGCGGGCCCTTGCGCCCGCGTTGTTGTTTTGTGACCCTCGCCCGAATGGGCTAGGCTGCGCGGGAACCCGCGAAGGTCTCGATTTGAAAGCGTCGCCACCTCCCCGCAATCCTGCGCAGGAACTTCTGCTCCGGCTCGGGACAAGCGCCTTGATCGCGGCCGCTGCCGGCGCCGTGTGCGCCTGCTCGCTCAATCTCGACGCAGTCTCGGGCGCGAGCACCAAGGAAAGCCCTGCGGCCGCGGAAGCCAGCGAAAATGCGCTGAGCGAGGCGATCAAAGCCGATCCCAAGGGGCCGGAGCCTTATCTGAAGCGCGGACTGTTCTATCTTTCCCGGGAGCGGCACGAGCACGCCGTCGCCGACTTCTCCTCCGCACTCGGCCTGTCCGCCCGACAGCCTGCCGCGTTGGCAGGCCGTGCGGAAAGCTACCTCGCGCTCCGCAAGGACTGGGAAGCCGCCGCAGATCTCGACGAGGCGGTCCGAATCGAGCCGGACAACCGCCAGGCCTGGATCCTGCGCGGACAGGCCTATGAGCGCCTCGGCGACCTCAACCGCGCGCTCGGCAGCTACGGCCAGGCCCTCCACCTCAATCCGGCGGACGAGGAAGTCCTCAACAATTTCAAGCGGCTGGGCGGCGTCGAAGGGCGCAACTACAGCCCGTTCTGACCTTATCCCCGCGGCGTTCGACCTCGCTGATTTGACCGGTTCCAGCACTTCGTCGTCCGGTTTCGCTTGAATCCCGTTTTATCCGCCGCTACATCTAGCCTCGCCAGGCCGGGCCCCTCTGGCAGCTCGCTTCGAGCTGTGATGTCGGACTGGACAGACTGAAAACGTCAGGAGAGCGGTCCGCAACGAACTCTGGCATCTCACGTCATACGTGGAATGTCGCGCCTCCGAATCGTCGGCAGGCGTTTTTGTGTTTTGCGTTTCGGATCGGCTCTTCTCCAACGATGGAAGAGTTTTTAGATGCCCGGAATCCAAGAATTTCTGATGACCCATATGAGCTGGGAGGCGCTGTCCGCCTTCGGCCAGGTGGTGATGATCGACCTCGTCCTTGCCGGCGACAACGCGATCGTCATCGGTCTGGCCGCGGCCGGCCTGCCGAAGCACCTGCGCTCAAAAGCAATTTTGATCGGAATCATCGCCGCGACCGTGATGCGTATCGGCTTTGCGCTGGTCACGACGCAGCTTCTTCAAGTTGTCGGCCTGTTGCTCGTCGGCGGCCTGCTGCTGCTCTGGGTCTGCTGGAAGATGTGGCAGGAGTTGCGCGAGCCGCCGCATGATCCCGACGCCGAGATCGCCGATGCTGCAACTGGCGAAGGCAAGAACGGCGCAAAGACGCTCCGCCAGGCCGTGCTGCAGATTCTGGTCGCAGACATCACCATGTCGCTCGACAACGTGCTGGCGGTCGCCGGCGCCGCGATGGAGCATCCGTGGGTGCTGATCACCGGCCTTGCGCTGTCGATCGCGTTGATGGGCCTCGCGGCGTCCTTTATCGCCCGCCTGCTCAACCGGCATCGCTGGATTGCCTATGTCGGCCTCGCCGTCATCCTCTATGTATCGCTCGAGATGATCTACCGCGGCACGCTCCAGGTCTGGCCCATCGTCACCAAGCTTGCCGCCTGACGCAGCACGGTGATCGGGACCTGATCCAAGGGTCGAGCGACAACAACAATGCCGCCATTCCCCGCGAATGGCGGCATTTTTCCATTTCTGCCCCGACAGCGGCTTCCGATCAGCTTGCTGCTACGCAGCCTCCCTCGCCCGTCGCGGAAGCGGCCCTCCGACAGACGCGCGGCGCCGCTGCGGGCACTCCCGCCTGCGAAAGCCCTGCCTCCACTCCCTTTGAAGGCGCACCAAAAGCCCCCGCAAACGCCGGCACAGCGACCGTGGCCCCCAAAGAAAAAGGGAGAGGCGAGCGCGCCTCTCCCTAATCCTTCTTCGACGATCTGATGCGCCTTACATTGCCTTGACGATGTTTTCGGTCATCTTCTTGGCATCGCCGAGCAGCATCATCGTATTGTCGCGATAGAACAGCGGGTTGTCGATGCCGGCGTAACCGGACGCCAGCGACCGCTTGATGAACATCACGGTGCCCGCCTTCCAGACCTGCAGCACCGGCATGCCGTAGATCGGCGACGACGGATCTTCTTCGGCGGCCGGATTGGTGACGTCGTTGGCGCCGATCACGAAGGCCACGTCGGCCTGCGCGAATTCGGAGTTGATGTCCTCCAGCTCGAAAACCTCGTCATAAGGCACGTTGGCTTCGGCCAGCAGCACGTTCATGTGGCCGGGCATGCGGCCCGCGACCGGGTGAATGGCGTACTTGACCTCGACGCCTTCCTTCTTGAGCGTGTCGGCCATTTCGCGGAGCGCGTGCTGGGCCTGCGCCACCGCCATGCCGTAGCCCGGCACGATGATGACCTTCTGCGCGTTCTTCATGATGAAGGCCGCGTCGTCGGCCGAGCCGAGCTTGACCGGGCGGACTTCGCCGCTGGCGCCACCGCCGGCTGCCGCCGTTTCGCCACCGAAGCCGCCAAGGATCACCGAGAAGAACGAGCGGTTCATCGCGTGGCACATGATGTAGGACAGGATCGCACCCGAGGAGCCGACCAGCGCGCCGGTGATGATCAGCGCCGAGTTGCCGAGGGTGAAGCCGATGCCGGCCGCCGCCCAACCCGAATAGGAGTTGAGCATCGAGATGACCACCGGCATGTCCGCGCCGCCGATCGGGATGATCAGCAGTGCGCCGAGCAGCAATGCCAGAATGGTGATCACCCAGAAGCTGACTTCGCTCTGCGTCGCCACCAGGCTGTAGATGAAGAACGCCAGCCCAAGGCCGAGGCCGATATTGATGATGTGACGCGCCGGCAGAATGATCGGCGCGCCGCTCATGCGGCCCGACAGCTTCAGGAACGCGATCACCGAGCCGGTGAAGGTCAGCGCGCCGATGGCGACGCCGAGCGACATCTCGACCAGGCTCGATGCGTGGATATTGCCGCGGGCGCCGATGTCGAAGGCGCCGGGCGCGTAGAACGCGCCGGCCGCGACCAGCACCGCCGCCATACCCACCAGCGAGTGGAAGGCCGCGACGAGTTCGGGCATCGAGGTCATCGGCACCTTGCGGGCGATCACCGCGCCGATGCCGCCGCCGATGGCGATGCCGAGCACGACGAGAATCCAGCCCATGCCATCTGCTGGCGGATGGGCGGCAAGCGTGGTGCCCACCGCCAGCGTCATGCCAAGCATGCCGAACAGATTGCCCTGGCGGCTGGTCGCCGGGCTCGACAGGCCACGTAGCGACATGATGAAGAGCACCCCGGCGACGAGGTAGAGCAGTGCCGAAAGATTGGCGTTCATAATGTGCCCCAGCTCACTTTGCTTTCTTCTTGTACATCGCGAGCATTCGCTGCGTGACCAGGAAGCCGCCGAAGATGTTGATTGATGCAAAGACGAGCGCGATGAAACCGAATGCGCGCGCCCAGATCGGACCATTGTCGTTGCCGACCAGCGCGACGCCGACTGCGAGCAGCGCTCCGACCACGATGACGGAGGAGATCGCGTTGGTCACCGACATCAGCGGCGTGTGCAGCGCGGGCGTCACCGACCACACCACGAAATAGCCGACAAACACCGCCAGAACGAAGATCGAGAGCTGGAAAACGAACGGATCGACCATTGATGCAACATGCTCCATGGCGGTTCTCCTTAAGCGCTTTTCGGCTGAAAGTTCGGATGAATGACTGCGCCGTCGCGCGTCAACGCAGTCGCCTTCACCAGTTCGTCGTCCCAGTTCACGGCGAGCTGCTTGCTGTCCTTGTCGATCATCGTCTCGATGAACGACAGCAGGTTACGCGCATAGAGCCCGGAGGCGGACGCCGCCACGCGGCCGGCAAGGTTCGGGAAGCCGACGATCTTGACGCCGTCGAGCTCGACGACCTCGCCGCTCTTGACGCCTTCGACGTTGCCGCCGCGCTCGACCGCGAGATCGACCAGCACCGAGCCCGGCTTCATCGAGCGCACCATCTCAAGGCTGACCAGCCGCGGCGCCGGGCGCCCCGGAATCAAGGCCGTGGTGATGACGATATCCTGCTTCTTGATGTGCTCGGCCGTGAGCGCGGCCTGCTTAGCCTGATACTCTTTCGACATTTCCTTGGCGTAGCCGCCAGCGGTCTCGGCCTGCTTGAACTCTTCGTCCTCAACCGCAATGAACTTTGCGCCAAGGCTCTCGACCTGCTCCTTCACCGCCGGGCGCACGTCGGTCGCGGTCACCACCGCGCCGAGGCGGCGGGCGGTCGCGATCGCCTGCAGGCCGGCGACGCCGACGCCCATGATGAAGACCTTCGCCGCCGGAACAGTTCCGGCCGCCGTCATCATCATCGGGAAGGCTCGGCCGAAGGCTTCGGCGGATTCGATTACCGCGCGGTAGCCCGCAAGGTTCGCCTGGCTCGACAGCACGTCCATGACCTGGGCACGGGTGATGCGCGGCATCAGCTCCATGGCGAAGGCCGACACCCCGGCCGAAGCCATTGCCTGCAAGGCAGCGTCGTTGCCGTAGGGGTCCATGATCGCGATCACGAGCGCGCCGCGTTTGTAGCCGGCAAGTTCGGACGCCTCCGGGCGTTTGACCTTGATCACCACATCGGCGCCGGCAAGCGCGTCTGCGGCGACTGTGGCGCCGGCAGCCTCAAAATCCGCGTCCAATATACCCGATTTGACGCCTGCCCCAGGCTCGACAGCAACGTCGAAGCCCAGCGTCTTGAATTTCTTGACGGTATCCGGCGTCGCCGCAACCCGCGGCTCCGCGGCATCAAGCTCCTTTGCAATGGCAATCTTCATGGGGCCTCCCGCGACCTCAGCGCCGCGCCTGACGATTCTTTATCACCAGCCCAAACGCCGGATTTCCTCACACGATTCCGAGTGGAGCAGAATCGCTAGCCTTTGTGCGCAAAAAACATGCTTCCCGCCGCTGAAGCGGGAGCGTTGTCCACCGAACCGGCGTCAGACGAGGAAGAACGCCATCAAGGCCACCACGACGATCACCGAGATCGTGCCCCATTTCACCATCGACGTGAAACGCACATAGGTCGCTTCATGCTCGTTGTAGTCGTTGCCTTCAGCGTTGCCGTAAAGCGCCTTGACGTTATCGGACATTTGGATCTCTCCAGAGAAATACAGGCGGCGGCGCAGGTCCGGCAGCATTTTGCCCGCCAGACACTGTCCCGCTATGAAAAGCACGCACGGCCCCAATCTTGCGATCAGAGCGGCTAATGTTCGGGATTACCTGAAGTCTTGCGATAGAGCAACGGTTGGAAACGGCCCCTGCACAGGCCGTTCCCGCCCCCGTGACTGCCTCGCCCTCAGCGCATACTTTCCAATTCCGTGATCATGCCCTCGATCACGGACAACCCGCCGTCCCAGAATTTCGGGTCCCTCGCGTCGAGCCCGAAGGGGGCGAGCAGCTCGGAATAGTGCTTGGTGCCGCCCGCCGACAGCATCGCGAGATAGCGTTCCGCGAACCCCTCGGCGGCATGCTCGTAAACCGCGTACAGCGAATTCACGAGGCAATCGCCGAACGCGTAGGCGTAGACGTAGAACGGCGAATGGATGAAATGCGGGATGTACATCCAGTAGGTCTCATAGCCCGGCTTGATCTCGATCGCCGAGCCGAGGCTTTCGCCCTGCACCGACAGCCAGATCTCGCCCAGCCGCTCGCCGGTGAGCTCGCCGTTCCGCCGCTCGATATGGACCGTGCGCTCGAAGGTGTAGAACGCGATCTGGCGGACCACGGTATTGATCATGTCCTCGACCTTGCCCGCGAGCAGGGCCTGGCGCTGCTTCGCGCTCCGGGTCGAGGCCAGCAGCTTCTTGAAGGTCAGCATTTCGCCGAACACGCTCGCGGTCTCGGCCAGGGTCAGCGGCGTCGGGGCCATCAGCGCGCCGTTCTTGGCCGCGAGCACCTGATGCACGCCGTGGCCGAGTTCGTGGGCGAGCGTCATCACGTCGCGCGGCTTGCCCTGATAGTTCATCAGCACATAAGGGTGCGCCGAGGGCGTCGTCGGGTGCGAGAATGCGCCAGGCGCCTTGCCCGGCCGCACCGGGGCGTCGATCCAGCGGTCGGTAAAGAACCGCTTGGCGATCGAGGCCATTTCCGGCGAGAACTCGCCGTAGGCGGTGAGCACCGTGTCGCGCGCATCGTTCCATGAGATCTTGCCGGTGGTGGCGAACGGCAACGGCGCGTTGCGATCCCAGTATGGCAGCTTCTTTTTGCCGAACCAGCGGGCCTTCAGGGCGTAGTAGCGATGCGACAGCCGCGGATAGGCGGCGCGAACGGCGGCGACCAGCGCGTCCACGACCTCGCCTTCGACGCGATTGGCAAGATGGCGCGCATCGGCGACATCCTTGAAGCCGCGCCAGCGGTCGGAGATCTCCTTGTCCTTGGCGAGCGTGTTCGTGACCAGCGCAAAGGTCCGCTCATTCTCCTTGAACGTCTTGGCCAGCGCCTGCGCCGCCGCGCGCCGCTTCGCCGGCTCGCGATCCTGCAGCAGTGTCAGCGTCGGCTCGATCGCCAGTTCCTTGCCGCCGACCTTGAAACGCAGCCCGGAAATGGTCTGGTCGAACAGCCTATTCCACGCGGCGTACCCGCTGACCGATTTCTCATGAAACAACTGCTCGACGCGATCCTCGAGCTGGTAGGGCTTGTCCTTGCGGATATCCTCCAGCCACGGCCGGTAATGCCCGAGCGACGGCGTCGCCATTGCGCGCTTAAGCACCTCGTCCTCAAGCCGGTTCAGTTCCAGCGTGAAGAACAACAGATGCGTGGACGCCGCGGTGATGCGCTCGGAAACATCGCCGTAGAATTTGGAAATGGCGGGATCGACACTGTCGCCGGCATGGATCAGCCCGGCATAGGAGATCAGCCGCCCGGCGAGATCGTCGATCGCCTCAAAGCGCCGGACCGCCGTCGCCAGCCACTCGCCGCCCTTCTTGGCCGCGACGCCCTCGGCGAGCTTGCCCTTGTAGTCGTTCTCGAAGGCCACGCAGTCGGCGTCGAGCTGCGCAAGATCGCTGGTCACTTCCGGCGCATCGATCGACGCATAGAGATCCGCGAGATTCCATTCCGGCAATGCGCCAGCGGCCTTTTTCGCCGTGGCTTTGTGCGGCGCCGGCTTGCTAGCGGCCTTCTTGGCCGACGTCTTTACCGACTTGGCGAGCGCGGCCTTGGCGGCAGCAGTCTTGGCCACAGCAGTCTTGGGTCCAGCAGCCTTGGTCGCAGCAGTCTTGGTCGCGGGTTTCACGGAAGCGGCTTTCGCAGTCTTGAGTTTCGACGACATGGAAGTCTTCACGATCCTGGTTTCATTCAAAGCGACGGGCAGTCGGAACGCGCAGCCACAGGCCATCGCGAATACCTTCACCATATGGCCGGAGCGGCGGCCGGATCAACTGCCGGCGTTCCGTCCATCGCGGTTTTGGCAAGGCCGATCGCCTGCTGGTTGCTGCCTATTGACGCGGCCGGCGGCCTCTTAACAGGGCCTTAATCTTCTGAGGGGCACATTGCCTCAATCCGGGACAGGAGCAGGTTTGATGGTTGCGCGTATTCTGATCGCGGACGACGATGTCGTTCAGCGGCGCCTGGTCGAGGCCATGGTGCAGCGTTGCGGTTACGAAAGCATCGTTGTCAGTTGTGGTGATGAGGCTGTGGCCGCCCTGACCGATACGCCGCCCGACGCCATCCTGCTCGATCTCGTGATGCCTGGCCTCGACGGCATGGGCGTGCTCGAAAAGCTTCGCGAACTCGGCCTCAACATTCCCGTCATCGTGCAGACCGCCCATGGCGGCATCGACAACGTCGTCTCGGCCATGCGCGCGGGCGCTCACGATTTCGTGGTCAAGCCGGTCGGCTTCGAGCGCCTCCAGGTGTCGCTGCGCAATGCGCTCGATTCCAGCGCGCTCAAGGGCGAGCTGCGCCGCCTGCGCCATCGCCGCGAGGGCCGGCTGACATTTTCGGACATCATCGCCCGCAGCGAGCCGATGGACAACATGCTGCGCGCCGCCAACAAGGCCGCGGCCTCCAACATTCCGGTGCTGATCGAGGGCGAATCCGGCGTCGGCAAGGAACTCGTGGCCCGCGCCATTCACGGCACCAGCGAGCGCAGCACAAAGCAGTTCGTCGCGGTCAATTGCGGCGCGATCCCGGACAACCTCGTCGAGTCGATCCTGTTCGGCCACGAGAAAGGCGCCTTCACCGGCGCGACCGAACGCCATGCCGGCAAATTCGTCGAGGCGTCCGGCGGCACGCTGTTCCTTGATGAGGTCAGCGAATTGCCGCTGACCGCGCAGGTCAAGCTGCTGCGCGCGCTTCAGCAGGGCGAGGTCGAGGCCGTCGGCGGCCGCAAGCCGACCAAGGTCGATGTGCGGATCATCTCGGCCACCAACCGCAACCTGCTCGAACACGTCAAGGCCGGCATGTTCCGCGAGGATCTGTTCTACCGCCTGCACGTGCTGCCTCTCACCGTGCCGCCGCTTCGGGTGCGGCGCGACGACATCCCTCACCTGATCCGGCACTTCCTCGCGCGGTTCTGCGCCGAAGAGAAACGCAGCATCAGCGGCATCAGCGCCGCCGCGATGGCCATGCTGACGCAGGCCGATTGGCCGGGCAATGTCCGCCAGCTCGAGAACGCGGTCTACCGCGCTGTCGTGATGAGCGACACGGATGAACTCGGCGTCGATGATTTTCCGCTGACATTCGGCGCACTGCCGGCCAATGCGGCGCCAAGCGCCGCGCTGTCGATGAAATCGGACGAGCAGGTGCACAACATTGTCCCCGGCGCCGACGTGCCGATTGCGCCGCCTCCTGTCCCGGTCGGCATGCTGCCGATGCTTTCCGAGCACGGCGAGGTGCGGCCATTGCAGGAGCTGGAAAACGAGATCATCCGCTTCGCGATCAGCCACTATCGCGGGCTGATGTCCGAGGTCGCGCGCCGCCTGAAGATCGGCCGCTCCACGCTCTATCGCAAACTCGACGATGCCATGCCGCAAGACTCCGGCACGACCGAGGCTGACAGCCGCGGCTGATGCCGGCGGCCGCGCATCGGCAAAGATATTTTGCCGGCGTTGAACCGTTGCGCGGGTGTGACAACTCATGAAAAATCGCGGCCTGCGTCGTCACGGCCTGTTGCAATGGGGCGGTCGCTGCGATCAGTTGTCACCAATACTGAAGATCGCAATGGTTAGTCAGCCAAGGTCGGACGACCAAACATTGTCACACGTGCCAAAGGTCCCACCGCGCAGCCTCAGTTGATGACGGCATCAAGACGTCGGGCGGGGGTTCTTTCGTGGTTCCGGCTGATGCGCGTCGCGCGCATCGAGTGCAGCGTTACGGAACCAAAACCCATGACAAATGCTTGTCGCAGCGGGCAATGGTTCGTTGCGTTTGCAAAAGACTAACCGATCCATGATCGAGTGCCTTCAGCGCGCTCGTTGAAGAGGGGAACTAGAATGCGTGACCATGCGAAGGACCGTTCAGGGCGGGATCGTTGGCTCCTGACAGTCGCCGCAACGCTGCTCACCGTCGCTGGTTCGGCGGCCTACGCGCAATCGGAATCGGCAGCCGCCAATGATGCCGCGCGGATCGTCGACAGCGCGATCGAGGCCTCGACCAAACCCGCAGTCGCCCCCACCGAGAATTCATCGAGCGCCGACACTGCGCAGGCGCCAGCCAGCGCAACGCCGTCGGCTGACACCGCCGCTGCACCTGCATCGACCGATGCCGCCGTAGGCACCGCTGAGCCGGCTCCGGCCGAGAAGGCAGCCGCCGACACACCGCCCGCCTCGCCTGCTCCGGCTACCGCGGCGGCCGAAACTCCGGCCGCGCCCGCTGAGACCGTCACTAAAGAAACGACTATCAAGGACACCGTCGCCGAACCTGTGAAGCAGGCGAGCACCGTCGATGCCGCCGACCAGCCGGTCGCCGACAAGCTGCGCGATATGATCGCGGCGAAAACCGTGCGCTTCGACAAGAAGAATGAGGCCGCCGCGGTCGAAGCCTTCTACAAGGCCCGCGATTTCGCCCCGATCTGGAGCAAGGCCGGCGCGGCTGACGCGCGCGCCAAGGCGGTCATTTCCCGGCTGCAGGATGCCGCGTCCGAGGGATTGGATGCGCGCGAATATCCGGTGCCGGACTTTGCTGCCGCAACCTCGCCCGACGCGCTGGCCGAGGCCGAACTGCGCCTGACCAAGAGCGTGCTCGACTATGCCCGGCAGGCCCAGGGCGGCCGCATGCACTTTTCGCAGGTTGGCGCCGACATCCTCTATCCCGCCAACGCGCCTGATCCGGCCGCCGTGCTGGCCGCGATGTCCACCGCGAGCGATGCCTCCGCTGCTCTCGCCGCCTACAATCCGCCGCAGCCCGGCTATCGCGCGCTGAAGGCGAAGCTCGCCGAACTGCGCGGCAAGACCGAGGGCCCGAAGGCCGTCCCGATCGCCGAGGGCGCGCTGCTGCGGCCGGCTGCATCAACCGCCGCCGCGATGGAAGATCCCCGCGTGCCGCAGATTCGCGCCCGCCTTGGCGTCGGCAATGAAAGCGACACCCGCTATGACAGCGAAGTCGCCGACGCCGTGCGCAAATTCCAGCGAGAGCATGGCCTCGCCGCGGATGGCGTTCTGGGCAGCCGCACCATTGACGTGATGAACGGTCCGCGCCGCGACAACCAGATCAACACCGTGCTGGTGAACATGGAGCGCTGGCGCTGGCTGCCGCGCGACCTCGGCGCGGCGAAGCTCGGCGACGCCTATGTCATGCTCAACATTCCCGATTTCACGCTGAAGCTGAAGCAGGGCGAAAGCACGGTCTGGAAAACGCGCGTCGTCGTCGGCAAGCCCGGCAAGCACGCGACGCCGCTGCTGACGGAAACGATGAAATACATCACCGTCAATCCGACCTGGAACGTGCCGCCGTCGATCGTCTACAACGAGTACCTTCCCGCCCTGCAGCAGGACCCGTCGGTGCTCGATCGCATGGGCATGAAGCTGGTGCAGCGCGCTGACGGCAGCGTGCACATTTCGCAGCCGCCCGGCGAGCGCAATGCGCTCGGCCGCATCCGCTTCAACTTCCCGAACAAATTCCTCGTCTATCAGCACGACACGCCGGACAAGAACCTGTTCTCGAAGGACGTTCGCGCCTACAGCCACGGCTGCATGCGGGTTCAGTATCCCGATCAGTATGCGTCGCACCTGTTGTCGATCGCTCTGCCGCAGCAGAGCTATACCGTCGAGAAAATTCACAGCATGTATGGCAGCGGCGAGGTCAACATCAATCTGCCGACGCCCATCCCGGTGCATCTGACCTATCAGACCGCCTTCGCCGATGATGCCGGCCACATCGAGTTTCGCTCGGACATCTACGGCATCGATCGCAAGATGATCTCGCTGCTGGAAGGCAACAAGAACCTTGAGGCAGTGGTCGCCCACGCCCAGCCGAACTACTCGCGGCCGCGCGTGACGCTGCCGCAAGGCATGGCATCGAACGAACGCGGCGGCATGCCGGGCTTCGGCGGCGGTCCTAACTTCCTCGAAGCTTTGTTTGGCGGCTTTGCCCGCCCGGTGCCGCCTGCCCCCGTCGATCGCCGGCAGATTTATACGCGCTAAGCACCGCTCCTCGCGGAATCGACTGATCTTCCGCAAAATCAAGGGCTTCGGGTGATTCCGAGGCCCTTTTTGCATTGCGGCACTGATTCGATTTCTGCTCACCGGCCATTTTTTGCCATACTCCAACGATAGGTCGCTGAAGAAAGGTATTTGGCGACCATAACGTGCAATGCGAAAAATCGCGCCGACTTCGACAGATCGCCCGGTATCGTCCGCAGTTAATTCGCCGTTATTCTGGCTCGGCAGCAGGATGGTAAACCTCGATTAACCCTCCTGCATTACTAACAAAGATCACTTCCGCGCTGCGTGGGGCAGTGTGAGAGGTTCGAGAGAAAAACTCTCGAGAGACAACTTGGGTCGTTGGTATTCTGGGTGGGTAGCTTGGTGCCGATCGCGCACATTTTTTCACGCGCATCATTGAGGTCTGCCGCCGTGTACGCCGGCCTGACCTCGATCCTGATCGGTATCGGCGCAAGCTCGGTTCAAGACGCGACCGCGGATGGCCAGACACGCACGCTGTCGTTCCATCACACGCATTCCCGCGAGTCGCTGACCGTCACCTTCAAGCGTGGCGGCCGTTACGACGAAGCGGCGCTCAGGCAACTCAATCACTTCCTCCGCGACTGGCGCAGCCAGGAAAAGACCACAATGGATCGTCGCCTTTTCGACATCCTCTGGGAGGTTTATCGCGACGTCGACGGCAAGCAGCCGATCCAGATCATCTCCGCCTATCGCTCGCCGGCCACCAATGCGATGCTCCGCCGCCGCTCCTCGGGTGTGGCGCGGCACAGCCAGCACACGCTCGGCCATGCGATGGACTTCTTCATTCCGGGCGTGGCGCTCGAAAAGATCCGCTTCGCCGGCCTGCGGCTGCAGCGTGGCGGCGTCGGCTTCTATCCGACCTCCGGCTCGCCCTTCGTTCACCTCGACACCGGCAGCGTGCGTCACTGGCCACGCATGACCTACGATCAGCTCGCCCGCGTCTTTCCGGATGGGCGCACCGTTCACGTTCCGACCAACGGCAAGCCCCTCCCCGGCTATCAACTGGCGTTGGCGGACATCCAGCGGCGCGGCGACCAGGACAGCAGTCCGTCGGCCAGCAGCAAGTCTGGCAACCTGCTCGCGGCGCTGTTCGGCCGCGGCCAGAAGGCGACAACGGCTGACGAGGGCGACGATGACGCCGGAGCGGTCGCCAGCCGCAGCGCGCCTGCGGCGAAGCCGACCCTTGTCGCTTCCGCGACGCCGGCCCAGACCCAGACGCAAGCCGCGGAAGCGATCCCGATCCCCCGCGCCAAGCCGGTCACGGCGAGCCGCGTCGTGATGGCATCGGCTGACGTCGCGCCCGCGCCCAAGCCGGCGCCGGTGGCGGCCAGACCGGAGGCGCCGAAGGGCCCGCAAACCCCTGCCGACATCATCAATGCGCGCGGCTTCTGGGATGACATGCCGGCGGCGCCACAGCAGGCGACCGCGGCACAGATCGCCGCGTTGGCCGCCCGCCGCGCCGTCACCGAGTCCGACCGCCGGTCGGCCCCGGCGATTAATCAGGCTTCGCAGGCACTTGCCTATGCCCCGACCTCGTTCGTCGACCGGGCGCATATCATGGCCGCATCGGCGCCGATCCCGCCGAGCATGCGCCCCGGCGCGCTGGCGCGCAGCAGCCACCAGATGGCCGCCAACACGCCGACCACGGTCGTTTCCAAGGCCAGCGGCCGCCTGACCAGCAAGATCGCGACCTCCGCGCGGCTCGCCGCCGCCACGCTGAACAACGACGTCTGGCTCCGCGCCATGATTTTGACGCCGAGCGCCCGCACCGCGCTCCGCGCCACGGCGCTTGGCGAGCCGGACATGACGACGCTACGGGTCCACTTCGTCAAGCCGACCGTCACCGTGGCGATGACCTTCTCGGACGACCCGAACAATGGCATGAGCAGCGAGCGCTTCACCGGCTCAGCCACCGCGGCACTTCCCACCGAACCCTTTGCGGTCCGCACCGCCTGGCTGCGCTGACGGCGCCGGTTTTCCCTCCTCGGGGGTTTCACTTCCACTACGGGCCAAAACGCAAATAGCCGGGCAAGCCCGGCTATCGTATATGCATAAAACTGTTTCAGTGCCGGAGCGACAGGCCTTGCCTCATCGCTCCGCGGCCAGCCCGATCACAGCATTCCGAGCGCGTGGAGATAGGTCTCCAGAATCGTCTCCTGCTCCTCGCGCTCATTCGCGTCCTGCTTGCGCATGCGAATGATCGTGCGCAGCGCCTTGACGTCGAAACCGTTGCCCTTGGCTTCGGCGTAGACATCGCGAATGTCGTCGGAGATCGCCTTTTTCTCTTCCTCGAGCCGCTCGATGCGCTCGATGATGGCCCTAAGCTGATCTTTCGCGAAGCTCGTGGACGGCGAGTCCTCCAAAACATCGGCTGCTGCTGCAATGGCCATCGGGTACTCCTTACTCAAAAACGATATGTGAAAGCCTGTTACGCGAAACCGCCGGTCGCCAAAGCTCACCAATGGCGCTGTTTGCTGCGATGACAGTCAGGATCAAGGTCCACGCCGTCAAGGCGCAGGCCGGCTCATCCACAGCGACTCACAGAAGAAAAACTGAGTCACGAGCGCGCCGGCGCAGCGTCGTCGAGTTTCACCGCCGACTCTGCGAAAGCTACCCGATTCGGGTTAACGGCCGGAGCACGCCACGGAAACTTTTTTCCGCGCCCCCGAGCGGCGCCGCCGCAAATCCGGCTCAATGTCCGGGATGGGTCTTCTGCATGTCCTCAAGCTGCTGGGGCGTTGCTTCGCGCTGAAATTTCGCCTTCCAGTCATCGTAGGGCATGCCATACACAGCCTCCCGGCTCTCGTCCTTGGACATCGCGATGCCGCGCGCATCGGCGGCATCCTTGAGCCAGTTCGACAGGCAATTGCGGCAAAAGCCGGCGAGGTTCATCAGATCGATGTTCTGAACGTCGGTCCGGTTCTGAAGGTGCTCGACAAGACGACGGAACGCCGCTGCCTCGAGTTCCGTCTGCGTTTTCTGATCGATCGTCATGCCACCCTCCAATTGACGCCGGTTCGCGATAAGATATGGCGCAAAGATAAGGTTTGTCACAGGTTTCACAAACGGGTGCTATTAACTGAGACCATTGGACGCTAGTTTTCGCGGGGCGGTTGACAGTTGATGGCCGGTTACGCGAAATCAGCGGTCCACTTGAGATGCTTCGAACAATGCCGTCGGACGATCGCCAGCCTCAATCCACTGCTCGCCGAGCACCCGCCTTCGCCCTGGCGGCGGGGCTGTCGCTGCTGGGGCTGGCCTTTACCGCCGCGCCCGCGGCGGCTGACTTTCGGCTGTGCAACAACACCTCGAGCCGCGTCGGCATCGCCCTGGGCTACAAGGACGCCGAGGGCTGGGTAACGGAAGGCTGGTGGAACATTCCCGCCCGCAACTGCGAAACGTTGCTCCGGGGCAATCTGATTGCGCGATACTACTACATCTACGCGCTCGACTATGATCGCGGCGGGGAATGGTCCGGCCAGGCGTTCATGTGCTCGCGCGACAAGGAATTTACGATCCGTGGCACCGAGAATTGTCTCGCGCGCGGCTATGACCGGACAGGCTTCTTCGAGGTCGACACCGGAGAACAACGAGCTTGGACAGTGCAATTGACCGAGACCAGCGATTCCAAACAGCAGCAAGTTCCGATTCCCGGCATGCCCAACACGCCGGGTGCATCCGGCCTTCCCTCAGGCGCCCCGGCCGGGCCTAAGCCATGAGACGCCTGCGCCGCATCAAGATCCTCGCCACCCTCGGGCCCTCGTCATCGGATAGCGCAGTCATCCGGCGGCTGTTCGAGGCTGGCGCCGACCTGTTCCGGATCAACATGAGCCATACCTCGCATGAGCGTATGGAGGAACTGATCACCACCATCCGCAATGTGGAGAGCAGCTACGGCCGCCCGATCGGCATTCTGGTCGACCTGCAGGGCCCCAAGCTCCGCCTCGGCACGTTCGGCAACGGCCCGGTACAGCTCAACAATGGCGCGAGCTTCGTGCTCGATTCAAATCCGGCCCCCGGCGACGTCAACCGCGTCCACCTTCCGCACCCGGAGATTCTCGCGGCGCTGCGCCAGGGCCATGCACTGCTGCTCGACGACGGCAAGGTCCGCCTCATCGTCGAGGAGGCATCGCCGGAGCGTGCGGTCACCCGCGTCGTGATCGGCGGCAAGATGTCGGACCGCAAGGGCGTCAGCCTGCCGGACACCGACCTGCCGATGTCAGCGATGACCTCCAAGGATCGCGCCGACCTCGATGCCGCCCTCAAGGTCGGCGTCGACTGGGTCGCCCTGTCCTTCGTGCAGCGGCCGGAAGACGTCATCGAGGCGAAAAAGATGGTGCGCGGCCGCGCCTCGGTGATGTCGAAGATCGAGAAGCCGCAGGCCATCGACCGCCTGCCGGAGATCATCGAGGCGTCCGACGCCCTGATGGTGGCGCGCGGCGATCTCGGCGTCGAACTGCCGGTCGAACGCGTGCCGAGCCTGCAGAAGCAGATCACGCGGCTCGCGCGCCAGGCCGGCAAGCCGGTGGTGATCGCAACCCAGATGCTGGAGTCGATGATTTTGAGCCCGGTGCCGACCCGCGCCGAGGTGTCCGACGTCGCCACCGCCGTCTATGACGGCGCCGACGCGATCATGCTCTCTGCGGAATCGGCCGCCGGAAAATTCCCGGTCGAAGCCGTCTCGACGATGAACCGCATCGGCGAGGAAGTTGAACGCGATCTCAACTACCGCACCGCCCTGCATGCCCAGCGGCCGGTGCCGGATGCCACCGTCGGCGACGCCATTGCCGGCGCGGCCCGGCAGATCGCCGAAACGCTCGAACTCGCGGCGATCATCTGCTGGACCAGCTCCGGCTCCACCGCCCTGCGGGTGTCGCGCGAACGGCCGAAACCGCCGGTCGTCGCAATCACGCCCAACAAGGAGACCGGGCGAAAACTGTCGGTGGTCTGGGGCGTGCACTGCGTCATCGCCGAGGATGCGCAGAACCAGGACGACATGGTGGACCGCGCCAAGCGCATCGCCTTCCGCGACGGCTTCGCCCGGGCCGGGCAGCGCATCATCACGGTGGCGGGCGTGCCGTTCGGCACCCCCGGCGCGACCAACATGCTGCGCATTGCGGTGGTAGGTGCCGACACTGAGGGCGTGATCTAACGCTCTTTGCGCCAAACCAGGCGGTTGCCGGACCACCACCGGCGACCGCCTTTTCTTTTGCCGCAGCGGGAATGCTCAGCCTTCGAGCGTCGCGTCGAGCGTGATCTCGGCGTTCAACACCTTCGACACCGGGCAGCCCGCCTTGGCCTTGCCCGTGAGATCGTCGAACACGGCCTTGGTCGCTCCGGGGATTTTGGCCTTGAGCGTCAGGTGGCTCTTGGTAATGGCAAAACCGTCGCCTGCTTTCTCGATCGTGACATCGGCACGGCAATCGAGCTTGTCGGCGGTGAGCTGGGCCTCGCCCAGGATCAGCGACAGCGCCATGATGAAACAGGCGGAATGGGCGGCACCGATGAGCTCTTCGGGGTTGGAGCCGGGTTTGCCCTCAAAGCGGCTGGCGAAACCGTAAGGATAATCCTTGAGCGCGCCGCTCTTGGTCGAGATCGCGCCCTTGCCGTCCTTGATGCCGCCTTGCCAAACGGCCGATCCATAGGTCGTAGCCATTGCTGTCTCCGTTGATGTTTCCCGAAAAAAACCAGCGAAACGAATACGAAACATGAAATCAGCGGCAACCGCCGCTTTGCGCGCGTCCAATTCCACGGACGCAACCGCCCGCCTTTGATGCGGGCGGAATATCTGCCAGCCGGCCTAGATGTCGCGGCCCTCGACTTTCTCGGCGAGGCTTTTGACGATGTCGGCGACGTTCTCGAGATACGGATAGAGCGCCAATGCCTGCCGGTAGGCGGCGAGCGCCTCGCGGTCCTTGCCGATGTTGCGCATGATCATGCCAAGGCCGACCAGCGCCCCGAAATGGCGCGGCTCACGCGCCAGCACTTCGCGAATATCGGCGAGCGAACTGGCGTAGTCGCCTTTGTAGAAATAAAGCGTCGCGCGGCGATTCCATGCCTCGGTGTAATCCGGCCGAAGCTCGACGATCGCATCCATCAGCTTGATCGCCAGATCCCGATTGCCGCTCTCCGCCGCCTGCTTGGCGCGCGCCATCAGCAATGCCGCGGTATCGCTCGGCGTCTTGAACCACACCGTCCAGATCCGCGCCTCGACGAGCTTCGCCGTCTCAGGGTCCGGCGCGGCTTTCAGCGCCCCGAACAGGAAGTCGAGGCTGTTTCGCGAAAACTCGTCGCTCGGCGAATGGCCCTGCGGCCGGTCTGGCCGGCCCGAATCGGGACCGGACGGGCCGCCGGGCGTGGCACTGCCGGGCCCGGAAGGCCCCGGCAACGGCGCGACATCAACGTCCTGCGCCGCAGCGGTCGTGGCGCCGGCGACACCAATCGCCAGCGCGAGCACAAGCGCCCGGCGGCTTGCGCGACCGGGCCACCCGTTCAAATTGTCTGCGACGAATGGCATCCGCATGGGGTAAATCTAGCCCATGCTGGCAAAGCCGCAAGCTTGGGTGGCCTGCACAGCTATGCGAAAATGCCTTAAAGATCGAGCAAAGCCGGCCCAGACGGAATGCCGGGACCGGGGAACCGTGATCTTAGCCCTGGCGAGCCTTGAAGCGGCGCTGGACCTTGTTGATCACGTAGACGCGGCCTTTGCGACGAACCAGACGGTTGTTGCGGTTCCGGGCCAGAAGCGACTTGAGCGAATTACGGACCTTCATGGGACATTCCTGTTCTGCGAAAGGCCGTAAGGGAGGCCGGAACTTTCAGGAAAAAGAAACTCTTGCCCGCCAGCGGAGAACCGCTCGGGACGGGCGCTTTCTAACTATCCAGCCCTTCGCTGTCAATCGTTCAGCCGGGTTTTCGACGCCAAATCGCGGTTTTCGGCGTGCAAATTCTATTCTTTCCGGTGCGATTTGTTACGGTGCAGCAACCGGCCTATTCTGCGGCCGACGAAGCCCCAAACAACAAGATCAGAGAAACGCGCAGGACCATCTCAATGCCCAAGTTGCCGCTACCCAACGCCGACGACGTGATCGCCATCGACATCCATACCCATGCCGAGGAGCCGTGCGGCACCCACGCGGATGACGGGTATGACGATTTTCAGGCGGCGATGGCGGAGTATTTCAAATCCCCGCACAAACACCCGCCGACGGTGCCCGAAACCGCCGCCTATTACCGGGCCAAGAAGATCGCCGCCGTGATCTTCCCGGTGGATGCCGAGCGCGAGACCGGGTTCCGCCGCTACAACAACTACGAGATGATCGAGCTCGCCGCCGAAAACTCCGACGTGCTGATTCCGTTCGCCAGCATCGACCCGGCCAAGGGCAAGCTCGGCGCCCGCGAGGCTCGCAAGCTGATCGAGGAATATGGCATCAAGGGCTTCAAATTCCACCCGACGATGCAGGGTTTCTACCCCAACGACCGGATGGCCTACCCGCTCTACGAGGCGATCGCCGAAGGCGGCGCGATCGCGCTGTTCCACACCGGCCAGACCGGCGTCGGCTCGGGCATGCGCGGCGGCAACGGCATGCGGCTGAAATTTTCCAACCCGATGTATATCGACGATGTCGCTGTCGATTTCCCGGACATGAAAATCATCCTCGCCCACCCGTCGTTCCCGTGGCAGGAGGAGGCTTTGTCGGTCGCGACCCACAAGCCGAACGTCTACATCGACCTCTCGGGCTGGTCGCCAAAATACTTTCCGCCGATTCTGGTGCGCTACATCAACTCGATCCTTCAGGACAAAATGCTGTTCGGCTCCGACTGGCCGGTGATCACGCCGGACCGCTGGCTGTCCGATTTCGCCAAGCTGGACATTCGCGACGAAATCCGGCCGAAGGTGCTGAAGGACAATGCGCGCAAGCTTTTAGGCATCTGAGCGCAAGCAAGCCACGAAGAGCGGTGATCGCGATGATCACCGCTCTGTCCTATCAACTACGAGCGGATTTAACCCGTGACGATTCAGGCTGTTGTCTTCGACGCATATGGCACGCTCTATGACGTGCAGTCGGTCGCTGCCATCACCGAAGAGAATTTTCCCGGCCATGGCGAGCTGATCACGCAGGTCTGGCGCATGAAGCAGCTCGAGTATACCTGGCTGCGCTCGCTGATGCGGCGCTACGAGGATTTTTCCGTCATCACCCGCGACGCGCTCGTCTTCACGCTGCGATGCCTCGGCCTTCGCGCTGATGACGCCGTGATCGAGCGCATCATGGACAAATATCTGCACCTCGATCTCTATCCCGATGCGCTCACGGCGCTCGGCAGGATGCAGGGCCAAAAACTCGCTATCCTGTCCAATGGCAGCACCGACATGCTCAATGCGCTGGTGCGCAACAGCGGGCTCGACAAAGTGCTCGACGCGACGATCAGCATCGACGCCAAGCGAATCTTCAAGCCGAGCCCGGAGGCTTATGAGCTGATCGAGGAGAGGCTCAAGGTTGCGCCTCGAAACGTGCTGTTCGTCTCATCCAATCCGTTCGACGTCTGCGGCGCCAAGGCGTTCGGCCTCAATGTCGCATGGATCGAGCGTGTTGCGCCCGATGCGCTGGCGCAAGAATGCAAGGCGGCCGCGGCGATCGGCCCCTCGACGATGTACAAGATCACCCGAACACAGATGGACGAACTGGGCTTTGCCCCCGACCATCGCGTGAAGAGCCTGTCGGGCCTGCCGGCGCTGCTCTCGCCAACCTGACCACTTTTCCCTGCGAGGACCGCGGATATGAGTCTTGAATCCGTTCGCGCATTTTTTGCGGACAATGCCCCGGACATCGAAGTGATCGAAGCGAACCAGAGCTCCGCCACGGTGGCGCTCGCCGCCGAAGCCTTTGGCGTTGGCCCGGAGCAGATCGCCAAGACGCTGTCGCTCCGCGTCAACGACCGCGTGGTGCTGGTGGTCGCCTCCGGCACGTCGCGCCTCGACAACAAGAAGGTGAAGGCGTTCTTCGGCGGCAAGCCGCGCATGCTCGATGCCGACGACGTGGTGGCGCTGACCGGCCATCCCGTCGGCGGAGTCTGCCCCTTTGGTCTGGCGACGCCGCTGCCGGTCTATTGCGACGTGTCGCTGAGGCAGTTCGACGAGGTGGTGCCCGCCGCCGGCTCGATCAACAGCGCGGTGCGCATCGCGCCCATGCGGATGGCCGAGCTCGTCAACGCCGAATGGATCGACGTCTGCCAGCCGCCGCAGGAAGAACAGCCGCCTTCGCACGCCGCGCTCGCCGAGCAGACCTGACAGCGGCATCTTTTCGGTTGCATGCGGCGCGGCCCACCCCAAAGATGGGTCAACGCGTGACGGCGGCAGGAAAAATGCCGCCCACGCAATAAGACGGCACGCGCGGCATCTCGATCGCGCGCAGGAAGCGGAGGCATTCGTCATGGCGGCCCCTTGCGCCTCGCAGGCTCTCGCCCGCTTCACGGTGCTGGATCTCACGCGCATCCGCTCCGGTCCTACCGCGGTGCGCCAGCTCGGCGACTGGGGCGCCAACGTCATCAAGATCGAGCCGGTGTCGGACCAGCCCGACGCACAGCAGCCGGGCGGCCCGCGCCACGGTTCGGACTTTCAGAACCTCCACCGCAACAAGCGCGCAATCACCCTCGACCTCAAGACGCATGAAGGCCGCGCCACCTTCCTGCGCATGGCGGCGAAAGCCGATGTCGTCGTCGAAAATTTTCGCCCCGACGTCAAAACCCGCCTCGGCATCGACTACGACAGCCTAAGGGCAATCAATCCCCGTCTCGTCTATGCCAGCATCTCCGGATTCGGGCAGGACGGCCCCTACCACGCACGGCCGGGCTTCGATCAGATCGCGCAAGGCATGGGCGGCCTGATGTCGATCACCGGCGCACCGGGCGGCGGACCGATGCGTGCCGGCATCCCGGTCGCCGATCTGTCCGCCGGGCTTCTGTGCGCGATGGGCATCCTCACCGCGCTGCTGGAGCGCGAGCAATCGGGCCAGGGGCAATGGGTGCAGACCTCGTTGCTGCAAGCGCAGGTGTTCATGCTCGATTTCCAGGCCGCGCGATGGCTGATGGAAAAGGAGGTGCCGCAGCAGGCCGGCAACAACCACCCGACCAGCATCCCCACCGGCGTATTCGAGACCGCCGATGGCTACATCAACATTGCCACGACCGGCGGCAAGATCTGGGAGCGGTTCGCACACGCGCTTGGCGCGCCGGAGCTGATTGGCGATGCGCGGTTTGCAACAGCGACTGCCCGCTCGGCCAATCGCGATGCGCTGAATGCCATCATCAACGGCCATACGCTGAAGCGCAAAAGCGCCGCATGGGTCGACGCATTCAACGCCGCCGGCGTGCCGTGCGGCCCGATCAACAGCATCGATGCAGTGTTCGCCGATCCGCAGGTCAGGCATCTTGGCATGGCGCAGGACGTGGCGAACGATCAGGGCCGCAGCATCCGCCTCGTGGCGCAGCCGTTCACGCTGTCGCGCACGCCCTCCACCATTGTCGCGCGGCCGCCGGAAGCGGGCGAGCACACCGAGGAGGTTCTTGCCGAATTCGGCTTCAGCCGCGACGAGATCGCGGCCTTGAAGCGCGACCGGATCGTTTGACCGGCAAAGGCCGACGCGCGGCGACTAGCGGCCTTTCCACTGCGGCTTGCGCTTATTGAGAAACGCATCCATGCCTTCGCGAAAATCCTCGCTCATATAGGCGCGAACGATGAGGTCCTGCCCCTCCTCGCGCGACAGGTGCGGCCGCAGGCGGCGCACCGCCTCCTTGGTCACTTCAAGCGTGATCGGCGCGTGGCCGGCGACCCGCTCGGCAAGCTCGGTCGCCTTGGCTTGCAGCGCCGCGACATCTGGCACCACCTCGTTGAGAAGGCCGAGCGCGAGCGCCTCAGGGGCCTCGATCAGCCGCGCCGTGAAGATGAGGTCCTTGACGCGCGCGGCGCCGACTAGCGCCATCACGCGGCTGATATTCGACGAGGACAGGCAATTGCCCAGCGTGCGCGCGATCGGAAACCCGATGCGCGTCGCTGCGGTGCCGATCCGCAGATCGCAGCAGGCCGCAATGCCCGCGCCGCCGCCGGTGCACGCCCCGGCGATTGCGGCGATGGTCGGCACGCGGCACGCCTCGAGCGCGCCGAGCACGCGGTCGATCCGCGCCTCATAGTCGAGCGCGTCCTGCGCCGTCTTGAAGGCGCGAAACTGGGAAATGTCCGTTCCGGCGGCAAACGCCTTGTCACCGGCGCCGGTGAGGATCATCGCGCGGATGGAGCGATCCGCATCGACCGCCGCACAGATCGCGGCGAGCTGCTCATACATTGCAAAAGTGAAGGCGTTGCGCGCCTGCGGGCGATTGAAGGTGACGCGCACGATCGGGCCATCCACCGCGCAGAGCAGATCGCCCTCGGCGATGGTGGGTATGGCTGTGGGCGATGCGGGAGCAGTCATGGCTCGGGTCCTCACGGGCAGCGCGACATTCGTCGCGGGACGGTGTGACCGTTGCCGGTCTGCGGTGCAGCGAATGATCGCCGCACCGCGTCCGTAGTGATGGTATCGGCTCTGGCGCGAAAGCGTCAGATGCCGCCCATGCAGAGATACTTCACTTCCAAAAATTCCTCGGCACCGTATTTCGCGCCCTCGCGCCCGGTGCCGCTTTCCTTCATGCCGCCGAAGGGCGCGACTTCCGTCGAGATGATGCCCTCGTTGATGCCGACCATGCCGTATTCGAGCGCCTCGGCGACGCGCCAGACGCGGCCGATGTCGCGGCCGTAGAAATAGGCGGCAAGGCCGAATTCGGTGTCGTTGGCGAGCTTGATGGCTTCCTCTTCGGTCTTGAAGCGGAACAGCGGAGCCACCGGACCAAAGGTCTCCTCACGGAAAATCTTCATCTCCGGTTTGGTGTCGGCGAGCACGGTGGGCTGGAAGAAGGATTGACCGAGCTTGTGGCGCTCACCGCCGGCGATCACCCGCGCGCCGTGGGCAACGGCGTCGGCGATGTGCTCCTCGACCTTCTCGACCGCGCGCATGTCGATCAGCGGACCGACATTGACACCGGCCTCGTTGCCGTCGCCGACTTTGAGCGCATTGACAGCTTCGACGAGTTTTGCGGCGAAGGCGTCATAGACGCCGTCCTGCACCAGAAGGCGGTTGGCGCAGACGCAGGTCTGGCCGGCATTGCGATACTTCGAGGCGAGCGCTCCCTTCACCGCTGCATCGAGATCGGCGTCGTCGAACACGATGAACGGCGCGTTGCCGCCCAGCTCCATCGAGGTGCGCTTCACCGTGGCGGCGCACTGCTCGATCAAGAGCTTGCCGATTTCGGTCGAGCCGGTGAACGTCACCTTGCGCACGGTCGGGTTCGAGGTCATTTCGCCGCCGATCGCCGAGGCCGAGCCCGTGACGACAGAGAACACGCCCGCCGGCACTCCGGCGCGCTCCGCCAGCACGGCGAGCGCCAGCGCGGACAGCGGCGTCTGGCTGGCCGGCTTCACCACCATCGTGCAGCCGACGGCGAGCGCCGGGCCTGCCTTGCGGGTGATCATCGCGGCCGGGAAATTCCACGGCGTGATCGCCGCGCAGACGCCGACCGGCTGCTTGACGACGACGATGCGCTTGTCATTGGCGAATTGCGGAATCGTGTCGCCGTAGATGCGCTTGCCTTCTTCGGCGAACCACTCGAGGAAGCTTGCCGCGTAGGCGATCTCGCCGCGGCTTTCGGTCATCGGCTTGCCCTGTTCGGCGGTCATCAGCACCGCGAGGTCTTCCTGATTGGCGAGCATGAGGTCGAACCAGCGCCGCAGAATTGCGCCGCGCTCCTTGGCGGTCTTGGCGCGCCATGCGGGGAGCGCCGCGTCCGCAGCCTCGATGGCGCGGCGGGTTTCGTCCGCGCCCATGCTCGGCACGGTGCCGACGGTCGCGCCATTGGCCGGGTTGGTGACGGTGATGGTCTTGCCGCTGTCGGCCGCGATCCATTTGCCGGCGACATAGCAGGTGTCACGCAGCAGCGACGGGTCCTTGAGATTAAGAGAAGACGATACGAGTTTCAGATTGGTGGGCATGACCGCGTTATCCTTATGTTAGAGCCGGTCTGAACGCCCCGGCTCGCCTTGTTTTTGTGCAGAAACCATGACGCGCCGTGCCGCTTCCGGCACCGCATCTCGTTTCCTCTCCTATCCCGTCGATAGTCAAATGACAGAGCCTGTCCGGCATCATCGTCCGGACGTGCTCCGCACCATCCGGCGCTAGCCAAAAATATTGGAGCAGGCCCGCCAATTCAAGCCGCCGCAAACGGATTGCGGCATTGCAGCGCGCTCATCCCAGCGTGCGGATGGCCACCTCGACACTGTAAAGCATCAGGCCCGCCAACCCGCCGATGATTGTGCCGTTGAAGCGGATATATTGCAGGTCGCGGCCAATGTTCAGTTCGATCAGATTGATGAGCTGGCCCATGTCCCACGCTTTCACCTGATCGGCGATAAAGGTCGAGACCCCGCTTTTCTGCTCGGCCACGAAGCTGCGCAACATCACCGCGAGGCCATGGTTGATCTCGGCGCGCATCTCCGGGTCGGTGGTGAGCTGGCTGCCGGCCGCCGCCAGCACGTTGGCAAGGTGCTGGTGCAATACCATCGACTCTCCTGATGCGCTGCGATCGACAAAATCCTTCACGCTGGCCCATGCGCGCTCAAGCAGGGCAGACAGTTCGGGACGCGCCAGAAGGTCGTGCCGCAGCGAGTTGATTTTTTTGCGAAAGCCGGGGTCGCTCTCCAGCCGATCGATCAGCGAAAGCAGCATGTTGCTGAACTCGCCGCGGAACGGATGATCGGGATGGGTTCGCACGTCCTCGAAGAAAGCGAACAGCGAGGCTGCGACCTTCTTCATCACGAAGGCATCGGCGCGGTAAAGGCGCAGCAGCGTCGGCAATTCGTCGCGGATCTTCTGGCGAAACATCGCCTGCGTCTCGGGCTTTGTCAGCGCATCATGCGCCGCCCGCATCAGCTGATCCAAGATCTCCTGATGCCGTCCCTGCGCAATGAACCGGCGCAGCGCCCCAGCGACGAGCGGCGCAAGATCAACCGATTGCACCATCATCAGCGCGCGCCGGCTCAAAAACGTTGCCAATCCCGACGTTTCCGATGCCGCGACCACCTCGGGCAGGAGCCGCAGCGCGAACCGCGCAAGATCGCCGCTGCGCTTGGCATCGCTCAGCCAGTCGGCGATGAAGGAGGCAAAATCGATCTGCCGGAGCTTGGCGTCGACCGGCCCGGCAGCCAAAAAATGCTTCTCGACGAATTCGCCGAGCTTGTCCGCAATCCGGCTCTGGTTCTTCTGGATGATGGCCGTGTGGGGAATGGGCAGGCCGAGCGGCCGGCGAAACAGCGCGACGACCGCATACCAATCGGCCAGCCCGCCGATCGTCGCCGCCTCCGCGAAGGCCGCAAGGAAACCGAACGCCGCGTGATAGGGCGTCAGCAGCTTCCCGATCACCATCAGGACAAGGCAGCCGACCAGGACGCCGGTCGCCAAAAATTTCACCCTGCGCAGCTCAGCCGCGCGGACGGCATCCGAACCGCCGAACGCGCCGGCTGCGAACCGCAGATCCTGCTGCACCGTCATCGCGAACCCGCCATCGTCTCAATCGCCATCCTTTCGATATGTCGATCGGATCGGGCAATCGCAATGCAAAAAAGAAGGCCCGCCGAAGCGGGCCTTCCACAGACTCAGTAAATGCGGCGCAATCAGGCGCCGCGGGCCGCGGTATTGGCTGCGGCAACGCCTTCGCGCAGGTTGCGCTCGGCGCCGTCGGTGGCCTCGGTGCCGATCTCGACGAGATAGGCCGCCGTGGATTTGGTGCGGCCCAAAAGCGTCTCGGCGCTGGCGCGCAGGAAATCGGACTGGATCTTCACTGCATCGGTCAGGGTCTGGGCCGTAGCGAGTTTCGAGACACCGGCAAAAAACGCCATCGCATCGTCAAAGAACGCCTGCTGGACGTTGCGGCTGATCTTGGTGCCCTCAGCCAGCGCCCGCGTCGCAGCGCTTTCGAACGCAGCCGTGACCTTTTCCGAGCCGACGTGGGCGTCGGCGAAACGATCCTGTACGGAGCTCGCCGTGAGCTTGACGAAGTCGCGGGCAGCATCCGGCAGGGCGGCGACTTGCGCGTCCTTTAGGGTATCGGTGAAGGGAGCGAAAGCAGCCTTGAAAATGTTCACGGTGACGTCGGCAGTGGTGGTCATTGGCAATACTCCATCCTCGTTTGAGCTATGGCAGCCCCGTCCGAAGGCCCAGGGTACTTCCAGGATATGGAGATTAATTTGTGCATCGCAACATTTGTGCCGCGATGCACAATCACAAGGCCGTGATTGCGCCTCGCCGCAACTCCATCCTTCGGCAGAGTTCCCTCAAGAAATCAGCCGAACCGCCTGCGCCGCCACTCGATCAGCTTGGCGCTGACTTCGTCGGCCTTCTCCTGCTGGGTCCAGTGGCCGCTGTCGCGGATCAGGTGCTTTTCGAGATCCGGGATCAGCTTTTCCATCCCGTCCGCCGCGGATGGCGGCAGCACGGCGTCGTTCTCGGCCATAATCATCAGCGAAGGCACCCGCACCCGGTGATCGAGTTCCGCGGCGCGCTCCCAGTTGCGGGAGATATTCCGGTACCAGTTGATGCCGCCGGTGAAGCCGGTCCGCGTGAAGGTATCGACGAAGACCTGCATCTCCGCATCCGACAGGATCATTTCGCGCCGATCCTTGGCCGCGTCGTAAGCGGCCACCATTTGCGGAAAGGCGAGATTGGGAACCTTTTTGGCGCCCTCGCCCGCCGGGTCGGAGGACATTCCCAGCGCCGCGCCTGCCGACGGCGCGGTCTGCGCCAGCGGCTTGCGCATGAAGAACTCGAAGGTCGAGCGGACGTTTTTCGCAAACAGCCGATCCGGCGCGCGCGCCTCATCCTGGAACTGGACGATGTACATCTGATCGCCGAGGCGCTTGCGGTAAATCTCGATCGGATCGACCGGCGCACGGGGCAAATGCGGCGTGTTGATGCCGACCACCCCGGCAACCCGCGACGGATGGCGCAGCGGCATCTGCCAGGCGACGAAGCCGCCCCAGTCGTGGCCGACGAATATCGCTTTGTCGATCTTGAGGTGATCGAGCAGCCCGACGAGATCCGCCGTCAGGTGCTCGATGTCATAGGCCTCCACCGCCTCCGGCCGGTCGGTGACGCCATAGCCGCGCTGATCCGGCGCAATCACCCTGATACCCGCCCGGCCCAGGGCCTCAATCTGGTGGCGCCAGGAAAACGCCAATTCAGGCCAGCCGTGGCACAAAACCATCGGCGGCTCATCGTTTGCCGGACCGGCCTCATAGTACCCCACACGGATGCCGTTGGTGTCGGCGAACTGCACGGGCGGCATGCCCGGAAGAGCCGCCATCGTCGCCTCGCTCGAAGTCGTTTCCGTTGCACTCATGGCAGTTAAAGCTCCCGGCTCGGCCGCCGTCCGGCATGATGAGGAGAAGTCTATTCCTTATCCTTGGCGGTCGGCTTGCTGCCGAGGCCGGTGAAACCCAAAAACATCTCCTGAAAACGCTGCGCGAGCTTGGGATCGAACGTCATCCAGCTATGCAGCAGCGCCTCCGGCGAGAAGCTATCGATGCTCTCCTCCATGCGCGCCTGGAACTTGTCCATCATCGCCGCCTGGAGCGGCTTCACATCCGGCAAGCCAAAAAACTCGCGCGCTTCGTGAGGGGTGCAATCCACCTCGATCGTGACTTTCATGACGTCTCCTTTGAAACGCGAGAGGGCTGGATAAGGCTTTTCATCAGTATCTGCGTGAAGCATCGCCGAGTGCAAGAGCGGGCGCGGCGGCCTCGCTGCGCGCCCGCGAGCGGCTTGGCGCTTGCGCGAGGCCGGATAAGCCAATACGACCTGCGCACTCCCTCCAACGGACAGATCTTTTTCATGGTGTCGTCCCGGCCGAACCCCTCGGCGTCGTCCTTCTCCAATCATCGCCCGATGGGATTTGCCGAGTTCGTCGCGCTGGTGGCGAGCCTGATGGCGCTCAACGCGCTCGCGGTCGACATGATGATGCCGGCGCTGCCCGACATCGGCCGCGCGCTGGGGCTGCTGAACGACAACGACCGCCAGACGGTGCTGACTGCATTCATCGTCGGCTTTGGCTTCGGCCAGTTAGCGGTCGGGCCGCTGTCCGATCGCTACGGCCGCAAGCCGGTGCTGATTTACGGCCTGCTGATCTATTCGCTGGCTTCGGTGCTGTGCGCCTTCGCGCAAAGCTTCGACACCCTCCTCGCAGCGCGATTTGTCTGCGGGCTCGGCGCGGCGGCAACGCGCGTGGTGATCATCGCCGTCGTGCGCGATTGCTACGCCGGGCGGCAGATGGCGAGCGTGATGTCGCTGGCGATGATGGTCTTCATCGCCGTGCCGGTAATTGCGCCCTCGGTCGGGCAGGTCGTCGTCCTGATCTGGCCGTGGCAGTCGATCTTCACCCTGCTCGCCGGCGCAGGCATCCTCATCACCATCTGGCTCGCACTGCGTCTGCCGGAAACCCTGCGTCCCGACAATCGCCTGCCGATCGAGCTGCGCTCTCTCGGCCGTGCTTTCCGCGCCCTGATCGCCAACCGCCAGACGGTGGGCTATACGCTGGCAGGCGGGTTGATGCAGGGCGGCATGTATTCCTTCCTGCTCTCTGCGCAGCAGATCCTCGGCGAATATTTTGGCCTCGGAAACTACTTTCCGCTTGCCTTCGCCGCAGCGGCGCTGACGATCTCGCTTTCGTCCTTCATCAATGCGCGGTTCGTGGGCCGGCTCGGAATGCGTGTGCTCTCGCACGGCGCGGCCGTCACCTTCATGATTCTGGCGATCATCATGACGACGCTGATCCTGCTCGACCGCCTCAGCTTCCCATCCTTCATGACCATCCTGGCCGCGATCACCTTCCTGATCGGCCTGACCTTCGCCAATTTCAACGCGCTCGCGATGGAGCCGCAGGGCCGCATCGCCGGAACGGCGTCGTCGTTCCTCGGCGCGGTCACCACCTTCATCGCGGTCATGATCGCCGCCGGCGTCGCCTATGCCTATAACGGCACGCTGGTCCCGCTCGCGGCCGGCTACATCTTCGTCGGCGTCAGCGTGCTGGCGGTGATCTGCTTTGCTGAAAAGGGCCGGTTGTTCGGGCCGCATTCCTCGCCGCATCCGCCGGCGAAGTGACAGAGAACCGCCACGACGTACCGCCGCCAAAGCATTTTTCGCGGCTAGATCAACGGCATACGCACGGCCTGCCTGTTCATTCGCATAGCTGATGCAGGACTAAACTGTGCTATGCAGCATGTCCCTGCGTGAACCCGCCGTGCGATCGGCCGCGCCATCGGGCGTGCCGGCGTTCCAACCGAACCATGCGAAGACTGATGACCCAATCTGCTCCCCAGCCGTCAAACCTCAAAGCTGCAATGTGGATGGGCGGCTGGCTGACCCTGATGCTGACGATGCTGGTCGCCGCCCGCGCAAGCGCGCGCGAACTCGGCACGTTCCAGATCCTTGAGGTCAGGTCGTTGATCGGCATGGTCATGCTGATCCCCCTCATCCATCTCGAGGGCGGCCTGCGCGCCATGAAGACCCACCGGATCGGCGCGCACATCTCGCGCAACCTTGCCCATTTCACCGGACAATTCTGCTGGTTTCTCGCGCTGACGATGATCCCGCTGTCGCAGCTCATCGCAATCGAGTTCACGATGCCGATCTGGGCGGCGCTGCTGTCGCTGTATTTCTTCGGCGAGCGCATGAACGCGCCGAAGATCTGGGCGATCGTTCTCGGCATCATCGGCGTTGTGATCATCGTGCGGCCGATCGGCAAGTCGATCGATCCGGGCCAGTTGATCATGCTGGCAGGCGCCGTCGGTTTCGGCATCTCGATCGTGCTGGTAAAATCGCTCACCACCACCGAAAGCGCGGTCAAAATCATCTTCTGGATGCTGATCATCCAGTCGCTGCTTGGTTTCGTTCCCGCATTCAACGAGTGGGTATGGCCGTCCTATTCGGTCTGGGGCTGGATGCTGATCGTCGCCTTCACCGGCACTTTCTCGCACTATTGCATGGCCAAGGCGATGCTCTATGCCGACACCATGATCGTCGTGCCGCTGGACTTCCTGCGCCTTCCGTTGAGCGCCCTGATTGGCTGGCTGCTCTATGCCGAGAGCCTCGATGTTTACACCGCGATCGGCGCGGCGCTGATCCTGTCCGGCAACTTCTTCAATCTCAAAGCGCCGCGTCAGGCGGTGCCCGCAACCTCCGGCGCGGCCGGGTCATAACCCGCCCGCGCCGCACCATAGGCCACGATCAGGACAGCGGCGAGGTGCAGATCGAAGCGGCAAGCTCGGCGTCGATCGTCGCCATCGCGTGATGATGGGCGCCGCTGAGGCAGCACCAGTTGGCGCCGAGCGCGCCTGCCAACAACAGCACGCCGGCCGAGCCGGTGAGGCGGCTGAACCAGCCCTTCTTCTTGCCGCCGGTGTCCGCACCTTCTGCGGCCTCCTCTGATGAAGCCTCGGCTGACGGAACCTCGCCGCCGACGAGTTTGCCAAACGTCGTGAAAAACTCGCCGGCGAGTTTTTTGGCGGTGGCGTCGATCAGGCGGCCGCCAAGCTGGGCGAGCTTGCCGCCGATCTGGGCCTCGGCCTCGTAGTGCAGGATGGTGGCATCAGTGCCCTCGGGCTCGAGCCGCACCTGGGCGCCGCCCTTGGCAAACCCGGCGACGCCGCCCGAGCCCTCGCCGGTGATGCGATAGCCGTTCGGCGGGTCGATGTCGCTCAGCGTCACCTTGCCATTGAAGGAAGCCTTCACCGGCCCGACCTTGAGGACCACGGTTGCGGTCATTTCCGTCGGCGAGGTCATTTCGAGGCTCTGGCAGCCCGGAATGCACTGCTTCAGGATTTCGGGATCGTTCAGTGCGGCCCAGACCACGTCGACCGGCGCGGCAATCCGCTCGCTGTCGTTCATCTGCATGGCAATTCGTCCTTCACTAAGTGTTCGCCGTCGATCGATGATGCCGGCGACGAACGGTCAAAATTTCCGCGAGCACCGAAAGCGCGATTTCGTCGGGCGTGATCGCGCCGATATCGAGCCCCGCCGGTCCCTTGACGCGATCGAAGCGCGCGGCCTCGACCCCATCGGCCAGCAGTTTTTCGCGCAGCGCCGCCATCTTCCGACGGCTGCCGACAAAGGCGATATGATCGGCATCGATCGACAGCGCGGCGCGCAGCGCAGCCTCGTCGCCCCGCCCCTGGGTGGCGACGATGACGAAGCGGTGGCTCTCGCTCTCCACCGGCAGAGCGAAGCCGTCGACGCGCTGATCGACCTCGCCGAACGCGGTCTGCTCGCTTGCCGGAGCGCACACCACCGAGCGGTAGCCGAAGCGCGGCGCAAGATCCGCCAGCGCCACCGCGACGGGGCTCGAGCCGAATACGGCGAGCGTCGGCCGAGGCAGCATCGGCTCGACGAAAATGTCCATGCTGCCCTTGCTCGGGCACATGTTGTTGGCAAAGCGGACGCCGTCACGCTCGTCGCCTGATGCCACACCTTTCTCGTCGAGCAGGTCCTTGGGCTGCAACGACACGAGGCGCGGCTGCCCGTCCGAAAGCGCGTCCCGCGCGGCCTTGATTACCGCAGCGCGGGCGCACCCTCCCCCGATCCAGCCCTCGCTGATGGTGCCGTCAGGCCGGATCACCGCCTTAGCACCAGCTTTCGCGGCGGTAACTGAAACGGTGCGGACAACAGTCGCGAGCGCGAACGGCTCGTTTCGCAATTTGAGCTCGCTCATGACTTCGAGAGCATCGGGGTGAGGCTGCATGTCGATGTCTCCTCAGATGCGCGCGAGATAGGGTTCGAGGGCGGCAAGGCTTTCCAGCGTATGCGCTGGCGCAAACAGATCGATGAAAGGCAGCGCCGCAGCCATGCCGCGCGCGGACGGCTCATAACCTTCCCAGCCGATCAGCGGATTGAGCCAGACGATGCGTTTGCAGCGCCGGCGCAGCGCCGCCATTCCGGCAGCGAGTTGCGCCGGCTCGCCGGTGTCGTAGCCATCGGACAGGATCATGACGCAGGTGCGCGAATGGATGACGCGCGCCGCGTGCCAGCGGTTGAATGTCGCCAGGCTGTCGCCGATCTTCGTGCCGCCGCCGGCGCCCTCCGCCATCAGGCCGAGGCGATCCAGCGCGCGGCCGGCATCCTTTTCACGCAGCGCATCGGAGACGTGGACGAGGCGCGTGTGAAACAGAAACGCATCGGCTTCGAGGAAATGATCGAGGATGCCGTGGACGAAACGGAGAAAGACCGAGGTGTAGAGGTTCATCGAGCCGGAGACATCGACCAAGACCACCAGCCGCAGCGGCTTGTGATGCTTGCGCGACCGCACGAGGGCGAGCGGCGTGCCGCCCGTCGGCAGGCTGGCCCGGATCGTGCGCCGCAGGTCGATCCGCGTGCCGCGCCGCTTCGGCCGGTCGCGCCGGGTGATCCGCGACCGCATCACCCGCGCCAGCCGTTCGGCCAGCGCGTGCGCCTTGGCCATCGCCTCCGGGTCGGCGATCTTGCGAAAGTCGGTGCGGGCAAAACTGTCGAAGCGGCTTGCGCCTTCGCGTTTGCCGAGCGGCGAGGCATCACTTTCTCCGCCCGCACCGGCGTCGAGATCGACAACCGCGCCTGCGTCGTTGGCGAGCGTTTGCCCCCCAAGCAGGTTCTTTTGCACCTGCGCCCCGCCAGGTGCCGGCCCGGACAACCGCGCCCGCGTTTTCACCGCGCGGCCGAACCAATAGGCGTCGAACAGATCGTCGAACTGATCCCAATCGCTGCGGCGGCTGCACAGCAGGCTTTTCATCGCCTCGCGCGCCTGCGAGCGGCGCATCAACCCCACCGCTGAAAGGATCGTGAGCAGATCACGGCTTTCGGCAAGACCGATCTTGAAGCCGTTGTCGCGCAGCGTGCGCAAGAAACCCGCCACGCGGCGACGGATCGCCTCGCCCGGCTCAAAATGCTCCTGCCGTCGCTGCGGATGCGCGGCCATATCACGCCACCTTGCCGATCAGCCGGTCGCTGACTTCGCGGCTGACGCGCGAGCGGTCCTCGCGCGTCTTGAGCACGCAGGACAACGTATCAAACACCGCCTCGCGGTCTTCATCAATCCGCATCACGCCGAGCCCGGTGAGCGCCGCCGCCCAGTCCAGCGTCTCGGCGATGCCGGGGGTTTTTGACAACTCTTCCTTGCGCAGCGCACCGATGAGGCGAGCGATCTGCAAGGCCAAGGTCGTGTCGATGCCGGGCAGCCGGGTCAGGAGGATGCGCGCCTCGCGATCGACATCCGGGAAATCCAGCGGGTGATAGAGACAACGCCGCCGCAGCGCATCCGACAATTCCCGCGTGCCGTTGGAAGTCAGCACAACGCGCGGAAACGAGGTTGCCTTGATGGTGCCGAGTTCCGGGATCGAAACCTGGAAATCCGACAGCAGTTCCAGGAGAAACGCCTCGAACTCTTCGTCGGCCCGGTCGATCTCGTCGATCAGCAGCACCGGCGAATCCGTGCGGCGAATGGCGGCGAGGAGCGGCCGCTCCAAAAGATATCGCTCGGAAAAAATATGCTCCTCAAGAACGTCAGCGTCGCCGCTCTCTCGAATTTTGATCGCGAGGAGCTGGCTCTGATAGTTCCACTCGTAGAGCGCCTGGTTCTGGTCCAGCCCCTCATAGCATTGCAAGCGGATCAGCTCGCAGCCATGCACGCCGGCTAGCGCCTTCGCGACTTCGGTCTTGCCGACCCCGGCCTCGCCCTCGAGCAGCAACGGCCGCTTGAGCATGTCCATCAACATCAGGGCCGTCGCAAGCCCCTTGTCGGCGACATAGCCGACCGCGGCGAGGCGATCGGCGATATCGGTGCGGGCAGTCACATCGGCCATTCTCAATTCACCTTCAGCGGCCTGGCTCGCGGGCGATGCCAGGCCGTCCCAATCGAGCAAGGATCAGACGCCCAGCTCGCGCGCGGTCTGCCACAGACGATGCGGATAGTGCGGCATCATCAGGTTTTTGCCGCCGAGGAAGGCGAACGCATCGTTCACGGCATTCGAGAAGGCCGGCACGCCGCCGACATTCGGGCTCTCGCCGACGCCCTTGGCGCCGATCGGATGATGCGGCGACGGCGTGACGGTGTAGTCCGTCTCCCATTTTGGCGTTTCCACTGCGGTCGGCAGGAAGAAATCCATGAAGGACGAATTCATCATGTTGCCGTTCTCGTCGTAGGCGATCTCCTGCGCCATCGCGATGGCGAAGGCCTCGGTCAATCCGCCATGCACCTGCCCCTCGATGATCATCGGGTTGATGCGGGTGCCGCAATCGTCGAGCGCGTAGAAGCGGCGGACGGTGGAGACGCCGGTGTCGACGTCGATGTCCATCACGCAGAAGTAGGCGCCGAAGGGATAGGTCATGTTCGGCGGGTCATAGTAGTTGACCGCCTCCAGCCCCGGCTCGAGCCCCGGCGGCGGCGCGTTGTAGGCCGCCCACGCAATCTCCTTCATCGTCTTGACGCGCTCGGGATTGCCCTTGACGTGGAAGCCGTCGATATCCCACTCGAGATCGTATTCCGACACTTCAAGAAGATGCGCGGCAATCATCTGCGCCTTGTTCTTGATCTTGCGGGCCGCCATCGCGATCGCCGCGCCGGCGACCGGCGTCGAGCGCGAGCCGTAGGTGCCGAGCCCGTAAGGAGCGGTGTCGGTGTTGCCCTCCTCGATCATGATATCGCTGGCCGGGATGCCGAGCTCGGTGGCGATGATCTGGGCCCAGGTTGTCTCATGGCCCTGGCCCTGACTCTTCGATCCCATGCGGGCGATGATGGAGCCCGTGGGATGAATGCGGATCTCGGCGCTGTCAAACATCGCAACCCCGAGAATGTCGCAGTTCTTCGAGGGGCCTGCGCCGACGATCTCGGTGAAGAAGGTCACGCCGATGCCCATGATCTCGCGGGTCTCGCCGCGCCTGAATGCCTCCTGCTTCGCCTTTTGCTCGGCGCGCAGCCCCTTGTAGTCGATGGCGTCCATCACCTTCTGCATCGCGGTGTGATAGTCGCCGGAATCGTATTCCCATCCGAGCGCCGACTGGTAGGGGAACTGTTCACGGCGGATGAAATTCTTCATCCGCAGTTCGGCAGGGTCCATGTTCAGCTTCTGCGCCAGCATGTCCATGGCACGCTCGATGCAGTAAGCGGCCTCGGTGACGCGGAACGAACAACGATAGGCGACGCCGCCGGGCGCCTTATTGGTATAGACGCCGTCGACCGCGACATGCGCCGCCGGGAAATCGTAGGAGCCGGTGACGATGTTGAAGAAGCCCGCCGGCCACTTCGACGGATCGGCGCAAGCATCGAACGCGCCGTGGTCGGCCAGCACATGCACGCGCAGACCGGTGACGCGGCCGTCCCTCGTCGCCGCGAGCTCGGCGGTCATATGATAATCGCGGGCGAATGACGTCGCCGTCAGGTTTTCCATCCGGTCCTCGACCCACTTCACCGGAATGCCGGTGACGATCGAGGCGACGATGGCGCAGATATAGCCGGCATAGGCGCCGACCTTGTTGCCGAAGCCTCCGCCGATGTCCGGCGCGATCACATGGATCTTGTGCTCCGGGATTTTCGACAGCAGCGATGCCACGGTGCGAATGACATGCGGCGCCTGGAAGGTGCCATAGACCGTCAGCTCGCCCTTGACCTTGTCGAAGGAAGCAAGGCACTGGCAGGTTTCGAGCGGCGAAGGATGGGTGCGCGGATAGGTGATCAGCTCCTTGATGGTCACCTCGGCATTTTCGAACGCCGCATCAGTCGCGGCCCGATCACCGATCGTCCACTCGAAAATGTGGTTGCCATGTTTGCGCGGCCCGTGCGCGCCGGTCATCTTGTCGGCGATGTCCTCGCGCAGGATCGGCGCATCCGGCTTCATTGCGTCGAACGGATTGACCAGAACCGGCAGCGGCTCGTATTCGACCTCGACGAGCTGAACGGCGTCGTCGGCGATGTAGCGGTTCTCCGCGACGACGAAAGCGACTTCCTGATTCTGGAAAAGCACCTTGCCGTCGGCCAGCACCGCCTGCACGTCGCCGGCGAGCGTCGGCATCCAGTGCAGCCCGAGCGGCTTTAGGTCTTCCGCCGTCAGGACCGCGAGCACGCCAGGCAATGCGAGAGCTTTCGATGCGTCGATCCGCTTGATGCGCGCATGCGCATGCGGCGAGCGAACGAAGTCGCCCTGAACCATGTTGGGCAGCTTGATGTCGTCGACATAGTTGCCCTTGCCCTGGGTGAAGCGGATGTCCTCGACGCGCTTGCGCTTGCAGCCCATGCCCTCGAGGCGCGCTTCGCGGGCTTCCCGCGTCAATGTCATCTCGTTCATTCCGCTGCCTCCTGATAGGTGCGGCCGTTCATCGTTGCGGCAGCATGCTGGATCGCCTTGACGATGTTCTGATATCCGGTGCAGCGGCAGAGATTGCCGGCGATGCCCTGGCGGATTTCCGCCTCGCTCGGATCCGAATTCTCGCGCAGCAGCACGCTGGCGCGCATGATCATGCCGGGCGTGCAGAAGCCGCATTGCAGGCCGTGCATCTGGCGAAAGCCTTCCTGCAGCGGCGACAGCGTGCCGTCGGCATTGGCCATCCCCTCGATGGTCTTGATCGTGGCGCCGTCGGCTTGCACCGCAAACATGGTGCAGGATTTCACCGAGATGCCGTCGAGATCGATCGTGCAGGCGCCGCAATGGGAGGTGTCGCAGCCGATATGCGTACCGGTCAGCCCGACGTCTTCGCGGATGAAATGGACGAGCAATGTCCGCGGATCGACGAAACGCTGCACGCGCTTGCCGTTGATGGTGAGAGTGATGGCAATCGTCTCGGTCGCCTGCTGGTCGTCATTCATGGGTCAGGCTCCTTTGCCGGCGCGGGATTTTGCTTTGGCCAATGCACGCGCCACCATCACGCCCGCCATGGCACGGCGGTATTCGGCGGGGCCGCGCCCGTCCGAGGCCGGATCGGTAATCGCCTGCGCAGCCTCCGAGGCGCGCTTGACGGTGCCTGCATCCAGCGCCGAGCCGACCACGATCGCGCTGGCGTCGCTGGCCAGCAGCGGGGTCGCCGCGACATTGGTGAGGGCGATGGCGCAGTCCGCCACCACATCGCCGTTCATCGTGAGGATGACGGCGGCGGCTGCGGTGGCGTAGTCGCCGATCTTGCGCTTGAGCTTTTCATAGGCATAGCCATGCCCGGCTGGCGGAGCGGGAATGCGCACGGCAATCAAGATCTCGCCGGGCTTGAGCGCGGTGTCATACGCCCCAAAATAGAATTCGCGGGCGCGGACCTGTCGCTCGCCGGAGAGGCCGCGCAGCACATAGGTCGCGTTCAGCGCCAGCATCACCGCTGGCATGTCGTTGCCGGGGTCGCCGTTGGCAACATTGCCGCCGAGCGTGCCGACATACCGGATCTGCGGATCGGCGATCTGCAGCGCGGTTTCACGGATGATCGGAAGCTGGGCCGTCAGCAGGTCCGACTTCACCATCTCGGCCTGGGTCGCCATGGCGCCGATCACGATGTCGCCGCCCTCCTGCCGGATGCCCTTGAGGCCCTCGACCGATCCGAGATCGATCAGGTGCTCGGGCGCGGCCATCCGCAATTTCATCATGGGAATGAGGCTGTGGCCGCCGGCCAGCGGGCGTGCATCGTCGCCATAGGCAGACAGCACGGCGATCGCCTCCTCCACGGAGGACGGGCGATGATAAACGAAATGACCTGGTATCACGGATACCCTCCCCGAAAACGCCGGCACGAAATGCCGGTTCTTGCCGGAAAGAGAAAAAGCGTTGCCCTTTCAATTCAATGGGAAAAGAACGGGCGGACCGCGAGACGCATGAACTGCATGTTTGGTGCACGAATTGCGTCAAGCGCGCTGACCCGTCGTGCACCAATTGCGAGGTATTCAAACCCTGATCGTGCCGCAAATGCGCGCCTTTGAAGGACAACCAGGTGGTGCCTTGATCGGCCACTGCCCGCCGCTACTTGGCAACCATCAGCCGATCCTGAAGCCGCCGCTTCAACCAACTGCGCTTGGCGCGGCTCACGGGCACTCGATACGGCACCTCGGTCGCGGTATTCAGGAACCCGCCCTCTCCGCCCTTCCGGCCGAAATCCAGCTTGTCCAGATTGACGATGTGGCTGCGATGAACCCTTGCGAAGATCGCCGGATCGAGCTGCGCCTCGACCTCCGAGATCGAGAGCGGACAGAACAGGCTCGCCTCGCCGTCGAACAGCATGGTGTAGTGGGCCTGCGCCTGCACGGCGACCACCCGCTCCACCGGCAAGTTGTGGCGCCGGCCGCCCTTCTCCACCGGCAGGACGCGCGCTGATGGCCGCGCGGGGGCAACGACGACCGGCGCGGGCTGCTCATCAGGCACCGTGGTCACCGCCAGATGGTTGTTGAATTGCGAGGAGTGAGGCGCACTCTCGGGTCCATCCGTCTCGATCAGGATCGCCTCCGCCTGAACCGAAGACGATGGCAAGGGCGATGCCGGGGCCGGCGCCGCTATTGCTGTCACCGCGGGCGCACCATCCCTCTCGGGAACGAGCGTCAGCAAAAACAGGCCGGACACCACGAAACCGACGACAGAGACGATGATCGCGAGAAGACCATGCGACAGCGCGGGCGCGCCCAATTCGCCCGTTGCATGGGGCACGAAGGTGACGCCGGCCATAGCGGTATAGTGCATCGCCGAAATGGCCAGCGCCATCAGCGCCGCCGCCAGCAGCGTCGAGCGCCATGCGTTAGGGACGAAGCCAAGCCACAACGAAAGGCCCGAGGCGAGAATGCCCACTGCGATGCTCGCCAGCACCAGGATCGGATCATGGACCATATGAATGCTGATGTGGAGTGCGTGCATGCCGAGGTAATGCATGGTGACGATGCCCGCCCCCATCAGCACCGAGCCGAAGGCGATGCGCCCCGGCGTCGGCGTCCCGGTCCCTACCGTGAACACGGCGAAGCCGACCACTAGCACGCAGACGAGAAATGAAAGTAGGGTCGGCAGAACGAGGAAATCGACCGTGCCGGGCAACCGCACGGCGAGCATGCCGACGAAGTGCATCGTCCAGATCGCCAGCGCCATCGACAGCGCCGACATCGTGATCATCGCCCTGCGCCGCGTCCCCTGAGCCGCACCGATCTTCCGCGCCATGTGCAGCCCGACATAGCTGCCCTGAAACGCCATAACCAATGACAACGTAACGAGCCAGGGCTCGTGCGCGGGCGACATTGCGATGAGTTCCCTCTCCAGGAAACGATCCCGGTTAGTCCCCATCGGGACATCCCGAATTCTGTCCAATCCTCCTTGTCTGGACTGGCATAAGTTCCAGTCTAGTCCCACTCGCCATGGTTTTCCACAGCGGCCTTAAGTTGGCTCAATATCAGTCGCTTGGAGGTTTATCGCGGGCCTTGCGCCACGCGGCGAGAGACCCGGCGGGAGCCGCCAATCCCCATGAAGCGGCTCCCGCCAGCATCCCTCCCCTGGACGATCAGCGCTCGGTGAAAGCGCGGATCGCCTGATCGTGCAGCGGCTTGATCAGATAGGACAGCGCCGTGCGCCCGCCGGTCTGGATGAAGACATCCACCGGCATGCCCGGCACGATCTTGGCGTTGCCCATGCGCGCCAGCTCTTCCTGCTTGAGCAGAATGCGAACCGTGTAGTAGCCCGCGCCGGTGCGCTGATCCTGCATCAGATCGGCCGACACCAGCTCGACATCGCCCTCGATCTCCGGCGTGGTGCGCTGGTTGAACGCGGCGAACCGCATCAACGCGCGCTGGCCGACATAGAGCTGGTCGATATCGCGCGGCGCGATCCTGACCTCCACGGCAAGCATGTCCGCATCCGGCACGATCAGCATGATCTGCTCGCCCGGCCCGATCACGCCGCCGACGGTATGAACGGCGAGCTGGTGAACGCGTCCGCTCTGCGGCGCGCGCACGTCGATGCGGTTGAGCTGATCGACCGCCGCCGTCTTGCGCTCGGCCAGTTCGGCGAGCTTGGAGCGGGTCTCGATCAGGTCCTTGCCGACCTCGGTGCGCAGATCCTGATCGATCTGGATGATCTGAAGCTGGATCTCGGCGATCTTGCCCTTGGCCTGCGCGATGATGCCCGCAAGCTGGCTGCGCTCGCCCTCGAGGCGCGCAGTGTCGCGCTCAAGGGCAGTCAGCCGACCCATCGGCACCAGCTTCTTCTGGAACAGCTCGCGCACGCCGGCCAACTCGTTGTGGATGAACTCCACCTCGCGCTGCTTGGCCGCGACCTGGCCGGAATAGCCGTTGATCTCCTGCTCAAGCTGGCTGCTGCGTTCGAGCAACTGGGCCTTCTGGCCGCTGCGCGCCTGCTTGCGCAGGGCAAACAGCGAGCGCTCGGCGGCAACGGATCGCGCGGCGTCGGAACTCGGATCGCTGGCGTCCTCCAGAAGCGACTTCGGGAAGCTGACGGTCTCAATATTGTCGCGCTCGGCTTCGAGCCGCGCCTGCCGGGCCAGCAGCTCGTTATAGCCCTTGGCGATGATCGTGGCGTTCGCCCGCGTCTGCGTCTCGTCGAGGCGCAGCAAAACATCGCCAGCCTTGACGCGATCGCCTTCGCGAACCTTGAGTTCGCCAACGATGCCGCCGGTCGGGTGCTGGATCTTCTTGACGCTGGACTCGACGATTACGTTGCCCTGGCCGATGACCGCCCCGGCGAGCTCCGTCGTCGCCGCCCAGCCGCCGATGCCGAAGGTCACGAATACGACGATCACCATGCCCGCAAGCAGGTAGCGGCGGATCGACTGCAGTGCCGAAGAAGGTGCCGTGCTCATTGTGCGCCTCCCTTGTTCTCCCGGACGATTTTGAGCGGCGTGCGAAGGACCTGCTTCAGCACCTCGTCCTTCGGTCCGAACGACTGGCATCGGCCGCCGGAAACCACCATCACATGATCCACGCCGTCCAGCGCCTTCGGCCGGTGCGCGATGATCACCACGATGCCGCCGCGGCGGCGAACGTTGAGGATGGCCTCGGTCAGCGCCTCCTCGCCCTCGGCATCGAGGTTCGAGGTCGGCTCGTCGAGAACGACGAGGAACGGATTGCCGTAGAAAGCGCGCGCAAGGCCGATTCGCTGCCGCTGCCCTGCGGACAGCGCCGCGCCGCCTTCGCCGATCCTGGTGCTGTAACCTTCGGGGAAGGAGAGGATCAGATCATGCGCGCCGGCAGCATGGGCTGCCGAAAGCACCGCTTCCGGCGTCGCCCCGGTGTCGAAACGGGCAATGTTGGCCGCGATGCTGCCGTTGAACAGCTCGACGCTCTGCGGCAGGTAGCCGATATGGCGGCCAAGGTTTTCCGGCATCCATTGGTCGAGCGGCGCACTGTCGAGCGTGATGCGGCCGCGCATCTGCGGCCAGATGCCAACCAGCGCACGCGCCAGCGAGGTCTTGCCCGATCCGCTCGGGCCGATCACGCCAAGCCCCTGCCCTGCCTTCAGCGCGAAGGACACATCGGACAGCAGCACCCGCTGGCCGCCCGGCGCCGGAACAAAAATGCTTTCGACCGAGAGCTTGTCCGTCGGCGCCGGCAGTTGCAGACGCTCCGCATCCGGCGGCAGCAATGCGAGCAGCTGGTCGAGCCGCGCGCTGGCCTGACGGGCGGACACGAAGCCGCGCCAGTTGGCGATCGCGAGCTCCACCGGGGCAAGCGCGCGCGCGGTGAGGATAGACCCGGCGATGATGATGCCGGCGGTCGATTCCTGATAGATCACCAGATAGGCGCCGACCGCCAGAACCGCCGACTGAAGAACGGCGCGAAACACCTTAGAGATGCCGCCGATGCCCGTCGCCACATCGTTCGCCGCTTCATGGGCGGCGAGATAGCTTGCATTGGCCTCCCGCCAGCGCGCCGCGGCCTGGCCGCGCATTCCCATCGCGTGCAGGACCTCGGCATTGCGCCGGCCTTCGGCGACAAGACCATTGCGGGCAACCGAAAAGCGCGCATAGGCCTCGGACGGGCCGCGGGTGCGCAACTCGGTCGCAACCGTAAGAGCAACCAGCACAAATGCGCCGACGAGCGCCGTCACGCCGATCCAGAAATGAAAGAAGAAGCAGACCGCGATGTAGATCGGCATCCACGGCAGATCGAACAGTGCCGAAGGGCCCCCGCTCGACAGAAAGCCGCGCACCTGATCGAGATCGCGCATCGGCTGCAGGCCGTCGCCATCGCCGCGCGCCTTTAGCGGCATACGGACGACCGCATCGAACACCCGTACGCCGAGCGTCTCTTCGAGGTAGCGGCCGACCCGCACGCAGATCCGGGTGCGGATCAGATCGAGGCCGCCCTGCAAAACATAAAGCAGCGTCGCCAGCACAAGCAGCGCCAGCAGAGTGGACACACTGCGGCTCGGCAGGACACGGTCATAGACCTGAAGCATGAAGAATGAGCCGGTCAGCATCAGAATGTTGCTGAGACCGCTGAAGCAGGCAAGGCCCCAGAAGATCCGCTTGCAGGATGCAAGAAAACCGCCGATCTCCGATTTGGCCTGATCGAGGCTATTGACCTCGCGCGGCTTGCCCGAAAATACCTTGCCGGCGACGCGGTCGAATCCATGACGAACCCTGTCCCGAAACACGCTCGGGATCACGCCTGACCTGGCCCAGCCTGAAATCCTATTAATTATGGACGCGACGATCGTCCGCGACGATGCACCAGCCTCCTCAGGCAGCGGCATCGCCGTCTGCTCACTTGAATTAGCCATCCGAGTATTCCCTTGGAGTAGCTATGACCAGAGAGCGGCGCGGAACGCCGCCCTCTGGATCACACCCTCTAATACGAAGGAACGCAGCAACTAGGCGAAGTGGAAATCGCTCTTATCGAGCGACCACAGCTTGACGTTCTTCAACGTCAGCGAGTCATTCGGACCTGCCGAAATCACCACATCCCGACCGACCTGCGATGCGTGCGAGAGAACGTCAGCAAAATTGTCGAAGACGCTTTTGCTGAACTGCACGACATCATGGTTGCGACCATACGCCGTAAAGTCCTTGATCGTGTCGTGACCGAAGTCCTTGGCGAACACGAAGGTGTCTCCACCACCGTTGCTCACGAACAGATCGTTCCCTGCGGAGCTCTTCAGCGTCTCGCCGCGGCTGGTGCCGACAACGAGGCTGCCGCTGTCGAACGTCGAAGAACCGTCGACCTTCGCCTTGAGCGTATGCGCGCCCTTCGACAGCGACGTCGTGAAGCTCCAGCTGCCGTCGTCAGCAGCCTTCACAGTTCCGAGCGCCTTGGTGCTGTCGCCATCAAAGATGCTGACCTTGCTGTTGGCATCGGCAGTACCCTTGATCGTCACCTTGCTCCCCCACTTCTGGAAGAAATCGGTGAAGTTGACCGAAGAACCGGTCGGCGACGTCGGATCGGTCGGCGACGTGTCGACGCTCACGCTCTGCGCCGCTGAGGCCTTGCTCACATTGCCGGCAACGTCCGTCGCTGTCGATGTGAACTTGTGATCGCCAGTCGCCACCGCGTCGGTGGTGAAGCTCCACGCACCATTCTTGTCGGCGGTCGCCGTGCCGATCTGCTTGTTGCCATCGAACACCGCGACAGAGCTGTTGGCTTCCGCAGTGCCCTTGATGACGAAATGGTCGGCAGTGGTCTTGCCGGAGACGGCATCGCCCTTCTCGGTGTAGACGTTCAAGGACGGAGCATTCGGCGCGACCGTATCGACGGTCACAACCATCGGCGCCGAGGCATCGCTGGTAACGGTGCCGTTGACGACCTTGGCGGTCAGGCTGTGATCACCATCCTTGAGCGCACCCGAGGTAAAGCTCCACGAGCCATCGGCCGCCGCCTTGACCGTGCCGATCTCCTTTGCGCCGTCGAAGATCTTGACGGTGCTGTTCTGATCGGCCTTGCCCTTGATCGTTAGCTGATTTTGGTTGGTGATGCCATCGCCGGGAACGCCGCTGTCGTTCGTGAGCGCGGTGATGCTCGGTGCACCCGGCTTCGCCGTCTCCGGCGGAGGCGTCGTCGGCTGGGACGGAATGGTCACCGCAAGATTGGTCGACGCATTTCCGATATTCCCGGCCGCATCGACAGCCTTGGCGCTCAGGTTGTGGCTACCCACCGCGAGCTTGTCGGTGGTGAACGACCAGGTGCCGTCGGCTTTCGCGGTCGCGGTGCCGATCTGCTTGTCGCCATCGAACACGCGCACCGATGCGTTAGCCTCAGCAACACCGGACAGCGCGACGACACCATTCACCAGCGCCGAAGCAGCGGTGTTCGACACGATGGTCGGCGCGGTCGGCGCCACGGTGTCAATCGTCACCGCGAGCGCAGCGGATGCCGAGCTGGTCTTGCCGTTTGCATCGGTCGCCTGCGCGGTGAGGCTGTGTTTGCCGTCCGCGAGAGCCGAAGTCGTCAGGCTCCAGGTGCCGTCGGCCTTCACCGTAGCGGAGCCGACCTGCTTGCTGCCATCGAACACCTTGATGGTGTTGCCGGCAGTGCCCTTGCCCGTCAGCGTCAACGTGTTGTCGTTGGTGATGCCGTCACCAGCAACACCGCTGTCGTTCGAGAAGCTGGTGATCGTCGGAGCGGAAGGCGCCGTGCCCGTTCCCGAACCCGAACCAGAGCCCGAGCCGTTGGTCGGCGGCGGAATATCGACCGGCGGAATCGGGGTCGCGTTCTTGTCCTGGATGACCGAGCCGTTCTTCATGTTCACGTTGTTGACGAAGACGGACTTGCCGGTCGGATCATTCGGGCCGGCGTTCGGATAGATGAATCCGTAGCCGCTCGAATCGAAGTAGTTGTCATGGACCGTGACCTGGGTCTTGATCGAGCTCATGTCCAGCGAGGTGAAGTAGCTCACCGTACCGATCATCGTGTTGTGCGCGATCTCGCCACCCGACACGTATTCGGTCTGCAGACCCTGCGTTGTGCCGCCCTTCTGCACTGTCGTATTGTAGACAATGCTGACGTTGAACGGACCGCCCGCGAGCTGGGTGTAGTCGCCATGCGCGCCCGGCGCCATACCGCCGTTCTCGATAAGGTTGTTGCGAACGATGACCGTGCTGTTACGCCCGCCATCGATCTGCTGGATCATATCGCCGCCGGCATTCTTGAGCTCACTGAACTCGACCGTGAAGCTGTTGCCGCGATAGGAGATGAGGCCACCCCAGCCGGGATCCTTGTTGTTGCCATCGATGGTCACATAAGAGACGACCATGTTCGACGCCGACGCCGTGCTGGTGATCGGCGCACGATTGTTCGACCCGATTGCAAAGTACGAATTCTTGATGGTGGTGTTCGCGCCCTGCACGTTAACTTCCCAACCGCCACTCAGCGAGAAGTTGTAGCCATCCAGCGTCACGTTATCTCCCGTGACGTAGATTACCTTGGCGTTCTTATCGACTGTCACGCCTTGCATGGAGATGGCCGAAGGATCCTTGAGCGAAATCCCGTCCGGTACACCTACATGATAGTCCACCCCTGCGACGTTCCATGCAGGCCGATAGTTGCCGTAGCTATCCAGAAGATTAGGAAGCTGCGGCGACCCGGCTGATGCATTTAACGACCCGTCGTTGACTGCCATATTATAGCTCCTGCGTAGTACTGATCGACATGACCAGTTTCCCCGCACAAGTAATGGACGTCGGCGGACGGCTTTTTTGAGACAACTTGGCGGCCATTAAATTATTTTGGGACGGCATCTGACTTTTTTTGTCTTCTCAACACGCAACGAAAACTGATTGCTACCTTCGGTAGCTGGCACCGACACACTTACGCACCTGGAGCATCAATCTCGCGCGAAGTAAGAAATTATGCGCGATCGTTTTCTTACCTAATCAATTCGCCGGCTGCTGCTGATACTTCGATTATGCAACGAGCTGATCAGCAAATCACCGCAACGCGACCGCACGCCGACTCACCACAGCGCCCACCTTGATTCTATACTTGGGACTCCAGCGAAGAAAAGACACTGCGAGGCGGGATTAACTCGCCGAATATGAAGAAGTGGATTTACTCGAACATTTAATATACGCTCGGATTCGACATTTAATGAGATTGCCCGTTGTCCTCTTGAGCACGGCCCACCCATGGACGGAATCGCTTCCTTACATATTGAAATCCTGACGACGCGCGAAAGGATCGAGCAGCTTCGCAGCTTCTGGGATTCATGCGCGCCGTGCCGCGACGCCGACCTCGATTTCTTCCTTTTCATCACCGAACTGTTTTCCGAAACGGAGCGACCGCATGTCGTCGTTCTTTACGAGCATGGCACTCCGCGCGCTGTGCTCATCGCGCGTCTCGACAGGGTGAAGCCGGCGGTCAGGCTTGGCTATCATCAACTCGCGATGCCGACGCTTCGCGTCCTCAATGTCGTTCACGGCGGCTGGCTCGGCGACATCACAGGCGACAACGCCAAGCTCCTCACCGAGCGGCTCATGCTCGCGCTCGATCGCGGGGAGGCGGATGCAGTATTTTTCCATGCGCCGCCAACCGATGCCGCGCTCAGTGAATACGCGCGTCACGCGCCGCGATGGTGGCAGGCCGACCACGCGATCAATGCCCAGACACGGCGTGTTCGCGACCTGCCGGAGAAAGGCGTGCCGTTCAGCAAATCCCTGTCCCAGAACGAACGCTACCAGCAGCGCAAACGGGCCCGTATTCTCAGCGAAAACTTCAAATCGGTGGCGATCCTCCACTATCAGACCGCCGCCGACATCGACCGCCTGATCGACGATGCCGAGCGTATCGCCGCCACGTCCTATCAACGCCGCCTGAATGTCGGCTTTGCACCGACGGCGGTGGTGCGCGCGCGTCTCGAGTTCGAAGCCGCACGCGGCTGGCTGCGCGGCTCGGTCCTTTACCTCGACGAACGCCCCGCCGCCTTCTGGATCGGCTCGCTTCGGAACGGAACCTTTCTCAGCGAGTACCTGTCCTTCGACGCCGCCTTCTCCGACTACGCGCCGGGCCTGTATCTGATCATGGCGACACTCGAATCCCTTCACGAGAACGAGAGCAGTAATCACGCGCGCGTGATCGACTTCGGTATCGGCGATGCGCCGTACAAGGAACGCCTCGCCACTCGCCACTGGCAGGAGGCCAACATCTACATTTTTGCGTCGCGCCCGAAGCCCTTGATGGTTAATGGCGCACGCTGGCTCGCGGGCACTTTCAATCGGGCCGCCAAGCACTTGATGGCGCACGCCGATTGGCTGAAGAGCGCAAAGCGGAAGTGGCGAAGCGGCGCACGCCAGTCGAAATGATTGGTTTGCAATCCTCAACCTATTTAATTATTAAATGACAATTCTGTTTATTTCATTGTGCCACTCAGGCAGCCATGACGATTTCCTTAGGCGTATTGATGCCATTGCCCCTCAATGGAAAGGGCGTCGGCTATAGCTGCAGCTCCATTGCCGCGGGGATGGCGGGAAGCGATTTTCGCATCTCCATCGTCACACCCAGATGCAAGGAAAAATTGTCTTCGGTGGAAGTTCTTGAAACTCTGCCGAGCTGGACCTCGCCCATTCCCTACCGATGGTTGCGCAAAAAGGCCGCGTGCGAGATCGAGGCGGCGTTTCTCTCCCAAATGAAGCACATCACCGCGCCGCCCATTGGCGCGTATCTCTGGCCCGATGCGAGCCTCGCCACCATCGAGGAATTGCGCCGCCGCGGCATCATGATTTTCCGCGAACAATTCAATTGCCACACGGCCACCGCGAAGCGCCTGCTCGACAATGCCTATTTCCGCCTCGGCATTCGGCCCCAGCATGGAATCACTGACGTCCATATCGAGGGCGAGCGGCGAGTGTCGTCGCTCGCGGACTACATCATCAGCCCGAGCCCACTGGTCAGCAGCTCGCTGTTGGAGAACGGCATTCCCGCATCAAAGCAGCTCGCGGCGACTTATGGCTGGGACCCGGAGCGCATGAGCCGCGCCGGCAAAGAGTTGCCTCCCTGCGACGGCATCACCGCAATCTTCGTCGGCGCGATCTGCGTACGCAAAGGCGCGCATCTGCTTCTCGACATGTGGGCGCGCAGCGGGATCAAGGGACGGCTGGTTCTGGTTGGCGAGATGGAGCCGGCGATCAGTGAGACCTGCGCTCACATTCTCGCGCGCGACGATGTTCTCACCTTCGACTACATGAAAAATATCGGCGGGCTCTATCGCAGCGCCGATGTCTTTCTTTTTCCCACGCTTGAGGAAGGCAGCCCGTTGGTAATCTACGAGGCCTGCGGCGCGGAGCTGCCCGTCATCACCACCGCGATGGGCGGCGGCCACGTCATTCGCGACGGTCGCGAGGGCTATATCCGTGACGCCTATGATCGCGACGGCTGGATCGATACGCTGCGCGAACTCGCCAACGATCCTGATCTGCGTCAGCGCATGGCAATAGCCGCGGCCGACCGGGCGCAGCAGTTCACCTGGCCCCTCGTCGCCGAGCGGCGGCGCAAGGCCATGATGGCGTGTTTCGGCCATGACGGCTGATCCCTTCCATCTCATCGTCCTGATCGTCGGCTATCGCAATGCCGACGACATCGACCGCTGCCTGAAATCGCTCGCCCGGTCGCGGTGGCCGACGTTCAGCGTCTATATCTGCGAGAATGGCCGGCGCGCCGCCTATGATCAGCTCATCGCCACGGTGTCCGGCCCGGGACAAACTCTTCAAGCCGCGCCTGACGTGCATGAGCCTGCCAATCGAAAGACCGACCGCTTCGTCACGCACGCGTCATTCCGTTTTTCAAGTCGCGACGGCCTCGTTCATATCGGCCTTGCCAAAGACAATTTTGGCTATGGCGGCGGCGTGAATGCGTGGCTCGAACAGATGATCGGTCGCACCGATTGGGACGCGGCATTGATCCTCAATCCGGATACCGAGGTCCACCCCGATTGCTTGACCGAACTGATCGCCAAATCGCGCGAAGGGTTTGGCATGGTCGGCGGCACGCTGGTTTTCGAGAACGAGCCGAATGAGGTGATCAGCTATGGCCTACGTTGGGCGCGGCTGAGCGGACGCATGATCGCCGTTGGACGCCATCGCCCGGCGGGCAGCGAGCCCAGCAGCGCCGAGCTCGACATGATCGACGCCATCAGCGGAGCCTGCGTTCTGGTCACGCGGCAGTTCGTCGAGGATGTCGGCCTGATGGCCGAAGATTACTTCCTCTATATGGAGGATCTCGACTGGGGGCGGCGGCGCGGCAGGCACCGCATCGGCTTCGCCGCCAAAGCCGTGACGCAGCACGTCGGCGGCACCACCATCGGCTCGGGCCACGATTCAAAGACCCGGTCGCCGCTGTCGATCTATCTCAGCGAACGCAACCGAATACTCTACGCAAAGCGCTTTGCCGGCTGGCTGTTGCTGAATCATTTTGCCATCGGCCTGCTCTACGCCCTGCGCTACAGCATCCTGGCTGGCCCATCGTCAGGCAAGATGGCCATGCTGGGCTTGCGCGATGGCCTGCGCGGACTGACAGGCGCGCCGAAATTTCCCCTCACACAGCAGCGCGAACATAAGGCCTGACGAAGGCGGCATTCCCGCCTCGTCAGCCAAGTGCCGGCCTATCTGTCGAATCCCAGCTCCCTCGCCTTCTCCTCCGGGTTCGGGAGCATCGGATGCAGCGTGGAGGCGCGCATCACGGTCTTGTATTTGAGCCGCAGCCGCCGGAAGAACAACGGCAATGGATTGCGGGTCAGCTTCACGATCACCGTCGGCAGCGGCAGATAAGACCGCCATTTCCTCACCATATAGGAGTAAGCATCGCCGTACGAGTGGTCGAGCCGGACATTCGCCTTGCTGTTGTGGATCAGCGGCAGGTCGACGACATACGCCGTCTTGCCGCGCGAGCGCGCCTCGAGCACGATGTCGGTGCCATAAAGGTGAAACGACAGCATCTCCTCGTCGAACGTCACTCCGGACGAGCGCCGGACGATCAGCACCACCTCATCGAGGCTGATGGCCTGCCGCGGAGGATCGAACGGCTGCCCGCAAACGTCCGCCAGCCCGGAATCCCAGAGGTGCCCGACAAACTCGCCTTCAGGCGTGATGCCGCAGACCCCCGCCACCGCCCAGCTCGGGTCGCGCTTGGTCAGCGCATCGCAGGCAGCCCGCATGCGATGGAACCAGCCATCGGGGAAGTACACATCCTGATGGACGAACACAACAATGTCGGCCGTCGCCATATCCATCGCGCGCGAATAAGCGTGCGATGCGGACAAAGCATTCCAGATAACCGTAACATTTATTTTTCCTGATTTAATTTCTGGTGACCGCAATAGGTCGCGCGTCAGGATATCGCGCCGGTTGGCCACGCTGAAGACTTGAATACGGGGCCGCACCTGCGGCCTCGGCAACTCGACAACCTTCGATGATTCAACATTAATTGGCGAAAGAACCATTTGAGACGACGAAATCGGGGACATGCGGGTGAGCCTTGATCAGGGTCGGTCCGCTTGGCGGCCACAATTTATTCAGTATGCCTCGAACAGTAGATAATTCAAATAGTCAGCGCCACAAAAAACTGATAATAAATTCAGTCATTATATCTCATTTAATTCCACGCAGGTAAATATGGGGCCGCCCCGCCAGCAGACATTTTCCCGGCCATCGCTAGCAGTGACCCGGCAAATTGCCGCCCGCGATGCCACGCACACGGCAGTCACGTGGTTTTTGCTGATCGCTGTGTTCATGCCGGCGACGATGACGATCTATGTCGGCGATGCCAAACTCATCCCCGGCCGGATCGCAATCATTCTGCTGCTGGCGCCGGCATTATTGCAGTTTCGGCATAACAGGCACCTCGTGCTCGCCGATGTCTTTGTCGCCGTGGCCTCGGTCTGGATGATGGTGGCCATCCTGCAGGCCGACCCGGCATCATGGACATCCGCCGCCGCGCTGGTTCTCGAATTCGGCGGTGCCTACTTCATCGGGCGAGCCTTCTACATCACTCCCGCCGCACAATTTTCCTTCGTGCGCATTCTTGGGCCGATCGCGATCGTCATCGTCGCGCTGGCGGCGCTCGAACATCTCACGCAAAGCATCGTCACGAACAACATCATCGCAAGTCTGTGGGGGCTGCCGCTGCTCGAGCCTGAGTATCGCTCGGGCCTAGTGCGCGCCTTCTCGACCTTTCCCCACCCGATCCTCTACGGAACCTTTTGCGTCGTGGCCGGAGCGCTGTTCCTGTTCATGCAGCCGCGCCGCCTGGTGCTCGCGGCGGGCTGTCTCGGGGGCTGCGTTCTCGCGGTGTCGTCTGCCCCCCTCATCTCTTTCATCATCGTCATTTTCACCTTCGTCTATGATCGACTGCTGCACAACATCTCGCCCCGCTGGAAGGCATTGGTGATCGGGCTGGCTTCGATGCTGACGCTGGTCATCCTGATCACGAACAAGCCGATCTCCTGGATCGTGTCGAACCTCACCTTCGACCCCTCCACCGGCTATTTTCGCGTCGCGACCTGGGACAGCGCGCTGTATTACATCGGCCAATCCCCCTATTTCGGCTACGGCTTCGAGACTTATGGCAAGGCTGAAGACTTTTTCAGCAATGCATCGGTCGACAGCGTCTGGCTGACCTTGGCCCTGCGCTTTGGCTGGCCTGTGGTGATCGCCATCGTGCTCGCATGTTTCGCCGCCGTCATGCCGGTGCGAGCGAAAAGCGGCGCAAACGTCTCCGACCCGCGGGTGATCAGCCTGCGCACCGGGTTCACCGCCGCAATCGTGGTGTTCATGTTCGCCGGCCTCACCGTTCACTACTGGAACAACATTTGGATCTTCTGGGGCCTCTGCCTCGGCATTCGCGCCTCATTTCAGGAAGCGTTCGCGTGGAGCAGGCGGCCCGCACCCGCCGCGCGGCGCGAAGCGCGCATGGCGCGCCAGGGCGCAATGTCTTCCGAGCTTCCCAGACCGAACCAGCTGCCCCGCCGGTTCAGGGTCATCGGGCCACTGCGATGAAATCCCGCTGGCTCAGCACCGTTCAAGCCGCGTTCCTCGCGCTGTCATTGTTCGCACCGGCAGCAGCCGGCGCACCGCGCAAAGCCGCAGCTTCCGAAGCCGCCTGCACGCCGCCGCACGCCGGCCTACTGCAGGACTATCGCATCCGCCCGAACTGGCCCGTGGCCGGCGTCGACTACTGCGTCGGCGTCGATCCGCAGCTCGCCTTGAAAGATCCGGCAACGATCGCGATGCCCGGCATAGCCTTGGACCGCGCCAAGCGCATCGTCACCGTCAACGGCAGCGATGTGACGCTCGACGGCTATGACTTTGCCCGCGACGGCGGCTGGCAGATTTTTGTGCAGGGCGCGCGCACACGGATTGCCAACTCCAGCTTCGCTATCGGGGCCAACGGCCTCACTCCGATTATCTCCTCGGCCGCAGCGGCCGATCTGATCGTGTCCCGCTCGACCATCGAGGGAAACAATCGTGATGTCGGGTGGGGTGGCCTGATCTCCTATCGCGGCAACAGCTTCACCGTCGAATATTGCTGGCTAAAGAATGCCGGCGGCGACATGATCCAGCAGATCGATGGCGGCCAGAACAGCCGCGTGATCGTCCGCAACAATCTTATCGAACAAGGCGGCATGTCGCCCGGCGCGCATGGCGACTACACCCAGCTTGCGGGCGGCCCCTTCAGTGTCAGCATCATCCACAACACCACGCTGCAGAACGGCGGCACGACCCAGGGCCTGATGACCGAATTTGTATCCGACGGCGAGATTGCCTTCAACACGATGATCGGCACGGTGAGCTATTTCACTTCGCTCGACCTCGGCTACCTCACTGGCACCATCCAGATCCACAACAACTATTTCGACTCCCGCGGCTACGGTTTCCTCTATCCGGTCAAGCAGCACTTCGAAAACCGCAACAAGGCCAGCGTGCGTAACAATGTCAACATGCGCAGCGGGTCCGCACAGCCCAAAGACAAGCTAAACTGATCTGATGCCGGGCTGATCGACGCTGCGATAGATCGCGGCCTCGACGGGAAGATCCAATCGCTCAAACCGATCGAGTTCATCGAACAGCCTTGCCTGAACCGGATTGCTGTAGATGATGAAGATGCGCCGCGGAGCCGCCTTCAGCGATACCAGCAACCGTTCGATGACCTTGCGAAGCACCGGCTTGCCGAACGGATTGTAGAGATACAGCACCGTATCCTCGCGCGGAAAATCATATAATGCGGCATCCGCGCAGATGGAGCGTACATCGCGGCACGGCCGGTTCGCACGAGCCGCCGTTTCAATGTTGGCAACAGCCACCTCGTGAAGTTCGCGCGAGAATTCGACGCCGATGACCTGCCGGAACGGAAACTCGGACGCCACCAGCAGCGTCCTTCCCTTCCCGGAGCCGAGATCGATGAAGATAAATTCTTCCGACCGCAGCGGAAGCGCCGCGATCGCTTGCCGGATGAATTCCGGCTCCGATGCCTGATAGCGCACCCCCTCGTCGATATGCGGGCTGTCGATCCGGAGCTTCCACAGCGGCACGATGCCATCGGTATCGGTGCCATGGACGGCATCGAAAGGATCTTTTCGCCCGGCAGGCTGCGGACGTGCAAAGAGCAGCGCCTTCAGCGCCCGGATGCAGCTCCCACTCGCCTTGACAACGCCTTCTTCGGCCAGCCGATGCCGGCACGCGCCCCAGAGCGTTTTCGCGCGATTGAGGTCAATGCCGAAAGCTGGCGGCATTGTCATGCCCCGGAAAGTGCAACGACGTACCTGCGTCTGCCGTCATCGTCTCCGCGTCCTGTGAATGTTCGACCGTTCGTAGTACATCCGGCGCGTCACCCCTCGAAATGCTCGCAACGCCTCGCGCTGCACCCGCGCCAGATCCCATCGTGAGGCGATCGGTCCTTGCGGCTCAAGCCAATCATAGGCCATCGGATGAGAGGTCTTGAGCACCGACATGAGCAGGGGCCATAGCTTCGGCCCCATCGCATCATGAAAATGCAACACGGAAACGCCGCGCAGTTTTTCAGCGTCAAATTCATCCATAAGATCGCCTCCGACCGGATGGTTCAACGCCACGGGCAAAGCCTTCCAGGCCAGACCCATCTTGAGCACGGTCAGCCCCAGCACAACCTGATCGAGAAGATGGACCTGCGAATGCGTGCTGGCGACATGGTCGTCGAGCAGTTTCCTTAAAAGCTCAAGAAAAACCCGGCCGAATCCGGTCTTACGGCGATAAACGAAGAAACCGGCATTCCAGTAGAAGCGGATGTGGTGACCATCATTCGTCGTCAGCCACGGCAGATCATCGATCTTGAGGCCGATCTCAGCGGCGGCGCGCTGCCAGAACGGATCGTTCGGATCCGAAGGGCCGTGCGAGCCGATGACGCCTGTGTCCGAGGCGGCGGCGGCGAAATCCGCATGCGGCCCAAGCTCAAGTCCGTCAGGCTCGTTGAGGAACAGAATATCGCTGTCCACCCAGCAGATCTCGTCGGTCGTCGCTCGCGCTTCGACCGCCGCGATGGCCTCGACCTTTCCGACATAGTGATGCCAGGCATAGCCGCTCTTCGGCCGGACCTGCAGATGAACAATCCCGAGCTCCGCCATCCGCCGGCTAGTGCTGCGCGCAAGCGGCGGCGAAATCCGCGGCGTGACCGCGACCACCTCGACATTCGCGAACCGGCCGCCGAAGCGCCGCAAGCTTTCCACCATCCGCAAGGATAGCTTTTCGAGCACTCCGGATTCGATGCACAGGACGATCGTCATGGACGGCGATTGAAGGCCAGCGCCTTTGATATCCATGATGTTGGCTGCCACTGTCATGCGAAAAGCATTCCCCCTGTCGAACGGTCGAGAGCAGAACTAATACCGAGATCAATCGATATGTTCGGTCGCGCCCAAGGCCGACGAACCTTGCGTCTGTTGTTTCGGCACGCCGACGTCATGCCTGACGCGAGACAGAGCCGCCCGCACTCCCTTGGCTGTCGGGATGCGGAAAACTTCACCGATGGGCGGATGAAACCGAATCGGCGGATAAAGTTTGATCGCCCATCCGATCAACGCTTTCGCCTGCCTGAACCGGCCACGCCTCAGTTCATCGATGCCGTGGCGGAATGCCTGATCGGCCAGCGCGCGCGATGTGCTCTGGCGCAATGCCGCCATGCGCGGGTCGCTACTATCGGCGCGATCGAAGAACGCCACAAACCCTCGCCACCGCTGCAAATAATCCGGCAGGACATCGCTCAGATACGGGTTCGACATTGCGTCGCCATGCCTGCGATAGATCGCCTGGACATTGCGGATATAGGCAACCTCTCCATGGGAAGCCAAGCGAAGCCACATCTCAAGATCCGCGGTGTGCGGCAGCGTCGGGTTGTAACCACCAACCGCCTTCTGCACCACGCCGCGGACGATCGCCGTTGGCGTCGAAACGAAATTGGTGGCCGTGCGGCACATCGCCCCGATCAGATCAGTGCGGCTCCATTCCAACGGCGCATCGGCCTTGATCGCCGGTCGCGGATCGCCTTCGCGCCAGGTTTCGATATCGCCGTAGGTGAGCACGATTTCCGGGTGTTCATCCATCAGCTTGATCGCGCGCTCGAGTGCGCCCGGCGCCAGAACATCATCCGCCGAGATCAGCAGAAAATACTTTCCGTTGGCCCAAGCGATTCCCGAATTGAACGTGGCGATGTGGCCCTTGTTCCTGGCATGGGCGACCACCGTGACGCGCGGATCGGCGAGAGCCAATCGCCTCGCCACCGCCACGGAATTGTCCCTCGACGCATCGTCGATGATCAACACGCGCAAGTCCGTCACCGACTGCGTCAAAATGCTGCCAACGCAGTCTTCGAGAAAGTGACTGTAGTTGTAGCAGGGAACGACAATATCGATTGCGCTCATTTGCTTCCGCTCGTCTCTGCCTGCGGCGCTTCGGGTCCGACTCAAGCAACGGATTCGCTTGCCTTGCAGTTAGCCCTGCAACAGATTGCGCAGCGTGTTCGCCACGTATCCCGTATCCTGCTCCGTCATCTGCGCATATAGCGGCAGCAGAATGGAGCGGTCCTGCGCGATTTCCGATTGGCGCAGGCTATGCCGGCGCACGGCCGCGGCGTAAGGTTTCTCTCGATGCGCGCACATGATGCCGCGGCGCGTCGCGATGTTTCTGTTCAGCAGTTTCTGCATGATGTCGCGCTGGCCAACGCCATCGGGCAGCCTCACGCAATAGCTCTGCCAGTTCGATCGCGCCCAGGCCGGCTCCTGCGGCAGCACAATCCCTTCGACCGAAGAGAGCAGCTCCGCATAGCGCTCGGCCACAGCGCGCCGCCTGGCGATGATATCCGGCAGCCGCTTGAGCTGGGCAAGCCCGACCGCGGCCTGAATATCCGTCATGCGATAGTTGTAGCCGACGATCGAATAGTCCTCGAAGATCACGCTGGCCGAGCCGTGGCGCACCGTGTCCGGCACGCTCATGCCGTGCTGGCGCAATAGCCGAAATTTGGCGTCGAGCTTCGGGTCGGAGGTCGTCAGCATCCCGCCCTCGCCGGTCGTGATCACCTTGCGCGGATGGAATGAAAAGCAGGCCACCGTCCCGTGCGGGCGGCCGATCGTCTGCCATTCGTTGCCATGCCGATATTCGCTTCCGGCGGCGCAGGCTGCATCTTCGATCAAGTGAAGACCATGGTCCTCCGCAAGCGACAGCAGCGCATTCAAGTCGCACGGCATGCCCATCTGATGGACTGCGAGGATCGCGCGGGTGCGGGGCGTGATCGCCTCGGCGGCGCGCGCAGGATCAATCGTATAGGTGGCCGGGTCGATATCGACGAAGACCGGCATCGCGCCGCAATAGCGGATGCAGTTTGCGGTCGCGATGAAGGAATGGCTTGCGGTGATCACCTCGTCGCCCGGCCCGATGCCGAGCGCAAGCAACGCCAGATGCAGCGCGGTCGTGCAGTTCGATACCGCGCAAGCGTAAGGCGCACCGACCCGATCCGCGAACTGACGTTCGAACGCCGCAACTTGCGGGCCTTGCGACACCCAGCCCGTACGCACCGCATTATAGGCGGCAGAGGCCTCTTCCTCACCGAGCAACGGCAGCGCGATCGGGATCATGATGCGATGGCCTGTTGAACCTGCTCCGCGGGCGCACGCTGAGCGCGCCACCACGCGACAAGCTCGCGCAACCCTTCGAGCAGCGGGATCTCGGCATGGAAGCCGAGAAGCCGCTCGGCCTTCTCGGTCGAAGCCAGCCGCCGCGACACGGGATTCACGGCGCGCTCCGCCGCAAATTCGGGCTGCAGGTCGCTGCGCCCCATCGCGATCGCGAGCGCCTGCGCCAATTCCACAAGGCTGGTCTCAGCCCCGACCCCAACATTAAATACCTCGTCAGTCACCGGCGACTTTGCCCCGAGAATGTTCGCGCGGGCGACATCGCGGACATGGACGAAATCCATCGTCTGCTTGCCGTCCCCAAAAATGATCGGCGGCAGCCCGGCTTCGATGCGCTCCATCCAGCGGATCAGCACCTCGGTGTAACGACCGTGGATATCCATCCGGTTGCCGTAGACATTGAAGTAACGGAACGCGACGTAGTCGAGGCCGTACATATCCTTGAAATTGCGGAACAGCGCTTCGTTGAAAGCCTTTGCGGCGCCATAGAGCGTGCGGTTGTCGTAAGGATGCTGCGTCTCCTCGATCGGGAATTTCTCCGCAAGGCCATAGACGGAGGCCGATGACGCTGCGATCAGCTTTTCGACCTTGTGCTCGACGCACAGGTCGAGAAGCTCGTAGACAGCGCGAACCATCACATCCATCGCCAGCCGCGGCTCGGCAGCGCAATGCGTGATGCGCAGCGCCGCCTGATGGAAAATGATGTCCGATGATCTGACGAGACGCCCCATCAGCGCGCGATCGCAGATATCGCCTTCGATCAATCGCACCGGCCCGCGCGACAGCGCATCCCGCAGATTTTCCGGCCGTCCGCGCACCATATTGTCGAGAGCGACGATCTCCCGGCAATCCTCGTCGCACAAAAGATCGACAATATGGGAGCCGATGAAGCCGGCGCCCCCCGTTACGAATACACGCTTGCCTTTGAGATCAGCCATTGGTGTCTCCCGGACTGTCGTCTCTGCCTCATGGATTTCTGCGGCTGCGCATGATCACGCAGCCTCCGCGGCCATCGCCGCGCGGACCGCCGTGGCCACCTCGCTGATCTGATCGTCGGTCATTTCGGGATAGATCGGCAGCGAAAGGAATTGCGAGGTCAGCCGCTCGGTGATCGGCAGATCGCCGGCGCTGGAGCCGAGATCGGAATAGGCCGGCTGAAGATGGACCGGCACCGGATAATGAATGCCGGTTGCGATGTCGGCGGCCTTCAGCGCGTCGATCAGCTCATCGCGATGGGGCGATGCGACCGCATAGACGTGGTAGACATGACGGCGTTCAGTCGGATGCGACGGCAGTATCAGCGGCAGCCCTTTCAGCAGTTCGTCATACTTCGCCGCAACCGCGCGCCTCGCCTCCGTCCAGGCATCGATATAGTTCATCTTCACATTCAGCACGGCGCCCTGAATGCCATCCATCCGGTAGTTGTAGCCCAGCATAACATGTCGATACTTCGCCTCCTGCCCCCAGTCGCGCAACATTGCGATCTTGCGGGCGAGGTGATCGTCCGACGTGACGACAGCGCCGCCCTCGCCGAATGCGCCAAGGTTTTTGCCGGGATAGAAACTGAAACAGCCAAGCTGGCCGATCGAACCGGCGCGGCGGCCCTTGTATTCGGCGCCATGCGCTTGCGCCGCATCTTCGATCACGATGAGCCCGTGCCGCTCCGCAATCTCCATGATCGGATCCATGTCCGCCATCAGACCATGAAGATGGACCGGAATGATCGCCTTGGTGCGTGGCGTGATCGCCGCCTCGATGAGGCCGGGATCCATCGTCCATGTCGCCGGATCGACGTCAATGAACACCGGCCTTGCGCCGCTGTAGAGGATGGCGGCGGTGGTCGCCACGAAAGTCAGCGAGACGGTGATCACTTCGTCGCCCGGACCAATATCGGCGGCGAGCAGCGCAAGGTGCAGCGCGGACGTTCCGCTGTTGACCGCGATGCAATGCCTGGCCTCGCAGAACGGCGCGAACCTCTCCTCAAACGCGGAGACATCGGGGCCGAGCACGAAATGGCTGCTTTCGATGACCTGCCCGATCGCGGCGTCCATTTCATTTTTAATGTTTTGATATTGTCGCTTTAAATCAAGAAATGGCACCAAGACAGCACCTCTTTCGACAAATTTAATACATCGATTTAATTATTATTCCGACCATTCCGAATTGCAATATAAACCCACACGCCTTCTCAGTTATTATGAACGGGCGCTTGCGGCCCTCGCCATCGCGCTCACCGCCTCGCCTTTCGCGCCTCGCATGATCCGCGCCGGATTGCCTGCGACCACCGCACCCGGCGGCACGTTGCGCGTCACGACCGCACCGGCGCCGATTGTCGCCCCGGCGCCGATTTCAATTCCGCAGAGGATGGTGGCGTTGGAGCCGATCGTGGCGCGAAAGCCGACGTGCGTTTTCGACACCGCCCAATCGCTTTCACCCTGCAACTGTCCGGTCACGGTCGTCGCGCGTGGCATCTTGTCATTGATGAACATCACGCCGTGGCCGACGAACACCTCATCGGCAATGGTGACACCCTCGCAAATGAAAGTATGCGAGGAAATCTTGCACCGCTCGCCGATTACGGCTCCCTTCTGGATCTCGACAAAGGTGCCGATGCGCGTGCCATCGCCGACTACACATCCGTAGAGATTCACCAGATCCGGGTGGAAGATCACGACCTCGCGCCCGAGCTGAACGTCTTTCGCAATCGGCATGCCAACCTCTTCACATATTCGAACCGGTCTCGGCCTTAATCGGGCGAAAGCCGGTGATGCGCAGTTGTCTTGCGGTGGATTGTATGAGCCCGAAGATCGGATGGCGCGTTACGGTCACACCGGTGACCCATCCGGTGGCGGCGCAGGCGGACGCGACGATCAGACCAAGCACCGCATTCACCCTCTCGAATTCGATCAGCAGCGCCCAGAGGGCTGGCACGGACACCGCGCACAGCGTCACCAGAAAACTCTTCACGGTCGCGCCGAAGAATTCCGACACGCGCATATCCAGCCGGCGAGACAGGAATGCGATCGAAACGCCCGCCTGGAACGGCAGCGTAAACAGTGCCGAGGCGGCGACCGCAGTGACACCCTGGAACGACGCAAAGAAGATCAGCAGCAGCGACGGCGGCAGCGCGATGATCGTGCACAGCCAGGCGTCGCGCACGCCCCCGGCGGCGACCAGTACCGGATAGGTCAGGCACGCCGCGAACAGCGCGAGATAGCCGATGCAGAGAAGGCGCACGAGCGGAACGATGTCGAGCCACGTCTCCCCGAGCCAGATCGCGACGATCGGATGGGCCAGCAGCGCCACGAAGATGAGGAATGGCCATTGCAGCACCGAAAGCAGGCCGACCGCGTCGAGATAGATCTTTTTCAGATCGGTGCCCGCCTCGTTCTGCTTGAACACCGCCGGCAGGATCACCGGGTTGAGCACCTGCATCACCAGCTTGTCGAACATCTGCGTCATCGCGGTTGCCCGGCTGTAGAGACCGACCGCGGCAAAATCGAGAATGCGTGCCATGAACAGCTGGGGCGCAAAGTTGTAGAAGATGTTGACCAGCGTCACTCCGCTCGAATAAAGGCCGAAGCCGACGACATCGCGATATTCCGACAGCGACGGCGAGAGGATTGAGACATCCCTGCGCCACCCCAGCAGCATCAGGGCGACGATGAGATTGCCGCCAAGCATGCCCCAGATCGGCGCCATGTAGCTGAAACCATGCGCGGCCAGCGCGATCGAGAGGCCGGAAGAAACGACGCAGCCAACGAGGTTGCTCGCGGCAAGCGGCCCGAATGCGAGGTCGCGCCGGAACAGCGCCGTGATGGTGGAGGTGAACGGCAGAATGATGAAATTCAGCGCCGCCACCGCGATGCCGAAGCGCAGCGCGTCTTCGGAAAAAAGCAGCGCCAGCGGGCCCGAGAGCAGCGCCAGCAATCCGCCGATGAGCAGCGACAGCACCAGCGTGATCGTGAACGCCGTCCGCACATTCGCGCGTGCGAGATTGCGCTTCTGAATGAGATAGTTTGCGCCGCCGAACTCCTGAAACGATGCAGCGATCACCGTAGTCAGCGCGTTGATCGCCGCATAGATGCCGAACTCGCCTGGATCGAGCAGGCGCGCCAGCACGGCGGTCGCGATAAAAGTGACGACGAAAACCCCGTAACGCTCTACCGCCGAGAAGAAGATCGAGCGATGGATCGCGGTCATGATGCATCACCTGCGCAGCGCATCGCGGAGGCCCGCCGCTGCATCCGGCGCCGATATGTGGCCCGATCCGTCGCGATAAGGTTTCGTCGGTCGTCCGCGCAGCGCTGCTTGCGCCTATCGAGGTGAACGGGCTCCATCATCCCTCCTTCGGCTCAGGTGAGGGTTTTCGCCGTCCAATGATGGTTGCGGGCACGCCGGCAACGATCGCATAGTCCGGCACGTCCTTGGTCACCACCGCACCCGCGCCGACAATCGCCCCGCGACCAACGGAAACGCCGGGCAGGATGATCGCGTTGACACCGATGTCCGCCCAGGCATGCACACGAACGGGAGCAACCCTCAATTCGGTCTGGATGAGGGGAATGTTCATTGGCTCTCCCGTGTGCTCCGAACCCAGCACCTTGGCGCCCGGCCCCCATCCGACATATTCTTCGATAACGAGATCGCGCGCGTCGAGATAGCTCTGCGGCCCGATCCAGACGCCTTTGCCAATTATGCATTGACCGTCGAACCTCCCCTGGATCACGGCCTGCTCGCCGATAAAAACACCATCGCCGATCTCTATGGTTTCCGGGTGGCGGAGTGAGACGTTCTGCTGCAACTGCACGCCGAAACCAAATGCGCGCGCCATGGCGCGGCAGCAGATCCGCCGCATCATGCTGTCGAACTCGCTGCCACCGCAGGCGAAGCGCGCATATTCAGCCCGCAATTCGTCCTGCGTAAACGTCGCCTTGAGATGATCGGCCATCTCGATTTCAAATGGCGGGTCGGGGATAATCGGGCGAAGGCCGTGCACCGCATTGACCAGCCGCGCGGCCATCGAACCGCTCCGGCGAGGCCGCTTCGCGCTCATGGTTGAGGTCATCCAACCCTCTCCCATACCGGCGCGAGCATCTGCAGCTGGATCGGCCGCCCCTGCTGGGCGATCGAACGACCTGCCGCCTCCAGAATTTCGACGACGCGCAGCCCGGAACGCCCATCCGAGATCGGCCGCGTGTTGTTGCGGATGCAGCTCACAAAGTGATCCGCCTCGATCTTGAGCGCTTCCTTCGTCTCCAGGTGCGGCGCCCACATATCGCCGGCGCGATAGCCGATCCGCAACTCCATGGACGTCTCGGGATCGTCATTCACTGTGACGCCTTTGTCGTAGACCTTGATCTTCTCGGTCGGCTGAAGATCGTCATAAACGATCATCTTCTTGCTGCCGCCAACAAAGGTCTGCCGGATCTTGATCGGCGAGAGCCAGTTGACGCTGACATGCGCCACGCAGCTGCTCGCGAAGAACAGGGTCATATGCGCCATGCTTTCCGGCGTGCCATTGAAATGGCACGAGCCTGTCGCGGAGACCGAGAGCGGCATTTCGTCAAGCAAATAGAGAATGATCGAAACGTCATGGACGGCGAGATCCCAGATCACGTTCACATCGCTCTGGAACAGGCCGAGGCTTGATCGTGTGCTGTCGTAGTAAAAGACATCGCCGAGCTCGCGCCGGTCCAAGAGCTCGCGAATCTTGCGGATCGCAGCCGTATACAGAAATGTGTGGTCCACCATCAGCACGAGGTTTCGCTTGTCCGCCTCCTCGATCAGCCGACGCACCTGCTCGGAAGTCTGCGCCATCGGCTTTTCCACCAGCACGTGCTTGCCGGCACGCAAGGCGGCGAGCGCAATCTCGAAATGCGTATGCACCGGCGTCGCGATTGCCACAGCATCGACGTCTGGATCCTCGAGCAGATCACGGTAGTCCGTGGCGGTTGAAATGTTCGGGTAGTTCTGGCGGCACGCGTCGAGCTTGGCGGCATCGCGATCGCTCACGGCCACGACGCGGCCACCCTCGCAATTCGAAAAATTGCGTACCAGGTTCGGCCCCCAGTACCCGTAGCCGACAATGCCCAGTCCGACAGGTCTGTTCGTGCTCATGTGCAAGTATCCAGAATAAATGATTTCGTTACACCAATTCTCTTTCCGGCCGCCGCCGGCACTAATTCTTCTCGCAAACTCATGTCCGCACCGGCATGTCCTGCCAGATGCCGCGCGTATCGATCACGTCGAGGTGCCGCCGCTCGGCCAGCGGCACCATCTTGAACTCGTCGTGGTCGACCAGCAGGATCGCGATCTCACAGCTGCGCAGTGCATCATCGAGACTCACAAGCTCGGTGCCGTTGTTGAACAGATTGACCGGCAGCTTGCGCAGGTTCGGCTCGACCAGCTTGATGCGCTCGCCGTATTTTTCCGAGAGCCGCTGCGCGACCTCCATCGCCGGGCTTTCGCGGATGTCGTCGACATTGGCCTTGAAGGTCAGTCCGCAGCAGGCAACATTCGCGTAAGGGTGATCATCGATCATCTCCTCGGCACGCGAGATGACCGCTTCGGTCTTACTCAGATTGACCACGCGACTGGTCTTCATCAGCCGCGCAAGATCCGGCGCCGAATGGATGATGAACCAGGGATCGATGGCGATGCAGTGGCCGCCGACGCCGGGGCCCGGCTTGAGCACCTTGACGCGCGGGTGGCGATTGGCGAGGTCGATCACTTCCCACACGTTGATATCAAAACGCTCGCAAATCAGTGACAGCTCGTTTGCAAAGGCGATGTTGGTGTCGCGAAACGCGTTCTCCGTCAGCTTCACCAGCTCGGCAGCCCTTGCCGTGGTTGCCACGCAGGCACCGCGCACGAACATTTTGTAAAATCGCTGCGCGCGCCGCGTCGCAGCCGGAGTCAAGCCGCCTATGCAGCGATCATTGTTGATCAGCTCGGTGAGAATGCGGCCCGGCAGCACCCGCTCCGGGCAGTAAGCGACATAGACGCCGCGGCCATCGCCGTTGCCGCCTCCGTTGGTGCCGTGATTGCTGAAGAACAGGTCCGGCCGCAATTCCGCGAGGCGCTTCTCGACGTTCTCTGTCGTCCCTACCGGCGACGTCGATTCCAGGATGACGAGATTGCCTTCGGCAAGAACCTCAGCGATGCTATCCACCGCACATTCGACGGCCGAAAGGTCCGGATGGCTCTCCTCGTCGATCGGCGTCGGCACCGCGATGATGAACACGTCGGACGGCATTGGCTTGGTGGATGTGGTGAGCGTGCCGTCCAACACCACTTTTTGCACGAGACCTGCGAGATCCGGCTCCGCGATATGGATCGCGCCGGAGGCAACCGTCTTGACGACGTCTTCCTTGTTGTCGACGCCGACCACATGAAAGCCGCGACTGGCAATGAGCGCGGCTGTCGGCAACCCGATATATCCAAGTCCGATTACAGTGACACGTTGAACATCGATCATCGACGAGCACTCTCGCAACACGTTGCTGGCGCGGCCATCGCCAAATGGATCCTGCGACTTCGCTATCGGCCTGAAGACAATTCGACGGCGGCTAACTCCTCATTCCGGCCGATCCGGGGGGCGCCCGGCCGGCGCCAAGCAGCGCATGCGCCGCGCGCGCCGTCAGAGCCTTGGCCAAGATTCCTGAGTAGAGGGTGTTGGTGCGCAGATAGCGCCACCACATGCGGCGCGGCTCCTGGTAGATCCGATAGAGCCACTCGAGCCCGAGCCTTTGCATCATGACCGGCGCGCGGCGCACCTCGCCGGCCAAAATGTCGAACGAGCCGCCGACGCCCATGATGAAGGGCACGTTCAGCACATCGCGATAGGCCGCGAGAAAACGTTCCTTCCGCGGGGTCGGCATTGCGATGAACAGGCAATCGGCGCCGCTGGTGCGAATGTCTTCGACGACGCGCGCCTCATCCTGCGCCGTAAAATAGCCATCGGTCCCGCCGGCAAACTCGAGCCCGGGATGCTTCTCCAGCGCCTTTCTCTGCGCAGCGGCAAGAACGGACGGCGTCGCGCCAAGAAAATACGGGCGAAACCCCTCATTGGCGCAGACCGCAATCAACTCATGGAGCAGATCGACGCCGGATACGCGCGGGCATGACGGTAGGCCCAGCCACCTCGCCCCCCAGACGATGCCCATGCCATCGATGCCGACGAGATCGCTTTGCGCGACATCAGCCGCAAGCACGGGGTCGCTTCGCATATTGACGAGTTTGGCGACATTAAGCGCGACATGCTGCAGGCGCTGGCGGGTGCGCATGGCCGACCGGGCCATCTCGACTGTTTCGGCCATCGTCAGAACGTCGACAGGGCAACCCAAAAAAAATTCCCGCATCGGATCACCAATTCAGGGGACCGCATCAATGGAGCGCGCGGCGGATTAATAATTAAATATCGCTTAATAACGCTAGCGTTTAACATTATAAATGACAAGCCTCTTTAATGCGGATATTAAAATCATGTCAACAGCAAAATTAAAAAAGAAAAACCAAGCCAACAAGGCACTTTCGAGGAAAGGCCGCGATTGAAGGCCAAGAAAATGCCCAAAAAAGCGCCACCGCCGCGGAGTTAAAATGATTATTTCTGTGATTATTCCACATTTGAATCAACCGGTTGAATTATCCCGGTGCCTGCGCAGCCTTTCATGCCAAACATTTGATCCAGACAGCCTTGAGATCATCGTGGTGGACAACGGCTCGGCGGAGCTTCCGTCGGCGATTGTGGCCCGGCATCTACGCGCCCGCCTGATCGGCGAGCGCACTCCCGGCCCGGGCCCGGCGCGCAACGCAGGCGCGCGTGAGGCAACCGGACAGATTTTGGCTTTCATCGACGCAGACTGCCGCGCCGATCCGCGCTGGCTCGAGGCGATCGCCAGAACGCTTGAGGCAGCGCCACCGCTTACGATCCTCGGCGGCGATGTGCGCCTGCAGTCGGAGGATGGCGATGCCGTCTCGCCGGTCGAGGCGTATGAGACCGTCTTCGCCTATCGCTTCAAGCACTACATCGAAAAGCAGGGATATTGCGGGACCGGAAATCTCGCGGTGCGCCGCGATGATTTTTTCACCATCGGCCCGTTCGCCGGAATTCACATCGCCGAGGACATGGACTGGGGGCAGCGCGCGCGGGCGGCGGGCTATCGCTTTCGCTACACGCCCGAGATGATCGTTTTTCATCCGGCGCGGCGGTCGCTGAGCGAGCTTTATGCGAAATGGGACCGGCAGCTACACCACTATCGCACGATGGCGCAGGCAACGCCCGGCTGGCGTTGGCGCTGGACAGCGCGCGCGCTGGCCGTCTTCGTCTCGCCCGCTGTCGACGTTTTCAAGGTTTTGACCAGCGATCGCCTGAATGGCAGCCGCGCGCGCTATGATGCAATCAAGGTGCTCTGCGCGATCCGGACCCACCGCGCGCTGCGGATGGCCAAAATGCTTCAAGACAACCAGCCGCTGAGCTGGAACAAGACCGCCGCCTCGTAGTCAGGCGCAGTCAGGGCACGCTCTTTCGCACAAACGCCTCATTGTGCGTGAGGTCGGTGAGATCAGTGCGCCGGCCGAACGACCACAGGATCCAGCCAAGCTCATAGCTGCGGCATTCCAGTCTCAGGTCGATATTGTCGGGCTCGATCAAGCCGCCCGAACGCCGGAGCATGGCATTGGTGACTGCCCGCATTGCGCGCGGCTTGCTCGAGAGCAGCTCGCCCTTGCGAATTTGCGAACGAATGCTGAGGCTCAATTCCGGCACCAGCATCGAGCGATTGAGCTGATTTCTGCCCAGCACCCAATGAAAACCCTTGACCAACGCCGCGCGGGCTCGCGGCACCTCAAATTGCTCGGCGCATTCCAGAAGCGCCGGCGCCATACCATATTGATGGACCGAGTAGACCTCGTAAAAATCAACCACGCGGCCGTGCACTGAATCAAAGAACCACGGCCATTCGCCGGACGGCCCTTGCAGGTCGATCAACCGGGCGACGCACTGATTGGCCATCGCGATCGCCGAGGCATTCCCGCTCAACGCACCATGATGGTAACAGGCCATCGCCAAATAGGTCTGGGTTGCGAAAGAGGAGAAGCGGCGGCGCAGTCCTCCGGCGGCATCGTAGAACAGCCCGGACTCCGCATGAAACCGTTTGGCGAGAAGCTGAAACAGCGCGTTCGCATCCTGCGCCCAGGCGGGCCGCCCGGTTCGTGCCTGGGCAACAACGCCGATCAGCAGCATCCCAAGATCCTGGGCGCGAAACTCCAGCCAGCCATCCTCATCGGCGAGAAGGCGCCGCGTTCTGCGCAGCACATCCTCCGGCAACTCCAGCCCCAGTTCGGCCGCCGCCCACAGCGCCATGCCCCAGGCGTAGATCCGCACCGGCAAAACCGACAGCGCATGGGCATTGCTGAAATAAGTGGCGGCGAGATCGAGGCCCTGCGGCTTGACCGGCACGCGCGACAGCCCGAGCAGGACGTTGAGCGAATAAAAGACATCACTCTGCGGGATCGACTCGTTCGGCGCGGAGCGCCCGTCGAGATGATAGATATGAGACCACCGTCCGTGGTCGGGCAGCCAGCACCGATCAAGGCCGGCAAGGGCGTATTCGATCAGGGGAGAATTGCTTGCGCCGTCCGCAGAAAGCGACTGGTTGCGGGACAGATCAACCGAGTTGAAAAATTCTGTCATTTGTAAAATAATTCAAAAATTGACCGGCAACATTTATCGCTGCCACGAAGCAAGCTTTCAACATTTATTTTTTAAATTGAGATTTTATTATTTCTGAGCGAGACAGCGGCGCAGAAAATGCGGAGGATCTGACAATTATTTCAACAGACTGCATATAATTAAAGCAACGCCGCGCGGAAAAATCCACCTATTCTCGGCCGCGATCGCCGGCCAGCACTGATAGTGAATATAATTAAAAATTATCCTTAATTACATTTTCCAATTTTAGTTGAACCTAAACTACTTGTGTACCGCCAGACAAAATCATCACCTAGCTACCTCTCCCCCGGAAGCGTCGCGTACAGGCGGCGGTGAGGAGTACAGAATGGCCCTTCAGCTTGAGCGGGATACTGTCGAAAGTTCGCTGAATGCGATCCGCCTCGCCAAGCAACGTCTTTTGCCGTCAGCCAGCGATATCGTCACGCCGCAGGAGCTGATGACACAGATACGCCTGCGCAAACTGCTCCTCAAAGAGATCAGGAGCATCAGAAACAAGTTAGGCGGGGCGGAATGGTGCGAACATCCGAAACATCCGCTCAGACGAGCAATAAAATCGCAACAGCCCAGAATTCAACTGGTGCGCTCCTATCGCAGCGACGATATCAGCAATTGAATGATTAAGCGGCCTGACCGGTGCGCGCTGTAGAATATAGGCCCGTCACCGAAAGGAAAGGCTCCCCCGGCTCGAAGGATCCAGCGCTCCGATCGCTCGAAGGCATCAGCCAGCTATCGCACACGGATTTCCAAAAGACCAAGCACACTGCCGAACCAGAAATCGAAGCAACGAAAATCCAAACGTCATTCGAACGGCGACGCGACTATCTTAGATCCTTTGCTGCCGACGCCCCTTGACAACGTTTGTCATGGTGCCGCCCGCCAGCGAGGCGTTTGAAATCTGAAACTCCTCGATCTTCCGTCCCGATTTGAGCGCAGCGACCAGCCAGCGCGGCTGCTTGCCCCGCCCTGACCAGGTTTCGGTCGGCATCAACGGGTTTCGATATTTTGGCAGAACGCGCGGATATTTCCGGCGCGGTTTGCGGCCGGGATTCAGAAGCGCATCGGCAGCACCACCCACTTGATTAAGCGGACCGCGCTGAAGCACAGCCAAACGCTTTTCGAGCTCCTGCTTCTCCTGGAGAATCCTCTCCGAGAGGATCTGGCTGATTTCTTCGTGGAGACTCCAAAGAACATCCACCGACATGGCCTCAAGATCGCTTTTCTTTATCGACATGTCCCGAACACCCCTTCCCGTCAAACCGCTCCCCAGGGAACCATAAATATGGTTCCACACCCTCTAAACAAGATTACAGCTCCCAAAACGCCGCAACATTTCGTCATCCACGTCGTCTGAAAGCATAACTTCACCAATCCCCGAAACGTCTTTCGCCGAGCGGCTGCATTGAATTCAACCGTCTCGGCTTTGCGCCGTCATAGGATCGACACCCGTTCGATTTATCGCGCGATTACTTGATGCGAACGACTTGCAAAAAAGAACACGCCCGCGATGGCGACATCCTGCTGCCGAGGCATACGCATCAAGCATCAAACAAGGCCGCGCCTCATGGGCCACGCCCTATTAAATAAATCAACCGCTCATACAAATATACGAAAAATCAGAAAATTTAAACACGCGTTCCCTCATCCCCCATGAAAATCAGGGCATGAGCTATCGATTAAATGCGGGGCTGCCATGCGCCCGACTAGGCTCTTCGGCTTCAGGAAATTGCCCTGAAAACAGAGGAGCGCGATCGGTTTTGATTGTCAGGCACACTTGCTAGAAAAAAACTCAGCCACCCGGCCCAAACACCCGGCCAGTCCCCTTAAATCATCAGCCAGAAGCAGTATGTGAGTAGAAATCAAATGGTTAATTGCGGAAAATTCATTAGGCCAAAATACAATCAGAACTTGCATCGCTTTTCAACCGGATAATGCGCGGCATTCCACAGCTTCACAGCAATCCGCACTAACCCGCAGTTGACAGTCAGATCGCATTATGGCCGCGAATGATTTCCAACGGGGTTTTGATGATAATCACCAGATCGAGAAGCAAACTCCAGTTCTCGATGTACCAGAGGTCATAAGCGACACGCCGCTTGATTGACTCCACAGTCGGCGTCGGCCCGCGGCAGCCATGGATCTGCGCCCAGCCCGTCAGCCCCGGCTTCACTCTTCGCCGATAGGCATAATTCCAGACAGACTTGTTAAACGCATTCTCGTGCGCCACCGCATGCGGCCGCGGCCCGATGATCGACATCGTGCCGCCGAGGACATTGAAGAGTTGCGGCAGCTCATCAATGCTCGTTCGGCGCAGCCAGCGGCCAACCACCGTGATCCGATCATCCGCGTGATGCGCCTGCACGATGGTCTGACCATTCTCCAGAACCTTCATCGTGCGAAACTTGCAGATCAAAAACTTCTTGCCGTTGAAGCCGCAGCGATGTTGGCGAAACAGAACCGGCCCAGGCGTCTCGAGCTTAATCGCAAGCGCAACCACGGCGAACAGCGGCAGCAGCACAACGAGGCTGACGCCTGCAACGACAAGGTCAAAGCTGCGCTTTGCGAACAGCTCGACCGTCGACAGCGGACCGCGATGCAGCTCAACACAGACGGAATAACCCAGCTCCTGCGCGGGCCGCTTCAGGAGCTCCGACGTTGCGCCGAAGGGAATGAGCTTGATTGAATTCGGCAGCACGCTCAGCTCGCCGACAAGCTGCCGCACCTCTCCCCATCTGCCGAGATCGGCACCGATGATCACTTCATCGACTTCAGCCTCGAGGATGTGATCGATGATGCGCTGGACCTGCGCCTCGCGCTGCGCGGCCGGAAGATAGGCTCGCGGCAGCGTAAAGTGGCCGTCGAGCCGAAAACCGAGGTTGGCAAGCTGGCCAAGCAGCCCCCGCGCATCTTCGGATCTCAAGCGGTCGGTGATCACCACCACCTTGTGGCCGGATAGGCGATGCTCCGATAGCGCCTTCGCCAGAAGGTCCCGGCCGCCGACCCGGTTGAGCAGCAACCCCGTCAGGCCAACCAGCGCAAACAACGCGCCGGCACCGAACGAAATCTCGCGCTCAACCTTGAGCGCCGCAACGATCACCGCCAGCAGGATAAAGACCACAAGCCAGATGACGCTGACCGAGCGGAACTGCCTTCCGAGGTCAAGAAATTCGACCGGCCGATACATGCCCTTGAGCTTCGCGAGAGCGACGAAGAGCACCGCGACAAGCACCGCCGAGCCACTGTACTTTTCGAGGTCGGAATGGGTCCATGGCGCAGGATAGCGATAAGCCAGGCCCGCGAGCAGGCTGGCCAGTAAAATGGTCACGGCATCGATCAGGATGGCCACGGACGCGATCGATCCGTACTGGATCGGCCATTTCCTGACGCCTTGCGCGGCACCAACCTCGGTCGCCGCGCCTCCCCTCATCCCCGGCTTCAAGCCTTCACGATCAATGTAATTCATCGCGACCACGGGTCAGGCAAACCGCAATTAACAATATTTTAACTAAATAAATCGCCTGATTTTATTTTTCAACCCTTTAAATTAAAGTCGCAAATTATAGACGCGACGGCTCGCCAACCCATTGATCCTGCCGCAAGATTCCGCTCGCGCCTGCGCCTCCCGGAACCGCCCAGGAAGGCACAGCGACGCGGCTAACGGAGACCGCCAAATCCGCTTATTTTACGTAAAATCAGAGGGATGCCCCTCTTTCGCGCCAACTTGACTAAACCACGAACCCTCAGGTGGCCGGACGGGTTATGTCATGCGCGAAAATGCCCCGACGCGGGCACGGAGAGGCGGCGCCGCGTCAGAAAAATAGATTCTTTTAATCCGTCGGCCGATTAAAAACGACATTTGATTTGAGCTCCATCTTGATATTAAATGGGACAATTGCGAGTTGTTTTATTAATCGGATTAAGCCGGAACTTTTTAATTCTGCAATTGGACGGATATCGAACAAATGCTCCAAAGCAACATGTTGCCGAGCGAACGATCCCCCCTCGCCGTTGAAGATGTCGCACTGGACCAGGCAAAAGCCGAGGGCCTCGACCATCTCCTGCGGGGGATCCTCGCATTCATCCGCCAGCAATATCTTGTAATCCTGCTTGCCACGCTGATCTCGGTGGGCGCTGGCTACGCCTATCTGAAGATCACGCCGCCGACCTATCAGGCGCAGGCAAAGATCCTGTTCGGCAATCCGAAGACGCAATTCGTGCAGCAGCAGTCGGTGCTCGCCGACCCGCCGGCCGACGCGGCGCAGATCGAAAGCCAGGTGCAAGTCATCGAATCCAAGGCCATCGCCACCACTGTTATCAAGCAGCTGAACCTTGCAAACGATCCTGACTTCAACGGCTCGACGCCCTCTTTCCTTACGCTGCTGATGTCTCCGCGCAACTGGTTCGGCTCGGCTCCGGCGCCGCCCGCCGAAGTCAGCGACGGCGAGCCGAGCGACGATCTCATCGCGGCCTTCGACGACCGCCTGTCGGCGTCGCGCCTCGGCATCAGCAACGTCATTGAGATCACTTATAAATCGAGCAGCCCGACGCGCGCCGCCGAGGTCGCCAATGCCGTCGCCAAAGCCTATATCAACGACCAGTTGACCTGGCGCCTCCAGAGCACGCAGGCAGCAACCGAATGGCTGCAGGATCGCCTGAAAACCCTCGGCAAACAGGCTCTTGCATCCGAGCGAGCGGTCGACGCCTTCAAGCACGAGAACAACATCGTTTCGGCCGACGGCAAGCCGATCGACGATCAGCGCGTCGCCGAGCTCAACAGCCGCCTTGTGGCAGCCCGCGCCCAGACCGCCGAGGCCCTTGCGCGGCTGAACCGCTATCAGTCCCTCGCCCAGGCCAGCGCAGAAAGTCTGGCGCGCGGCGCAGACCCGAGCACCGACATTGAGACACCGATGTCCGAGGTGCTTAACAGCCCGATCATCACGGCACTGCGCCAGCAATATCTCGAACTATCGAGGCGCGAAGGCGAATGGTCGGCCCGCTATGGCCGTAACCATCAGGCGGTCGCCAACCTGCGCTCGAAGATGAAGGACATCCGTGCTTCCATCGTCGAGGAAGTCAAACGCATCGGCGAAACCAGCCGCGGCGACTATATCGTAGCGCAGCAGAAGCAGGCCGAGGCGGAGAAACAACTCGCGCAGGCCATTGCCCAGTCGCGGAACATCACGTCGGCCGAGTTGACGATGCGCGAGCTCGACAATAACTCCAAGAGCTATCGTTCGCTCTACGAAAATTTCCTCCAACGCTACACCAGCGCCATCCAGCAGGCCTCTTTCCCGCTAGCGGAAGCACGCATCATCTCGCCCGCATCGCCACCGCCCGGCAAGAGCAAACCGAAATCGGCGATGATCATGGTGATCGCGCTGTTCGGCGGGATCGGCGCCGGTTGCGCCCTCGGCTTCCTTCGCGGCACGCTGGACCGCGTCTTCCGCACCCAGGCAGAGATCGAGGACAATCTGCGGCTCAACTGCCTGTCGCTTGTGCCGATGCTGAAGGATAACAGCCCGCCCCGGCCGCGCCCGCGCCTGCAGCGCGTCGATCCCAAGACGTCAAGCCAAGTCCCGCGGCTGATCGCCCAGGAGTCCGGTATCTTCTGGACGGCCGCGAACATGCCGCTGTCGCCCTATGCCGAATCGATCCGCGCGATCAAGCTTGCGATCGACCTCAACCTTCCGCACACCAACGGAAAGATCATCGGGCTGACTTCAGCTCTGCCGGACGAAGGCAAATCCACCGTCGCCGCTGGCCTTGCGCAACTGATCGGCCGCGCCGGGCGGCGGGTGCTGCTGGTCGATTGCGATCTCAGGAATCCGTCTCTGTCGGCCCGGCTGGCCCCTCGCGCCAATACCGGGCTGCTCGAAGTGCTGAACGGCCAACAGAGCGTTGACGAGACGGTCTGGCATGCGCCCCAGTCCAACATGACATTCATGCCGGTCGTTGCCCAGACCCCGGTGTTCAATGCCAGCGAAATCCTGTCGTCGGACCGCGCCAAAGCACTGTTCGAGAATCTGCGCGACAGTTTCGACTATATCATTGTCGACCTCCCGCCGCTGGCGCCGGTAATCGACGCCCGCGCGACCTCATCTCTCGTCGATTGTTTCGTGCTTGTGGTCGAATGGGGAAAGACCAAGATCGAGGTCGTTCAGCACGCACTCCACAATGCTCAAAACGTCTCCGAGAACGTTTTGGGCGTGGCCCTCACCAAGACCAACATGAAGGCGCTGAAACGATATTCGAGTCACCATCGCGACTATTACAACGACCGCTATTACCACCAATATACCGCGAGGAAGTAAGAAAATCGGGCGCATGCTGTTGCTGCACGGCAACAGTCGGAATCGTAGCTTCCGGCGCCCCCGATGAAGTGCTGGCTTGGCCGAGATAAGAATGTCATCTTGAGGCGCAAGCTGACCAAATATTGGGGGCTCTTCTGCTTAAGTTGACGCCTAGCCTTCCGAAGCTTACGACCCTTCTGGCTGTCCTGGCATGCGGTGGCTGCACCATCATGCCTGCGAGCGGCCCGCAAGGGATGGACGTTCGGATGTCGCAGGAAACGGGCCAACCCGAGAGCCTGCCTTATGCCCTCGTCAAGCTTACGCCGGACACGGTGAAGGTTCTCGAAGGAGCCGGCCCCCGCCTCAGCACTGCCTTTGCCAACCGGACGCCGCCAAAGGCGTTCCGCTTCGGCATCGGCGACACCGTCAGCGTCACGATCTTCGAAGCCACCGCCGGCGGACTTTTCATTCCTGCCGAAGCGGGTGTGCGCCCAGGAAATTTCGTCACCATCCCCAATCAGGCGGTCGACAACCAGGGCAACATCACCGTGCCCTATGCCGGGGCAATTCAGGCGAAAGACCGCACCCCGGCCGACGTGCAGCGCGCGATCGTCGCCGCGCTCAAAGACCGGGCCATCGAGCCGCAGGCCGTGGTATCCTTGATCGATCAGCGCACCTCGCTGATCAGCGTCTTGGGCGACGTCCGCAGCGCCGGTCGCTTCCCGGCAAGCCCGGCGGGCGAGCGCGTTCTCGACCTCATCGCTCGTGCCGGCGGCCCGGAGAAGCAGGGATACGACATCTGGGTAACCCTGGAGCGGCAAGGCCATCGCGCCAGCGTGCCGTTCGGCGCCCTGATGTATGAGCCGGCCAACAACATCTACACGCTGCCGAACGACGTGATTTACGTCTTCAATCAGCCGCAGACCTTCCTTGCCTTCGGTGCAGCCGGCACGCAGGGCCAATACAAGTTCGACGCTTGGCGCATATCGCTGGCGGAAGCTGTCGGCAAGACTGGCGGCCTTGTGGATTCGCTTGCCGATCCGTCTTCGGTTTTCCTGTATCGCGGCGAGACCCGGCAGATCGCGGAAAGGCTTGGCGTGGATACCCGCCGCTTCGTCGGCCCGATCATCCCGATCATCTACAACATCGATCTTCGCGATCCGTCCGGGTATTTCATGGCCCAGACGTTCGAGATGCGGAACAAGGACGTCATCTATTCGTCGAACGCCTCCTCGGTGGAAACGACGAAGTTCCTCGTCTTTCTGCGCACGATCATGGCCACCATCAATGACCCGATCATCTACGCGACCAACGGCTACATCCTGAAATCGGTCGCCAACGGGGGAACCCAGACGACGGTGGTCACGACCCCGACGCCGATCACTAACCCCGGCGGCACCGGCAGATAAAAGAAAAAACACATTTAATTTCCGCTATTTAAATGCCATCGGGTCCGTCAACGCCGTTGACGGGCCCGCTTCTATTTGGCCGTCTCTACACCGATCCGCATGAAAACATCGATCAAACGGGAACTTTTCAAAAACTAAGAGCGACAATTCGAAGCAGTCGGCCAAAGGGTTTCATATTTAATTTGCCATTATTATGATTAAAATGACTGCGTTTAATTGCATAAAATTTCGACACTGGAAATCTGAAATGGGGTAAACGCGATGAAAAAGCCAGCCTCCTCATCTGAAACGATTAACCAGGCCCGTCGCCATGCTCTCGGCGTAATGGGAGCCGCCGCAGCGCGATTGTCGTTAATAGCCTCGTCACTGGCTGTCTTCAGCAACAGCGCCTCTGCGCATGACAGAGACCGGGACTGGGGCAAAGGCAGAGGAAGGGGCAAAGGCTGGCATAAAGGCCATGGCCCACACTGCTTCCTCCGCAGCACCCGCGTTCTGACGACCGACGGCGAGGTAGCGGTCGAGGACCTCAAGATCGGTGACCGATTGGTCACGACCGCCGGACCGAAGGCGCTCAAATGGGTCGGCATCAAGACGCTGAAGAAAGACCACGGCACCTCCTGGCATCCGGCCGTTGCGCCGGTGCGGATTGCCAAGTCGGCGCTCGGCGATCAGGTGCCGCACCGAGATCTGCTCGTATCGCCCGACCATGGCATGTGGATCAATGGCCTGCTGATTCCCGCAAAGCACCTCATCAACGGCCGCTCGATCTCGCAACCGGATTTCGATGATGTCGAGACGCTCGAATACTTTTTGATTGATGTCGACGAGCACGCCATGATCGTCGCCCAAGGCGCCCATGCGGAGAGCTTCCGCTACAACGGCTCCGGGGTCGAGTGCGATAACTCCGCTAATTACGAGGAAATTTACGGTGCCGCGCGCGCCGCGGTGCCCGCCTTTGCGCCGTTGGCCTATTATCGTGGCGGGCGGGACGAACTGAAGGCGCTCTGCCGACTGGCGGTATCGTGCGTCTACGATGTTCGCGATCCCGTTCAGCGGACTTATTTCCAGATTGCCGAGCGGTCCCGGCTGGCCGCCTAAGTCGCGCTCATTTTCAGGGCCGTTTCCCGCTCCGGCGCTTGGGCTGGAGCGGGAGGTTACCTTCGCACCGTCCAGCCATTGCAGCAGGCGCATATGCGATAAGCGAAAAGCAGATACCTGCACTCAGGCTGCTGCAAACCTCGCCGCCATTCCGCATCAAAATATAGCCCGCCCGCGCTCTCCGCTCGCGGCTCCCGCGTTTCTCCGGCTAAGAATTCAACCGCAATACCATGGGCCCAGTTGACACCCGGCGGCCAAGCCATTCATTAGCGGTCGAAGTTCAGAATCACCTCGCGCAGGAAGATATTCGCCGCCGACAAAGCCGAGCCTCTTGTCTTGGCGGCAAGTTGAATACATCCTGCCTGCATGCGTGGCATTACAAACCAACGCCGCTTCGGGCTTATCAAGGCGCGGAGCCCGCATATTGCATTGACAAGCTATTTTTAAAATCCATTTTCAGGCAGATAATCTCACCAACCGGCTAGGACATCATGGAAAGACATGAAACTCCATCAACAGTTTCGCGCCCAGAGCTATTGGTCGATGAGAGTGATGTCGCCTTCCGGCAGATGCTGAACGACTTCTTCGCGTTCTCGCGGGCCCTCGAGACGGTGCGCGCCAAGTTCGCGGAGGCGATTGGCCTGTCGTCCACCCAGTACATGATCCTCATCACCATCGCCCGCCACGGCAAGCTCGAGGGTTTCGGCGTCAACCGAATTGCCGAAACGCTGCATCTGAGCGGCTCTTTCGTGACCAATGAGATCAACAAGCTGGTTGCCGCGTCTTTCGTCAAAAAGGTCGTGGACCCCGCCGACCGCCGCCGCGTGCAACTCCGCGTCAGCCGCCATGGCCAGCGCAAGATCGACGAGTTGTCGGCGCTCCAGCGCCCGGTCAACGACGCCCTGTTTGAACCCCTCACCGGCAAGCAGTTCGACCAGCTTCGGGTGATCATGGCGGAATTGGTCGACAGCGGCGAGCGCGGCGTGCGCCTTGCGAACTCGGTCCAGGAGTGGCTGACCGCAGGCGTCCGCATGCCGACAGGACGTTAGTTCCTCCACAGCGGAACCGGCCGTCCGCTGCATTTCTTGATTTTTTTGACATTTGCCGGTTTTGGCACGAAATTTCCCGCGGACGGGCCAATTTTCGCCCTTGTTTCGGATTTTTTCGCCGTTCGCCGCTCAAGCTGCGCCTTTGAAATCTAGCAAAACGACGACCGTACCTACAGCCGTCTTGACGCGCGCGAATTAAAACCTTTACGATATAGCTATCTTACAAAGCTATTTTGCAAGGAAATGACCGCCGTGAGTGACGATCGTCAGTTTCGGTTCGCGCTTGGCGAGTTTGCCACCGGCGTCGCGGTGATCACCGCCCGGAGCAAATCCGGCGAGCTGATCGGCATGACCATGAGTTCCTTCAACTCGGTCTCGCTCGATCCTCCCCTTATCTTGTTCAGCGTCGACCGCAAGGCGCTGAGCCTGCCTGCCATGGAAGAAGCCGAGGGCTACGCGGTCAACGTTCTCGCCAAGCATCAGGCAAGCATTGCCAATCAGTTCGCCCGCAGGATGGCCGACAAGTGGAGCGACATCGAACGCACCGTCGGCCACGCCGAGGCGCCGCTGATCAACGGCGCCCTCGCCCATTTCGAGTGCACGCCCTACGCCACCTATGACGGCGGCGACCACGTCATCTTCGTGGGCCGTGTCGTGCGCTACGCCACCCATCCGCAGAAACCCGCACCCTTGGTGTTCTTCCGCGGCCGCTACCAAAACCTCACACCCGCAGACGAGCCGGCCTACGACTGGCCGCTGCCGATGCATTACTGACCTTTCGCCCACGGAGCCAAAGATGAAGACCGGAAAGCAACACACCGAGAGCCTGCGCGACGGCCGCGCGATTTACATCAACGGCGAGAAGATCGACGACGTCACGACCCATCCGTCGTTCCGCAACGTCGTGAAATCGGTCGAGAAGCTGTTCGACTATGCCAGCGCGCCGGAAAACCGCGAGCTCATGACCTATGAGACGCCCGAGGGCGGCCGCGCCAACCGCATCTGGCAGCTGCCGGCGAACCACCAGGAGATGGTTGAGCGCCGGCAAGCGCTCGAATCCTGGGGCAGCCTGCATGCCGGCTTCATGGGCCGCGCGCCGGACCACGTCGCCTCCTGCATCGCCGGCATGTATATGGGCCTCGACGTGTTCGAAGCCTACAACCCGGCCCGCGCCAAGGCGCTTGCGGACTACTACCGCTACGCGCGCGACAACGATCTCTACCTGACCTACGTCATCATCAACCCGCAGGCGGACCGCTCGAAGTCGGCCAACGAGCAGGCTGATCCGTTCCTCACCGCCGGCATGGTCGAGCGTGACGACGAAGGCCTGATCATCCGCGGCGCAAAGATGCTCGCAACCGGCGGCGTCGTCGCCAACGAAGTGTTCGTGAGCTGCATCCAGCCGCTGCGCCCGGGCGACGAGCGTTATGCGCTCTCCTTCGCCATCCCGATGAACACCAAGGGCCTCAAGATCCTGTCGCGCAAGTCCTACGAGGAAGGCGCGGTGTCGGTGTTCGACAATCCGATGGCCAGCCGCTTCGACGAGAACGACGCAGTGCTCTACTTCGACGACGTCCGCGTGCCGTGGGACCGCGTCTTCATCGATGGCGACATCGAAATGTCGCAGAAGCAGTTCCACGCGACGCCTGCTCACGTCCACCAGAACCATCAGGCGATGGTCCGCCTGTCCGTCAAGCTGCGCTTCCTGGTCGGCATCGCCCACCGCACCGCCGAGATCAACGGCATCACCGGCTTCCCGCAGGTGCGCGAGACGCTTGGCCAGCTCGCTGCCGAGTCGGGCATGGTCGACGCGCTGGTTGCCGCGATGGAAATCAAGGGCCGTCAGGTTGGCCCGTATTTCGTGCCGGACCGCCACACGCTCTACGCGGCGCAGACGCTCACCCAGCAGCTCTACCCGAAGGTGCTCAACACCCTCCGCGAGCTGGCCGGTGGCGGCATGATCATGTTGCCGTCCTCGATCGACGATTTCGCCAATCCGGAAATGGCCGCGCTGATCGACAAGACCCAGCAGTCGCCGGCGGCGAATTCGCGCGAGCGCGTCAAGTTCTACAAGCTCGCCTGGGATGCGGTCGGCTCCGAATTCGGCTCGCGCCATCACCAGTACGAGATGTTCTACGCCGGCGCGACCTTCGTCACCAAGGGCCACTCGTTCCGCACCTATGACTGGAAGGCGGCGGACGACCTTGTCGAGAAGATGCTGAGCTCGTATAGCCTCGATGAAGAGCTCAAGACCCGCACCAAGGCCTGAGTTCCTGCCCAGGAGAGAGACGAATGGCTATCAACAAGCAGCATGACGAATTCTACACGCTCGACATGAATTCCGGCTGGGAGGTTCCTCCCGGCTACCCCTCCGGCATTCAGCAGAAAATCCTGTCGGGTGCCCTGGACGAAGAGAACAAGCGTGGTTCGCGGACCCGCTTGCTCCGCTTCGTGCCCGGCACCTACACGACGAAGCCCTTCGTCCACGAATACTGGGAAGAAGTGTATCTGCTCTCCGGCGACCTGATCGTCGGCAACGACGAGAACGGCGAAGGCGGCCAGAGCTTTGATCCGAACACCTATGCCTGCCGTCCGCCGGGCGCCTATCACGGCCCGTTCAAGTCGGTGAAGGGCTGCATGCTGCTCGAAATCCACTATTTCGATCCGGCCTAAGGCTTTAGCCCCACGGTTGCTGCGGGCCGGTCTTCCGCGATCCGGTCCGCAGTCTTCCTCCGATACGAAAAAGCCCCGGCTTCCAATCGAAGCCGGGGCTTTTCATTTGTGCGCTTCAGTCGAGGAGCGTCAGACAGCGCCCCGGCGGGTCTTCATGATCGCGTTCTCGGCGAACTGGATGAGCGAGTACAGCGCCAGCGAAATGATCCCGAGAATGACGATGGCCATCATCACCATGTCCATCTTGAAGATCTGGCTGCCGTACTGGATCATGTAGCCAAGACCAGCCTTCGAGGACTGGAATTCGCCGACGATGACGCCAACCAGCGCGAGACCGATATTCGCCTTGAGCGCGGCGATGATGGTCATCAGATTGCTCGGCAGCACAACCTTCTGCAGCGTCTGAAGCCGGCTTGCGCCGAAGGTGCGCGCCAGTTTCAGCTTGTTCGGGTCGGTCTGACAGAAACCGGTATAGGCCATCAGAATGGTGATGAAGACGCTGATCGCGACCGCGATGCCGTAGATCGACCATTGCGGGCCGAGCCAGATGTAGAAGATCGGCACCAGTGCGATTTTCGGCAGCGCGTTGCCGACCACCAGGAACGGGTCGAGCACGCGATCAAGGAACGGCGACAGCCACAGCACGATCGCAATCAAAACGCCCAGCACCATGCTGATGGTGAAGGAGGCAACGGTTTCGATCAGTGTGATCCAGACGTGCTGCCACAGCGAGCCGTCCGCGACCGTCTGGGCGAATGACGTCCAGACCGCCGTCGGATAGCTCGTGAGCATCGGGTTGACCCAGTGGCTCCGCGCCGAGACTTCCCACAGAAAGAGGAAGGCGACCAGCAGCAGAAACTGGGTCATCCGGATCGACCACACCCGCATACGCTGGTGGCGTTTCCATTGGAGATAGGCCGGGCTCGGCGAGGGAGCCGCGCTGGCGGCCGAAGCCTGTTCCAGCGCTGCAGTGGATGCACCGTTAGTGAGTGGCATGAGCGTCCAGCTCCTCCCAAAGCGTATTGAAGTATCCGTGATACTCGGCAGCCTCACGCGCCTTCATCGGCGACGGCCGATCGTTGCCGCAGCTCGGATAGGCGATCTCGTATTCTGCCTTGATGCGGCCGGGGCGGCTCGAAAGCACGATGACCCGGTCCGACATGCTGACAGCTTCGCCGATGTCGTGCGTAACGAGCACCGCCGTCTTGCCTTCCTTGCGGATGATGGTCGAGATTTCATCCGCGATCGACAGACGGGTCTGGAAGTCGAGCGCCGAGAACGGCTCGTCGAGCAGCAGCACATCCGGGTCCGAGCACATCGTGCGCGCGAGCGCGGCACGCTGGCGCATGCCGCCAGAGAGCTGCTGCGGGAGATGGTGCATGAAGTCCTTGAGACCATAAGAGGTCAGCAAGGACTCCGCGCGTTTGCGTGTATTCGCATTCAAGGTCCCGCGGAATTCGGGACCAAGCATGGTGTTCTTGAGCACCGTGCGCCACTCGAACAGGGAATCCTGCTGGAGCATGAATGCAGTCAACGGCGAGGGGCCGTCGATCTTCTTGCCGTCCACGAAGACTTCGCCAGACGTGGGAGCGATCAGACCGCTGAGTAGCGAGAGCAGCGTACTCTTGCCGCACCCGCTCTGCCCGACGATGCTGACGAACTCTCCCGCACGAACACTGAAGGAGATGTTGCGAAGAGCTTCAGTTTCGCCTTCCTTGCTGAAATACCGCAAGGAAACGTTCCTGAATTCTATCTTTGGGGTTTGTTTGACCATCTGGCGGTCCCCATAGTTCAGACGAGAGGAAAGTTACTGAGCGGCTTTGATCGCTTCGTTGGCGAACTGCGGCGCAACAACGTTCTCATACTTGACGCGCTGGTCGGACTTGAGGGTTTCGCCGGCGATCAAAATCTCTTCGAGCTTGGTGATGGCTTCCGGCTTCACGAGCGGATCCTTCTTCCAAAGGCCCTTTTCGCGATAGCGCTTGACCGAGCTGACGAGGTCCTGGCGCTCGATGCCGGGGAAGAACGAAGCGATGGCATCGGCGATCTCTTCGACCGAAGCCTTATCGATCCAGCGCTGAGCCTTGTAGATCGAGTTGGTCCAGGCCTGGACGGTCTGCGGGTTCTTCTTGATGTAGTCGTCGGATGCCACGAACACGGTGTAGTCAACCTGGCCGACAGTCTCGCCGATCGACTTGACGATGGTCGCCACGCCCTCGCGCTCAAGACGCGATGCATCCGGCTCGAAGAAGATCGCATAGTCGCCGGTGCCGGCCATGAAGGCGCCGAAGCGGGCCGGGATCGCGGTGTTGTTGTTGACCTCGACGTCAGCGTTCGGGTTGACCTTGTTCATGCGCAGCGCTTCCTCGAGGAAGAGCGTCGGGGTGCTGCCCTTGCGCCAGCCAAGGATCTTCTTGCCCTTCACATCAGCCCAGTCGAACGATGCCCCCTTGCCGCGCTTCACGAGGAAGGTGCCGTCGGCTGCGGCAAGGCCGCTGACGATCTTGATCTTGAGCGGCGACTGGCCGTGCCAGATGTAGAGCGGATATTCGGGTCCGAGCAGGGCGATGTCGACGCCGCCGGTCAGGAGCGCGGCCATGATCTTGTCGCCGCCGGCGGCGGTCTGGAACGAGACGTCGAGGCCAGCTTCCTTGAAGAAATTTTTGTTCATCGCGACGTACGACGGCGCGTAGAACAGCGCACGGGTCGGCTCCTGGTAATTGACCTTAGTCATCGCCTGCTGCGCCTGAGCCGTCGTGGCCGACATTCCGGAGAACAGCAGCGCCGCTGCCGAGAATGCGGAAATGGCAAATTTCCGTGCGAAAGCCTGGTTCATCTTGATCCTCGTTTTGGGGAAGGTTTGATTGTGCAGGATTTGGTATGCGCTTGATCGCCGCCGCTGGCCGGTCCGCGCGCATGCAGACCGCCATCCTGGCGATGCCGGCACGGCAGAGCCGTGTGAATTCAGAGGAGTGAGAGCGTCCAAGGTGACCGCACCGGGCACGTCACCCTGGCGACGGTTGCCCACCACCCAGCATGACGCGTCATCAGTTGAACAGGAGCGCCGCTCGATCCGGCAGAAGTGTCGATCCGATGCATTTCGCTCAGTTTCACCCTTCGCGTTTCCAAGTTTGCCCTAGGTGGACTTCTGAATACGCGACAACTAATAGATCAATATGACGGAAGTCAATGAGCGACTAATACAATTTCACGATTTTACAGTATCAATTCGACATATTGAACTATCGATATTCGGAAACTGAACTAATACAGGCAGCCTTTTCCACAGTTGGTGCCGCATTTCTTGCGCTCATAAGGTCGATCCCCATACACCGGATGAAATCATCGCAAGTCATTACAGCGAATACAAAATCCGGTTTCGTTTTAACGCCGCCTCATGCTTATACTCGCATAAGCAGAGTCCCTTCGGGGAAACTACCCTTTCTCCCCATAAAACACTTGTGAGATTTCACAAAAACATTAGTTAGAATGGGACGCGCCCGGCCTCCGACCGCGAAAGCGAGGCTGCGGCCCCGTGTTTTTGGCTTGATGGGAATTCAAATCGACATGACCAGCCTGCAGCTTCAGATCGAAGACAAATCTTCTCAGACATCCGCGACCATCGATGTCTCAACATTGGTGATCGCCGGATGGGCAGGCCGCGATCGCGCCGCCATTGAACACCATATCGAGGAGCTGGCGGCACTCGGCGTGCCGCGCCCGGCCCAGATCCCGACCTATTACCGCGCTGCTGCGGCTCGTCTCACCACGTCCGGCTACATCGAAGTCGTCGGCGAGGATTCCAGCGGCGAAGTCGAGCCGGTGATCATCGCCTCGGGCGGCAAGATGTATGTCGGCATCGGCTCCGATCACACTGACCGCAAGTTGGAAACCCACGGCATCACCTTGTCGAAGCAGATCTGCGAGAAGCCGATCTCGAGCACCGTGTGGCCGTTCGAGGAGGTCGAAAACCACTGGGATTCGCTGGTGCTTCGCTCCTACGCAATCATCGACGGCAAGCGCGAACTCTATCAGGACGGCACCACCGCCGCGCTGCTTCCGCCGCTGGAGACAATCAAGGGCTTTGCCGACAGCGGCCGTCTTGCCGATGGCACCGTGATGTTTGGCGGCACCATTCCGGCGATCGGCGGCATCCGCCCCGGCACCCGCTTCGAAGCCGAACTGCACGACCCCGTACTTGGGCGCACCATCAAGTTCGCCTATGATGTAAAGACCCTTCAGGCCTGATTGAACGGAAGGAAACGTGCATCACCCGCCGTTTCCTTCCTCCATCCGGAAGAGCCAACGCCTTGACTGCAACGCGGACAAAACCCAGCAACCAGAATCGGACATCGCTCCGCCAGGCGGCCTATGAGGCCATCAAGCATCGCATCATCACATGCGATCTGAAGCCCGGCGAAGTGATGAGCGAAGCGGTTTTGAGTGACGCACTCGGCATTGGCCGCACGCCAGTCCGCCAGGCCATCGATCATCTGATGATTGACGGCCTGGTGGAAGTTTTGCCGCGCAAGGGCGTCGTCGTGCGCCCGATCAGCCTCGATGAAATTTTCCAGATCATCGAGGTACGGCTCATCAACGAAATTCACAGCGCGCGGCAGGCCGCCGAGCGCGCGACCGACAGCGACATCGAGGCGCTCGAGAGCAACCTCAAACGCATGGTCGAGGCGACCAAGAAGCGTGACATCGAGAACCTGATGCTTCTCGACCGCGAATTCCATGCGCTGCTCTCGCGCGGATCGCGCAACCCCATCCTCATCGAATTGCTGCGCAATCTGCACGAGCGCTCGCTGCGCCTGTGGTTCATCTCGCTGCGCGCCGACGAGCAGCACAAGCGGGTCTGCGACGAACACGCCGCCGTTGTCGAAGCCATCCGCAAGCACGATCCGGACAGCGCCGAGGCGGCGGTGAAGGCTCACATCGAGTCCTTCCTCAGCAACATTACCCGGCAGATCTGAAGCGGCCGGATGCGAAAGCCGCTCGCCGGACAACCGCTTCTGCTGCGACGGGGCCATCGCCCCGCCCGCCTCTGAGGACCGCACATCATGTCAAACGGCACCGCACCGTTCTGGAATTTCTCCCTCGCCTTCTACGCGCTGCCGAACGTTCCGCCTTCGCTCTTGCCGCTGCAGGACGAGTTCGGTGCCGACGTCAATCTCGTGCTCTACGGCCTGTTCCGCGCGACGCAAATGACGGCGCTCACCAGGCAGGACTTTGCCGCCCTCGACGGGGCCGTGCACGGCTGGCGGCAGGATGTGATCGAGCCGGCGCGGGCGCTGCGCCGGATGATCAAAAGCAAGCAGAGCAATAACAGCGACATCGACGCGCTCTATGCCCAGGCGAAAAAACTCGAGCTTGAGGCGGAACGGCTGCATCAGTTCAGGCTGGATGCAGACGGCGCGACCATTGCGCCGGGCAACGCATCTCCGACGCTGCAGGACGCCGCAGCCGACAATCTGCGCGCCTACGCCGCCCTGCTCGGCGAAAATTTTCCGCAACAGACCATCGAGTTTCTGGTCGCGTCGCTGACCGACCTCAATCGTCGCACTTCCGGAGCCACCGCATCATGAGCCAGCCCGAACAACAGCGCGTCATCGTCGGCATCAGCGGCGCATCGGGGGTCATCTATGGCGTGCGCCTCCTCAAAATGCTTCGCGAGCTGGGCATCACCTCCCACCTCGTGATGACGCGCTCGGCAGAGGTGACGCTGGCGCACGAGATGGCGATGAAGGTCGCGGAAGTTCGCGATCTCGCCGACGTCTTCCACCGCATCGACGATATCGGCGCCTCGATTGCGAGCGGCTCGTTCCGCACGCTCGGCATGGTCGTCGCGCCCTGCTCCATCCGCAGCCTGTCGGAAATCGCCAGCGGCGTCACCTCTTCGCTTCTTACCCGCGCCGCCGACGTGGTGCTGAAGGAGCGCCGCAAGCTGGTGCTGATGGTGCGCGAAACCCCGTTCCACCTTGGCCACCTTCGCTCGATGACAGCGGCGACCGAAGCCGGCGCAATCATCATGCCTCCGGTCCCGGCCTTCTATGCCAAGCCCGAAAGCCTCGAAGCCATGGTCGACCAGTCCGTTGGCCGCGCGCTCGACCTGTTCGGCATCGACAGCGAAGCCGTCCGGCGCTGGCAGGGCACCGGCGCGCGCGTCAATTCGTCCGCCTCAAAGGACTAGCATTGCGGGGCCCGGACGGCCCCCGCCCCCGGCCTCACCTCCCCTCGTTGCCTTGACAATGCTCGGCGCGGTCCGGCACTCTTGAAGTGCCCGGCCAACGGGCACGGCTGCCACAACGGTGCCGATCAGACAGACGGCCAAAACGGCCGCGGCGAGGAAACAGCAACACCGCATCAAGCGGGTCCGAGGAGACGTCCATGTCACAGCTGTCATTGTCACAGCTCGTCGGCCGGCATTGGCTTGGCCGGCCATTTGCTGCCGCGGCGGCAATCGCCGCGGGCCTATTCATCGGCTCTGCGCCAGCCCAGGCCCAGGAAACCTTCAAGCTCGGCATCGTCACATTCCTGTCGGGGCCGGCATCGGAGAGTTTTGGCGTGCCCGCGCGCTATGGCGCGGAATATCTGATCGAGCAGCTGAACAAGGGCAGCGTGCCGGCGCCTTACAACAAGGTCGGCTTCGGTGGCCTGAAGATTGAGCCGATCATCGTCGATGAGAACGGCGGCGCGACCAAGCAGGTTCAGGAGCTGCGCAATCTCTATCAGCGCGAAAACGTCGATGCGGTCGTCGGCTATATCGGCTCGGGCGATTGCCTTGCCGTTGCCCCGGTTGCAGAAGAGCTGAAGAAATTTCTCATCCTGTTCGACTGCGGCACGCCGCGCATTTTCGAGGATGCGAGCTACAACTACGTTTTCCGCACCGCCGCCCACGCGACGCAGGATAACGTCGCCCTCGCCCGCTACATGAAGTCGCGGAACGTCAAGGTCGACACCTTCAGCCTGATCAATCAGGACTATGCCTGGGGGCAGGATTCCCGCGCCGACTTCATCGCCGCGATCAACCAGCTCTATCCCGATGCGAAGATGAGCGCGGATCTTTTGCCGAAATTCGGCGCCGGCCAGTACGGCACCGAAATCTCCGCGCTCGCCCGCGCCAATTCCAGCGTGGTCTATTCGAGCTTCTGGGGCGGCGATCTGCAGGCCTTCATCCTGCAGGCCGGCCCGCGCGGCGTTTTCCAGCGCGGCCAGGCGGTGTTCTCCGCGGCTGACCACGTGCTGCAGGCCCTCGGCGACAAAATGCCGAACGGCGCGATCATCGGCGCGCGCGGCGCCTACGGCCTGATGGCTCCCGACAATGCGCTGAACCGCTGGTTCTTCCCCGGCTACAGCGCCTATCGCAACGGCACCTATCCAGTGCAGGCCTCCTACCGCATGGTGCAGGCCTTGCTCGGCCTCAAGGCCGCGACGGAAAAAGCAATGGCTGCGAATGGCGGCAAAAAGCCGAGCCCGGAGCAGCTGGCCGACGCCTTGCGCAACTCCGAATGGGAAACTCCCGGCGGCCTGATCCAGATGCGCAACGGCAACGGCCATCAGGCGATCCAGGCGATGGCGATCGGCCGCACCCGCTGGGATGCCGACAAGAAGATGGTGCTGGTCGAGGACATTCAGCGTTTCCCGGCCGAATGCGTCAATCCGCCAGCAAAGATGAAGAGCCTCGACTGGATCAAGGCAGGCTTCCCCGGCGCCAAGTGTGACTAATCGGAAAAATCCGATCACCTGACGCGCAGGAGAATGCCGTGCAGCTCGCCTTGACCATCCTTATGGACGGCCTGATTTACGCGTCGTGGCTGTTTGTCGTCGCCCTTGGTCTCACGCTGATCTTCGGCGTCTTAAAAATTCTCAACATCGCCCACGGCAGCCTCTATGCCGTGGGCGCCTATATGGCTGCCAATGCGGTGACGTTCTTCGCAGCGTGGGGGTTCGGCGGCTGGTATGCCCTGCTGGCGATGCTGCTCGCGGCGGCCGTGACGGCGCTGCTCCTCGGCCCGCTTCTGGAGCGCGGCCTGCTCCGCCTGTTCTACGGCCGCGATGAGGTGATTTTGCTTCTGGTCACCTACGCGCTGTTCCTCATTCTTGAGGACGCGGTGAAGCTGATCTGGGGCGTCAACCCCTATTACGTCACCGAGCCCTATCAGCTCTTCGGCAATGTCGCCTTCGAGTCGATGTTTTATGTCGGCTATGACTTTGCCCTGATCGGCCTTGCCATCGTCTGCGGGCTGATCGTGTGGTTCGGCCTCAACCGCACGGTGTTCGGCAAGATCGTGCTGGCGGTGATCTTCAATCGCGAAATGAGCGCCAGCATGGGCGTGAACGTCGATCGCGTCCATCTCGCCGCCTTCACCGTCGGCGTGTTTCTTGCGGCGATCGGCGGCGCCTTCACCGCACCGATGATTTCCGTGCAGCCCGGCATCAGCGTCAGCGTGATCATCGTCTCCTTTGCAGTGATCATTATTGGCGGACTGGGTTCGATCGAGGGCGCGGCGATCGGCGCCGTCGTCGTCGGGCTGGCGCGCGCTGCGGCGGTGCACCTATTTCCCGAGGCTGAACTCTTCTCGATCTATCTCGTAATGGCCGCGGTGCTGGTGTTCCGGCCTGAAGGCCTGTTCCAGCGCGCGGCGGCGAGAAAAATCTGACATGACCCGGAAAAATCTCACGCTCCTCGCTGTCGCAGCCATTGCCGCACTCGCCCTGCTCGGGCTGGCCCTGCCGCGCTGGCTGCTGTTTCTCTGCACGATGGCGGCCTCCCACGGCATCGTCTCGGTCGGCATTTTGCTGATCATGCGCGGCGGCCTCGTTTCCTTCGGGCAGGGCATGGTGTTCGCCATCGGCGGCTATGCGGTAGCGCTGTCGGTCACCCATCTCGGCATCAGCGATGTCGTTGTGCTGATGCTGATCGGCACCATCGCCGCGACCATCGCCGGCGCTGCCGTCGGCCCGCTGATCGCGCGCTACAGCGGCATCTTCTTCGGCATGCTCACCCTTGCGCTGTCGATGGTGCTCTACGGCATCCTCATCAAGTCCACCGCGATGGGCGGCTCCGACGGCTTCAACATCCCCCGCGGCACGCTGCTGGGCATGCGCCTCGAAGGCGGCACCGGCGACTACATCCTCTATGTGCTGACCATCGTCTCGACCGGCCTCGCCTCATTGGCGGTGGCGATCCACACCCGCTCGGCGCGCGGCCTCGTCACTCAGGCTGTGCTCGGCAATTCGCTGCGGGTCGAATATCTCGGTGTTTCGGTGCAGTCGGTGATGGCGATGAATTTTACCCTTGCCGCGGCGCTCGGCGGCCTCGGCGGCGCGCTCACCGTGCTTGCGCTCGGCCATATCGAGCCGACCTTCAGCTACTGGACGCAATCGGGCGAATTCGTCTTCGTCGCCATTCTCGCGGGCGCGCAAAGCGTGGTGGCGGTGTTCGTCGCCTCGCTCGCGCTCGAACTGGTGCGCTCATTCTCGAATCTCTACTTTCCCAACACCTGGCAGATGGCGCTTGGCCTGTTCCTTCTCGCCATCATCCTGTTCCTGCCCGCCGGCATCGGCTCGCTCTGGAGCCGGCGCGCCGGCGGCAAGTCGCCCGAGCCAAAAATTTCGGCAAGCGAACGGGAGGCGGCGCGATGAACACGGCACCGACAACGCCCGTCCTGTCGGCGCGCGGGCTGGCGAAAAGCTTTGGCGCCGTGGTCGCTGCCGCGGACGTGACGATCGAAGTCCCGGCGGGCCAGCGCCTCTGCCTGATCGGCTCCAACGGCGCGGGCAAGACCACCTTCGTCAATATCGTCACCGGCTATCTGCGGCCCGACGCCGGGGCGATCGAACTGGACGGCCAGTCGATCGTCGGCCTTGCGCCGCGCACCATCGCCCATCGCGGCATCTGCCGTTCGTTCCAGATCCCGCAGCTCTGCATCGAACTCACCGCGCTCGAAAACATGCTGGTCGCGCTCGCCGCAGCGGGCCAGAAGCTGTCGTTCTGGAACAGTGCCGCCGCGGGCGGCAACGAGGCGCGCGCCCACGAACTCCTGCAACGCTTCGGGCTTGAGGCCATGGCCTACCGTCCGGTGAGCGAGATGCCGGGCGGCATGCGCAAGCTGCTGGACATCGCCATGGCGCTCGCCCGGAAACCGCGCCTGCTGTTTCTCGACGAGCCGACATCGGGTATCAGCGCCGAGGAAAAATTTCCGGCGATGGACCGCGTGATGGAAGCCATCGCGGGCGATGCGGCAACCATCGTCTTCGTCGAGCACGACATGGACATCGTGCGTGGCTATGCCGACCGTGTGATCGCCTTCTACAGCGGCCGGGTGATTTCGGACGGCACGCCCGATCACGTGCTGACGGACAGCGAGGTCCGGCGCTATGTCACCGGAGGCACGGCATGACGACACCCAGCCTCCTTTCGGTCAGCGGCCTTCACGTCACCATTCAGGCCATGCAGGCGTTGCGCGGCTTCTCACTCGAAGTGCCGCAGGGCGCTATGGTCGGCATCATCGGCCGCAACGGCGCCGGCAAGACAACGCTGATGCGCACCATCATGGGCCACCTGCCGATCACCCAGGGCACGATTCAGTTCGACGGACAAAACCTCGCCGCCATACCGCGCCACGGCCGCGCGCCGCTCGGCCTTGGCTACATGCCGGAAGATCGCCAGCTCGTGCCGGAGCTGACGGTGGAGGAAAACATCCTGCTGCCGGTCTGGGTCTCGAAAACGCTGCGACGAGATGAACGGCTCGATTTTGTCTACGACATCATGCCCGAGGTCGCGGCGATGCGCGACCGCAAGGCGCTTCTGCTCTCCGGCGGCCAGCAGAAGCTGGTCGCGCTCTGCCGCGCGCTTGCGGTGGGCACGCGGCTTCTACTGCTCGACGAACCGTTTGAAGGCGTCGCGCCGGCGCTGTCGCATCGGCTGTCGGAGGTCATCGCCAGCCTCAAGGGCACGGCGCTGAGCGTGGTGATCTCGCAGTCCGACCTCAACCACTCGCGCTCGCTGTTCGACCGGCAATACGTCATCGAGCGCGGCGCCAATGGCAGCGAAACCGCGGCGGACTGATCAGGCGGCGTCGCGATGAAAGCGCACCTCGGCGCGCAGGCCATCGCGATCCGTGCGGTTGGCGAGCTTCAGCGAAAAGCCAAGCTGCTCCACCGCCGTCTCGACAATCGCCAGTCCGAGCCCGGTGCCCGCCGCGCTTTTGTGCCGGCCGCGAAAGAACCGCTGCGTCACCGCGCCGAGCTCATCCGCCGGAATGCCTGGCCCTTCATCCTCGATCGCAACGCCGTTACCATCCGCTGCCAGACGCCAGTGGATGCGGCCGCCGTCCGGCATGTGCTGCAACGCATTTTCATGCAGGTTGCGAAGCGCGATCGTCAGCATCTCGCGATTGGTCCGCAGCACGACATCATCCAGCGAGGAATCGCGTGAAACCCGGAGCAGCTCGCCGCGCGGCGCCAGCCCGGAATTGATGGCATCGAGCACCTCGCCGAGATTGACCTCGTCGACGCCGCCGCGGTCCGCGCCTGCATCGAGCTTCGCCAGCGTCAGAAGCTGCCGGACAAGGCGCGTGGTGCGATCGACCGAAGCAAGGATCTGGCGCAGCGCGCCTTCCTTCGTCGCCGGATCGGTGGCGGCGAGCGCGATCTGCGTCTGCGTCTTGAGGCCGGCCAGCGGCGTGCGCAATTCATGCGCCGCGAAGGCCGTCACCTCGCGCTCGTGCCGCCGCGCTGCCTCGACCTTCGCGAACAGCCCGTTGATCGCATTGGTCAGCGGCTTGATTTCGGATGGCACGCGCCCGGCCTCGATCGGCCCCATGTCGTCGGCGCTGCGCTGCGCCAGTTCGTCGGCGATCACCTTGAGCGGGCGCAGGCCCCTGTCGATGCTGATCCAGATCAGCGCGCCGAGCAGCGGCACGATGAGCAGCAGCGGCACGATCAGGCCCTTGATCAGGTCGGCGATCAGCCGCTCGCGCACGCCGACGCGATCGCCCACCATCACCCGCACGCCCTTGGCGGCGTCCTCGATCGTATATACCCGCCACGGCTCGCCATTGACGTTGCGTTCGGAAAAGCCCTGGGCATCGTCGGCCAGCCGCGCCTCGGGGGCGCCGCTGGAGCGCGCCATCAGCTTTCCATCGAGCGACCAGATCTGGCAGGACAATTGCCGCTCGTATCCCGCCGCCCCTTGCAGCGGCTCGAGAACCTGCGCCTTCTCCGGCGCCGAGGCGACGTTGCCGCTGGCGACAAGCGAATGCACCATCTTGGCGGCTTCCTGCAGCCGCGTGTCGAGCACATGCTCGACCTCAGCCTTGCTGCCGAAATAGATCCAGCCGATGGCGGACAGCCAGATCACGCCGGTCGCGACGATCAGCAACGCGAACAGCCGCTTGCGGAGCGAGGTCATATCGACGCTGGAAGCGGCCATGCTCATGCCTTCAACCGATAGCCGAGGCCGCGCACCGTTTCGATGGCATCGCGACCGATCTTTGCGCGCAGATGGTGGATGTGGACCTCGACGGTGTTGCTTTCGATCTCCTCCTGCCAGCCGTAGAGCCGCTCTTCGATTTCGCTCTTGGAGCGGATCGTGCCGGGGCGCTCCATCAGCGCGGAGAGCACCGCGAACTCGCGGCGCGATACGGACACCGCATCGCCGTCCACGGTGACGGTGAGCGTCGCTGGATCGATGACGATGCCGCCAGCCGCGATTGAGGGCGTCGCCCGCCCGGTTCCGCGCCTCGCGATCGCCCGCACCCGCGCCGCCAGTTCGTCGAGGTCGAACGGCTTGCCGAGATAGTCATCCGCCCCGCTGTCGAGCCCGCGGATCCGGTCAGCGACGTCGTCGAGCGCGGTCAGGAGCAGCACCGGCGTCCTGTCCTCGCACGCGCGCATTTCGGCAAGCACGTCGATGCCGGAACCGTCCGGCAGCATCAGGTCGAGCACTACCGCGTCGAACTCGACGGCCCCAACCGCCGCGCGGGCATCGGCGCAGGTTCCCACGAGATCCACCGCCCAGCCGCCGAGGCTGAGGCCAACTTTTAAACCGTTTGCCAAAATGGGGTCGTCTTCGACAACCAAGATGCGCATGCCAATCTCCTTCGCCGACCTGTTCCAACACTGCCTTAAGGCTGGCTTAAGGTCGGTTTCCGACATCGCGGCAAATCACAATCCTGAGGCCCCATGTCCAGCATCATGTGCCGATTCGGCATCAGTTCCCTTTTTGCCGCCATGTTGTGGCTGGTCGCAGCGCTTCCGGCCACCGCCGCAAATCCGTTGCCGGTCGATCAGGCATTCAAGCTCACGGCTGCAAAAGACGGCCAGCACCTGACCCTGAACTGGACCATTCAACCCGGCAACTACCTTTACCGCGAGAAGATCGGCCTGCGTCAGGCAAATGGCGCCTCGGTGCCGTTCACGACGGAAGCCGGTGACCAAAAGGACGACCCGACCTTCGGCCAGACCGAGATCTATTGGAACCAGGCCAAGGCCACCGTCGATCTCGCCAACGTACCGGCGGACGGCAACCTTATCGTCACCTATCAAGGCTGCGCCGAAGACATCATCTGCTATCCGCCGCAGACCGTTTCGCTCAACACTGCGACGCTGGCCGTGACCGATGCAGCCGCTCCGCCCGGCCCGGCGAAGCTGTCAGCCGCGCTCGATCAGATGGAGTGGAGCAATCTGCCCGCGGAAGTGGAAAGCGCGCCCGCAGCGCCAGCAGGCACGGGCAGCCAGAGCGACACCGCAACGAGCGCCTTTTCCGGCAGCCTTGTCTTTACGCTTTTCACCTTTCTCGGCTTCGGTCTTTTGCTCGCGCTGACGCCCTGCGTGTTCCCGATGATCCCGATCCTCTCGGGCATGCTGGTTCGCTCCGGCGAGCACCTTTCCGCCGGGCGCGGCTTCGTGCTCTCCACCTCCTATGTGCTGGCGATGGCCTCCGCCTATGCTGTGATCGGCGTCGTCGCCGCCTGGTCAGGCCAGAATCTCCAGCTCGCGCTGCAGACGCCGATTGCAGTCGGCATCATGAGCCTCGTTTTCGTGGCGCTCGCGCTGTCGATGTTCGGGCTGTTCGATCTGCAGATGCCCGCAAGCTGGAGCGCGCGCCTTTCTTCCGCCACTTCCGGCAAAGGCGGATCGATCGGCGGCGCAGCCGTGCTCGGCTTCGGCTCGGCGCTGATCGTCGGCCCGTGCGTCACACCGCCGCTCGCCGCGGCACTGCTCTACGTCGCCCAGACCAGCGACGTGATGCGCGGCGGGCTTGCGCTGTTCGCGCTCGGCCTCGGCATGGGCCTGCCGCTGATCGTGTTCGGCACCTTTGGCAGCCGCCTTCTGCCGAAGTCCGGCCCCTGGCTCGCTCAGATCAAAAACATCTTCGGCTACATCTTCCTTGGCCTTGCGATTGCGATGATCAGCCGCGCTCTGCCCGCCAATCTCGCGGTCGGGTTCTGGGCGTTGTTCGCGATCGGCATCGGCACCTTCATCGGCGCATTCGATCGCCTCGACACGTCGGAGGCAACGCCTGCCGGCGCACTCGGCCAACGGCTGGCGAAAGCGGCCGGCATCGCCTCCGTCGTCTACGGCGTCATTCTGCTCGCCGGATTCGCCGGCGGCGCAACCGACCCGATGCGGCCGCTGTCATTCCTCGAACGCTCCGGCACGGGCCTCGTCGCGGAAGCAAAGGCCGAGAAGGCCAGTATCGTCACATCGTCGCCGGCCTTCGATGCCGCCCTCGCGACGGCAAGGACCGCCGGCAAACCGGTGCTGGTGCAGTTCACCGCCGAATGGTGCACGGTCTGCAAGCAGATCGAACGCGACGTGCTGAGCAATCCCGCCGTCAGGCAGCGCCTCGCCGATTTTTCAGTCATCACCGCCGATGTCACGGACTACGGCGACAACAGCCGCGAGTTGATGAAACGCTTCAGCATCGTCGGGCCGCCAACCATGCTGGTGCTCGATCCAGCGACCGGCGGCGAGATCGGCGACACCCGCACCATCGGCGCGATCACGGTCGATGAATTCACCCGCAAGCTCGACCATGCGGGTGCTTAATGGAGATTGAGGACACAGCAGCACAATGGGACGCATCGCCTTCGCGGCGCATGCTGCTCGGGCTGGCCGCATCCCTCGTCCTTGCCGTCATCGCATGCCCGCAGCCCGGCTTTGCCAAGGGCGGCCCGGTGCGCTCCCTGCCGCATTACATGGCGGCGATCGCCGAAGCACGCCGCGACCGCAAGATCGCAGTGGTCAAGGTTTCAGCCGACTGGTGCGCGATCTGCCGGCGGCTGGAACGGACCGTGTTCATCGATCGCCGCATCGTCGAGCAGCTAGGCGAGTTTTCCCTCATCAATGTCGACGTCACCGCCGTAGATGCCGCCAGCAAGGCGCTGATGCAGCACCTTGGCATCGAAGGGCCGCCCGCGCTCCTCTTCATCAATCCTGCGACGGGCCGCGAGTTTTCCGGTACGCGCATGATCGGTGCATTCGCCGCCGATGATCTCGTCGCCCGGCTCGAAACATTCCTCTCATAGTTTCCCGACATTTTACCCGAGGACCACAACCATGGACCGAAGACACTTTCTCCAGCTCACCGCGCTCACAGCTTCCACGACAACGGCGTTGTCCTTCGCGTCACAGGCGATGGCGCAGAAGATCGACACCAACGCCATTCTGAACGATCCCGATGCGCCGACCGGCGGCAACCCCAAGGGCGATGTCACCATTGTCGCGTTCTTCGACTACAACTGCCCCTACTGCAAGCAAGCTGCACCGGACCTCGAGCGCGTCGTCAAGGAAGACGGCAACATCCGCCTCGTCTACAAGGATTGGCCGATCCTGACCGAAGCCTCCGTCTACGGTGCGCAGGTCGCGCTCGCCGCAAAATACCAGGGCGCCTACGACAAGGTGCATCACGCGCTGATGGCCATTCCCGGCAAGCGCATCTCGCAAGACACGATGCGCGAGGCGGTGCAGAAATCCGGCGTCGACCTGAAGCGGCTGCAGGCGGATGTCGACACCCACGGCAAAAGCATTCTGGCGCTGCTCAAGCGCACCGCGGCGCAGGCCGACTCCCTCGACCTTGCCGGCACGCCGGTCTACCTGATCGGCCCATTCAAGACCCCGACCCTCGACTATGACGGCTTCAAGCGCGCCGTCGCCGAAGCCCGCGCGAGGCAAGCCAAGAAGTGACCATGCAAGTCTGTTCCAAGCCATTCGCCAAAGACCAGAATTTTTCCGTGCGGAACGTTCTTTCGTCCGCACCCAAGGCGCTGGTGCGCCTTGCGGCCGCGGCGGCGTCGACACTATTCCTCGCCGCCTGCAACACCACGAGTGCGCCGCAGCCTGAGGCCCCTTCGCTATTTTCGAGCCTCGACGTCCAGCGCTACAGTGCCGTGACCGATGAGGCGTTTCACGTTCCGGCGGTGGAGCTCGCCGAGCTGAAACCGGAAAACATGCGCCAGCTCGTCGACTACCCAACCCGCCACGCTCCCGGCACGCTGGTCGTCGATCCGCACCAGCGGTTTCTCTATCTCGTGCAGGAAGGCGGCAAGGCCCTGCGCTACGGCGTCGGCGTCGGCAAGGCGGGTCTCGAATTCTCCGGCACCGCCGTGGTCAACCACAAGCGCAAGTGGCCGAACTGGACGCCCACGCCGAACATGATCGCCCGCGAGCCGGACCGCTATGCAAAATGGGCCAGCGGCATGAAGGGCGGCGAAAGCAATCCGCTCGGCGCCCGCGCCCTTTACCTCTTCAAGGACGGCAAGGATACGCTGTACCGCATCCACGGCACCAACGAGCCGGCTACCATTGGCGAAGCAGTTTCCTCCGGCTGCATCCGCATGATGAACCAGGATGTAATCGACCTGTACAACCGCATCCCCAACGGCTCCAAGGTGGTGGTGCTCTGACGCCGCCGGACGGCGATTTCCCTACCGCGCCGTCCGCCCCGTCACTATTCGGCTTGACACCCATGCTCCGCCAAGGGAGCATGGGGTGTGTCCAAGATGTCGGCTCCCGAGTGTCGGGGCACATTCCGATCACGCCAATTTGCACCCACGCTCGCCGGGGCGGTTTTCCTGTCCGCGTCGTGGTGCGCGGTCTGCCCGCCCGTCTCCGCTACCGACCTCACCGAGTGGACCGGCGGGGCGAAACCGGGCTTTGAACTCCCGCTTCTGAAGAGCATTTCATCAAGCGCCGGTAGCTCGCGCGGGGCGGAGAGCAATTCGCCCGCATCCAGCATCCAGCTCGATGATTTCCGCGACCAGCTTGTGCTGGTCCACTTCTTTGCGACCTGGTGCGAGCCGTGCGTCGAGGAAATGGCCGCGCTCAATCGCCTCGCCGGGCGATATCGGCAGCGCCCGCTAACGATCCTCGCCATCAGCGTCGGCGAGGTCGAAGCGCGCGTGCAAAATTTCTTCGCCAGGCGCCCGGTCGATTTTCCGATCCTGCTGGACCGCAACCGGGAAGTGCTCAAGCGCTGGCAGGTCGATAGCCTGCCAACAACCTTCGTTCTCGCTCCAGGCTTCCAGATCACCCACGTCGCGGTCGGCGACGTGAACTGGGACGACAGCGCAATCGATACCTTGCTCGCCAAAGCCGGCGCGCAGGGGGGACCAACAACACGCAACCAACAGACAACCAATCGAGGGGGAGGACTGCAATGATGATCAATCGCCGTAACATGCTTGCAGGCAGTGCCGCATTGGCCACGACCGCGCTCGTCGCTCCGCGCATCGCCCTTGCCGATCAAACATTCGCGCCAGCGCCGGGGCAATGGCGGCAGTTCACCGTGACCACCCAGCTCAATCTTCCGGCGGACGGCCGCAAGGCGCAGGCGTGGATCCCGTTGCCGTCCGTGCAGGAAGACGGCTGGATCAAAGGCGCGACCAATCAGTGGACGACCAACGCCGCCACCGCCAAGGTCGAGCGCGACAAGAAGCACGGCGCGCAGATGCTGCATGTCGTCTTCAAGGATGGCGAGAAGGCGCCAAGCGTTGAAGTGACGAGCGCTTTTGCCGTGCAGGACCGCGCCGCAGATCTTGGCAAGAAGGCCAGCCCGGCCTCGCTGAGCGCCAGCGAGCGCGCGCTTTACCTCGAAGCCACCGAACTGATGCCGACCGACGGGATTGTGAAGGAAACGGCGAGCAAGATCATCGCCGGCAAGACCAGCGACGTCGAGAAGGCGCGCGCGATCTACGAATGGGTGGTCGACAACACGTTCCGCAATGCCGCGACCCGCGGCTGCGGCACCGGCGATGTCGCCTCGATGTTGCGAACGGGAAATCTCAGCGGCAAATGCGCGGACCTCAACGCGCTGTTTGTCGCGCTGGTGCGTGCGTCCGGCGTTCCCGCCCGCGACGTCTATGGCATCCGCGTCGGGCCGTCGAAGTTCGGTTACAAGAGTCTCGGCACCGGCTCGGACAACATCACCAAGGCCCAGCATTGCCGGTCCGAAGTATGGCTGGAAGGCATCGGCTGGATCGCCACCGATCCTGCGGACGTTCGCAAGGTCGTGCTCGAGGAGCCGCCGGGCAATCAGCCGCTGAACGCGCCGAAGGTGGTGGCGGCGCGCGAGAAGCTGTTCGGCGCATGGGAAGGCAACTGGCTCGCCTACAACACTGCGCACGATCTCGAGCTGCCGGGCTCGGCGCACAAGGTCGCGTTCCTGATGTATCCGCAGGCCGAGATCGCAGGCGCACTGCTCGATTGCCTCGACGCCGACGGCTTCCGTTACGCGATCAGGTCGACCGAGTTGAAGGCCTGACGCATTCGGCCACGGAGATCACGATCCGGGCCCAGCCAGTGCCCAATGGCAGCGGCAGCGGTGTTGCCGCCACTGCCGTCAGCCCTGCACGCCGCCATGGTTGCGGACGCCAGGGCTTGAGAACTGTTCGCTCCGGGAGAACAAAAATGACTGCCCCAGTTTCGCTTGCGCCGAGCGCCGATCATTCCTCGACATCTGCGGCGCCGTTCCGGCTCACCAGCCTTGCCCATGGCGGCGGCTGCGGCTGCAAGCTCGCGCCATCCGTGCTGCAGCAGCTTCTGGCCGAACATCCCGCGAGCGGCCCCTATGCCCAGTTGCTCGTCGGCTCCGAGAGCGGCGATGACGCCGCGGTCTGGCAGGTCGACGACAACACCTGCGTCGTCGCCACCACGGATTTTTTCATGCCGGTGGTCGACGATCCCCGCGATTTCGGCCGCATCGCCGCGACCAACGCCATCTCGGACGTCTACGCGATGGGCGGCAAGCCGATTTTCGCCCTCGCCATTCTCGGCATGCCGCTCGACAAGCTGCCAATTGAGACGACGCGCGACATTCTCAAGGGCGGCGCCGAAGTCTGCGCGGCGGCCGGCATTCCCGTCGCGGGTGGACATTCGATCGATGCGCCCGAACCGATCTATGGCCTCGCCGTGATTGGCCTTGTCCATCCGGACAATGTGCGCCTCAACTCCGGCTCGCGGATCGGCGACGCGCTCATTCTCACCAAGGCGCTCGGCGTCGGCACTTATTCCTCCGCGTTCAAGAAGGAAGTTCTTTCCCCCGCCGGCTATGACGAACTGATCGCATCGACGACGCTACTCAACAAAGTCGGCACAACGCTGGCGACCAATCCGGCGGTTCATGGCATCACCGATGTCACCGGCTTCGGCCTGCTCGGCCATGGGCTGGAAATGGCGCGCGGCGCCGGCCACACGCTGGAAATCACCTTCGCGGATGTTCCCCTGTTGTCGCAGGCCGAAGCTCTCATTCGCAATCGCTGCGTCACCGGCGCCTCAAACCGCAACTGGGCAAGCTACGGCCATGAAGTAATTTTGCCGGAGGGCACCGCGGACTGGCAGCGCGACCTGTTGACCGACCCGCAGACCTCCGGCGGGCTGCTGGTGTCCTGCGCCAGCGACAGCGCGGATACAATCCTCGATGAAATCAGGGCGGCGGGCTATCCGGCCGCGCGCCGCATCGGCTTCGTCCGCGCGGGCGATCCGCGAGTAAGGGTGATCATCTGAAGCCCTGCACAAACGGCGCGGTGATCTTCATCCGAGGTCACCGCGCCCTGCGTAAGCAACGTCAGGAAATCGACGTCTCGTCGATCCGCATCCGGCGCCCCCAGACGTCAAAAAACTCGCCCTCGTTGAGCACCAGCCTATCTTCCGCGAGGCGCGCTTCCAGATCGCGCAATTCGACCTTCGCATCGGCGTCGCTCATCGGCCCTTTGTCCACCGAGCGGAGCGGGAAAAACGCAACGCCATCCCAGCTCGTCCGCGCACTGCCGAGCATGAGCACGATGTCGCCCCAGTCGAGCTCATCGCCGATGATGTGCACATGGGTCGAGCGCAGCAATTCCACCTGCGGCTCGGCGATCTTCACAAGCACGATCAGCGCGGTGAACGGCCCCTTGCGGAAGGCGCGGTGAAGCCACCTGTCGAAGTCGGTGTTGAGGCCCTTAGAAGTCGACAACCGGCGTCTCCGGAATATAGCGGTCGAACAGCGCATAGAAATCGCTGCCCTTGCTGTCGCGATACCACGCCTCAAACGCGCGCAGATGCGCGACGGCGGCATCGACCGTTTCCTCGGCGTCCTCTTCGTCAACTTCCCCGTCGCCCTGTGCGGGCAACAACGAACGAAACACCGGGGTCAGATGGTCGAGCACGTCCTCGTGCGGAGCGCTATCCTGCGGCCAGCCGAGCTCGTTGCGCACGGCGCTGCGCGCGGCAGCCACCGCGCCGTCGCCCTCATCGCCGGCGTGCGCGGCAAGGGTGGCGGCGATGACGCGCACGAGGTTCAGCCGCCGGAAGGCGTTGGCGCGCTCTGTCACCAAGTCCTGGATGCGCGCGGCCGCTTCCTGCCGGTATGCGCTCTCCGCCGCGTAAGCCTCCTCCGCCGCGGTCTCGAACAGCGCGATCAGATCGGCCGCCGTCAGGCCAGCTTCGCTCACGTCACCCCCCTTGAAGATTTGGCGGAAGAGAATGGGAGTCGAACCCACCAGAGACCGACTGACGGCCCCTCCCGGATTTGAAGTCCGGACGCCCCACCGGGGACGCTTCTCCTCCTTGCGCGGCAGCTTCGCCGATCGGACCGAACAGATCGAGCCGCTGCCGATTGATGCGGCGAATGTCGCCGCGCCGGATCGTCACTCCATGCCGATCGAAAAATTCGAGGATCTGGATGGCGACCTTGCGGCCATTGTCCACGCGATCGCGGAATTGAGCAACACTTAAACCGGCCTCGTGGTCCGCGCTCAACTGCGCGACGATCCCGACCATTTCGTTCACCGTCGTGCGAAGAAAGAAATGATCGTGCGCCACCTCATGCACGTCGCCGCGCCGCGACAGCATCTTGAACAGGCGGCGGACGTTTTCCTCGCGGACGTCAAGCGCATGGGCAATGTCGCGCACCCGCGGCGGTCGGAAGCGTTCCTCTCCGGCGATCATCGGTGCGACCCGCCCCCAGAGGCGTTCGTCATCCGGCAGCAGCCGTGCCTCGTGGTCGGGCCGCCGCACCCACGCGCCCTGTACCACCACTTCGCGATCCGCCGTCAGCCGTTGCAGCGCGACGCGAAACACCGGCGCCGACAGGCGCGGAGAAACCGCAAGCCGCAGCCGCTCGAGCCCCATGCCGGCGAGGTCCGGCATCTCGTGATGATGCTGATTCAGCGTTTCGACAACGGAGCGGACGAAGCCCGTCCAGACCTTGGGCAGCATCGCGAGCCGGATCGCGCCATGCGCCAGCACGACCAGATCGAGATCCGCCGTAACCGCGTCGGCCTGCGCCGCGCCGACCGCGCGATCGCGGAAGAACACGCCAAGATCGACCCAGTGCGGCGGCGTCTCCAGCAGCTCCTGCAACGCGCCGCGCAGATCAGGCAGCGCCTGCGCCGCAAGACAGGCAAGCCGCTCGGGGCTGCGCCGATGGCGAGTCGGCGCGCGCAGGTCGATGAACCTGCCGCCGCCGATGGTGCGGCTGGCCGAGACATCGCGCAGCACGAAGCGATCGAGCGCCGCCCCCGCAATCGGCTGATCGAGCACGAGTTGCACCATGGCCGTACTTCCCGGCATCAGCGCCTCTTCGCCAAGAAGAACGATGCGCGCGCCGACATCGGCGGCGGCATGGTGAAGCCGCACCGGCAGCCACATTCCGGCTCCGCGCTTTTCCGACGCCAGCAGGGTCAACTCCGCATCGATCCGCGCGGTCGGAGCATGCAAAGCCGGATCGACCACCATATCGCCGCGCCCGATCGCCTCCTTCGACACATCGGCACCGACGAGATTGAGCGCGCAGCGGTCGCCCGCGCGGCCACGCTCGGTCGGCTGGTTCTGCGCCCGAATCGAGCGCACACGCGCAGCGATGCCGGACGGTGAGATCGTCACCGCGTCGCCGACCGTGACCTCGCCGGAAATCACCGTGCCGGTGACCACCGTGCCAGCGCCGACCATGGTGAAGCAGCGGTCCACCGCAAGGCGGAAACGCCCGTCGGACGGGTGCCGCCCGGCGCGCGCGCTCTCCTCGCGCAGCATCTGCCCGAGCCCGGCGATACCCTCGCCGGTCTCGGACGAAACCGGCACGATCGGCGCGCCGGCAAAGCGCGTATCCGCCAGGAGATTGGCGATCTCGGTCGCAACCGCGTCGCGGCGGCCCGCATCGACAAGGTCGCTTTTCGTCAGGGCGACGATCGCCCGATCGACTTCGAGAAGGCGCGCGATCTCGAGATGCTCGCGGGTCTGGGGCATGATGCCGTCATCGGCGGCGACCACCAGCAACAAGAGGTCGATGCCCGATGCCCCCGCCAGCATCGTGTGGACCAGCTTGTCGTGGCCCGGCACGTCGATGAAGCCGATGATGCTGCCATCGGGCTGCGGCCAGTAGGCGAAGCCGAGCTCGATGCTGATGCCGCGGTCGCGCTCTTCCTTGAGGCGGTCGGTCTCAACGCCGGTCAGCCGCCGCACCAGCGACGTCTTGCCATGATCGATGTGACCGGCCGTGCCGACGATCATTCAGCCGCCTCTCTCGCCTTTGCAATCTCGGCTTCCGACAATGCATCCTGCGCGGGCTTCAAAAACTGCCGCGACAGTTCGCTGCCGCCCCGCCGCGCCCGCAGCAGCAGCGCAAAGGCGGAAACGCCATCCTTCGGCACGCCTTGGCCGAGGAAATAGGCCGCGCCGAGCATTGCCTGCCCATCGGCATCACCGGCATCCGCGGCTCTCTTCCACCACTGCGCGGCAAGCTCGGGGTTGCGTTCCACCCCATGCGCCTCGTGATAGATCATGCCCATACGCGTCATCGCCGTCGCCACGCCGCCTTCCGCGGCAGCCAGCGCCCAGCGCCGCGCTTCGGTGAATTCTTCCGGGCTGCCGCTTTCGAGCATCATCCAGGACAGCATGTCCTGAGCCGCTGCGTCTCCCTGTTCCGACGCGGCAAGATACCAGCGCCGCGCCTCGTCATCGTTCTGGGCAACGCCCTCGCCCTTGAAATACAGCTCGGCGAGATTGCGCTGCCCGACAGGGTCGCCGGCTTCCGCCGCAAGCGTGAGCCAGCGCAGCGCCAGCTCGGGATCGCGCGCAACGCCGTGCCCCTCGGCAAAGCACGCGCCGATATTGTTCTGCGCGCGCGCCACCCCGGCATGGGCGAGCGGCCCCCAGATCGCCAGCGCTTCCTGATAGTCGCCGCGCTCGGCGGCGTCATGCGCGGCCCGCAGCTCGGCCGCGACATCCATCGCGGCAGGCTGCGGGGAAGCGCCGGCGACCGGCGCGAACCACCGCTGTATGAGTTTCAGCACGCTCACCCCTGCGCCTCCTGCTTCAAGAGGCCGAGCTGCGCAGCAAACTCATCGACGGAGCCGAGGCAGCGCAGGTCGAACACCAGCGCGCCATCGGCAATGCGGCCGATCACCGGATGCGGCAGCATGCGAAAGCTTGCGGCGAGCTGTTCGACGGCGCGGCCCGACCGCCGCGTAGCGGGGCGTATGGCAAGACCGAAACTGGGGAGCGTTTCGAGCGGCAGCGCGCCCGAGCCGATCTGGCTCGCGCATTCGGTCTCGCCCACGCTCCATGCCGGCCCGAGCGCGTCCGCCAGCACCGGCCGCAACGCCGCAGCATCCGCCCGGATCTCCTCAACCGTGCGGCTCAAGAGGCGAAGCGTCGGCAGCCGCTCGGCCAATCGGTCCGGATCGTGATAGAGCCGCAGCGTCGCTTCCATTGCGGCAAGGCGCAGCTTGTCGAGACGCAGCGCGCGCTTCATCGGATTTTTGGCAAGGCGCGCGATTAGCTCGCCGCGGCCGGCGATGATCCCGGCCTGCGGCCCGCCGAGCAGCTTGTCGCCGGAGAAGGTGACGAGATCCGCCCCCGCCGCCAGTGACTCCTGCACCGTCGGCTCCTTGCGCAGGCCCCAGCGCGATAGATCGACCAGCGTGCCCGAGCCGAGATCGTCGACGAACGGAATTTTGTGCTCGCGCGCCAGCATCGCCAGCTCCGGCGCGGGCACTGCGGCGGTAAAGCCCATCACGAGATAATTCGATGTGTGCACCTTCATGATCAGCCCGGTCTTGCGGGTGATCGCATTCGCGTAGTCGCGCAGATGCGTGCGGTTGGTGGTGCCGACCTCGCGCAGCTTGGCGCCGGCGCTGGCCATCACGTCGGGCAGCCGGAACGAGCCGCCGATCTCGATCAGTTCGCCGCGCGAAACAATGGCCTCGCGGCGATTGGCGAAAGTATGCAGCACGAGGAGCACCGCCGCCGCATTGTTGTTGACGACGATTGCGTCCTCCGCGCCGGTCAGCTCACGAATGAGGCTGCGGACATGATCATCGCGCTCGCCGCGGCGGCCGGCATCGAGATCGAACTCCAGATTGGTGGGATGGCGCATCGCGGCCAGCACCGGCTCGGCCGCCGCCTCCGGCAGCAAGGCCCTGCCAAGATTGGTGTGAAGCACCGTGCCCGTCAGGTTGATCATCGCGCGCTGCGACGGCTGGTCCCGCTGCGCGAGAATGGCGAACGCCTGCTGCGCGATGGTCTCGGCCGAGACCGCGCCGCCGCGCTTTTCCCGCGCACCGGCCAGCGCCTCGCGAACCGCCGCCGTGGTCGCAGCGCGGCCGAAGCGATCCAAGGACGCCTTGGTCTGCGGATGCCGAAGCACCTCATCGACCGACGGCAGTCGAAACGCCTCCGAATAGTTCATCACGCTCCCTCGCCGGAACCCGTTCGCACCCTCTCAATGGGCCGCGTAACCGGTTGGGTCTCAAGCCCCTCGGCGGCACCGCTGCCGCATCGAGGCGCTCAAACGTTCTCCTGTATTCCTGCCAGCTCGCTCGGCCGGCTTTCTTCCGCGGAACCACTTCTCCGCCGTTTCCAAACTTCTTCGATGCCGCTTCCCCTCGATGACGCCCCTCAAGGACGACGAGCCGCACCGTGCGCGAAGCAAAAGCTGTTTTCCGATCGCCTGCCGGTGAGCCCCCGCTTCCAAGCCGGCCCATAATCCGTTCCTGTGTTTCCCTGGCATTCTCACTGCGCGCCGTCAGGGCGAACCGCGCCTCGGGGATCCGGCCAACTGCGCCCATCAATAGCCTAGGAGATAGGGATTGACCCCGGCGCGCCGCCAGCCGGCTTCTCCGACCAGCAGATCAAGCCCGAGGCTGGCGACGTCATCAGCCACGCCGTCGAGCTGCGGATCGGTGCGCTCGTTGAGAATTTTCACATAGGTCCGGCAGTTATCGCAGGTTTCCGCCTTGATCGCATCCGGCTGCTCCTCGATCGCCTGATAGGCAATGCCTTTCGTCGATCCGCAGGATACGCACTTCACGCGGACATGATTCCAGCGCGCGCTGCACAGCGAGCACTGCACATAGCGGCTGCCCTCGAAATTCGGCCAGCCGACAATCGCGCTGGTGACGGGCGGCGCGCCGCAGCAGGGGCAGACGCCGTCGGCAACCGGGTGGACGAACTCCTCCGGCACCTTCGCCGAGCGCGCCGCAGCGGCGATCTGGAGCGCTGCCGCCGCAAAGATGTGTTCGGGCAGCGCCTCCATCGGAATGGCGTCGCTCACCACCGCCGTCAGCATCGCGCGGCGCGCAAGCTCATCGGCCGCCTGCGCCCGGCCGAGGGCGGTGCTTGCCATCTCGGGCATCTCGATCCCCTGCGCCCGCTCCAGCAGACGCCCGAAAAGATCGAGCACGGCAGGATCGTTGGGAAGGTCTTCGCGTGGCACCGTCGGCATCGCATTCGCTGCCCGCAGGCGAAGATCCTGCTCGGTCGGCATCGCCGGCTCGAACGGCTCGGAAGCCAGCTCGTGCTGGAGGCGCGACACCTCGGCCAGAAACAGCAAAAACGGCTCGAGCTGGTGGCCGGGCGCCAGCGAGGCGAAGCGCGACCCGCGCTTCTCGAAGAGGGAAGGGATTTCGGGAAGCCGCACGAAGGGCGGTTTGTCCCGCTCGGGAATGCCTACCTGCTCGAAGGTGGCGGGGCCATCGGTCTGGCCGCTCTTGTCATTGTCGCTCATTCAGTCCCTCACGAACCACCCGGGCCACGTGTGCGCTGGCGCAAGACCACGGAGCAATCTTGCGCCAGCCGCAATTCTTTAGCCAGTCGGACGCACGCCGCCGCGATTGTGCAAGCGTCCGTCGGTTTCGTCGATCACGCCCTTGGCCGCTTCCTGACGCAGCCAGCGGCGATGATGGCGGAACGCCCATCCGCCCTCGACCCTGCCTTCGGTCATGGCGTTGATGGTGCCGCGAACATAGAACGCGGCGTAGATGTGGACGATCACGATCAGGATCATCGCAACTGCCGCGAGGGCATGAACGATATGTGCCACCCGCTGCTGGCCGACCGTAAAGCTGCTTCCGAAATATTCGTACCAGATCATCAGTCCGGACAGGAACAGGACCAGAATGATCAGGGTCATGGCCCAGAACACAAGTTTCTGGGCCGCGTTGTAGCGGCCGGCTTCCGGCAGGTTGTCTTCCTTGCCGGACATGGCGTCACCGATCCGGCTCAGCCAGCGCGTATCGTCCTTGCTCCAGAAATTGAAACGCACCATCTGGATGAACAGCACAAGGAAGCTGAGCATCAGCACCACGCCGATCCACGGATGAAGCATCCGCGTTGCCGATCCGCCGCCGAACAATGCGGTCAGAAAGAACAGGCTCGGGTGGAACAGCGCGAGCCCGCTCAGGGTCAAGAGGATCAGCGCGATGGCGGTGATCCAGTGGTTGACGCGCTCGCGCCCCTGATAGCGGTCAACAGTTGTTCGCGTTTCCTCACGCCTGACGACCATGCTTCGCCTCCTCATCGATGACTTCTTCGGCGCGAATACGATCAAACCGCGTGACCTCGTTACGCCGCGCGATGTTGGCGTGAACGAAGGCGAACGCCGCTGCGAAACCAAGCGTCGCGAGACCCGCGACCTTGGTCACGCCCTTCCACAACTCGACGACTGGGCTGATCGACGGGTTCTTCGGAAGGTTGGCGTAGAGCTCCGGCTTGTCATTGTGGTGGAGCACGTACATCACGTGCGTGCCGCCAACACCCGGCGGGTCGTAAAGGCCCGCGTTCTTGAAGCCGCGCGATTTCAGGTCCTGGATGCGGTCATTGGCATGCGCGATCATGTCCGACTTGGTGCCGAACACGATGGCACCGGTCGGGCAGGCCTTTGCGCAGGCCGGGGCCTGGCCGACCGCGACGCGGTCGGAGCACAGCGTGCACTTGTAGGCCTTCTGGTCGGCCTTGTTGATGCGAGGAATGTTGAACGGACACCCCTTCACGCAGTAGCCGCAGCCGATGCAGTTTTCCGAAACGAAATCGACGATTCCGTTCTTGTACTGCACGATCGCGCCCGGTGCCGGGCAGGCCTTGAGGCAGCCTGGATCGGCACAGTGCATGCAGCCATCCTTGCGGATGAGCCATTCGAGATTGCCGGACTCCGGGTTCTCGTATTCGGTGAACCGCATCAAGGTCCAGCTGTTCGGCGTCAGATCGTGCGGATTGTCATAAACGCCGACATTGACGCCGATCTCTTCGCGCAGGTTGTTCCACTCAAGGCAGGCCGCCTGACACGCCTTGCACCCGATGCACTTCGACACATCGATGAGCTTGGCGACCGCGAAGTCGTTGCGGACATCCGGCGGCCGTGAGGTCGTGGCCGAAATCCGGGCGAAATCCTGACTTTGTAATGATGCCATGATCGCCTCCTTCAGCTCACGACCGGCCCGTTACTCGGCTCGACGTTAACGAGAAACGCCTTGAATTCCGGCGTCTCGATATTCGCGTCACCGACGAACGGCGTGAGGCTATTGGGACCGAAACCCTTCTTAGCCGCACCGGTAAAGCCCCAGTGGAGCGGGATGCCGACCACGTGAACGGTCTTGCCGTCACAGGTCAGCGGCTTGATGCGCTTCGTCACCACGGCCTTGGCATGCACCTCGCCGCGGTTGGACGAGACCTTCACCCAGCCGCCCGGCTGGATGTTCTTCTCCTTCGCAAGCTGCTCGCTGATCTCGACGAAAAATTCCGGCTGCAGCACAGCGTTCACCCAGTTGTGCTTGGTCCAGAAGTGGAAGTGCTCCGTCAGGCGATAGGAGGTCGCGGCATAGGGGAATTTGTCGGATGTCCCCAGTGCTGCGAGATCGCCCTTGAAGATGCGCGCAGCGGGATTACCGCGGATCTTGGGCGCGACCGGATTGGCGATCGGGCTTTCGAACGGCTCGTAATGGGCCGGGAAAGGTCCGTCCTTCATCATCCCGCGCACCCACAGCCGCGAGACGCCTTCGGGGTTCATGATGAACGGCCCGACCTCAGAGGGCTTGGCGGTCGGCGCGATGTCCGGCACATCATAGCCGGTCCAGCGTTCGCCGTTCCACGAGATCAGCCGGCGGGACGGATCCCACGGCCTGCCTTCCAGATCAGCCGACGCACGGTTGTAGAGGATGCGCCGGTTGGCGGGCCACGAGAACGCCCAGTTCGAATAGGCGCCGGTGTTGCCCGGATCGTTGGTGTCGCGGCGGGCCATCATGTTGCCGGCCTCGGTGTAGCAGCCGGAATAGATCCAGCAGCCGCAGGCCGTCGAGCCGTCATCACGGAGCTGGGCGAAGCCGGCAACCTGTTTGCCTTTCTCCAGCAGCGTTTTGGTCGGATCGACAGGATCCTTCACCGTGGTCACCACGTAGCCGTTGATCTCGCGCGCGAGCTCGTCGGGCTGCGGGTAGGCCGGATCGCGATACGGCCAGTTGAGGTTGAGGATCGGGTCCGGGAACGCCCCGCCCTCCTTCCTGTACAGTTCACGCAGCCGGACAAAGAGCTGGCCCATGATCCAGGTGTCGTGCTTCGCCTCGCCCGGAGGTTCGGCGCCCGCCCAGTGCCATTGCAGCCACCGGCCGGAATTCACCAGCGCGCCTTCGTCTTCCGCGAAGCAGCTGGTCGGCAGTTCGAACACCTCGGTCTTGATGTCCGCCGACTTGACGTCGTTGAAGACGCCCTCGTCCTTCCAGAAGCGTGCCGTCTCCGTCTGCAACGGATCCATCACCACCAGGAATTTCAGGTTGCTGAGCGCCTTCGAAACCTTGCCGCGGTTCGAGAGCGAGAGCAGCGGGTTGAAACCCTGGCAGAAATAGCCGTTGACCTTGCCCTGATGCATCAGGTCGAAGGTGAGCAGCATGTCGTAGGCAGGAACGTCGAGCTTCGGCAGATAGTCGTAGGCGTAACTGTTCTCCGCAGTCGCGGCCGAGCCGTACATCGCCTTCATGAAACTGACCATGAACTTGCGATAGTTCTGCCAGTAGCTCATCTGGTTCGGGCGCAGCGGCTTGAACTGCCGCTTGCTCATATAGCTCTCGAAGTCCGGCTCCTTTTCGGTCGCCAGCGTGAGATAGCCCGGGATGAGGTTCGACATCAGGCCGAGGTCGGTCAGCCCCTGAATATTGGAGTGACCGCGCAAGGCGTTCATGCCGCCGCCGCGCACGCCGATATTGCCCAGCAACAGCTGGAGCATCGCCATCGAACGGATGTTCTGCGAGCCCTTCGAATGCTGGGTCCAGCCGAGCGCATACATGGAGGTCATGTATTTGTCGCGCGCCGACGTCTCCGAGATCATCTTGCAGATCTCGAGGAACTTGTTCTTCGGCGTGCCGCAAATGCGCTCGACCATTTCCGGCGTATACTGGGCGACGTGCTTCTTCAGCAGCTGGATTACGCTGCGCGGATGCTGCAGCGTATCGTCGGTCACGGCGAAACCATCCGAGCCGATCTCATATTCCCAGGTCGATCGGTCGTAGTCGCGCTTGGCTTCCTCATAGCCGGTGAACAGGCCGTCCTGATAGCCGTAGCCCTCCTTCACGATATAGGAGGCGTTGGTGAAGGCCTTGACGTATTCGTGCTGGATCTTGTCGTTTTCCAGACAGTAGCGGATGGCGCCGAGCAGGAACGCGATGTCCGTACCCTGACGGATCGGCGCATAGTAGTCCGCAACCGAGGCCGACCGCGTGAAGCGCGGATCGACGACGATCAGCTTGGCCCCGCGCTGGGCCTTCGCTTCCGTCACCCACTTGAAACCGCACGGATGCGCTTCGGCGGCGTTGCCGCCCATGATGATAACGAGATCGGTGTTCTTGATGTCAGTCCAGGAGTTGGTCATCGCACCGCGACCGAATGTTGGGGCCAGACTGGCCACCGTCGGTCCGTGTCAAACACGCGCCTGGTTGTCGAACGCCAATATCCCGGTGCTACGCACGACCTTGTAGGTCGCGTATGCGGTTTCGTTGGTGGTCGCCGACGCGGCGAGGAAGCCGGTCGTCGTCCAGCGGTTGACCGTCACGCCGTCCTTGTTCTTGGCGATGAAGTTTTTGTCGCGATCGTCCTTCATCAGGCGCGCGATGCGGTCGAGCGCCTCGTCCCAGCCGATCCGGCGGAACTCGCGTTCGCCCGGCCCACGGTACATCGGGTATTTCGTCCGCGTCTCGGAGTGGATGAAGTCGAGCAGTGCCGCGCCCTTCGGGCAAAGCGTGCCACGGTTCGTCGGGTGATCGGGATCGCCCTCGACGTGGATGATCGCCGACTTCGCATTCTTCGACTTGTCACCCAAGCCATAAAGAATGACGCCGCAAGCGACCGAGCAGTAAGGGCAAGTGTTCCGGGTTTCAGTGGTACGCGCCAACTTGAACGGCCTTACGGCCTGGGCGAGAGCGGTCTCAGAGCCGCCAAAACCGAGAGCGCCTATCGCCGATCCGGCGATGCCCGTTCCCGTCCCCTTTAAGAATTGGCGCCGCGATACTTCATGAAGCATTTCAGACCTCCCTCAATTGGGCGTCACGCTGGCCAGATTTAGAATTATTATTATTACAGGATGCGAGTCCGGGGAACGGATGTCAAGCGGCAGTCGTTCGTAGGTTTTTGAGTTTACAAAGAAAATACCAGCGAAGTAATTTTTTACATGGCCAGGAGCGGCACCATCCCAAGGCCTCGGGGATGCTCGCTGAAATTCTTCGATAACATCTATTTGATGTGACTCTATTCGGTTCCGGCCCCAGAATAACGACGCAGCGCCAACCGGTTAACGACACCGAAATATCCAATAAAACATATCGCCACCTATCTCACCTGCTGCATTGCCGATAGTTTCACTCGCTACCGTTGTATTCTGGCTCTTGGACAAATTGCCGCGGACGACCGGTGCCCCGCTCCCGAAGGCGGAAGCCCGAAACTGACAGTGGGAACCTGGTTTACACGGCGGCCAATGGGAGGCAGTCGCCATGGCGTCAACGTTACCGCTCGAATCCGCTCCCCCTGAGTCGCCCCACATCGAGGGATGGCGGCGTTACGTCTTCTCAACCAACCACAAAGACATCGGAACGATGTACCTCGTGTTCGCCATGGTGGCCGGGTTGATGGGCGGGCTTTTGTCGATCGCCATCCGCATGGAACTCCAGGAACCGGGCCTCCAGCTGTTTTCCAGCACGCACCTGTTCAATGTCTTCGTCTCCGCCCACGGCTTGATCATGATCTTCTTCACGCTCATGCCTGCACTGATGGGCGGATTCGGCAACTGGATGGTTCCGCTGATGATCGGCGCGCCGGACATGGCGTTCCCGCGCATGAACAACATCTCGTTCTGGCTGCTGGTCGCTTCGTTCCTGCTTCTGATCATTTCGCTGTTCGTCGAAGGCGAGCCGAGCGCGAACGGCGCCGGAACCGGATGGACGCTCTACGCACCGCTTTCGACATCCGGGCATCCCGGCCCTGCGGTCGACTTCGTCATCCTGTCGCTTCACCTTGCCGGGGCGTCCTCGATCCTCGGCGCGATCAATTTCATCACCACGATCTTCAATATGCGCGCCCCCGGCATGAGCATGCACCGAATGCCTTTGTTTGCCTGGTCAGTGCTGGTGACGGCTTTCCTGCTGCTGCTGTCCCTGCCCGTGCTTGCCGGCGCGCTGACCATGCTGCTGACCGACCGCAACTTCGGCACGACCTTTTTCTCGCCGGGCGGCGGCGGGGATCCGGTGCTCTATCAGCACCTGTTCTGGTTCTTCGGGCACCCCGAAGTCTACATCATGATCCTGCCGGGCTTCGGCATCATCAGCCATGTCGTATCGACCTTTTCGCGCAAGCCGATCTTCGGCTATCTCGGCATGGTCTATGCGCTTCTGGCGATCGGCTTCATCGGCTTCGTCGTCTGGGCACATCACATGTATACGGTTGGCATGACCGCCAGCGCGCAGGCCTATTTCGCCGCGGCCAGCATGGTCATCGCGGTCCCGACCGGGATCAAGGTCTTTTCATGGATCGCGACGATGTGGGGCGGCTCCATACGCTTCGTCACTCCGATGCTGTGGGCGATCGGCTTCATCTTCGTCTTCACGATCGGCGGCGTCACCGGCGTCGTCCTCGCCAATCCGGGCATCGACCGCTTGGGCCAGGACACCTACTACGTCGTCGCCCACTTCCACTATGTGCTATCGCTTGGCGCGGTGTTCGCAATCTTCGCCGGCTGGTACTACTGGTTCCCGAAGATGAGCGGCTACATGTATTCGGAGACCCTGGGGAAACTGCATTTCATCCTGACCTTCATCGGCGTCAATCTCGCCTTCTTCCCGATGCACTTTCTCGGCCTTTCGGGCATGCCACGCCGGATCGCCGACTATCCCGATGCATTCAGCGCGTGGAATTTCATCTCATCGATCGGCGCGTATATCTCTGCTGCCGGGCTGGTCGTGTTTTTCATCGGCCTCGCCTACGCATTTGCGCGCAAGGAGCAGGCCGAGGACAATCCCTGGGGCGAAGGCGCTACAACGCTGGAATGGACGCTGCCCTCGCCGCCGCCGTTCCACCAGTTCGAGGTGCTGCCGCGCGTTCGCTAGGTGTTTTGTGCGCACGCGCAGGGTCTCACGCCTTGCGTGACGCATTAAAGAACACCGACCTCAGCCTTGGGCGGCGAGATTCTGCACGTAGCGTGCGTAGTCGCTTTTGCCGAGTTCGGCGCCGAGGCGCTCGAGCTGGGCGCGATCGATGAAGCCGCACATATAGGCGATCTCTTCCGGGCAGGCGATGCGCACGCCCTGCCGCTGCTCCAGCGCGGCAACGAATTCCGACGCATCGAGAAGGCTGCGCGGCGTGCCGGTGTCGAGCCACGCAAAACCGCGCCCCATCTTCTCGACGCGCAGCTCGCCGCCTTCAAGATAGGCACGATTGAGGTCGGTGATCTCGAGCTCGCCGCGCTGCGACGGCTTCAGGTTCGCGGCAATGTCGACCGCGCGATGGTCGTAGAAATAAAGTCCCGTCACCGCATAGTTGGATTTCGGCTTCGCCGGCTTTTCCTCGATCGAGGTCGCCCGTCCGGTCTCGTCGAAGCCGACCACGCCGTAACGCTCGGGATCGGTGACGTGATAGGCAAAGACGGTCGCACCGGTCTTGATCGATGCCGCGCGCTGCAACATATCGGTCAGGCCGTGGCCGAAGAAAATGTTGTCGCCGAGAATGAGCGTCGACGGCCCGCCGGCGACGAAATCGGCGCCGATGACAAAGGCCTGGGCCAGACCTTCCGGTTTCGGCTGTTCGGCATAGGACAGGGCCAGGCCCCACCTCGCGCCGTCACCCAGCAGATCCTGAAAGCGCGGCAGGTCCTGCGGCGTCGAGATGATCAAAATTTCGCGGATCCCCGCCAGCATCAGCGTGGTCAGTGGATAGTAGATCATCGGCTTATCGTAGATCGGCAGCAACTGCTTCGATGTCACGAGCGACATCGGATAGAGGCGCGTGCCACTGCCGCCTGCCAGAATAATCCCCTTCAACGCAACCTCCTGAAACTCAATCGTAGCAAAAATTCCGGCGCGCGAGATCCGCGTGTTGCCGGTTATCGGTCCTTCAGCAAACGTTCGACGCAGGTCGGCAGCGCCGCCTGCCAGGGCGGCAGCCGCACGCCATAGGCGGCAGCCAGCCGATCGCAGTTCAGCCGGGAATTTTTCGGCCGGCGTGCCGGCGTCGGATAGGACGACGTCGGAATTCTGATCACTCTGGCAGACGGCCCGCCGAGCTCGCGCGATACCGAGAAAATGGCTTCGGCAAAGTCCGCCCAGGTCGCCTCGTTCTGGCTCACCATATGGAAGGTGCCCCGGAGAGAAGCGTCGTCCGGGCGCGCCGCCAGCTGCTTCGCCACCACGATTACGCCGTCGGCGATATCCAGCGCAGAGGTCGGCGCGCCATGCTGATCCGCAACGACAGAAATTTCCTCGCGCTGCTTGGCGAGGTTCAGCATTGTGCGGACAAAATTCTTTCCGAATGGGCTATAGGCCCAGGCCGTGCGCAGAATGGCATGGTCGGGGGTCGCCTTCGCCACTGCCTCCTCGCCGAACAGCTTGCTGCGCCCGTAGACGCCGAGCGGGTTTGTTGGATCGGTTTCAACATAAGGGCGATCGAGTTCGCCGTCGAACACATAGTCGGTCGAGAGCTGAATGACCGGCACCTGCAGGCGCGCGGCCGCCGATGCAACCGCGCCTGCGCCGGCTCCGTTGATGGCGAGCGCGCTCTCCGTCTCGCTCTCGGCCTGATCGACGGCGGTGTAAGCCGCAGCGTTCACCACGACATCCGGCCTCGTTGCTGCGAGCGCATCAAAAATCGTTTGCGGCTGGGCAAGGTCGATCTCGGGCCGGCCGAGTGCGATGATCTGCACGCCCGCTCCCTCGCTGCGCTCGATCAGAGATCGCACCACCTGCCCATGACGCCCTGTGACTGCAATCTTCATGCCGGTCACTCGAATCCGACGGTGGCTGACTTCAAGGACGGTAGGCGCTCATCCTTGTCGGACAGCGTGACATCGCCGGCGGCGACCGGCCATTCGATGCCGAGGTCGCTGTCGTTCCACGCGATGCCCCGATCATGCGCCGGCGAATAGTAGTTCGTCACCTTGTAGAGGACGACCGTGTTCGGCTCGAGCGTGCAGAAGCCGTGAGCAAAGCCAATCGGCACCAGAAGCTGCTTGCCGTTTTCGGCGGACAGTTCTTCGGCCACCCACTGGCCATAAGTGGGAGAGGACCGCCGCAGGTCGACCGCGACATCGAAGATGCGCCCCTGCAGCACGCGGACCAGCTTGTCCTGCGCCATCGGCGCGCTTTGGAAATGCAGCCCGCGGATCGTCCCGACGGCCTCGGAGACCGACTGATTGTCCTGCACGAATTCAAGCGCGATGCCGTGCTCGAAAAACCGGTTGCGATTGTAGGTCTCGGAGAAACTGCCGCGCCGATCGCCGAACGATTTCGGCACGATCACCTTCACGGCTTCGATGGCTGTCGGAGTGACGGTCAGCATAGGAATGTCCGCCTCAAGCTGATTTGGTTAGCACAGTGCCGGAATTTTCAGGCCTCTTGGAAGGCCCGCTCACACACCAAGACCAAGCCGCTCGCCCCGATAAACCCCTGACTGAACCCGCTCCCACCAGGTCTTGTTGTCGAGATACCACTGGACGGTCTCGCGCAGACCATCTTTGAAATCATAACGCGGTTTCCAGTTCAGGTCTCTCCCGATCTTGGCAGCGTCAATAGCGTAACGCGCGTCATGCCCCGGACGATCCGCAACGAATGCAATCAGATTTTGCCGCTTGCCGATGGCCGCATTCGGCGCAAGCTCGTCGAGCAGGTCGCAGATGAGACGGACCACCTCGATGTTGGTGTATTCGTTGTGGCCGCCGATATTGTAGTTCTCGCCGTTGCCGCCGCGCTCGGAGACCAGCAGCAGCGCCTCGGCGTGATCGTCGACATGCAGCCAGTCGCGGACATTCATGCCCGTGCCGTAGACGGAGATCTGGCGGCCCTGCAGGCCGTTGATGATCGTGAGCGGGATCAGCTTTTCAGGGAAATGATACGGCCCGTAATTGTTCGAGCAGTTGGTCATCACGACCGGCAGCCCGTAGGTGTGATGCCATGCCCGCACGAGATGGTCGGAGCCTGCCTTCGACGCCGAATAGGGCGAGTTCGGCTGATATGGCGTATCCTCGCGGAAGAAGCCGTCCGCGCCGAGCGAGCCGAAGACCTCATCGGTCGAGATATGCTGAAACCGGAACGCGGCCTTTCTCGCCTCGGGAAGCCCCCGCCAGTATTCGAGCGCGGCCTGCAGCAGCGAGAAGGTGCCGACGAGGTTGGTCTGGATGAAATCTCCCGGTCCATCGATCGAGCGGTCGACATGGCTCTCCGCCGCGAGATGAAGGACCACATCCGGCTGATGCGCCGCAAAAATCCGCCGCATCATTGCGGTGTCGACGATATCGGCCTGAACGAACGCGTAGTTCGGATGATCGGACACCGGCGCCAGCGATTCGAGATTCCCGGCATAGGTCAGCTTGTCGACAACGACGACGGCATGCGGCGTGTTGTTGATCAGCCGGCGAACGACGGCAGAACCAATGAATCCAGCCCCTCCGGTTACGAGATATTTCACCGCCTACAACCTCCAGTAACCGCCGCCAGTCATTGGCCTCAATTAAACCGTGTGCGGCCGAATAGCATTGTGGGATGGCACGGACAACCGCCGGAGAGACGAAAAAACCCGGATTATCGAACGAGACTCAAATCCCATTTAAATTAGTTCCGCAATATATATGACAAGCGCATTTAATTTTTCTTCTGACCCTTAATTAGATATGCTAACAATAAAAGCGATAAAAGCAATAAAAGCTTCTGCACCGTAGATTGACGCTATCAGACCTACACAAGAATACTGTTTATATTTTTATAAAGTAGATTTGATACGCAGCCTCCGTGAACTAGCCGGTGTTTCTCCATTTCGGAATACGCTGAATGAGTTCCATCGACACGAGGCCCGCAGTGCTGATTACGGGCGGCGCCGGGTATATCGGCGCGCACTGCGCCAAGTCGCTCCATGAGGCGGGGTTCCAGCCGGTCTGCTACGATAACCTGTCGACCGGCCATGAGAGCTTTGTGAAATGGGGCCCGCTGATCCGCGGCGACATCGCTGATGCGGCCAAACTCTCCGAAACCTTCCGGGCGCACCGCATCGCCGCCGTGATGCATTTCGCCGCCTTCAGCGCGGTCGGCGAATCCATTGCCGATCCGGAAAAATACTACCTCAACAACGTTGCCGGAACGCTCAGCCTGCTGCGAGCGATGCGAAACGCCGGTTGCAACCGGCTGGTATTTTCCAGCACGGGCGCCGTTTACGGCAACGGGCACAGCGAGCCGATCACCGAGACGGCCCGCTGCGAGCCGATCAATCCCTACGGAACATCGAAACTCACCATCGAACGGATTTTGGCGGACTACCGCCAAGCCTACGGCCTGAATTCATTCTGCCTGCGCTATTTCAACGCCAGCGGCGCCGATCCGCAGACCGAGATCGGCGAACTGCGCGAGGTCGAGACCCATCTGATCCCCCGCGCCATGATGGCGATGCAGGGGCATGTCGGCGAGTTCGCCGTGTTCGGCGACGACTACGACACGCCGGACGGCACTGCGGTTCGCGACTACATCCACGTCACCGACCTCGCCGCCGCCCATGTCCTGGCGCTGAAGCAGCTCCTCGGCGGCGCGCGCGGCGGAGCCTACAATCTCGGCACCGGCAGCGGCTATTCCGTGCGGCAGATTCTCGAGACGATCGTGCAGGAGACGGGGCGCGAGGTGCCGCACACGGTGCGCGAGCGGCGATCCGGCGACCCCGCCGTTCTCGTCGCGGATGCATCGGCGGCGATGCGCGATCTTGATTTCCGGCCGCGCCATTCGGATCTTGCGACGATCATCCGCACCGCGTGGGCCTGGCACCAGATTGCGCACCCGCGGCGCGCGAGCCAGACCACCTGATTGACGAGGCGCTGGCCGAGCGGGTGCAACATCGCGCGGAAGCGCGCGATGCCCAGCGGTGCCTGCTCTTCGCTTGCGTTGCAGAGATTGGGAGGCAGAAAAACAAAAGGCCCCGGAGGGGCCCTTTGGGGAAGTTGGTGGGCGCACTAGGGCTCGAACCTAGGACCCGCTGATTAAGAGTCAGCTGCTCTACCAACTGAGCTATGCGCCCAACTTCCCCATGCAACTGCGGTTTCCCGCCCTTGCCGGTCCGCTCGAAACCCCACCAGGTGGCGCGCCGAAGCGGTCTGGAAATCAAGTTGGCGTCGTGTACCAAAGGCTCTTGGTGATGTCCAGCAGCGCGGTGACAAAACCGCCATCAAAAGTCGAAAATCGTACAAGTTTTTTGGATAGCGCCGCGCGGACAGTCGGCAGCCTGAACGTCGGCCGCGCATGAGCGAGTTTTTGGGATCGAAAGGCTGCCGCTTCGAGGGTTCCGCACGGGGAATCACGATGCGCCGCCGGCACAAACGGCAAACCGGGCACGCTGGCGCGTCAGAATCGCACGATAGAATCACGGGACAAGCAACGAGCCGATTCGCCGAGCAGCACGGGTCGCGCCCTGCCCTGTGCCAGCCCAACAAAAAGCGCGGCGCCACTTTGTGGGCCGCGCTCTTTCAGTTCGCATACAGATCGTCAGGCGTTATTGCGCCGCGGCAACCGGAACATCGCGGCGCTGCTTCATCACCAGCTTGTTGAGCGCGCTGACATAGGCCATCGCGGATGCCACCAGCGTGTCCGGATCAGCGGCGCGCGCCGTCGTCGCCCGGTCGCCCTGCGACAGGCGCACCGACACCTCGGCCTGCGCGTCGGTACCCTCGGTGACGGCGTGGACCTGATAGAGCTCCAGCTTCGCCTCGTGCGGCACCAGCGCCTTGATGCAGTTGAACACCGCATCGACCGGGCCGTTGCCCTCGGTCTCTTCGATGCGGATCACGCCGTCGACATCGAGCTTCATCGTGGCGCGCTGCGGACCGCGCGTGCCGGCGATGACGCTCAGCGACACCAGCTTGATCCGGTCGTTAGCCAGCGCCATTTCCTGATCGACCAGCGCCTCGATGTCTTCGTCGTAGATGTCCTTCTTGCGGTCGGCCAGCGCCTTCATCCGCACAAAGGCATCTTCGAGCTGGTTGCCGGACAGCTTGTAGCCCAGCTCCTCCAGCTTGTGGATGAAGGCATGGCGGCCCGAATGCTTGCCCAGCACCAGCGACGACTGCTTCACGCCGACCGATTCGGGCCGCATGATCTCGTAGGTCTGTGCGTTCTTCAGCACGCCGTCCTGGTGGATGCCGCTTTCGTGAGCGAAGGCGTTCCGGCCGACGATCGCCTTGTTGTACTGCACTGGGAACGAGGTCGCCGCCGACACCACCTTGGAGGCATGCGTCAGCATGGTCGTGTCGATGTTGTTCCAGTACGGGAACCGGTCCTGCCGGACATTGATCGCCATCACGATCTCTTCCAGCGCGGCGTTGCCCGCGCGCTCGCCGATGCCGTTGATGGTGCACTCGACCTGACGCGCGCCGCCGGCCAGGCCGGCCAGCGAATTAGCGACCGCCATGCCGAGGTCGTTATGGCAGTGGACCGAGAACACGGCCTTGTCGGAGTTCGGCACGCGTTCGATCAGCGTGCGCATGAAGTGGGTGTATTCTTCGGGCGTCGTGTAGCCGACGGTGTCCGGGATGTTCACGGTCGTCGCGCCGGCCTTGATGACCGCCTCGACGATGCGGCACAAAAAGTCCATCTCGCTGCGGGTGCCGTCCTCGGCCGACCATTCGACGTCGTCGATGTGGTTGCGGGCGCGGGTGACGCTGGCGATCGAGGTTTCGATCACCTGCTCCGGCGTCATCGCCAGCTTGACCTTCATGTGCAGCGGCGAGGTCGCAATCACGGTGTGGATACGGCCGCGCTTGGCCTGCGTCACCGCCTCGGCGCAGCGGTCGATATCCTTGGGATGGGCGCGCGACAGGCCGGCGATCACCGCATTCTTGCTGCGGCGAGCAATCTCGCTCACCGCCTCGAAGTCCCCTTCGGACGAGATCGGGAAACCGGCTTCGATGACGTCGACACCCATGTTGTCGAGCAGCTCCGCAACGTGGAGCTTTTCCTCGAAGGTCATGGTCGCGCCGGGGCATTGCTCGCCGTCACGCAGGGTGGTGTCGAAAATGATGACGCGGTCCTTCTCGGACTTGTGCGGGGTGCTCATCGAAAATGTCCTTTGATCAGATGCGCCCTGTCCAAGGCGCCAGTGGGCTCTGGTTTTTCATCGCGATCCCCTGAGTGCCCAGGCGCAACGGCCCAGACGGCGCTCAGGGGCGCATAAGGAGAAGGAGCCCGCCAAGAAGGAAGGACGGCTGACCTGCAACGAGCGCAGCAAAGCGGGCGGCTGGAACAGCCACCGCATCTTCAACGCGCATTTCGTCGCCAAACTTCATCGCCGGATCCTTGTGCCGCGCATTTTCCAGCACAACCGTTGACGGAAGGTTGCCGAACTGCGCAGGCCGCCTTTGTAAACGACAAGTGCCTGCCGCCGCAACGCTTTAAAAAAGTCAGAGAAACTGACCTATTTTGCTTCGTCAGGTACCGCCACTTTCGATTTCGCGCTTCTGGAGGGCGCGGGCGCGGCGTCGGCCGGCACCGTGCCTGCGTCGGGCTTGGCGACCTTGGCCGTTTTGGCCGGCTTCGCCCGCCCGCCGTTCCCGCTGCGGCCGTTTCCATTCCCGGCCTTGGCGGCCTCGGCCTCCCGCTTGCCGTTCCCCTTTGCCTCCGCGCCCTCGGGCTTTGCCGCCTTCTCGGCGGGCGCCTGCGCCTCGAGCGCGCGGCGGACTTCGCCGAATTCCTTGAGGTCGTCCTTGCCGACCTTCGGAAAGTGAAGGTCGAGCTGCTCGAGAGCATTGACGATGGCGCAGCCGATGACGACGCGGCCGAACCACTTGTAGTCGGCCGGCACGACATGCCAGGGCGCCGAGGATGTCGCGGTCTGGCGGATCATGTCCTCGTAAGCGCGCTGATAGTCGTCCCAGCGTTCGCGCTCGGCGACATCGGTCATCGAAAACTTCCAGTTCTTCGTCGGCTCGTCGAGCCGGGCGAGAAAACGCTGGCGCTGCTCCTCCTTGGAAATATTGAGGAAGAACTTGAGAACGATGGTGCCGTTGCGGGCCAGATAGCGCTCGAACGCAACCATGTCCTCGAACCGCTCGCGCCAGATGTTTTTGGTCACGAGTTTTCGCGGGATCTTTTCCTGTTCGAGCATTTCGGGGTGCACCCGAACGATAAGGCATTCCTCGTAATAGGAGCGGTTGAAAATTCCGATCTGGCCGCGCTCGGGCAATCGGGTATAGGCCCGCCACATGAAGTCGTGGTCGAGTTCCATCGGCGAGGGGGTCTTGAACGAATGAACCTGGCAGCCCTGCGGATTGACGCCGGACATCACATGCTTGATGGCGCTGTCCTTGCCGGCGGCATCCATGCCCTGAAAAATCAGGAGCAGCGACCAGCGGTCCTGCGCGTAGAGTTTTTCTTGAAGATAGCTGAGCCGCCTCGAATTCTCGGCAATCAGCTTGTGCGCCGACTGCTTGTGCAGATCGCCTTTCTGGGCCGGGTGATGCGCGGAGAGATCGAAGTGCTTGGTTCCATCGACGCGGAACGGCCGGGTGTAGGATTGCAGCACCTCGGGTGACGGAGCCTTCGGTTTGGTCACGGCCATGCTCAATTCCTCGGCTTGCGGGAAACCGAAAGCCTATAGGAGCAAGCGCCGTGCCGCCAGCGCCTCGTCGCGCAACTTTGATGCGGTTGCGAGCTGTGCTACCGCTGACGGGAGATGAGCGAGATGCCACCAGCGATCACGTTCGATCATGTGACCAAACGCTTCGGCGCCGTCACCGCCGTCGACGACGTCTCGCTCGCGGTCGCCAGGGGCGAGTTCGTCGCCATCGTCGGCGCCTCCGGCTCGGGCAAGACCACGCTGCTGCGCCTCGCCCACCGCCTGACCGAGCCCGATGCCGGGACCATCCGGGTGCATGGCGACGACATCGCCGCCGGCAATGCCATTGCCCTGCGGCGGCGCGTTGGCTTCGTGTTCCAGAGCGCGGCACTGTTTCCCCATATGACGGTTGCCGAGAATATCGGCATCACCCCGCGCCTTCTGGGCACCGCGCCGGCCGAGATCGCCGCAAGGGTCAGCGAGCTGATCGCGCTGGTGCGGCTCGAAAAAGACCACCGCGACCGCATGCCGGACGAGCTTTCCGGCGGGGAGCGCCAGCGCGCGGGCGTGGCGCGGGCGCTGGCGGCAAGGCCCGGCATCGTGCTGATGGACGAGCCGTTCGGCGCACTCGATCCCCTCACCCGCGATGCGCTCGGCGACGACTATCGCGCCCTCCACCACCGCCTCGGTCTGACCAGCGTGATGATCACCCACGACATCACCGAGGCGATGCTCCTCGCCGACAGGATCGCGGTGATGGAGCACGGCCGCCTGATCGCGCAAGGAACGCCCGAAGAGCTCGCCGCAAGCGACGATCCGTCCGTCCGCTATTTTCTCAGTTCGCCCCGGCGCAAGGCCGAGCGCCTGCGCGCGCTCCTGCCGCAGGGCAGCGCCTGATGTCGCCGGCCACAGCCTCGCAACTTGCACAAGCGTGGGCAAGGCTGCCCGACTATCTCGGCGCGCACGTCACCGTCAGTCTGTGCGCGCTCGCGCTGGGCCTGATCGTCAGCCTGCCGCTGGCCCTGTTCGCGCGCCGCCGCCCGGGCCTGCGCGAAACGCTGTTGGGCATCGCCAGCATCGCGCAGACCGTGCCGGGCCTTGCTTTGCTCGCACTGTTCTATCCGCTGCTGCTCGCGGCGGCCTCGTTCACCGCAACATGGCTCGGCTTCAGCTTCTCGGCCTTCGGCTTTCTGCCGGCGGTGCTGGCGCTCGCGCTCTACGCCATGCTGCCGGTGATGCGAAACACCATCACCGGCCTGCAGGGCGTTAACCCGGAATTGCTCGAGGCCGCCAAAGGAGTGGGCATGACCGAGCGCCAGTCGCTCACCCTTGTCGAGCTGCCGCTGGCGCTGCCGACAATCATGGCCGGCATCCGCACCGCCGCCGTCTGGGTGATCGGCACCGCGACGCTGTCGACGCCGATCGGCCAGACCAGTCTCGGCAACTACATTTTTTCGGGGCTGCAAACGCAAAATTGGATCTTCGTGCTGTTCGGCTGCGCGGCCTCCGCCCTGCTCGCACTGGCCGTCGACGGCGCGCTGGCACTGATTGAGAACGGCATGCGCCATCGTAGAAAACCGCTGCGGATGCTGGTCGGCAGTGTGGCGCTACTGGCCATCGCGCTATTGCCGCTGATGGGGTTTGCGCGGCCGCACGCCGCCTATGTGGTCGGCGCGAAGACTTTCACCGAGCAATACATCCTCTCCGCGCTGATCGCCGAGCGGCTGCGGGATGCCGGTCTCTCGGCGGAGACGCGGCCGGGCCTTGGCTCAAGCGTGATCTACGAGGCGCTGCGCGCCAGCGAGATCGACGTTTACGTCGATTACACCGGCACGCTCTGGGCCAATCAGTTTCACCTCGGCCCGGCGCCGCCCCGCGACGAGGTGCTCGCCATCCTCAAGCAGCGTCTCGCGCAAAGCGGCATCACCCTCCTCGGCAAGCTCGGCTTTGAAAATGCCTATGCGCTGGTGATGCCGCGCGCCCGCGCGGCGGCGCTCAACATCCACTCGATCGCCGATCTCGCCGCGCAGTCGCGCGCGATGTCGATCGCCGGCGACTACGAATTCTTTTCGCGTCCCGAATGGGCAGCACTCACACAGGACTATGGGCTCGCGTTCCGGACCGAGCGCCAGATGCAGCCGGACTTCATGTATGCCGCACTGGTCGCCGGCGAGGTCGATGTCATCGCGGGTTACACCAGCGACGGCGCGATCGCCGCCGACGATCTCGTCGTGCTGAGCGATCCGAAACGCGCCATCCCGCCCTATGATGCGATTGTGCTGATCGCGCCCCGCCGCGCGAACGATCAGGCGCTGCGCGACGCGCTCGCGCCGCTTCTCGGAAAAATCAGTCTCGCGACGATGCGCGACGCCAATCGCCGCGCGGCCGAGGGCGGCCGATCCGGCTCGGTCGAGGACATCGCCGCCGGCATTTTGCGAAGCATCGCCGCGCCGCAACCGTAAAACGCCCCTGAACAGGAAAAGCAAAAGGAAAGGCCCGCGACTGCGGGCCTTTCTCGATTTCCGTGCAGCGGGGCTGCCAGGACCAAGACTTAGTTCTTGGACTTGTCGACCAGCGCGCCCTTCTTGATCCAGGGCATCATGTCACGCAGCTTCGCGCCAACATCCTCGATCGGGTGCTGGGCGAGGCGAGCGCGGGTGGCCTTGAACGAGGTCTGGTTGACCTTGTTCTCGAGCATCCAGTTGCGGGTGAAGATGCCGTTCTGGATGTCGGCCAGAACCTTGCGCATTTCTTCCTTGGTCTCGCTCGTGATGATGCGCGGGCCGGTGACGTACTCGCCGTATTCAGCGGTGTTCGAGATCGAGTAGTTCATGTTGGCGATGCCGCCTTCGTAGATCAGGTCCACGATCAGCTTCACCTCGTGCAGGCACTCGAAATAGGCCATTTCCGGAGCGTAGCCGGCTTCCACCAGCGTCTCGAAACCGGCCTTGATCAGCTCGACGAGACCGCCGCAGAGCACGGCCTGCTCGCCGAACAGGTCGGTCTCGCACTCTTCCTTGAAGGTCGTCTCGATGATGCCGGCGCGACCGCCGCCGACGGCGGAGGCGTAGGACAGGCCGAGGTCATGGGCGTTGCCCGACGGATCCTGGTGGATCGCGATCAGGCAGGGCACGCCGCCGCCGCGCTGATACTCGGAGCGCACGGTGTGGCCCGGGCCCTTCGGCGCAACCATCAGCACGTCGATGTCGGCGCGCGGCTCGATCAGGTTGAAATGGACGTTGAGGCCGTGGGCGAACAGCAGCGCCGCGCCTTCCTTCATGTTGTCGTGAAGGCTCTCGCGATAGATGTCGCCCTGCAACTCGTCCGGGGTCAGCATCATGATGACATCGGCCCACTTGGCGGCCTCGGCGACTTCCATCACCTTGAAGCCGGCGGCTTCCGCCTTCTTGGCCGACGCGGAACCCTTGCGCAGCGCGATCGCGACTTCCTTGACGCCGGAATCCTTCAAGTTGAGCGCATGGGCGTGGCCCTGGCTGCCATAACCGACGATGCAGACTTTCCGGCCCTTGATCAGGTTGATGTCGGCGTCGCGATCATAATAAACACGCATGGTCATTCCTCTGGTTCAGCTGGGCACGATTGCCCGGATCAGCGCATTTCGGGAGAGGTGGCCGCGGCTAAGCCATCGGCCAGGAATTTCAGCCGTTCTCTAATGCATTTTGCCGCGAAGGGGAAACCGGTTTTGCGCATGGCTCGCTCCATCGTCAGGTTTCCATCAAAACGGGGTAGAGCGACGCGAGCAACAAGGCCGCCATCGACAGGTTGAACGCGCGCACGGCGCGCGGCGAGTTAACGAATACCTTCAGCCAGTTACCGAACAGCGCCCAGGTCAGGGCCGACGACAGGCCCAGAATCAGCAAAAGCAGCGCCATCATCACGATATTCCAGGGATATTGGGCCACCGCCGCATAAGCCGTGACCGTGCCGATCGCGATGATCCAGCCCTTGACGTTGATCCACTGGAACAGCGCCGCCTCCCAGAAGGTCAGCGGCCGCTGCGATGCGGCGTCGGAGGTCTCCATCGCGCCGGACCGTGCGATCACGACAGCGAGGTAGACCAGATAGGCCGCGCCGCCGTATTTCAGGATCGACTGCAGCACCGGATAGGCGGCGAAAACCGCGCCAAGGCCGAGGCCGACCAGCGCCACAAGCACCGCAAAACCGATCGCGACCCCCGCGATATGCGGCAAAGTGCGCCACACACCGTGGTTGAGGCCCGATGTCAGCAGCATCACGTTGTTCGGTCCCGGCGTGTAAAGGCCGACCACCGCGAACATGATGAATGCGATCAAAAGCTCTTGCGAGACCATGGCGCTCTCGGGCGGGGAGCCGCGCCGGAAGCGGGTGCCGCCGGCGCAACGCGTTCATCCAGTGCCTTACATCGCCTCGGGGCCGCGGCAGATCGCGGCAACGCCGGTGCGCGCCACTTCGACCAGGCCGATCGGCTGCATCAGTTCGATGAACTGGCTCACCTTGCTGGTGTTGCCGGTGATCTCGAACACAAAGCTCTCGGTGGTGGCGTCGATCACGCGGGCGCGGAAGGCATCGGCAAGACGCAACGCCTCGACGCGGTTTTCACCGCCGCCGCGGACCTTGACCATCGCCAGCTCGCGCTCGATCGAACGGCCGGTGAGAGTCATGTCGACGACGCTGTAGACCGGAATCATGCGATCGAGCTGGTGCTTGATCTGCTCGATCACCATCGGCGTGCCGGTGGTGACGATGGTGATCCGCGAGACGTGCTTTTGCGTCTCGGTCTCCGACACCGTCAAGCTCTCGATATTGTAGCCGCGGCCGGAGAACAGGCCGATGACGCGGGCGAGAACGCCCGGTTCGTTGGCGACGAGCACCGACAGCGTGTGCGACTCGTTGGGATCGTGACGATCCTCGAGAAAATAGGCGGAAGCAGGCTGGTTCATGGTTCGGTTCTCTTGTTCAGTTCTCACACCAGCGCCTTGCCGCCGGCGAACGCCGCAGCGGTCGTCTCGTCATTGGCCTCGGCGGGAAGCAGCATTTCGTTATGCGCCTTGCCGGACGGGATCATCGGGAAGCAGTTTTCGAGAGCCGCGACGCGGCAATCGAACAGCACCGGCTTCTTGACGTTGATCATGTCCAGGATCGCGCCATCCAGCTCCGACGGACTGCTGACGCGAATGCCGACACCGCCGTAAGCGTCCGCCAGCTTGACGAAGTCCGGCATCGCCTCGGTGTAGGAGTGCGACAGGCGGTTGCCGTGCAGGAGCTGCTGCCACTGGCGGACCATGCCCATGTACTGGTTGTTGAGGATGAAGATCTTGATCGGCAATTCGTACTGGATCGCGGTCGACATCTCCTGCATCGTCATCTGCACCGAGGCATCGCCCGCGATGTCGATGACCAGCGCGTCGCGGTGCGCGACCTGCACGCCGAGCGCGGCCGGCAGGCCATAGCCCATGGTGCCGAGGCCGCCCGAGGTCATCCAGCGGTTGGGCTGCTCGAAGCCGAAGAACTGCGCGGCCCACATCTGGTGCTGACCGACTTCGGTCGTGATGTAGGTGTCGCGGTCACGTGTCAGCTCGAACAGCCTCTGGATCGCGTATTGCGGCAGGATGACGTCGTTGTTCTTCTTGTAGGCCAGCGAGTTGCGCGCGCGCCAGGTGGCGATCTGCTGCCACCACGAGCGGATCTCGGGCGCCTTGCCCTTGGCCTTGATGGCCTGCAGCAGCGCCTTCAGCACATTGGCGGCATCGCCGATGATCGGCACATCGACGCGGATGTTCTTGTTGATCGAGGACGGATCGATGTCGATGTGGATCTTTTTCGACCCCGGCGAGAACGCGTCGGTGCGGCCGGTGATGCGGTCGTCGAAACGCGCGCCGACGCACAGCATGACGTCGCAGTCATGCATCGCCATGTTGGCCTCGTAGGTGCCGTGCATGCCGAGCATGCCGAGCCAGTTCGGGCCGGAGGCCGGATAGGCTCCAAGGCCCATCAGGGTCGAGGTGATCGGAAACCCCGTCGCCTCCACCAGCGCCCGCAGCGTATGCGAGGCCTCGTTGCCGGCATTGATGACGCCGCCGCCGCTATAGATGATCGGGCGCTTGGCCGAGGCCAGAAGCTCGACCGCCTTGGCGATCTGCCCGGCGTCGCCCTCGACCCGCGGATTGTAGGAGACGTGGACGTCCGACTTCTGCGGCGGGCTGTATTTGCCGATGGCGAACTGCACGTCCTTCGGCACGTCGACGACGACCGGACCGGGACGGCCCGAGGTCGCGACGTAAAACGCCTCATGCAGCACGCGCGGCAGATCGTCCACGCTGCGCACGAGCCAATTGTGTTTGGTGCAGGGCCGCGTGATGCCGACGGTGTCGCACTCCTGGAAAGCGTCGTTGCCGATAAGATGCGTCGGCACCTGGCCGGTGATGCAGACCAGCGGAATGGAGTCCATCAGCGCGTCGGCCAGCGGCGTCACCATATTGGTCGCGCCCGGCCCCGACGTCACCAGCACCACGCCCGGCTTGCCGGTCGAGCGGGCATAGCCCTCGGCGGCGTGGCCGGCGCCCTGCTCATGGCGAACGAGGATGTGTTCAATTTCGCTCTGCTGGAAAATCTCGTCATAGATCGGCAGCACCGCCCCGCCCGGATAACCGAAAATATGCTTGACGCCGTGATCCGCCAAAGCGCGGACGATCATCGCCGCGCCGGTCATTTCGTTGGGATCGTGGGGCTTGTTGTCGCTCATGACTCTCTCCAGGCTGGAGGCGTTAGTTGATGGTGGAAAATTGGGACCCGGGCAATAAAAAAGGGCCTGTGAGAGGCCCTCGCACACCGCCTGGCTAGCGGGTGGCCGTCAGCCACCCCCGGCGGTGCGCCAGGGTACGACAAGAATGACGGCGGTGATAACTTTATTGCGCATTTGGCGCCCGAACTTTCCAAAGGTTGCAGGACAATATCGGCGCGCTCCCGCGCGGTCAAGGCAAAACGTTGCAAAATGGCGCAGTTCTGGCATGCCGAGCGCGAGTAGCAGAGGTATCGCCGTTCGCGCGCAGCTTATGCCGGATTTCGGAAAAATAAAACTGCGCCGGCCGCGATTCATTTTGCCGCCTCTTTGGCGAGCCTCCTCATCAACACCTCCTTGGCGGCGTCCGGGGCGACCCACTCGAACTCCGGCAACTGGTGGCGAAACCAGGTGAACTGGCGCTTGGTGTAGCGCCGCGTATCGTTGCAACCGATGGCGGCGGCTTCTTCGAGCGTCAGTTCGCCGGCAAGATGCCGGATCAGGGCCGGCACGCCATGCGCCTTCATCGCCGGCAGCAGCGGATCGAGCCCGCGCGCGGCAAGGCGTGCGACCTCATCAAGCGCTCCGGTCTGCAGCATCGTGGCAAAGCGGCGGTCGATCCGCGCGTAAAGTTCGTCCCGCTCGGGCGCGAGGAACACGGCGACCACCTGCTCCGGCTTCAGCAGCGGCGGCAGGGAATGGTGACGCCATTCCCTCAGCGAGCGGCCGGTTGCGTCCAGCACTTCCAGCGCACGCTCGATCCGGCTGCGGTCGCGGGGCTTGAGCCGCACCGCCATCTGCGGGTCGCGCGCCGCGAGCTCGGCATGCAGGGCCTCGACGCCGTCGCGGTCGTGCCGCGCCCGCACCGCGTCGCGGATTTCCGGCGGCGTGTCCGGCACCGCCGACAGCCCGCGCAGCATCGCCTTGAAATAAAGCCCGGTGCCGCCAGTGAAAATCGGCATCAGGCCGAGCGCCCGCGCCTTTTCAAGCGCAGCCTGCGCATCCGCGAGCCAGACGCCGGCCGAGCAGTTTTGCGCGGCATCTCGGTGGGCATAGAGCCAGTGCGGAACCTGCGCCTCCTCCTCCACCGTCGGCCGCGCCGTGAGCACCCGCAGATCGCGGTAAACCTGCATGGAATCGGTATTGATGACGACGCCGCCCACGGCCTTGGCCAGCTCCAGCGCCAGGGCGGACTTGCCGCTTGCGGTAGGGCCTGCGATAAGCACCGCCTCGATCGGCACTTTGCCGCTGTCCCGCTCGCTAACCGGCTCGCTCATGTCCTTCGTCGCCACGCTCATCTGCAATCCCGCTGCGCCCGCCCTCGATTCGACCATTCTCGAAGGGGCCAGCGCTGTCCTGAATTCATCGGATGCGCCGGTCTGGCTCAATCCCGAGGTCGCCGCCGACATTCCGTTCGTCAGCGACGAAGTCCCCGCGACCGTCACCGCGCGGCTGCGCGAGGCGATCGGCGACCTTCCGATCGACATCGTCGTGCAGCCTGTGATCGGCCGACGCAAGCGGCTTTTTCTTGCCGACATGGATTCGACCATAATCGGCCAGGAATGCATCGACGAACTGGCCGATTTCGCCGGGCTGAGAGAGCACGTCTCGGCGATCACCGAGCGGGCGATGCGCGGCGAAATCGAGTTCGAGCCGGCGCTGCGCGAGCGGGTGGCGCTGCTCAAGGGCCTGCCGGCCTCGGTCGTCGACGAGGTGCTCAAGAGCCGCATCACCCTCACCCCCGGCGGGATCGAGCTGGTGCGGACCATGCGCGCCAACGGCGCCTATACCTGCCTTGTCTCCGGCGGCTTCACGATGTTCACGAACCGCATCGCCGAGACGGTCGGCTTCCAGGAAAACCGCGCCAACGAGCTTTTGATCAACGGCAACGAGTTCACCGGCAAGGTGGCCGAGCCGATCCTCGGCCGCGACGCCAAACTTGCCACCCTGCTGGAACTGCGGGAATCGTTCGATCTCGACACCATCGACACCATGGCCGTCGGCGACGGCGCCAATGATCTGGCGATGATCCAGGCTGCCGGCCTCGGCGTCGCCTACCATGCCAAGCCCGCCGTGGCGGCTGCGGCCGAGGCCAGCGTCCACTTCGGCGACCTCACCGCCCTGCTCTACATGCAAGGCTACCGGCGAGACGAGTTCGTCACGGCGTAAAACAGCGTCACATCCAGCGCTGCCCCGGCAGCGCTGGATGGCGCGGGCGGGCGCGATTAGGCCTGAGATGCCCGAAACGGCTGAACCGCCTCAGAGCCACCGACAAAGTGAGCCTTGAGGTGGGCGACGATCCGCTCGGCCCCTTTGCCATCGCCATAGGGCGACACGTTCCGGACCATTGCCTGCCAATCCGCCGGGCTGGACAGAAGACGCTGCCCCTCCTCGACGATCCGCTCCTCGTCGGTGCCGACCAGTTTCACCACACCGTAAGCGACCGCTTCGGGCCGCTCGGTTTCATGCCGCAGCACCAGCACCGGCTTGCCGAGCGCCGGCGCCTCCTCCTGCACTCCGCCGGAATCGGTGATGATGAAATGGGCGCGCTTCATCGCCGCGACGAACGGCGCATAGTCGAGCGGCGAGCAGAGCAGAATGTTCTCCTGGCCGCCGAGCATCTCATGGGCGACGTCCCGAACATTCGGATTCGGGTGGACGGGATACAGGAACAGGGTATCGGCATTCGCCCGCGCCAGCCGCAGCAACGCCGAACAGATCCGCCGGAACGGAGCGCCAAAGTTTTCGCGCCGGTGCGCGGTGACGAGAACGAGCCGTCGCTCCGGGGCGATGGCGAGCCCCAGCTCCGGCTGCTTCGCCGCGGTCATCAGAAGCGCATCAATGACGGTATTGCCGGCCACCAGAATATTTTCGGCGGCGACTCCGGCCCGAAGCAGATTCTGCTGCGCGCCTTCCGTGGGGGCGAAATGCCATCGGGCGAGGCAACCGGCAATCACGCGGTTGGCCTCTTCGGGGAACGGGTTCTGCAAGTCTCCGGTCCGCAGACCCGCCTCGACGTGACCGAAAGGAATATGGCGATAGAAGCAGGCCAGCGCGGATGCCATCACCGTTGTCGTATCACCCTGCGCCAGCACGGCATCCGGCGCCTCCCGCTCCAGCACCTCGCCGAGCGAAGTCAGCAGACGCGCTGTCAGCGAGATCAGCGTCTGGTTCGGCTGCATGATGTTGAGATCGATATCCGGCGCGATGCCGAACAGCGCCAGCGCCTGATCGAGCATTTCGCGATGCTGGGCTGTCGCAAGGACGACCGTCTGCGCCCATGGCTGCTGGCGGAGCGCCAGAATGACGGGCGCCATCTTGATGGCCTCCGGCCGTGTCCCAACAATAACGAGGATCTTTTTTCGTGACATGGCTTGTCCGACTTACTCATGCATTGGCTTGCGAGCCGTTACGATCCGGGACCAAGGCTTCCGGTTGATCCCATGCTGAGGCAAATTCTCGTCGTGAAACTGGATGTCGACGCGTGAAACTGGATGTCGACGATAGACCTCCGCGATCGACGCTATCCTCCGCCTGCTTCAAAACGAAAGCAATCTGCGCCTCTGCGAACTTCGATCCCTTTATGGAATTCTCCTCGCCCCAATCAGGGGATCATAAGTAGAAAATTTCAGCTCAGATTGGCCTAATTTCGAGGGGGCACGTCACATCGATCATTGAAAATTTTCGGATCGCCGGAGGCGCCATACGATACGCGTCGCCACGTTGGTAGGCCAAGGCTAAGTATGCGGTTCAAATCATCAAAGAAATTACGACACCGTGTCTACAGTTGGTGCTTTTACATTTGCCAGACGCTTCATTGCAAATTTTCCCGCGCTTTCTTGCTGCTCTTTGTGAGTGTTATTTTCGCGGAAAGCCCAAGCATATTTCTTCTGATGCTCTTCAGCATTGAAAATGTGCGTTGATAAAAAAGACCTTTAAACGTCAGATTGTTGCGAAGCCATTGCGCCCATTCGTCAGTATCAACCTGAAACGCTTTATCCGCCTCAACGCACGGCAGCAGCGGCGCTATGCTGCTGTCATTGAGCACATCTGAAAGCACTTCGCTGCGATGAAATCTCTCGTAGTGTCGGCGGGCCTGTTTTGCTCCAGCGAACAGGGCATGGCTGTCGAGTGCCTCGCAGTATTCAAACAACTCCCTTTTCCGATGCCAGCTGAAAGCATCCGGATAACCCAGGCTAAGGCCGCTCAATATATGAGAATACATGTGACGGTGCAGGGCGACAGGCACACCGGCGCCCATGGCTTCAATCAGTGTCAAACCGCCACCATAAGGAAACGAAGCAATATAAAGATCGACCTTGTGCTCCAGCAACGCTTCCCACACGCTTGCAACCCAGGGAATATAGATGAACTGCTGCCTGTTTACTCCGTGTTTCTGCAACCCGCGCCGAAGCCGGTACAGAGCCCAAGGCGTCAGCCGCCCGATGTGGATGTGTTTGCCGCCAGTCCGGCTGAGCAATTCGGGAACCACATCCAGATAATTGACGTAGTAAGGAATCTCGATCTTGTTCCATCGAGCAGCAGTGCAGGTCGTCAGGCGGCCATTATCGAGAAAACCCGATCTGGTCGATCCCCGGTCCGCGACAACCAGTGGAATGAACGTATTGTCGATCTTCAGCACGTCCCGGCAATTGCAGAACCCCATAGGATGCGGATCGACATGTTCAACACCGGGCAGAAATACTCCAAGACACAGATGATGATCACCATGATGGTAAAATGTGGTCGGAATCTCCATTTCCGGGACAACGGCAGCCACGGCAACACTGTCCTGATGGTGATTGAAAAGATAGATTCTCTTTGGGGAGATCCGGTTCAGTCTCCCCTGTAGCCAGCGAAGGCGGCTCAAATGGCTGCCGTCAGGCGCTGCCTCGAAAATAGCCAACTCGCCATTCGCGAGGCCCGCGTTTACTGTCCCCAGCTCTGAAGGCCCTAGGAGCTCCGTGGAACAAATCACATGCTTTTCGTCGGGCCTTGCCGCAATGAAATCCTTGATGACTTTTGCATGACCGCCGGAAGTCTGCAATTTCGTCACGATATACAAATTGCAGTCGCGCGTACCTTCATAGTCCGGTCCACGAGGAAGCACATCCATGGATTGGTAGGACAGCAGCCCGATGCGTTGACATCTCCGGTCAAGCTCTTTCGATCCGTAGACCTGCGCCGTCAGCACCGGCTCGGCAATAACTTTCTCTACCCAATCCTGTACAAGCCGCAAGGCAGCATCGAATTTTTTCTCATCAATGCTTGCATCAATGCAATCTACAAGCTCGGAGAAGCTTTTATATCGAGCGAACAAAAGTGAAATACCTTAAACGCCTTGGTGCTGGCAGCGTGTCAGATCCAGGTTCACGACAAACGGTTTTGCCTGATCGAGATCTTCTGCCGTGTCGATTTCATGCAGGTCCAAGTAAGCCCCCGGCGCGGGCAAGAATCGCTCCAGGCACTCATAGACGTATCCATTTACACCTTTAAGGAAATCATGCGGCGCCACGAAGACGTTCGCCCATTCATGGCGGCTCTCTTCACGCCTTGAAAATTGAGTGACCATATTGGTATCTTTAATTTCCCGACAGTTTACAAAAACCGGGTCCCTGCTCTTCGCCTCTGTCACGCCGATCACCACATCCTCCTGCGACGCCCGATCAATGAGCTGTGAGAGGCTAGCTGGAGAAATGATGATATCGCCGTCCAGATATAGGACCTTTCCGTTTATAACCTGCGCGCCTTTGAAAAGGCTGTAAGCCGTATTGGTCGACCTGAAATCGGGATTCCGTGCGATGGCGACCTCCGGATGATGCCTTGCGCAATATTCGATCACCATGTCTTCCCGATATCCGACGACAACAGACACCAGCGGAACATGCGGGCTCAATGTCTCGATCAGTCGGCTGAGGATAGTGCGTCCGTTGACCTCGATCATGCATTTTGGCATTCCCATGCCCAGCCGGCTTCCAAGCCCAGCAGCGGCGATTACAGCGCCCGCAACATTTCGCATAGCGTATCTCCATCATGCACAACGTAGTGAGAAGCAAGTATTGCTGCAGGTGAAGGCGGGTGTACGCCACCGAAAGCAATGGCAACGTCCGCAGCGCCGAACATAGGCACGTCGTTCATACCGTCACCCACCGCGACAATGCGGTCATGGCCTTGCTGCCGCAATGCGTTCACAGCATCGGATTTTTGGAGAACCGAGTGCAGTTTCAGGCCATTTTCATCGTCCGATGCGACAGAAGAGAACAAGCCACATCCGCAGGAATCCACGATAGGCTTGACCCAGATATCCAGATTTCCGGTCACGATATAACATCGATCTCGCCGGCTTCGAATAAAGCTGAATATGCTTTCGTTAAGAGGTACGGATGCGACTATTTCCCTGATGCGGGCGCTTGGCACACGGCCAAGGATAAGACATCGCAAACGAAAGGACGGCTCGAAGGGTATATGTCCCTCTATGGTCGCCTTTGTAAGCGTGGCCATTTCCTCGGCGACACCAATCTCAGATGCGATGCAAGGGAGGATTTCAGTGGTCGTCAGCGTACCATCGAGGTCGAAACAATAAGCCGTTCCCTTCATCAGCCGCGTTCCCACACGAAATAGCGCTGCCTCGTTTCCCGCCTGTTGTTGAGCTCATGATTGGCGTAGACGTCACCTGAACGACAGAGCTTAAAACCCGTCGCTCCGAGGATAGCTGTCTTTTCGGCTAGAAATTCATTCTCGCTCCGGTAAATCGCGTGATAAACCTGATCCATGTCCTCGGAGAAGTGCTCCGATAGTGTGAGCCGCCCCCCTGACGAAAGCGGCTCCCGAAACACGATCCTGGCTTTGGGGGCAGCCATTTCCACCAAGCGCCTCAAGGCAATTTTCAGCGTGGGGTCATTCAAATATATAAATACGCCAAAGCAAACGAGATGCGTGAAGGGCGCGGTTTCCTGAAGTTGCTCCAGGGACAGCGTGTCGATCGCGCAGACTGAAAACCTTATCTTGTCATCGTTGCCGTATGTCTCCTGCGCGACTTTGATCAGGCCGGAACTGACATCGGCGCCGTGATAATAAGCCCCGGTACCACGCACCAGCGCTGCCCACCGGCCAACCCCGCAGCCGGCATCCAGAACACGACTGGCGTCGGAAAGTTCAAGGATGGGGAAAATTACGGCCTTCTCGGCGACGTCCCGCCTCTCGGCCAGATCAGCATGCTTGTCCTGATAGAGGACGGCTTTCAGCGGCCCCAGATCGCCGACCTTACGCGCACGAGCCTCGAAGAAATCGACAACGGCATCTTCATCAATCGGAGGCGCTTCCTCCCCGGCCTGCGTAAATATTCTCGTCATACCCTGCCTTCGACCCTGCTTCTTTAGGAAAACTCCCAATTGGAAGCGAACTCCTGCTGTCTGCGCTTGAACAGAAACATATTGTTTAGAAGACCTCGATCAGTGTCTTCCTTAATCTTGATTTCCTCCGCCAGATCAAAGCCGCGAGCTTTGACGAGCTGCTTATAGACATCGACTGATCGATATTTGGCGACGTAGCCGGTATCGTCCGCCGCTGTCTGCTGGCTTCCCACCGACAAGGTATCGATCATGATCAGGAAGCCGCCGTGACGGCACAATTGCGCTAACTGGTCGAGCGTGCGAAGGAATTTTAGATCATTGATGATACAGCTGGTAACCCCCATCAAAGCGACGAGATCATATTTTTCAAACGGCAGGACCGCGTCCAGTTCACTAACTTGGAAGGACACGTTTTCGACGTGCTCAAGCGCTGCTTTCTCCGAAGCCGCCTGCACCAGGGACGGAGAAATATCGTAGGCCGAGACAGACCTGGCATATTCCGCTAACAGGAAAGTAAACCGCCCATCACCACAACCGAGATCGACGGCCTTTCCGAGGGTTGGTAACTTGGCCAGAACATCTCGCAGGATCGCCTCTTTGCAATCATAATAATCAGGCGGGGCGAGATAGGTGTTTATCGACTTCTCCCAGTAACTTTCCGAGGTCTCCTGCAATGTCTCACGCAGAATTAAAGCGTCTACAGGTGAGTATTGATCTCCCGTAGATATCGCACGAAATATATGCTCGCATATATTCTTTCCAATGTTTTCATTCAAGCCATATAGGTATTCAGGCAGCGCTTCCAGGCGCGCCTCCATGAGCGGGTCGCCACCTTTTTCAAGCATGTCGAAAAAGCTGGCGATATCATCGTCGCGTCTGGCTATGTACAAGACCTGCGTTAAGCTCTCATCGTCATTCATCCCCAAGCCTTCGGGATGATGCAAGTAAAGTATGGGCTTTCCTGTCGGCAGGAATTCAAGCAGGAATGATCCAACATCCGTCATCAGTGCGTCGACCGCACCAAATGCATCATCATATTCTGCCGATTCATGCAGCGCCATATTGGAGCTGTCTTCAATTTTTTGTCGAAACGACGCTTCGTCCTCAAGCTTCCAAAGCTGACGCTCTATCATCGTTCTGAAGAAAAGGGGATGTGGCCGCAGCAGCAGAAAAAAATCATCCCTCCTTGAGATTTCCGAGAAGATCTTCGAGGAATAGCGCGTGTAGGTCGACCATGTCGCCGGCTCGCCAACAGAAAAGTGAGGCGTCCACAGAACGATTTTTCTGCCCTTGGCTTTCTCTGCTATATAGCGTGGAAGAGTCGTGCTTTCGATCTTCCTATCGAATTTGGGATGGCCTGTGACCGCCACATGGTCGTTTCCGACGAGGCAATATCTGCCATACATTGCCTTACTGCGCTCCGAGCGGGCAAAAATGCGCCAGGCGCTCCGGTGAAATGCCGTATCAAACTGGGCGCGAATGCTCCAGACACCTCCGCCAAGCTCTAATCCATATGGTATATAGGCGGCACGGGCCCCTGCACCTCGAATCGCATTCTGGCGGAATTCGATCGGCCGGGTTTCTTCATAAGGATTTTGAAGAAAAACAACATGGGGTCGGAGAGACTCCATATTGACGTATTGAGAGTTTATAAAGGGAACCTTCTCAAGAAGCAGAAGATCCCTCATGCTATCCAGACAGGAAGCGCCAGCAACGGCGGCATGAATGAAAGGTGTCAATATGACCTTCGCCTGAAAACGGGGGTCCTGGGAGGCAAATTCCCAAACGCTGCGAAAATTCAGCCAACTGTTCGGATGCTGCACCACAAAGGCAATGCGTATCCGCTCACCTTTCTCCAACCGCGTCAGCGGCGGAATGGATACCGTAGGACTTTTCTCAGGGCTCTGATGATGATCGTTGGAACAATCGCTAATAAGCGGAGGCATTTCCTCGGGTGCTCTCTCATCCTCCGCATGGGGCAGCGGTCCGGTTCTGCGAACACCGAGGGCGTTATAAGACCTGGTCAGAATTTTTCGCAGGGTAGATAAAAAGGCCAAGTCATTTCACCCGAAATTTTTGATTGTTTTCACGATATATTCGATTTCTTCCGTTGTGAGCCCTGGGAATATCGGAAGGCTCAGAACTTCGCCGGCGAGCTGCTGGGCGATAGGCAGGTTATAGCTGACATATTCGTGGTAGCATGACTGTTTGTGGGGCGGAATAGGGTAGTGTATTACGGTTCCGATGCCATGGCTTTCGAGATGGGCCTTGAGGGCGTCGCGGGCGCTTGAGCGTATGACGAACAGGTGCCAAACCGGAGTGATGCCTTCGGGGACTTCGGGCAGGATGATGCCGGTGCCCCCCAGCAGTTCGGCGTAGAGGCCCGCGATACGGCGGCGCTCTGCATTCCATTCATCGAGCATGGCCAGCTTGATGCGCAGGAATGCGGCCTGCAATTCGTCGAGGCGGCTATTGTAGCCGATGATGTCGTGCTTATACTTGACGGTCGATCCGTAGTTGCGCAGCTCGCGCACTTTTGCAGCGATTGCGTCGTCATCGGTGGTCACAGCGCCGCCGTCACCCAGGGCACCGAGGTTCTTGCCGGGATAGAAGCTGGTAGCGGCGGCATGTGCCAGGGAGCCGGATATTTTTCCCTTGTAGCGGGCACCCTGCGACTGGGCGGCATCCTCGATAACGACCAGGCCGTGTTCGCGAGCCAAACGGTTGATCGGCTCCATGTCGGCCGGCTGGCCATATAGATGCACTGGCATGATCACTCGCGTGCGCGCGGTGAGCGCCGCTGCTATTCTCGAGGCGTCGACATTGTGGGTCTTGATATCCGGCTCCACGGGCACGGGGGTGGCGCCGCACTGGGTCACGGCCAGCCATGTCGCAATAAAGGTGTTGGAAGGAACGATAACCTCGTCGCCGGGACCGACACCATAGGCGCGCAGAAGCAAGTGGATCGCATCCAGCCCATTGCCGACGCCGATACAGTGCTTGACCTGGCAATAGCGGGCGAACTCATCTTCGAACGCTGCGAGTTCCTGTCCAGTGATGAACCAAGACGAGTCAACGGTGCGCTTGTAGGCCGCATCGAGAGATGCCCTGATAGGTTGGTGAAACCGTGCGAAGTCGAGAAAAGGGATCTTCATGGAGACTTTACCTTGCCGGCATCCGCCTGAAACGCCTCGTAGTTGCGGTAGTAATCGTGTTCTGAATAGTAGTCGGACGCCAGCACCATGCAGACTGCGCCGGACGAGAAATTGTCGATCTCACGCCAGATCATCGGGCAGACATGCAAACCGTAATAGCTACGGTTCATATGGATGGTTTTCTTATGGAAGCCGTCATCCAGATGAATATCGAATGAGCCAGACATCGCTATGATCAGTTGATGGAGTTCCTTGTGGGCGTGACCGCCACGTTCGGAACCACCTGGGACGTCATAAAGATAATAGACCCGCTTGATATCGAAAGGGATGTGCCGGCTGCCTTCGACAAAGGTTAGGTTGCCACGCGGATCGTTGATACGCGGCAAATCGATGATCTTGCATTTGTCCAGTTGCATGCGAAATCCCTTTGATAGCCGCCATGGAAAGAGCAGCCGATGGCGCGACGGGTTAAGGCTTGTCCGCTTCGCTGTCCAAGGTTTTCAGGAACGCAGCGACGTCGATGCGGAAATCAGCATGGATTGCAATACCCCCATCTGACTCGATCTCACCGAACACGTAACTGATATTGGCACCTACAGCAGAGGCCATATTTTGCCAATACCAAAAGCTGGTATCGGCGTAACGGCCGATCAATACATGAATATCGGCGCTTTCGGGGGCGAAAATCAGGTTTGCAAGCGCGGCGCCCGATGAGCCGACGATACTGCGGGCACCCGCAAACATCCGCACCTGCTCGATGAAGCTCAGCTTCTCGGGCTCAACCACCGCATATCCGCGCGCCACAAGCGCAGCCTCCAGTTCCGCCGCGTTGACGACCTGGCGGATGCCGGAATTGCGCCGGATGTAAATCTTGTCGATGAGGCCTTCCTGTACAGTTTCCGCATGCGGCAGTACGCAGGCTCGTATCTGCTGAAAGGCATGGGGATTAAACACGCCCTGGGCATGGCCATCCAGCTTGCCCTTACGTCTTTCGAAGGGGACGTATCCCGCTACGGAAGTAAGATGCAGTTCGTCGACGACGACGGCGCGCCCCACGGGCAGGGTGATAACCTCGCGCTGCTCTCCCGCAAAGTACGAAATCGAATCGAGGATATTCTTGTGCAACCCTGCATTGACGATAATCGGAACGTCGGCGAAGCGCGGCTGCCCGCAATAGAGGGCCAGCCGCGGCAGCACTTCAGTCAGCCAGTGAGCATAATTGGGAGCGCAAGCGTCGACGAAGCTTGCCGCGCAAGGCATTTCGACCGGTGCTGCATCGCGCAGCAGCCAGCGGATTCGGGAGGACGCGGTATCGATTACCATGCGTCCATGCAGTTCCTCGCTCGTGTAGTCGCGTTTACTGTCAATAAGATCGTGGCAGATAAGCGCGTCTTTGGTTAAAACCAAGTTGCTTCCGCCATTGACGCGACCTTGGGGAATAGTCTTAACGGTAACCTCTGGTGCGAAATATCCATCTTGTGGCAGGATATAGTGCTGATAGGCGGCAGGGATGACGCGCGGGAGGCGCGTTTTGACCATCGCGGCATCAGCAAGCGGAACGACGCAATCGCTCCGATAGTCGCGGTAGGCGACCAACCTGCGCCATTTTTCTACATCCGGATCTCTGCTGTTGGATGCCGCTATTCTAAGATACACGGGATATGCATTGCGCCAGATAAAAAACGCCAGGGATCTGAAGACCGGAATTGGCTTGAGGAACCGCCGGTAAAATCTCGCCCAAGCCGAGCCGCTAAAACGCTCCAGGCCGTGTCCTGCGTCGCTTGTTACGGGCGGAGGAATGACGACGATCTTTAGGTTGCGGGGTATTTGCGGCATCAAAAAATCATCCCTGCCCGGCGCGGCGCGCTGGCATGCTTCAGTCCTATTGAAACGTCCGGTCACGATTGAGTCTGGCTAGACAAATAGCGTTCCACTACCTCTGTGGGCGCTCCATCGGCGACCAGCCGGCCATGATCCAGCCACAGAACACGGTTGCAAAGGGTTTCGATAAGACGATGATCATGGGATACCATGATCATGATATTGGCCTTGTCGATGAGTTCATGCATTCTCGCACGCGCCTTGGCAATAAAGGCAGCGTCGCCACCGGCGAAGATCTCGTCAAGGATAAGGATGTCGGGATGCATGGCCGTGGCCAAGGAAAATGCCAAGCGCATGTACATGCCAGTGGAGTAGTACTTCACCGGCGTATCGATGAAATCCTCCAGCTCTGCAAACGCTATCACCTCGGGCGAGATGGTTTCCAGATAGCGCTTGTCGTAGCCTAAGATCGCTCCGTTCAGAAAGATGTTCTCGCGACCAGTGAACTCGGGGTGAAATCCGGCGCCGATCTCCAGAAGCGGCGCGATGTTGCCGTCGATCGTCAGCGTACCGCCCGACGGTTCATAGACGCGGCAAAGCGTCTTGAGCAGCGTACTTTTGCCTGCACCATTGTGCCCGACGATCCCCACCCTGTCGCCGGCCTTGATCGTGAACGACATGTTCTTCACGGCAAAAAAGTCTGAACAGGAACTTGTTTTGCGACGGCTGAGCAAGCTCGCGAAATAGGCCTTCATTGACGGAGACCGATCATGGTAAACGCGAAACTTAACAGAAATGTCTTCAACCTTGATGTGCGACATCTTCTTTCAAAGCCTGAACACGATCTGCTTTTCATTGCGGAGGAAAACCGCAAGTCCCACGGCAAGTGATAGAAGGGACAGCACCGCCGCCTGCACTATTGTGGAAAGCGGAGGCAGGCTGGCATAGTACAGTGGCATGCGGAACAGATCGATGAAAGGCACGATGGGATTTATCCGCACTAGCCAAGCGACATTGCCACCGAGCGTTTCGACCTTGTACAAAATCGGCGACAGGAAAAACAGGCCCTGCATCGCGATCACGGTCACATGCTGCAAATCCCTAAAGAACACGGTCGCGATCGACATAACCAACCCGGCTCCGAAGGAAAACAGGAACAATAGGAAATAGGCGACCAGAACGAATGGCAGTGCGACAGAAATCTTGGCCCCCATGGCCAGGATGATGATGAACAGCGCCAGGAACGACAGGAAGCTGTCAATCAGCAGCGCTAACGCAAGGCTAATTGGAAAGACCAACTTCGGAATGTAGATCTTTTTGATCAACCCTTCGTTGTTAATATAACAACCACCCGATTGAGTGACTACCGAGCTGAAAAAATTCCAAGGGATCATGGCGGCGAATAAGAACACCACAAAGTCATCGAGCGTTGACTTCAGCAGCGCTGAAAAGACCACAGCCATCACCGTCATCATCAGCAACGGGCTAATGAGGGTCCAGAGATATCCGAGGAGCGTACGCCGGTAGCGCAGTATCAACTGCTGGGCGATCAACTGACGTATGACGCCCCTGCTCTCATACGCATCCAGAAAGGGACCGAGTATGCCGACGTTCAAGGCGTGGCCTTTTCAGCTACGATATTGAGCAGGTATCGGCCATAACCGCTTTTGGAAAGCGGACCGGCCAGCGTTTGCAACTGCTCGCGGCTTATCCACGAGTTCCGGTATGCAATCTCTTCCGGACAAGCGACCTTGAGGCCCTGCCGGTGTTCCAACGTTGCGATGAACTGTCCGGCCTGGAGCAGTGAATCATGCGTGCCTGTATCAAGCCAAGCATAGCCGCGCGACATAACCTCGACCTCGAGTTGGCCGTCTTCCAGATAAAGACGATTCAGATCAGTTATTTCCAGCTCTCCCCGGGGTGAGGGCTTGAGCGAACGAGCGTAATCAACAACCTGCTCGTCATAGAAATACAGGCCCGTGATCGCATAGTTCGAGCGCGGCGCTAGCGGCTTTTCCTCAATATTGGTCGCGCGGCCGTTCGCGGCGAACTCAACCACCCCGTAACGCTCTGGATCGTTCACTCGGTAGGCAAATACGCTCGCACCCCGGCTGCGTGCCCCGGCATTCGACAGCAAGCGCGGAAAATCGTGGCCATAGAAAATATTGTCGCCGAGAACCAGGCACGACGGCGATTGGCCAATAAAGTCGTGACCGATGATGAAGGCTTGGGCCAAGCCGTCGGGCGACGGCTGGACGGCATATTGCAGCTCGATGCCCCATTGCCGTCCATCGCCAAGCAATTGCGCAAAGCGCGGCGTGTCCTGCGGTGTCGAGATCACCAGAATTTCGCGAATGCCCGCCAACATCAGCGTTGTCAGCGGGTAATATATCATTGGCTTGTCGTAAACCGGCAGAAGCTGCTTAGAGACGGCCAGCGTCGCGGGATGAAGGCGCGTTCCCGCACCTCCCGCCAAAATAATACCCTTGCGCTCATGACTTGCACTCCGCTCCATATTGCCTGCCTATCCAGCGCTGGTAAGCGCCACTCGTTACGTTTTTAACCCAGTCCTGATTGTTGAGATACCATTGCACGGTCTTGGTAATGCCAGTCTCGAAGGTTTCAGCCGGCTTCCAACCCAGCTCACGCTCAAGCTTTCGCGCATCGATGGCATACCGGCTGCCATGGCCCGGCCGATCCTTAACAAAGGTGATCTGCTAGACATAGGAAAGGCCGTCCGCGCGCGGGCGCAGTCCATCCAGGATGGAACAGAGCGTCTTCACCACGTCGAGATTTGCCATCTCGCTCCATTCCCCGATATTGTAAGTCTCTCCTATCCTTCCGGCTTCCAGCACGCGGCGGATCGCCGAGCAATGGTCCCTTACATACAGCCAGTCGCGGATCTGCTGACCGTCGCCATAAACCAGCACGGGCTTGCCGGAAAGTGCATTGTGAATGCACAGCGGAATGAGCTTTTCAGGGAAGTGATAGGGTCCGTAATTGTTCGAGCAATTGGTGGTCAGGACAGGAAGGCCATAGGTTTGGTGATAGGCCCAGACCAGATGATCGGATGCAGCCTTGCTGGCGGAATAGGGGCTGTTCGGTTCATAGCGGCTGGTTTCTGTGAAAGGATTATCGCTTTTTTCCAGCGAGCCACAGACCTCATCGGTCGAGACATGGAGGAAACGAAAACCTGCTTTCCGGTCGTCCGGCAAGGCGCTCCAATAGCGGCGCACGGCTTCCAGAAGGCGGAACGTACCGACCACGTTCGTATCGATGAAATCCGCCGGGCCGTGGATTGAACGATCGACATGGGACTCCGCAGCGAAGTTGACAATCGCTCGGGGAGAATGTTGCGCCAGCAGCTTATCGATCACCGCCGTGTCGCCGATATCGGCCTGCACGAAGATATGGCGGGGGTCGTCCCGTACGCCAGCGAGATTGTCCAAGTTTCCCGCATAGGACAGCTTGTCGATGTTGACAACGGCGTCATTTTCTCAAAAAGCCAGTCTAGGAGAAAAATGCTCCCTATGAAACCGGCTCCGCCGGTTACAATGATCGTCATGCTGTCCCGCTTTTGAAGTCAAATAGGTAAGCCGTAAGGCACAACCGCCTAGAATGCCGGCAACACCCGCCAGGCGCGCCCGATTACATCATGCCAGCAACCGGGTCAAACTGAAAGCGATGGTGCAAAATGAGCGCAAGAGGTGGGAGGATCGTCTTGCGACTGGTGGATATCTAGAGATGTCGTTTGTTTTGTGATGCACAGCGCAGCTCATGGCTGTTGCCGAACTCTGTCCGCACTCACGGCGGATTTTGTGGTATTGTTACCCCCTTCGCTGAGGGCCAGTCGAACCTCATGGGCGGCACTGCATTCTTAATTAATACATATCGGACTGTGTTGCGGGCGATCGACCATGCTGATCTTCCCGTTCGCCCTTCCCGATGTCGGCGATCTGGATCCACGAGCCTTACTTGTGTATATGCCTTTGAATAACCTGAATAAGCTTAGGTCGTTCGATTTCGAAAACGCCCCTTGTAATCCGCATATGTTGGTCCTCTCCAAGTACTTCTGTACGAACTGCACCCATTCTCTCATGAAATCGGATTACTTTTGTATTTTCGACACGCACATCGAAATGGCTTTGCGTAAAGCCAAGCTTTTCAAAGCCAACCTTATAAACGAGAAGCGCTGATTCTACTGCAGAAAATCTTGTTTTATTTTCATCGAGTATCCAGCTTCCCCAACAAAAAGAATTTTGCCTGAAATCATAGAGGCGTACAGTGCCGCAGGGGCAGCCGTCCTGCCGCTCTATAAGAAAATAGAACTCTTCGCCCCGCGCCTCCCGCTGAACATAGCCGTCGATCCAGTCTCCCTGTTTCTCGGCAGAAGCTGGCGGGGGAGACAGATGTCGATTGTAAAGAGGGTTGGTCCGTAGAGAATAAATGTATCCTTGATATGCTCTGCGCACGGGAGAGAATTTTATGCCACCCATCTGCAAGTCATTGAGCCAATCAAGATGAGGCATTTCATCTTATTCCTTCCTTTTTCGCCCGTACCATATATCCAATTAAATCGGCACTACAAGTGCACGCATTCTTCATAATAGAGTATGCTGCGTAGAGTTGTCTGGCGCTCCGAAGCACGGAGCGCTGCATTTTCCGAATGAGGATCTCAGGAGTGAAGTGCAGGGGTACAGATCGAAGCAATAGCCGGCGTGGACGATACCGCACGCTGTCTTATGACTGGTCCCGGTATCGGTGCACTTTTGGCAACTGGGCTTATAGCTGCTGCAGGGAACGGTCGCTCGTTCCGAAAGGCCCGCGAAATGGTCGCCTGGCCAAGCTTGGTTTTGAGAAAGCCCTCAAGTGGAAGGGGGACCGCACTGGTTGGCATCGGCAAACGGGGAAGGTCGTGTTTGTGACGGCTCTTAATCCATGGCGCTTGAGCATGCTTGCTACATCACGACCGCACAAAAGACCAGCTTGGCATGTGGCTGGATGGGCTTCAGGGTCAAATGCATAAAAACAAGTTGCCCGTGTTGAAGACTGTTGCATCGGTGCCCGGAGCGCCCGCGATCGTCTCGACGATCGTAATCCTGCCTGCGCGCACGGCCGGTCGCCCTTCGCCGCGAGGAGATCCCAATCCGGACTCCCGGGTCCCGGCTCGCTCCCGACGTTCGCCGCCTTCGCAATCCATGAAGAGCTATTATGCTCGACCGCCGCTGTTACCGGATAGTCCTCCGCAATGCCCCATGCTCCGCGCCAGACGATGCCGCGATTGATCCCCACAAGAAACCCATACGCCACCCGAGCGATAGCTAGGCACGCACGCTAGCGCGGGCCAGGTAACGTAGAAAATTGAGTGTTGTAGGACGTTATGTAGGGCGGCTTCGCGGCAGCTAGGCTCAAATGACGAAGCCCCCACCCACAACCAATTGAAATTGCCAATATATCGCTAACAAAGGCCAAAATATCGCCAACAAAGAATGGCGCTCCCTAGGGGAATCGAACCCCTGTTTCAGCCTTGAGAGGGCCGCGTCCTAACCGCTAGACGAAGGGAGCAAAGGCCCAGAGACGGGCCGAACCGGCGCCGGATCAGCTCAACCGGCGACAGCCCACGCAATAAC
>DATMRW010000006.1:0-2581 GCA_035565775.1 Xanthobacteraceae bacterium | reverse complement strand
ACCGCAACCACGTAAGTGTAGCAAATTGTGTCGCTCGCCTCGAAATTGTCGCACCGTGTGACAAATCCCGCTTGAAGTCCTTAGGAATGCAAGCATAGTCCGCTTCAGGAGAGGCGCCGCATCACTCCGAACAATCGGTGGATACGGCTAATGAGAGAGTGAATGGCCATGACGGCCCGAGCTTCCAAGAATGGGGAGGGCACCAGCTCCTTCCTGGTGCAGGCTCAGTCCTTGCGCGACTATAAGCCGCAGACTGCTGCCGGTCCCATTTCCGGTTTTGATATCCTCCTGGAAGGCGAGGCGCTTAACGCTGGCGCTTGTGCGCCACGAGACGCGCCGCGCTGGTTGGAAGAGGTCAAGGGCGCCATCGAGGCTGCCGAAGAAGCGGGCTTACGCTCCTATCGCATTGAAATCGCGCCTGATGGAACGATTGCTCTGGTCGTCTGCACGCAGTCCGAAGCGGGAGTGGACACAGACGCCGAGACCACCTCGACGGCCGCCTGACCGCAAGATCACATATTCGGATAGTTCGGCCCGCCGCCCCCTTCGGGCGTGACCCATTCGATGTTCTGCGGGGGGTCCTTGATATCGCAGGTCTTGCAGTGGACGCAGTTCTGGGCGTTGATGACGAGGTGCGGCGCGCCTTCTTCCACGCCCACCCACTCGTACACCGCCGCCGGGCAATAACGCGCTTCGGGGCCGGCGTAGAGCGGCCAGTTGACCCGGGGCGGAATTGTCGGGTCCTTCAGGATGAGGTGGCAGGGCTGATCCTCTTCATGGTTGGTTCCGGATAGGAACACGGAAGAGAGGCGGTCGAAGCTCAGCACCCCGTCAGGCTTGGGATAAGCGATCGGCTGATAAAGATCGGCACGGCGGGTATTCTCGGCGTCGGTGTGATGGCCGAGCGTGAACGGCAGGCCGAGCTTCAGCGTGCGCAGCCACATGTCGAGGCCGGCGAGCACGGTGCCGAGCGCGCCGCCGAACCGGCCCACCAGCGGCTGGGCGTTGCGCACCTTGTTCAGCTCATCCGCGATCCAGCTCGAACGCACGGCGCTATCGTATTCAGAAAGCTGATCTTTCTCTCGCCCGCCCGCGATGGCGGCGGCGACCGCTTCGGCGGCGAGCATGCCGCTTTTCATCGCGGTATGCGTGCCCTTGATGCGCGGCACGTTCACGAAGCCGGCCGCGCAGCCGATCAGGGCGCCGCCAGAAAAGGCCAACTGCGGCACGCTTTGCCAGCCGCCTTCGTTGATCGCCCGCGCGCCGTAAGCGACGCGGCGGCCGCCTTCGAGCACCTCGCGGATCGCCTGATGGTGCTTCCAGCGCTGGAATTCCTCGAACGGGCTCACATAAGGATTGGCGTAATCGAGCGCGGTGACGAAGCCGAGCGCCACCTGGCCATTCGCCTGGTGGTAGAGAAACCCGCCGCCCCAGGCGTCCCGTTCCGACAGCGGCCAGCCTTGCGTGTGGATCACGCGGCCGGGTTCATGCTTTTCGGGAGCGATGTCCCACAATTCCTTGATACCCAGCCCATAAATCTGCGGCTGGCTTTTCGCATCGAGCGCGAAACGGGTCTTGAGCCGCTTGGTGAGGTGGCCCCGCGCCCCCTCCGCAAGCAGGGTGTAGCGGGCATGCAGTTCCATCCCCGGCTGATAATCGGCCTTGTGCGAACCATCGGCGGCGACGCCCATGTCCTGCGTCGCCACGCCCATGACCGCGCCTTCTGAGCCCGTCGAAGGATCGTCGAACAGTACTTCCGAAGCGGGGAAGCCGGGGAAGATCTGCACGCCGAGCGCCTCGGCCCGCTCCGCCAGCCAGCGGCACAAGGTGCCGAGCGAACCGGTGTAATTCCCGGTATTGGCCATGAGCGGCGGCAGGAGCAGGTGCGGCATCGCCCACTTGCGGCGCCGGGTAAGCATCCAGTGCTCATTCGAGGTCACCGGCACTTCCGCCAGCGGGCAGGTCTCGCGCCAGTCGGGCAGAAGCTCGTCCAATGCGCGCGGATCGATCACGGCGCCGGACAGGATATGCGCCCCGACTTCGGAGCCTTTTTCCAGCACCACGACTTCGAGCGCATCGTTCAACTGCTTGAGGCGGATCGCCGCCGCCAGCCCCGCCGGCCCGGCGCCGACGATCACCACGTCGACCGGCATGGATTCGCGTTCGCTCACGGATAGCGGCCGTGCATGTGTGTCACCATGCAGTCGGGCTTGATACGCCGCGCGCGGCAGGTCAAGACCGGCCCTGACGATGCCAAGCCGCCCCGCCCTTCCCCTCGCCGAGCAGATCGCCGCCGCGCAAGACTGGTGGCGCGAAGCCGGTGTCGACCTTGCATTCGCTGACGAGCCGCAGGGCTGGCTGGCCGAGCCAGCGACCGAGGACCAGGCCCCTTCGCCCGTGTCCGCCGCCCGCGCGCCGGCCGAGCCGGAAGCGCCGCGCATCGGCGACGATCCCGCGACCTGGCCGCAGGACCTGGCCGCCTTCCACCGCTGGTGGCTGGAAGAACCGAGCGTTGATCGGGGTGGCACCCATTCCCGTATCGCCCCACGCGGTCCGCAAGGGGCGGCGCTGGCAGTCCTGG
>DATMRW010000005.1:0-109552 GCA_035565775.1 Xanthobacteraceae bacterium | reverse complement strand
AAGGAGGTGCGCAAGTCCACCGACGCACTGGACGCGGTCGGTAACACCACCAAGGCAGTCACCAAAGGCTACGCGATCGGCTCGGCCGGTCTCGGCGCGTTGGTGCTGTTCGCGGCCTACAATGAAGACCTCAAGTTCTTCATCGCGAATTCGGCGAACAACGCCTACTTCGCGGGCGTCAAGCCGGACTTCTCGCTGAACAATCCGTATGTCGTGGTCGGTCTGCTGTTCGGCGGTCTGCTGCCATACCTGTTCGGCGCGATGGGCATGACCGCGGTGGGACGCGCAGCCGGCTCGATCGTCGAGGAAGTGCGCCGTCAGTTCCGCGCCAAGCCCGGTATCATGCAGGGCACCGACAAGCCCGATTACGGCAAGGCGGTGGACCTCCTGACCAAGGCGGCGATCAAGGAAATGATCATCCCGTCGCTGCTGCCGGTGCTGTCGCCGATCGTCGTCTACTTCCTGATCTACACGATCGCCGGCGGCGGCGCGGCAGGCAAGTCGGCGGCATTCTCGGCGGTCGGCGCGATGCTGCTCGGCGTCATCGTCACCGGCCTGTTCGTGGCGATCTCGATGACCTCGGGCGGCGGCGCGTGGGACAACGCCAAAAAGTACATCGAGGACGGCCACCACGGCGGCAAGGGTTCGGACGCTCACAAGGCGGCCGTGACCGGCGACACCGTGGGCGACCCTTACAAGGACACGGCGGGTCCGGCGGTCAACCCGATGATCAAGATCACCAACATCGTGGCGCTGCTGCTGCTGGCGATTTTGGCGCACTGATCGCGATCATCGATCGAAGGAAAAGCCCCGCGGTGCGTGCCGCGGGGTTTTGTTTTGGCGGGAGTGGACTGACTGCCCGGCCGAGTTGAGCGCATGGCGCGCAGCGCCAATCCGGCGTTATTTGCAGGTCGGCCTCAATACGTTCTGCGCCAGCGTCCCGGTATTGTTGCCGGGCACTGAATATTTGCACACCCAGTAGGTGCCTTTCTGGCCGTTGATGGTGCAGGTCTGCCGCCCGCAGCCGACCAACTGGCTGGCCTTCCAGACCACTTGCGTAAAATGGGCATTCACCGGCGGCGCGCAGTTCTGCGTGAAGCCGGTTGAAAGCGTCGGCTGATCGAAATTGTATTGCTTGATCTCGCAATACCACGCGTTCTCGTAAGCGTGCCGGTCGGTCTGCGCCGGTAGTTGCGGTTGGCCGTTCACCGTGCGGGTGAAGAAGGCGAGGTTCTCGCCATAGGTCTTGTCCGGGTCGTGCTGGTTGTTGCAAAGATTGGCGCGCGCCTGCGCCGCCGCGGCGATCTGGCTCGACCAGCTCAGCGCCGGGGTGCAGTGCTGCTTGCGCCGCTCGTTGTGGGCGCTCAGCATGTCGTTCCACTCGGCGGGCGCTTGACTGCCGGCGGAGGGGCGGGGCGCTGGGCCGGCCGCAGGAGTGCCGCACTTGGCGATTTCCGCATCGCGCGCGGCGCTCTCGCTGGCATCCAGCGTTTGTCCCTTCGAGCGTTGATCGAGGCACCACTGGTAATGGGCGCTCTTGTCGCGCGACCAGCGCGGGCCGGAGATCGGGCATTTTTTGCTGTCCATCGCCGCGATCTGCTGAATGGTCTTGGCCTGGTAGGCGCGGCAGGCATTGGCGATCGCGGTCGTCGTCGTTCGCGCCGCGAGCACCGCCATGCTGGCGGAGACGCAGCCTTGCGTGCCGCCTTCGGTGCGCGAGCGGACGTTGATTTCGTATTCGGTGTTCGGCTGCAGGCCGCTATAGGTTTTTTCCCACTGGCCTTTGAGGCCGCCGGCGATGTTGTCGATTACCTTGCCGTTCGACTTCTGCTTCAAGGCGATGTCGAAATAGTCGTTCCGCCGTCCGGCCCATTGCAGATAGACCGAAGTATCGCCGACCGCGAAGAATTTTACCTGCGTCGGGACGGGAGGCCGGTCGCCGGCGTTGCAGGCAGCAAAGGCCGCGCCGGCTGCAAGGGTCGATAGCAAAACGGCGAAAGCCAGTGCCTTGACGCTTTCCTTGAGCATAATGCGTTTCTCCCTCGATAAAATTGGCGGAGAATTGTTTGAAGTGATTTTTTGCGCGTTGCAGTCAGGCGTCACTCTTCGTCGTCGTCATCTGGTTCTTGAGGGTTCATGCGGGTGGGAAGAATCTTTTTGCGCGCCCGCGAGCGTTCGGCGCGGCCGCAAAAAAGAAAGCCCCGCAGGGGCGCTGCGGGACTTTTGTTTTCATCGGGGTGTTGAGAAGCTCAGCTGATCAGGTGAGGCGGGTCATTCGACCACGCGGAGAATCCGGCGCGTTTTCGCATCAACGATCACCTGATGATTGTTGACGACCGCATATCGGTACTGCGCATAGCGCGGCACCTCATAGACCTCGATGGTGGAGGGCAGCGGGCGGCCGACGACCAGCTCCTCCCGATAAACGACGGACGGGCGGTGCGCGCCGGCAATCGACTGGACGACGGCGTTGGGAATTTCGACGGCTGCGCCAACCGCCGCACCGACAGTGCCGCCGACGGCCGCACCGAGCGGACCGCCCACGGCGCCGCCTGCATCAGCGCCGCCGCGCGCACCTTCGATTGTCGTGCTTTGCGCCTGCGCGACGCCGGTCATTGCGCCGGGCAGGGCGACGGCCGGGGTCAGAACAATTGCAGCCGCGACAAGTCGGGTTCGAAAATTCATGATCGCCTCCGTGTTGGTGTACGGGGGCAACGGCGGAGGCGAGAGGGTCGTTCCGCCTTGTATGCGGCCACTTCGGGGTAATGTTTTGGTCATGTCTTGGCGGCAGATCGCGGATGTCGCGGGTTCCCGGCCCGCAGCGGGCGGCCATCAAGCGGGCAGGGGCAGACAAAAAAAAAGCCCGGCTGGTGAGCCGGGCTTTTTGAAAACCGTTTCGATGTTCGCCCTCAGTTCGGGCTGATCAGGCGGAACAGCGGCGCGAGGTAGCTCATCTCCTGACCGCTCGTCGGGGTGGTGCGGCTGATGAAGTCGAAGATGCGGCCGTCCTGCAGACCGTAATTAGCCAGGCGGCGGACATGGCGGTTCTTGTCGAAATAGACCGCGATCACGCGCTGGTCGATCAGCTTCTGGTTCATGAAGGCGAGTTTTCGCTCGGTCCGCTGGGAGATGTAGTAGAATACCTCGCCATCGAGCGTTGCGACGGTGGAAGGCGTGCCCATCACGAGCAGGACCTGATCCTGGCTCGCGCCGATGGGGATCTGCTCAAGGGCGCCCTCGGGGAGGATGTAGCCCTTCTGGAATTGCTCTCCCGCGCAGCCCGCCACCACGCCTGCCGTGAGCGTCAGCGCCAGCACAGTACAAAGGCTGCGCAATGCAGACCCGACCCGACCTGTGCGGATTCCAGGCCGGCTAGATTCGGTCACAGTCACCATTGAGCCTTAGACCCCTTCCTCTTGCATCGAACGAGGCATTGACGTACCCGGCAGTTTACTCGATTGCAACATGCGAGCCTCGCTTGGCTCGCAGAACGGAACCAGACAATGCTCTCGATCTTCCGCTGGCCCTTCGGGCGCCAAGCTCCGGGAACCCAAGGGCGGGCAACCATTGAAGCGATCTATGGCGCGATCGTGGCGCAGTCCCGCCTTCCGGTGTTTTACCGGGAGTTTGCGGTGCCCGATACTGTGGAAAGCCGGTTCGACATGGTGCTGCTGCATCTGTGGATGGTGCTGCGCCGGATGAACGCGACGGAGGGCGGCAACGCGCTCTCGCAGGCGCTGTTCGACCATTTTTGCAGCGACATGGACGACAATCTGCGCGAAATGGGCGTCGGCGATCTGACCGTGCCGAAAAAGATGCAGGCCTTCGGCGAGGCTTTCTACGGCCGCTCGAAGGCGTATGATGCGGCGCTGGGCGACCCCGCTGCGCTGGCGGACGCGGTGGCCCGCAACATTTTGAATGATCCCGATCCGCGCGCGGGCGATCGGCTGGCGGCCTATGTGGCGGCGGCGGTCGCGAGCCTCGATCAGGTTGAGGACGGCGCGTTCCAGCGCGGAGCCTGGCAGTTTCCCGATCCCGCCGTCCAGGGTGCAGCACAATGACCAGACACCGTTCGCCAGACCGCCTGCCGTGGAGCATGCCCGTCATCGTCGCCCAGATCCCCGAGGCGGGGCAGCGGGTCGAGATCGAGGCCGATGCCGCGACCCGCGCCGCGCTCGCCAAGGTCGCGGACCTGCCGCACATCACCAGCGCGCGGGCGACCTTCGAGCTGCAGCACGGCCGGCGCGGCAGCGTCGAGGTCAGCGGCCGGGTCCGGGCCTCCATCGGCCAGATCTGCGTCGTCACGCTCGATCCGGTGGAAAACGAGATTGACGAAAGCTTCGACTTGACCTTCGTGCCCGATGAAGGGCACGAAGCCGCGACGGCGCAGCGTCCGGCACCCACTCCGGCATCGCCCGATGAAGAGGTGGAGGACCCGCCGGAGCTGATCGAGAACGGCAGAATCGATCTTGGCCAGCTCGCCGCCGAGTACCTGTTCCTCGGGATCGATCCTTATCCCCGCAAGCCCGATGCGGTGTTCGAGCCACAGGTAACTGGCCCGGACCCGGAGGAACATCCGTTTGCCGCCTTGCAAGTCCTTAAAGAGGCTTCTATTGGCAAAGGCGACAAGGGCGCTGATGGGGCCTCGGCCGCAGCCGGCTCCGACGATGACGATCACGGCAAGGGCAGCGCCGGTCGCAAGAGGCCTCGGTAAGCCTGTGCCTGACGGGGAGTCGGCTGTTTGTGTCGGCTGATCGACGCGCTATTGTCGCCGCTGTTGCGCGGGTTCCCTCCGCTGCCGGCGTGGTGGCGGATGGGGATCCATTCAATCCGTGATTGCGACTGGTCGTGATCGCGAAGATCAAGGTATCGGTTTTTTATGCCAAAGAAGGTCCGGATAGCGCTCGACGCGATGGGGGGCGATAACGGCTGTTCGGTGGTCCTTGCGGGTGCCGCAAAATCGCTGGCCCGGCACCCGGACGTCGCGTTCCTGCTGTTTGGCGACAGCGCGCTGCTCAATCAGGAAATCGAACGACACCCGGCGCTGAAGGCGGCGTCCGAGATCGTCCATTCCTCGGTCGCCGTCAGCATGGAGGAGAAGCCGAGCCAGGCGCTGCGGCGCGGCCGCAAGGTCTCCTCGATGTGGATGGCCATCGATGCGGTGAAGGCCGGCCGCGCGGATGCCGCGGTGTCGGCGGGAAATACCGGCGCCTTGATGGCGATGTCGCGCTTCCACCTGCGCATGCTGCCGGGCATCGACCGGCCCGCGATCGCGGCGAAGTGGCCGACCATGCGCGGCGATTCCGTGGTGCTCGATCTCGGCGCCTCGATCGGCGGCGATGCCCAGCATCTCGTTTCGCTCGCCGTGATGGGCAGCGCTATGGCGCGCGTGCTGTTCAACCGCGAACGCCCGACCGTCGGTCTGCTCAATATCGGCGTCGAGGAGGTCAAGGGCGTCGAGGAGGTTCGCGCGGCGGCTGAACTGCTGCGCCGCCTCGACCTGCCGGATTTCGACTTCATCGGGTTCGTCGAAGGCGACGGCATCGGCCGCGGCGCCGCGGATGTGATCGTCACCGAAGGATTTAGCGGTAACATCGCGCTCAAGGCCGCCGAAGGCACCGCGCGTCAGCTCGCGGACTTCCTCAAGACGGCAATGAAGTCGAGCTGGCGGACGAAGATCGGTTACCTGTTCGCCAAGCCGGCATTCGACGCGCTCCGCGAGAAGATGGACCCCAACAACTCGAATGGCGGCGTTTTTCTCGGCCTGAACGGCATTGTCGTAAAAAGTCATGGCGGCACCGACGCAGAAGGCTTTGCGTCTGCGGTGGACGTCGGGTACGACATGGTCCGCTACGATCTTCTCAACAAGATCAACCACACCCTTAATCTCGAACATGCAGCGCTGTCGCAAGGACCAGCCGTGCAGGAGGCCATCTCGTGACAGTGATTCGTTCGGTCGTGTTGGGGTGCGGTGCCTATCTGCCCGAGCGGGTTTTGACCAATGCGGAGCTGGCGACCAAGGTTGACACATCCGACGAATGGATCGTGCAACGCACGGGCATTCGCGAGCGTCACATTGCAGCGCCCGGCGAGTGCACCTCGGATCTCGGCCTCAAGGCCGCGCAGGCGGCGCTCAAGCATGCAGGCGTCGATGCGCAGTCGATCGACCTGATCGTGCTTGCAACCTCGACCCCCGACAACACCTTTCCCGCGACCGCGGTTACGATTCAGGCTGGCCTCGGCATTCATCACGGCGCGGCGTTCGACCTGCAGGCCGTGTGCAGCGGCTTCGTCTTTGCGCTCGCGACCGCCGACCAGTATCTGCGCAGCGGTGCGTTCAAGCGTGCGCTGGTGATCGGCGCGGAGACGTTTTCGCGCATTCTCGACTGGAACGACCGCGGCACCTGCGTGCTGTTCGGCGACGGCGCGGGCGCGGTGGTGCTCGATGCGCAGGATCAGGCAGGGACATCGGCGGATCGCGGCATTCTGACGACGCATCTGCGCTCCGACGGCCGGCACAAGATGAAGCTCTATGTCGATGGCGGGCCGTCCTCGACCCAGACCGTCGGCCATCTGCGGATGGAGGGGCGCGAAGTGTTCCGCCATGCCGTCGGCATGATCACCGATGTCATCGTCGATGCCTTCAACGCGACCGGCACGACCGCGGAGGACCTCGACTGGTTCATTCCGCATCAGGCTAACAAGCGCATCATCGACGCCTCCGCGCACAAGCTGCACATCGCGCCCGAAAAGGTGGTGCTGACCGTGGACAAGCACGGCAACACCTCGGCGGCCTCGATCCCGCTCGCGCTCAACGAGGCGGTGTCCGACGGCCGCGTGAAGCAGGGCGATCTCCTGATGCTCGAGGCGATGGGTGGCGGATTCACCTGGGGATCGGCGCTGGTTCGCTGGTAACGGTAATAAAATGCAGCTTTTCGGCGATCCCGCGCCGGCGAAAGTGGCGGGTTGCTGTTGACCCCTCGGTGTTAACCTCTTAGTTTCAGGCGAGAAATTGTTTCGCCGTGAGTTGGGGCAGGCGATGACTGGAAAAACCGTCACACGCGTTGATTTGTGCGAGGCCGTCTACAACAAGGTTGGCCTGTCGCGGACTGAGTCGTCGGCTTTTGTGGAGCTGGTGCTGAAAGAGATCACGGATTGCCTCGAGCGGGGCGAGACCGTGAAGCTGTCGTCGTTCGGGTCGTTCATCGTTCGCAACAAGGGCGAGCGGATCGGCCGCAACCCGAAAACCGGAACTGAAGTGCCGATTTCGCCACGCCGCGTGATGGTGTTCAAGCCATCGGCGATCCTGAAGGAACGGATCAACTGTAACGGCAAGGCGACGGACTGATTTTGCGGGGGAACTGGTATTGGATAAGGCGCCTGATGCCTTTCGAACTATCAGCGAGGTCGCTGACGATCTCGATATTCCCCAGCATGTGCTGAGATTCTGGGAAACGCGCTTCAATCAGATCAAGCCGATGAAGCGTAGCGGCGGCCGCCGCTACTATCGCCCGGAAGATGTCGATTTGCTGCGCGGCATCCGGCGCCTCCTGTACGGCGAAGGCTATACGATCCGCGGCGTTCAAAAAATTCTTAAAGAGCAGGGCGTCCGGTCGGTTCAGGCGCTGGCTGACGGCGGGCCGGTGCAGCGCGGCGGCGCCGACGATGCGGCGGACGATTTTGCTGCCCGCGAGCCGTCCCGCCCGTCGTCCGCGCCGACGCACCATGACGATGACGACGAGGCCGATGACGCGCAGGTCCCGGCCGAAATCGACGTCGAGGACGATATCGACCAGCTCGAGATCGATGCCGATGATCCCGATGAGGAGCCTGAGCAGCCCGCCGCGCGCCCCGCGACGGCGCGAGCCGAGCCGGTGTTCTCGCGCTCGAACCTGACACGCTCCGATGCCGAGCAGCAGCGGCAGGTGGCGGCCGCGCCGATGCAAGCGCGCCCGCGCGAGCCGGAGCGCGACCGGCAGCAGGAGTTTGAGTATGGCGCGTCCGCGCGGCCGGCGGCACCGGTGGGCGGGCCCGGCGCACTGTCGCAGGCCCAGACCGAGCGGCTGAAGGCGGCGCTGGAAGACCTGCTCGCCTGCCGCAAGCTGATCGATGCGGCCTTCGCCAATCCGCCGACCTCGAAGCCGGAATAGCTGCCTGCGGCGCAGGGCGCTCTGGTCGGTGAGCCGATCGGCTGAACACCCCCGATTATCTCAATTCGTCATCACGAGCGCGCCGCTGTGTTCGCTGGCCGTGGTTGTCGCGCGCGCAATGTCGATTGCTGCTGTTGCAGTCGTCGTCGTGGCTTCAGCTTGCAGTGGCTGCCGCGGTTCTCCGTGCCTTGCGCAAGCCGGGTTTGCGGCGGCGCTAATGCTCAGTGCAAAGACATCGCCCGCCGGAGGCTTTCCGGCGGGCGAGGGTCTGTTGAGGCGATGGTCTTCTGATCAGTCGCTGATTACGTTCTTCACCGGAGCGAGCTGCGGCGCACGTTTGCCAAAGTACTGCGTCGCCGCGACGATGACGGCGCAGCTCGCGCCGATCAGGTCGGTGACGTAGCCGGGATCGATCAGCATCAACCCGCCCGCCACCAGCAGCAGGCTCTGCCACAGCCTCGAGTGCGTGATGAAGTAGCCGTGCAGGCCGGCGGCGAACAGCATTACGCCGAAGCCCGCGGTGCAGCTCTTCCAGATGATGGTCGGCCAGTCGCCGATCATCAGAAGCGCCGGCTCGTAGACGAACATGAACGGGATGATGAAGCTCGTCGCCGCGATGCGCATGGCGGCGACGCCGGTTTCCCAGATGCCGGATTTGGCGATGCCGGCCGCCGCGAAGATCGCGAGCGCGACCGGCGGCGTGATCGCCGAGAGGACGGCGAAGTAGAAGGCGAACATATGCGCCGCTGGCACGACGACGCCGAACTTGATGATCGCCGGCACGAGAAGCGCCGTCATGATGATGTAAGCCGGCGTCGTCGGCATGCCCATGCCGAGCACGATGCCGGCGATCATCGTCAGGATCAGCGCGATCAACAGATAGTTCGATGCGAGATCGACGACGAACTGGGTGAAGACGATGCCGAGGCCCGACAGGGTCACCACCGCGATGATGACGCCCGCAGCCGCGCAGGCGAGGGCGACGGTGAGTGCGTTCTGCGCGCCGTCGACGCATGCGCCGATGAAGTTGCGCCAGGTCACATAGTGACGCGTGGTGCGGCTGAGGGCAGCGACCGGGAAGCAGGCGGCGACGCCCGCGAGCGCGGCCATCGGCGCACTGAAGCCCGAATACATCACGACGAGAATGGAAAGCACCGGCAGGAACATATGCCCGCGCTGCGCCATCACATCGCGCATGCGCGGCAGTTCGCTGCGCGGCACGCCGACGAGGCCGCGGCGCTTTGCTTCAAAATGCACCGCCGAGAAGCATGCGACATAATAAAGGATGGCGGGGATCAGCGCCCAGATCACGACCTGCCCGTAAGGCACGCCGATGAACTCGGCCATCACGAAGGCGGCCGCGCCCATGATCGGCGGCATGATCTGCCCGCCGGTGGAGGCGACCGCTTCGACGCCCGCCGCAAAGGGCTTTGGAAAGCCGGAACGCTTCATCAGCGGGATGGTGATCGGGCCATCGACCATGACGTTGGCGACGGCGCTGCCGGAGATGGTGCCGAACAGCGAGGAGCTGACGCAGGACACCTTGCCCGGGCCGCCGGCGGTGTGGCCGGTGAGGCTCATGGCGAAGTCCATGAAGAGCTGTCCCGTTCCGGTGCGCTCCATGAAGCTGCCGAACAGAACGAAGATCAGCACATAGGCCGCCGACACCGACAGCGGGATGCCGAAAATGCCTTCGGTGGTCATATAGAGCTGGTCGATGAGCTGCTCGGGCGCGAGTCTCGCAATGAACAGGCCGTAGGCAAGAAATACGAGCGCGGTGATCGGCAGCGCAAGGCCGATGACGCGCCGTGTCGCTTCCAGCACCATGATGGTCATCAGCACGCCCATCGTCATGTCGAGCGGGGTGAGATCATCGACATAGAAGATGCGGTTGATAACGTATTCGTAATTCACGAACAGATAGAGGATCGGCGCGACTGCCAGGGCAAGGAGCACGAGATCCAGCACCGTGGGCAGGCCTTCGATGGCGCCGTTGCGGCGATGAAGAAGGAAGACCAGAAGCACAGCGAAGAGCAGGTGCGTGCCGCGATACCAGACTGCTTCGGGCGAGCCGAAAGCGATGGCCCAGACGTGATAGGCGACCATGGCGACGGAGAGCACCGTGATCGCCAGCCTTACGATGTTGCTGTAGCTGAATTCGAATTTACCGGGCATGCGCGTCAGTCCTGTCACGGGTGAGGGCAGCAAGAAAAACGCCGGCGGATGGGTGTCCGCCGGCGTTTATGGTCAATTCGTTTTCACGGTCACGCCGGATTCTTTGTAGAATTTCGCCGCGCCGGGATGGAACGGCACGCCGATGTCTTCGGCCATTCCGGCCGGCGTCAGGGCACCGATGTCCTTGGCGACGGTTGCCATCAGCTGGGTGTTGGCCGCGATCGCCTTGGCCATTGCATAGACCTGATCTTCAGGCAGCTTGCAGGAAACGAAAAGGTGGGTCGCATAGGCGATCACCTGAACGTCCTTGTCCTGCTTGGGATAGGTGCCCTTCGGGATCGTCCGCAGCGTATAGCCCGGATTGAGCTTGCGGATCTTCTCGTAGCTGTCCGACTGGTCGATCATGACGATGTCGCGCGAGGCCGCGAGGTCCATGATGGTACCGGCGGGGATCTGGGTGCCGAGCCCGAAGGCGCTGGCGTGCCCGTCTTTCATCTGGTTTACGGAGTCGGTGTAGCCCACGAAGCTCACTTTGACATCGTTATAGGTGATGCCGTTGACTTCGAGGAGCTGGCGCGTGATCAGCTCGCCGGTGTTGCCGCGTTGCTGGGTGGTGATGGCCTTGCCCTTCATGTCCGCGACTTTGCTAATGCCGGAGTCGGCATTGGCAACGAGCTGGTAGTATTGCGGATAAAGGGTGGCGAGATTGCACACATTGGTGGTCGCCTTGGGGAAGGGCGGACGCCCTGCGACACCATCGACCGTCGAGATCGAGTTGCCGAAGCCGACATCGGCCTTGCCTTCATCAACGGCGCGCGCGTTGGCGATGCCCGCGCCGGGTGCGGCCTGAACCGACAGGCCGGGGATGGACTTCTCCCACATGTCCTTGAGCTGGCCGCCAAGCGGAATCCACGATCCGCCCTGGGGGCCTGTCATCATTCTGAGCTGATTGGCTTGAGCTGGAGCGGCGACAAGAAGCGCCGAGGTCGCGAAGAGACACAGAGATGCAATACGTGTGTTCACGTTTCTTCCTCCCATTTTCTGCCTTGTGTCGGCAGCTATGTCTTCGTTACGGGAAGGATAAGCGACGAACTGCGACGACCTCAAGGGCTAAACGACAGCCTTGCGTCACCCTCGCATCCTTATCTTCCGTTTTTGCCTTGCACATTGCTCGGTCGGAAGAAGGTCGGCATGCGATCAGAACGTCGATCGGAATGGAGACATCACGGGTTTGTTAGGATCTATGCGCCGACTTTCGTACCGCTGCCTCGAAAAAGTGGAGCTTGAAGAAGAAATTCTTCGAAGAAAGAGAACAAACCAAGCTGTGCTCTTGTTGTGAAATAGAAAGTTTGTGTTAGAAGCGGTTTTTCGAGTGAAAGGAGCCAGTATGGCCAAGAAAGCAAAGAAATCACCGGCACCAACTACGGTAACCAAAGTGTCCAAGACCTCGACCAAGACTGCCAAGGCCCCCAAGGCCGTGAAGGCTGCCAAGACCGAGACCGCCAAGGCCGCGAAGGCCGTGAAGGCTCCGAAGGTCGCCAAGGGTGCAGCTGCTCCGAAGGTTGCCAAGGCCGTGAAGGCTCCGAAGGTTGCTAAGGCCGCCAAGGCACCGAAGGTCGCCAAGGCCGTGAAGGCCCCGAAGGTTGCCAAGACTGCTAAGGTTGCCAAGACTGCTAAGGTGGCCAAGACCGCGAAGGTGACGAAGGCGGCTCCCGCTGCAAAGGCGAAGACCACCAAGATGGTTCGCCGCGAGTGGACCAAGGAAGACGTGCGCCAGCTGAAGGCTCTCGCCAAGGCGAAGACCCCGGTTGCCAAGATCGCCAAGGAATTGATGCGGACCCCCGGCGCGACGGCTGCGAAGGCCTTCAAGCTCGGTGTGTCGCTCGACACCCGGCGCTGAGAGACGACCAGCGGGGCTCGCGTCGGTTCGCGGCGCGGGCCATTGCTGGGCTAGCCCCCCGGTTTCGGGGTCCCGGTTTGGGGATAAACGGCCGCGGCGGCCGCCCCCTTTCGTTTTTTTGGCAGGCTTGCCTGCAAGAACACCATTCATGCCTTGCATGACGGCGATATATTCCCTAAGCAGTCTTCGCCGAACGGCATACGGAGCGTGGCGCAGCCCGGTTAGCGCACTAGTCTGGGGGACTAGGGGTCGTGGGTTCAAATCCCGCCGCTCCGACCATCTAAACCCTTGAAATGCCTCGGAAAATTTTAGGCCGCGAAAACCCTGTTAGCAATTTGTTAGCAATCCTGTTAGCAATCGGGTTTCGCGGTCTGTTCACGGGCTCGGGCGCATCTCCCGATAGGCTTTCCGGGCCTCGTTCTGGACCTGCTGCATGTTGTCGCGGATGATCTCGATCAGGTCCGCCTTCTCCTTCCGGCTCATCTTCGGATCGGCACGCACCTGGGCCTCCTGGCCCCGCAGGTCCGACAGCTCCTTGGTGGCCTCCCGGAAGGTCGCTTCGGCGTCCGAGGCAATCGTTCCCTTGCGCTTCCCGGGCCGGATGTCGAACCGCTGATAGCCGTCCTCGATCGTGCGACGGGCATCGGCATCCTTGGCCGGGTCGTCGTTGTTAAGCGCCCGGCGGACCCGCGCCATGCCTTCCTGCACCTTCGTGCGGTCCTCGTAGAACGATTCCGTCGATGACTGTTTGACGTCCTGCCCGATGAAATGCCGAACGATCGGGATCTGGTTGGCAGGGGTCGGGACGCCATTGACCCAATTTCGCAGCATCGTGTTGGTCCGGTCGGCTGTCTGGCCGAGGCCGCCACCGGCGAACTCCCAGAGATACTGCACGTCGCCCGGATAGACGTCGATCTTGCCGGGCGTGAAGGCATTGCCGCCAGTGACGCTGTTGAGGAATTGCGCAATGTCGATGGCGGTCGGCGAGGTGGTCGAGAAATGCTGCTGGCTGCGCGGCTCGCCGACGCCGCCATGCTTGGGGTGGATCGGCTTGCGACGCCAGTTCTCGTTGGTCGTCAGCTCGAGCAGCGGCATTTCGATGCTCGGCATGATCAGCCTGAGCCATGTGCCCGGATCGGTCGGCGCACCTTCCGCGCCGATCGGGGAGAAGGCACCGACCAAAGTCGACAGATAGTTTGCCGCGGCCTGCGCCGGCGTGATCTGGCCCTGCGACAGCATCGCCAGGTTCTCACCGAACATCCAGAACACCTGAAGGCCGTAACCCATCGGCATCCGGAAGGGCTCTTCGCGGCCCGGCATGTAGAAGATGAAATAGCGCTCGCGCTCCCAATACTTGCGCTGGGCATATTTCTTCTTCTTTTCCTCGTCATCGGGCGATGCCGCGAGATTCCACATGGTGGCCGCGAAGCCGCCAAGCGCCAGCCCAATCGCGGCACGCCGGGCCATTTTGGATGTGCGGAGCAGGCGGATGATCTTCGTCGCGCCCTGAACGCGGGCATTGAAGAACGCATAGAACGAGTTGATGAACGGGCTGTAGATGCCCTTGCGGTTAAAGTTTGTGGTCGACTCCTTGGAGAGTTGTGCCGCTTTGGCACGGGTCATCCCGGCCTTGAGCGCCGCATCGTAGACTGCGAGGCGCGTGCCGGCCTCGATCGCACCATTGAAGAATTCGATGCTTTTCAGGATGTTTTGCGCCGCCCGCGGGCCGGCCATCGCGGCCGTCTTGGCCCGGCTTTCCTTGGTCGCATTGAATGCCGCCTCGATCTCTCGTTTTGCGGCATCAAGGTCATGCAGGCCCATGAACGCGATCTGGCCGCCCGCCTGCTTCCAGTCCTCATAGAGCTTCGCGCCCTTCTTTTCGGACAGCGAACGCCGCGCCCACGCGCCGATGCGGCCCTGTCCCTCCATCATCTCGCCTTGGACCGCGCCGATATAGGTCCGCAGGGAGCCGACATTGGCGGCGAAGTGCTTGAGCAGGCTTTGGCGCTGCTCTGCCGAAAGGGTGTAGGCGGCATCCTGAACGTCGCGGAAGAGGTTCGAGACGAACCAGTCTGGGTTGCGTGCGGTGCGGAACGCTGAGAACTGCCGCGTCAGCCAGGCATGCGCGCGCACCAAGCCCGGCAACCGCTGCACGCCGACATTTTTCAATGCTTGGAGCATGCCCGGATGCTTGATCTGGATGTAGTAGGTGTGCCCTCCGACCTTCACGGCGAAGGAGTCCTTTGCGAACGGAGACGCGATCTTCGTCACCGTTTCGACAAGGCCCGTCTCCTTGTTGATCCGCTGGACCGTGACCGGCCGCTCGCCGAGCAGGAGGTCTAGATCCTGTTCGGTGATTGCCTCCCGGCGTCCTTCGGTGAAAACGCGCTCGGAGCGATGCACCGTGTAGAGGTCGGGCTGCGGATTCGACTGCATGAACCGCATTGCAGAGCGGCCGACGCGGTTCTGCTCGCCGCGGATGATGGTCCGTTCGCCCATGAGGAACAGGTTGGACAGGATGTCGTCGGCCTTCGACGATCGGCCGAGTGCTCGCCGGGTCTCGGCGCCGCGGACATCGAACCCGCTCGAACGCCCAGGGACGGCGGCCATCGTCTCGTCGCCGGCCTCGAAGCCCTGAAGGGGCACGTAGAATTGATAGGCGTTCTCCCAACCTTGGATCGTGCCCTCGTGCTCGAGCTGGTCGGAGACCATCATGGAGCGCACTGTGCGGACGATCTGGTCGATCTCGCGCGCTGCGGCCTCAAGGGCCGGGCGACGATCAGCAAACCGCTCCATGACCTCGCGCGCCTCGTCGTTGGTCATTCCCGAGCCGCCGTCAGGCATCTCCGGGTTGATCTCGGCGATGTGCGCGTTCCGCTCCGGCGCGTGCCGTGCGTAGAGGTAGGTGTGCAGATCCTCGCGGCTGATCCCGGCCGCGCCGGCGCGCGCCAGCACCGGCTTCCAAGTCTTCAGCCAATAGTCCTTCAGCCGCTTCTCGACGCGCCCCTCGAACAACGTGGCGTTCAAAGCCATGTCGATATTCTGGGTGATCGGCTTGCCGGTCATCTCAACCGCCGCCTGCATCCGCCGCATGTCGACATAGCGGTCGCCGAGCGCGCGGTTCGCGGGCAGGAATGCGGCGTCGATCATGCCCCAGACACGGTCGCCCCATTTCAGATCCGGGCGGGCCCACCATTCCCGCCAGTTTTCGGGCAGGGGGTCAAAGGAGCGGAAATTGTTGAGGTCGCCCTTGGGAGTGAGCGGCGATCGGACCTCCGGGCGGACATTGAAGCGTGGCATCTGCGCGCCGCCGCTGGTCCTCGGACGATCTGCGACGCCGCCCTCATAGACCTGGGCAAAGACATCGTTGGCGCTCCGAAAGCCGAGACCGCGGAGATAGTTCGCCGTCCGAGCGAAGATCTCGCGCAGCCGCTCAAACGCGCGCCGAATGCCAACGTGCATCCCGACCGGGTGCTCACCGCGCGCGCGGGTCGAGGCATAGTGCTCGAATGCCATCGCGCGGATCTCATAGTCGGCGATCGTCCCGATCTCGCGAGCGTCGAACCCGAACACCTCCCTCACGAGACCGCGAAGGCGCGGTTCGTCGCGGCGAAGGATCTCCATCTCCTGATTGGTCAAAAGCCGATTTTCGACGGCGTGAAACGCCTCATGGAACGCCGTGTCCAAAACCCCCGTGATCGGGTGCCGGGGATCGGCCATGGCGATGGTGATCAGATCGCGGGCAGGGACGTAGGAGCCGCGTGCCGTGATCGCTTCCTCGCCCACGGCGCCCCAGCCGCGCGGCGCGACTTCGAGGGGATGGGTGTCCACGAAACGGACCGCGACGTCGGGACCGGCGATTTTGCTGACCACTGCGGACAGCGCGTCCTCGATCCGAGCGCGGTGGGCCGCCGCGACTTCGGCGTTGCCTTGTCCGGGGTAGTCAACTCGGCTATATTCGTCAGTGCGGCCCGCCGGATCAATGACACCTGGAACATTTAACTCCAGGACCGTCCCACCGGCTTGGGTCGCGCCTTTTTTCATGCGCTCGAGTTGTCCGGGGTCCAGCACGTAAGCCGTGCTGATGTTGTAGCGGCCGCCGCGCAAGACCGCCCTGAAGCCGACCAGGCGATCCACACTGCCACTCGCGACAAGATCGATGAAGCCGTTGCGCTGAGGAATTGCCACGTCTGGTTCCGACAGAACCAGCTCGACGTGATCTCGGGCGTCTTCCGGGCTCTTGAAATACTCCGGGTGCTTTTTCGCTAGATGCTCGTAGTTCGCCCAGAAGATCCCGTTCGGGATGCCCAGCGCTTTGGTGAGGCCGTCCGCGTGGATGCCGACTCCCTTGAGCGACGATGATGCCGGGCGGATTGAGTATTTGACGTCCGCTCGAGTTCCCGCAGGTTCTTTCCGCGCTGCGAAGACCGCGCCCAGCTTCTGCAAGCGATCGATCGCCGCTTCGTGGTGGCTCCAAGTGTCGGCGCGCATCGCGCCACCGGACTTGATGAAGTCGCCGGTAAGGTCTGTCAGCGCCCGATCGAGATAGAATTTGCCGCCGGTCTTCTTCGCTCCCTCAGTGGCGATGACGAGCTTCCCGCTTTGCAGCAGGGTCGCGCGAACCACCTGATCCTCTGACCAGATCGTCTTGCCGCGATTGACCTTCAGCCAGTTCATCACCTCCGGCGCGGTACCCAGAACAGTCGGCTTCTCGTCGGCGAATGATTGAAGGTCGAATTCCGGGCTCGTGAGGATGCCCTGACGGATCGCGCCATCCTCGTCGGTGTAGTTGATGATCCGGCCCTTGTTGTTGAGCCAGTCATAGGCGGCGAGCAGGTTGCCGGTGGCGATGTATCGCTCTTCGCGGGTCTGGCCCTGCATGTGATCGAAGCGATCCAGCGTTTGCTGGGCTGGCTCGATCCAGAAGGGGGCGACCTCGACGGCAAACTGGTCTTCGGAGTCGGCCTTGCCATCGGGCCACAGACGGGAGACGGGGATGGTAATCTGGCGCGTGGCGTCAGCAATTGCGGCCGTGACCTTCCAAGAAGAAAGGGCCAGCGGATTTTTCGGCTGGCCCTTCTGTTCGATCTTGAGAATGATCCCGGTGAGGTTCCCGGTCGCGGTTTTGAAAGTGACCCGCTGACCGATCGGCATCATGCCGATCACCTCCTTCCACCGATCGCCGATGGCGTCGAGTTTGGTGGCCTCTTTCTCCTGACGTGACGCGTCCGGAAGTTTGTCGATCACACGGCGCCGATAGTCCGCGAAGTCCGCCAGTGCGGTTTTGTAGGGCTCCAGCGCGACAGACGGGTTCTTGAACGCCGCCGTAGCGAGCAGTGCTGTGTACCGCTCCGCGGCGTTCTCCTTGGTGATTTCCGCCGGCGCGAATCCGTCACGATCGTTGATGGTGTTGAAGACCCTTTCGACCACTTCATGCGATGGATAGGGCTTGCCGAGCCGGACAACGGAGACCTTCTCGATCACGACAGGCGCGCCGAACGGCGAACGAGGATCAGCCTTCGGACCGACAACCTCGTGGCTTTCCAGCGTGCGGGCCTTGAAATCGTAGGTTTTCGCCTCAAGGGCGTTTTCGCCGGCCGCCTCCATCTGTTTCAGGAAGGCGTCATATTCGGCTTCCAGCAGCTCGTAGAGCTCTTCCTGCTCGTGCAAGGGCAGGAGAGGGATGCGGCCCGTCATCTTCCGCATGACGTCGGCAATCTCGAGGCCGCCATTCTCCTTGAACTTCACGGGATCGCCGAGCCGACGGTTCATCTCCGGGTTCTCGGCGATGTAGGAGGCGGCGACCATGTCGCCGTATTGGTTGATGAAGTCCGGAACGTCCTTGGCGGTCAGCGCGCCGCCGCGTGATGCCGTTGTGCTGGCATTCAGCGATGCCATCTTCTTCGCGAGAACGGCGGCAGGCCGCTTCTCGGCCGGGATGTCGGCAACGAGCTGATCGTATTCCGGGGTGATCACCTGGCCGGTTCGATGAACGCGCCCCAGCATCTGCATGTGGGTGTCGATGTTGGCTTCTGCCTGCGCGATGATCATCTTGCGGCGGCGCTGATCCTTGAACTTTTCAGACGCATGCAGCGAGAGGCCGGTGGCGCCAGCCTGGTTCAGGATCACGGCATCAAGATCGCCGCTGTTGAATGCTGCGATGGTTTCGCGGCGGCCACGGATCGAGGTCTCCCGGCCAGGGCGCGCCTTCAGGACGGGTTCGGGACCTGAATAGTCGACGACGGTGCCGCGGCCGGTGATCTCCCCAACGCTGTACCCAGCCGCTTGAATGTCGCGCTTGATGGCGTCGATCGGAGAGACGGGCAGGTCCGCGAGATCGATGTCCCTGATCGCGTCCCGCGTCTCCTTGTAGAGGGCCGTGCCGATTGATCCGAGTTCCCCGTCAGTGAGGTATTTTCGCTCGGTTTCAGTGGAATACGGCTTCTTGATCAGAAGCGTCCTCGTGCGGTCGAGGTATCGCATGAGGACGTCACCGAAGGTCGCATCGAATGGTTGACCGGCGGTGGCGCCGATCTCGTCGGCGTAGTTCTTGAAGAAGGACTCCATCGTGTTGGCCAAGGTAATGACGGGCTTTTTGCCGTCCCGAATGGCCTCGATGGCGAGGATCGATGCGCCTTTCGCTTTCATCGCCAAGAGCAATTGGCTGATGATGTTGTGCATGACAGAGGTGAAGGCGACGGATTTCGCGCCTGCATCGCCGACGGAATTGTCATGTGCCACGCCGGCGGCGGCCGCCTTCAGATCCTCATCGATCGTTTCGGAGATGGTTTTGACGTGCTCGGAGAACTGCTGGATCTGCGCGAGGGCGCGGGAGATCCCGTCATAGGCTTCCCGGTTCACCGAAATCACGGGGGTTTCGTAGGAGATGCCCGCAAAGGACCGCTCACGGCGCACATACTGGCCGGCCTGCGCAAGCATGGTGGCGACCACCTGCTGCATCGGCACGCCGCCCTTGTCGATCGCCTCACCGAGATCCGACGGGTTTGGAACCGCCATGCTCATGTCGGTGGCGGCATAGAGGTCCATCACGTCGGGGCGCTTGGCATAGGTGGCCGACGAATAGAAGACGCCATTCGCGCGAGCCACGAGCTCGCGGGAGTAACCAGCGCGATCAGCCTTTTCTCCGACGGCTGCGCGGGATTGCGCCTGACCGCCGGCGTTGTGGGACTCGTCAAAGATCAGAACGGAGTTCGAGATGATGCGCGAAAGGAAGTCGCGCCGCGCCGTAGTCGCACCCTTCACCGTTTGCATCTGACTGTAGTTGGTGAACACGACGTCGTACTTCTCGTTGAAGTTCGACAGGTTCAGCGCGGCCAGCTCACCGTTGTGCAGCTTGGCGACAGGCGTCCGGACAACGACTTTGCCATCGTCGGTCATCGGAATGTTGGCGTCGGCATTCGTCACGAGGATACGCGGCGGATCATCGAGGAAACCATCGGAAATGCCGATGTCCTGCAAATCGCGATACATGTCGCCGTAGAGATTGGCCTTCTCGGTGACGAAGACTGGGATGCGATCGTTCTTGATCGCCCAACGGATAATCGCTGCGTTGACTCGGCCTTTGCCGATTCCGGTCTGATCGCCAATGATAAAGCCCTTGCCGCGGCGCAGGTTGTCGATCGCAAGGGCGAGGGCATCCACCTGTTCCGCGCCGAAATAATGCGCGAGCTCGTCCGGACGATAACCAAGCTCAGAAGCGACAAAATCGTCGAGGTCGCCGACGCGGTCGCGGACCCGCTCCAAGGATTCTTGGAGCGAAGTCTGCATGTTGACCGGGACCAGTGTTCCGAGGCTGTCGGTTTTCGTCGAGTTCGGCTTGTAGGCGACTTGGCGTTCGGTTTCCTGCTCTACTCGAGGTGCCCGTCGCTCGGTAGCATGCGCAGGATCAGATCGTCCGGCGTCTCGGCGTGCTTCGGGTTGAAGTTGTTCCGCACCGCGATCTCGATCAGCCTCTCTGTCCCCATGTAGGGTTCGAACACCTCCTGTGCGAACCCCCGTGGCGTCCTTTGGCTCGGCGTGTTGTCCAGAAATCCGCCCTCGTCGAGCAGGCGGATGCACTCCGCCATCTGCCAGTCCCGCTCCTCGGGAAGCGTCTCCTCGAGCAGTTCTTCCATTTTCTTCGCGAGGCGATCCCTCATTCGCGCGAACGGGGTTGTCATTGATCAGCTCTCCGAGTTGGTCCCAGGCAGTGTAAGTCCTTGGCACATCGACGGCGGGCAGGGCACGGGCGGATTTCCCCTTGCCATCGATCACGATGACGTCGACCGGCCAGCCCGCTCCCTGACGCTCGTAGAGCTGGCCTGCCACGGTGAAATGGTCGACCACATTGTAGCGGTCGTAAAGCGTTTTGTAGAATTCTCGTTTGTCCTTCGCGTTGTAGCCGTCTGAACGGGCCTCGCGGCTCTCCTTCATCTTGTTGAGGCCACCGACCAGCAAAACTGCGCGACCGTCGTCCCGGAGGGCGGACAGGGCGCGCAGGGCAATCGCATGGTCGATCTGGGTGGTTTTGTAGCCGCGCTGGATATCGGAGAGGTCGAAGACCTGCGACGCGCCATCTTCCTTCAGCGCTCCGAACGGCGGGTTAGCGATGACGACGTCAGCGCCGTCCATATCCTGATGGATTGCGGCAGCCTGTGTGGGCCGAGATGCGTCCGTGCGGGTGGTGTTGAAGCCGAAGGTTTTCAGGTTCTCGGCGCGCGTTGGATTGATCTCGTTCGCAATGACAGTCTGATCGGTATTGGCCTCGATCAGCAGCGCACCGTTGCCTGCGGCCGGCTCGAATACCACGTCGGCTTTCTCCACACCTGCGAGGCGGGAGGCGAGATAGGCGAGCGGGACGGGGGTCGAAAACGCTTGGTCGCGCATCGACGTTGAGGTGCGGGTGCCAAGTTTCGGCTGCGAGCCATAGAGTTCGACCAGATCCCGATAAACCTGGCTGCGGGCCCGCGGCCCGGCCTGGGCGACGATCTCTCTCGCCGCGCGCACCACGCCAAGCTCGATCTGCTCTTCGACCGTCTTTGCGTCGGTGATGCCGAAGTTCTCCTTCGCGAGGCGTCGGGCCGCGAGGATGTTCGCGAATTTCTCGCCCGCGAGCAGCTTTCGCGCAAAGAGATCGGCGAGGGACGTCGCCTTGGCCTCTGAATCAGAAGGCCCGCTTTCGCGGGCCTCGGTCGTTTCAACATTCTGGGGTCGTGGCGGCGTATCGACCGGCCTGAAACGGTCGTCATCACGGGCCACCGCTATGGTGCCGTCGGGTTTGATTGAGACCGTTTCCGTCAGGCGGACGCCGTCTTCCACGATGGAGCGGACCCCGCGGGCGTCCTCATAGATGGTCTGCCCGTCGGCGTTGGTTCCGATGTCCGTGCGGCGCTCCTTCGGCGCCTTGCCAGCGTTTGCGGCAACACGGTCGAGCAGGTCAGTTTGCTTGCTCTCATCTCCGAACAAGCCTTCGTCGGCCGCCTTCTGGGCGACTGCTGGTTTCAGCCGCTCGTCGACCTTGCGCTGGGCGAGTTCACCGTCGCTGATCCTCCCCGCGCCAGGCAGAACGCTCTGCTGACCGGCAGGAGTGGCGTCGTATTCAACCGCGGGTTCGCCGGCGATTACCCCTTGATCGGGGGCAGACCGTCCATCCGAGGCTTCTTGGGCTCGCTCGGCTTCTTGAAGCGCTTCACTTTCGCGGGGTTTGCCGCGAGCTTGGCCAGCGCGAGCGCTGTCATCGCCCGACTGTGCAGGTCGGCCTTCTTGACCGGGTCGTCGGTTTCCATCGCCTTCTGGCGAAGAAACTTCGACATCTTCATGTGTTGGCTGGCGCTGAACAGCATCGATTGCTCCAAAGTCGTATGTATCCGAAATCCTGTTCTGAGTCACGACAGGCGCGCCGTCGTCCTCAACGGCATTGACGCTGCGGATAAAAGCCCGTTCCAGAGCATCGTCGGGATCAAGGCCCTCGTCGTACATAATCTTGGCAGCGAGGTTCAGGTCTTCCTCACTCGTGACAGGGGGCATCCCCACGTCCGCGAGCATCTGCCGGATCTCGTTCCGGTTTTCCTCAAGCTGTGCTTCATAGTCGGTGTTCTGAGCGTCGATCCGCTCGTCGATCAGCGCCTGTTCGCGGGCGGGGACATGGCCCTCAAAGCCCTGCGGGTACAGCCGCTTTCCTCGCAATTCGTCTTCGATCGCATTGAGGAAATCCCGCACGGACGAGGTGGGGGGCGCGTTCGGGTCGTCGGCCGCGAAATAGCCGGCCTCCTGGGCGGCCTCGCGCATGTAATCGAGCGACATGCCGTTGGGGCGAACGACGCCGAAGAAACCGCGGCGGCCGGGGACGTGAACGCGATGCCTGCCATCGAGGTCCATCGCCTTCAGATCGCCGCGCGTGGCGATGTCATCGGGCTTGAGCCCGCCCATGCTGGCGATGAATTGCAGGAGCGACATGGGCTCGGCGCTCTTCGGCTGCGCCGGCGCTTTGACCTCCTTGGTCTTCACGACAGGTTTCGTCGTGTCGCCTTCCCGAAGCCAAGCCTTGAACTCGTCCGGCGTCATCTCCGAGATGGTACCGAGCCGTTCGGCTCCCTTGCCGTCGGAGAAACCGCGCTCGTACAGTGCCCGGGCCGCCGCCTCGTTCGGCACCCCCATGACGACCTTGTGCTCGTCGAATTTCCCGGTCGCCGGGTCCTTCTGATCGACCACGAAAACCGGGGCAGTGGGGTCGAGATGATCCCCGATATAGACGTCGACCTGGTCGCCGTCGGCGCCGCGAGTCCGCTTCAGGTAGCCGTAGTGGCCCGGCATTTCGACCGACCATTCCGTTCCGTCTGGCGCTTTGCCGGATCTGGTCGAGTCTTTCGGGTTCTCGACGGTGATGTCGAGACCGTTCCATTTCACGTGCTGCTTGCGGTAGTTGCCCGCTGCTTTCTGCGCCTCGGTCGGCTCAGGGTTCACGACGCCCGCTGACGCCGCGATGTCGGCGGCCGTTTCGGGTTGGACCGGCATCTGGCGCGTGCCGACGACGTGGTCGTCCATACCCCAGTCAACGGGCTCGGCAGGCGCAGCGGTGGCCTCCTGCGCGGCCACAGCGCCGGCCAACGGCATGCCTTTGTCGACGGCTTCCGCCGCGGCCGGCTCGACGCCTGCATCGAGAGCTTCGGCGATTTCGGCGGCCCGCTGGGTTTCCGACATGTCGCTGATCTGCTCGTCGGTGTAGCCGTAGGCGCGCAGGATCGCGGTCTGATCGTCCGGGGAGGCGGGTTCAGCCGGGGCCGGCTCGTGAAGATTGCGCTCGGCGGCAACCCGACTGGCCTCGACGTAACCGACACCAAGCTCCTTCTGAACGGACGATGGGGTTGCGGGAGCCTGCCGCTGTGCGGACGGTGCGGGCCCCGCCGCCTCCGGCACGGGAGGCGTGGCGGGAGCTTCGGCCGTCTGCGCGGCCGCCGGCGCGCCGGCCTGCTCCATGATGCTTTCGTTGGGAACGGGAGAGGTGTCGGGGACCGGCACATTCAGGCGGGTCCGAACGGCAGAAATGCTGTCCGACAGGCTCGATGGCGCGGCGATAGTGCCTGTAACGACGCCGCCGGAAATGGCGCCGACGAGCATGTTTTCGGCGACGTCCTTGGTGATCTCCTGATTGGGATCCAGAAACAGACGGGTCGCTGTGTTTTGGAGAAGCTGCTGAACCCCCTCCTGAATGGCTTCTTCGCCGGCCTGCGCGGCGACAAGGCCGATATAGCGCGTCAAACCGCCGCCGGTCGCCTTCTCCAGCCGTTGGAACATGTGGCCGATGGGGACCGCTTCCGATGTGCCGATGCCCAGACCGGTCGCAAACATCGACCACTTCACAAGGTCATTCGCCTGCTCGGCAGTGACCTTGAGCCCGTGGTTCTTCATCCAAGCCTGAGCGTACAGCGGATTGATGTCTGCCGCGCTCTTGGCCTGTTGGAGCTGCTGTTCGCCCTGCGGCAGGGCACCGAGAACGGCAGTCGTCAGGAATGGAGCAAGGCCCGCCGCTCTGCCGGCCGCGCCGCCGGCCGCGAACACCGCCGTCGACGTGATGCCGCTTACGATCTTGGAGCCCAGTTGCTCGTTCTGCGCCTCGTCTTTTTTGAACAGGTTCTGGCCGACGTAGTTCTTGATAGTCTGAACCTCGTTGTCGAGGGTCTTGTCGATCAGTGAAAAGTCGTGCGGCTTTGATCCAAACAGCTTGGAAACGACACGGTCGGTGGAAGTGAGCTGCGACATGGGCAGCCGCGTGGCTGCGCGGACGGTGTCCATGACCATTGATGTTGCGACATCGGGCACGCGCTCGACAGTGTCGCGCACGCTGCCCTGTGTCCGCAGGGGAGCGTTTCGCGCCGTCAAGACGGCCGCGTCGGCCTCATCCTTGGCTTTGCGAAGGTTCTCGAGCCCGCGACGCTTGCGCAGTTCGGTTTGTCCGGTCACGCCTTTCATGGCGAGGTCAGCGTAGTCGCGCTGCGCTTGGTCAAAGGCGCTCGTGGCTTCGGCCGCGCTCCTCTCTGCTGCTGCGATATCCGCCTGCTTGTTTTTGAATGCTTCTTCGCCAGAGAGCATTCCCCATTCCGGCCCTGCGACCGAATCCACGACCTTGCCACCGGCGCGGAAGGGCGCATCGTCGAGTGGTTGCACATCCGGCATCGGTTCGGTCGGACGAAGCTGGGTCGGGCGGGCGCGGGGCAGGGGCGGGTCCTTGATCAGGCCGACGGGCTTGTCGTTGAGGCCCCAATCGACAGTGTCCGCTTTCGCTTTTGGAGCGGGCGTCGCCGGCTTGTCGTCCAATCCCCAGTCGACGGTCGGTTTTGATTTTTCCAGCCCCTTCCGCTCCCGGCGGTCATCGACCACGTTGGGCTCGATCGATCCGGGCACGTCAAAGGGCTCGGCGCCAAGGCCGAGGAAATCGTCATCAGTCATGAAAAATCAGCCCTTGATCAGAAGACCGCGCGAGGGGTGAACGTAGTATGCACCCGACGGAATCTCATCGTAGTCAGCGTTGCTTTGCGGCTCGTATGGAGTTGCCTGAGTGCCATTCCCCTTGAAACTGATCTCGGGAGGGGCGGACTTCGCGGCCGGCGCGCTGGGAGCTTCGCCGTCCTCTGTCACCTGGTAGCGCCGTTGCAGGTTGCGGGAGACCTCGTCCTTCTTCTTCGCGATCTCGTCGGCGAGAGCCTTTTTCTCTTCAGGCGAAGAGAACCGGCGCGCGCGCGGGTCGTTGACATACTGGTTGTCGATGTCTTTGTGAGCGGACGCAATCGCAGTTCGCGCGCGGTCGAAGCGGTACCGTGGATCATCCCACATGGTTTGCCGGCGGCCCGGAGAGCCTGCGGCGGAAGCGGCATTGCCGGCCTTCGCTGTCAGCGCTTTGAGATATTCGTTTCTGATCTCACGCGACTTGGATTCCTCGCCCGCCGTCTTTCGCTTCAGGTCGAATTCGTCCTGCTCCTTGTCGAACGAGCCAGCCCCCTTCATCGCGCCGCCCATGCCCTTCGCAAAGGCACCTGCGCCGAACCGGCCGTCGACGGAAGACAGGCCAGCGCCGAGGGCGGCCGACAAGCGGCCCCGCATTCGCGCATCAGGGATAATCGCGGAGAGCAGGCCATCGGATGGCTTGTTGCGCTCCTCGGGATAGTATTGAGGCAGGAGACCGAGAGGAACCGCCTTTTGCAGGGCTCCGATCGTGGTTTCATCCATCGTCGGCTGTGATGCGCCGTCGGGGCGCGGACGCGGCATCGGGACTTCCGGAGGCTGCCCCTGTGGCGCAGCGGCACCCGTGATCGCGTCCGGCAAGCCCGCGGCGGCAGAGGGCGTCGGAGCGAAGGGCAATGCGGGCGATTGCTCGTTGCCCCCGTCGAGCTCGCCGATCATCAACAGCTTGCGCAGCTTGCCCAGCGGGTCGTCGCCACCGTCGATCGCGCCCGGCATCCCGCTCGGGAAGTTTTGTTGAACGTAACCGTTGGGCGAAAACCCGCCGGCAATGATGTCGAGCAATCCAGCCATATCAATGCACCTCGCGCGTCAGCGAATTTTCAGTTGCCAGTTTGTAATTGACGGCCTTAACGCCGTTGATCTCCGTGACCGCTGCCGGGCAGGTTTTCTCGACGTCCTGAGCCATCAGGCCGATCCGCCAGGCATCATCCCCGATGTACCGGAACAGGTAGACCGGCGTGCCGTCGTACAGCGCGCCAACGACGCTCACGTCGGTTTTCACGCGGCGATCGGAGAAGATTGCGCCTGCGATCGATCCGAGGATTCCGAAGCCGGAGTTGTTGGCTTCCTCAACGGTCTTCTCTTCCGTTTTGGAGTACGGCGTGGTCGCAAGCACGCTACTGAGCAATTTGATCGTGTCGGCGTCCCATCCCTGCTGGCGAAGGAATTCATTGTACTTCGCGGTGAGGTCGGCTTGGTTCGTCGCCTGTTCCGTGGCGCCTGCCTTGGCGAGCGCGTCCGCGGTGCTGAGGTCGCGATTTACGTTTGCGCTGTCGAGGTCCTGGAAGGCTTTCCCGCCGGTGATTGCACGTTGCAGGGCGGTTTCCGAGAGGTTCGCGTTGGTCTTCTGAGCGTCGGTCAGGTTGGCAACGTCCTGCGCGCGCAGCCCACTCGCCGCGCTGAAGGCATCGGCATATGCCTTACCGATCGTGTTGCTCCGAAGGATGTCCTCGTCACGCTGCTGCGCACCGAGCTGGATGCCAGATCGAGCATCACCAAAGGCACCGTCCATCGTCGCTTGGGCATTGAGCGCTTGGCGCTGGTTCACACCCTGCCGCGAGATGTCCTGCAATTGCGGATCGAGCACCCCCTGAATGTAGGGGCTCATGTAGTCGCTGATCGACGCGTTGGCGATGTCGACGCCGCCACCGAGCAGGCTGGTAGGGGTGATCGATGAAGCCGGAGCGTTCGCGAATTTGCTGTACAGCCCCTCGATGTCCGAGAGGTATGGATTGCTCGAGCCCGCGATCGCATTGATGAGGCTGAAAGCGTTCTTCTGGTTGTCGGTCAGCCCGGCGGTAAAGTCGCCCGTGTAAGGAGTGGGGCCTTTGCTCGCATAGTCTTCAACTCGCCCGACGTTTGCCTTCGCCGCATCTTCCAGCCACGCCGGAAGCTGCTGAGTTGTGGTTTGTTTCTTAGTTTCTTCCATGTTGCCAAAGCACATTTCAGGACCTCGGATGAAAAACGAGCACCTTCGGGCGCCGGGTTGGGTTGGTCTGCGCGATCATGAGAATTTGTTTTGCACCGTCCGCGATGCTCCGGGCCGCGCTGACGAGACGGCGGCCTGCTGTCCCGCGATTGGCGGGCAGCACGTAGAAGATACGATCCATGATGAGATGGTCGTCGGAGTACCAGAAAGGCACCTGAACGAGGCCGAGAACACCGACAAGTTCGTCGCCGTCCATCGCCATGAGCGTGGCTGCGCCAGCATCTGCTTTGATTAGGCCGTACACCTCCTGCATCACTTTGACGGGATTAACAGGGGCGATTGCGATCTCATGGCCGTTCTGCATCAACATGCGATGGATCGCGATGGCATCCTGATCGGACACCGCTGCACGCACCTCAACCATCGCGCTTTGCTCCGCGTTTCTTCATGTCGGAAATGAAGGTCGCCAGCACCGCCGCAATGTTGTCGATCGATGGCGAGGCGAGGTTTAAGGCGCGCGTCTCAGGGAGATCACCGCTGATCGTGAACGAGTCCGCCACCTCGGAAATATCCTCGTAGGAGGCGTTTTCGATTTCGCGGAGGCTGTCACGCACCCATTTGTCAAACTGGCCGGGGAGTTCCGAGCCGAGATGAAGCGGCCTCATCGGCGCGTCCCATTGGATGAAACGAGAACATCCGGTTTGCCGAACCTGAAATATCCGCCGGCGATGTCCGATCGGATCGTCATTCCGACGTAGCGCCCGGACAGCCGCAGATCGACGAGGTCGTCGGCCTCTGAAATGATTTTGGTCTGGCTGTCGATGGTCGGGTTGCGCAGGCGGTCCCACGCATCGAAGCGTACTTCAAGGTCGCCGGCCTGGCCCTCGAAGTCAGCATTGATCCCATCGATGTTGAGATTGGCCTTGCCGTTCGCCATCGCGACCGGACCAAGCTCGATCACTGTTTCGATCGCGTGCCCATCGGCGTCAACGCCATCTTCGTGCAGGTAGATGTGGCCATCATAGCCAGCCAGATACGGCCGGGTGTCACCATGCGAGAAGTTGGTGCCGGAACTCCTGAAGAGGCGCCCGGTTGCCCATGAGAAATCGTTGACGTTCAGAAGAACGTAGTAGCTGGGTTCTTCTTCCTCGAGGGCAACGTAAACCCAAATCACCTCATCATGCTTCGGGAGATATTGCCCCCACGCGAGATACCCATCCTCGGCGCGCAGGTGCCCGAATACGTAGGCGCGGATGTCCTCAACGTTCGGGATCTTCTGGACGGACCCATTGTAGAGATAGAAGTCCGTATGCCCCATCCAGTAGGCGATGCCGTTCGCTGTGACCGCGCAGGAAGGGGAGATGAGTCCACAGTTACGCCCGGCGAGCCGTGACGAGAACACTGACGACTGCCCCGTGTACTGGAACACATAGAGCGCGAAATCAGACCAGACCAGCGCGATGTGACTCGCGAGTGGACGGCCGGCGATGAGTTTGGTCCCCTCGGACAAGTTCCGAGTGTTCGCTGTGTTGGTCTCATCGGGTGCCCAAATATTGTAGTTGCCCTGCGAGCACCAATCGACGCGCATGTTCTCGCAGAGGGCCATGACGAACCGTTCTTCGGTGATGAAGATGCTTCGGACGTCGGTCGGGGCGTCGGGGATCTTTTGCGCCCGCTGCCAGGATGGGGCAACGGCATTCGGGTCCCAGACATAGATCGAGCCGCCGTTGTAGGCTCCCACGAGCATCTTGCCGAAGTGATCCAATGACCAGACGCGCGGCTCGATCAGGATCGTCGAGAACGGGCGCTCGGTACCGTAGGTGTAAAGCCCATACCCGCCGACGCCATAACCGAGGCCGTAGGTGCCGTGCTCAACGCCGATCGAAATCTCATACTCGTAAGCAACGGTTCCGCCGCCGGTCTCGTTGCTCGCGGCAGGCGTTTCGAGCTCAATGTTAAAGGAGCCAGAGCCCACCACCGATGAGACGAGATAGGTGCCGTCGATCGTTACGCCGCCAACGGGTTCAGCGTCTGCGAAGATGACTGTTGTGCCCGCGTTGACGTCGTGGCCGATGTGCGCCACCTCGACGATGTTGGAGCCTGCTTTGGTTGTGAACGGGTTGGTCAGCGTGCCGGACTTCGCCAGAGGCGTGATGTCGTGCTGGGTGAAATCGCGCTCATAGACATAGAGCTTCCGATATGTCCCGGCGGCGATGTATTCGACCGATTTGAGGTCGCGCCACGCATGCATGGCACGGACGACTCCGGAAGCAATCGCCGTCGTTTGGCGCGTCCACCCGCCGATCTTCTGAGGGCGGCCGTTCACAAAGCGGATCCACTGCGTATCCACCCAGCGGTTCTCGACAACGCGATCGGATTCCGTTTTCACGACGCCTGGTCGCGGCGTCAGCGGGATCGGTTCAAATTCGCTCATGACGGGGCCACCGATCCGACACCTCCCACAGTGACCGGGTAGGTGGCCCCGTCGTTTGCGCTCGCGCGCAACCTTAGATCTTGATGCACATCAGCACCGCGGCGGATTCCGGCCGCGCCTCTGTTCCGCCGTCGCTCTGAACCGTGACGGTCGTCGACGCCGTGGCAGTGATGTTTAGGGTATGAGAATGGTTTCCACCGGCGGCGTTGTTGATCGTGATGCCAGTGAGAGCCGCGTTAATCCGAATATAGTCCGGGTACCACATGCCCGGCTGGTCATCCAAAGAGATGGCCCGTTGCGCCGTGCCGCCGAGAGTGCCACCTGAGACGCCGTGAGTATGGCCGGGATCATTCAGCCAGTTTCCGTGGACGTGATCTCCGGATGCGCTCGTCGACCCGGAAGCCGCGACGGTGGTCGTCGCGCTCGCCGTGTGCGTATGCGCCTTGTTCTCGCTGGCTTGGTAGGTGCCGACCTCAAGAGTGCCGCCGGCGGCGCGCAGGAAGCGATTGGTGTCGGTGAAATTCGGAAGGCCAGCCGTCGTGATGCCATTGCCTTCGCCAAACGTCGTCCCGATCTTCGCGAACAGGTTGGGGTGATCGGCTCGGACGAAGGTGCCGCCCGAACATGCCAGCGTGCCGGGCGGCAGTGTCGGCCCGGCGTGATGGATGATGTTGCCGACCTCGTCCTCATCCTCGCGAAACAGCCGTCCGGCGCCATCGAAAAACACTTTCTTTTGGGTGCCTTGCGGGATCTCGATTGCCAGTCCGCTTTCAGTTTTGACGTGGAGAACGAACGCGCCTTCGGTGTCGTTGATGATGTTCAGGTTGCGCGAGGTGTTAAGAAGGACCACGTTCTGGTGTGCCGTGAGAAGCCCGCTGAAGATCAATGTCGCATAGCGCTGATCATCGGCCGTCAGGTTCAGCGTCCCGCCGGCGACATAGATTTGGCGCACGCCAACGATCGCGTTCTCGATATACTCGATGACATATTTGTTGAGGTTTTCGCCCCACGAGTTGTTGTTGTTCCCGGTTCCCTGAAGCAGCAGGCGAAGGATTGGGGTTGTGGTATCTTGGGACATCTCAGATCACCTGCACCTCAAAATCGGCTCCGCGATAGCTCAGGTCGTCGCGAGCCATCGCGTTCTCGATCAGGGCGCCCAATAGCGATAGGTTGGTCTGGTACTTCTCGCCGTTCGACATGAAGTCGTAAGCCTGGACGAGGCATGCAACGCGAAGGAGGTTCGGATAGCGCCTCGTCAGGAAATTGGTCTGGTTGTCGTTGCTCAGGGGCTCGGGAGCCTTGAAGGCAACGAGACCGATGCTGAACGGCTCTTCCGCTGCACAGTCGAACTGAAACCGCTCGTCGAAGATGGCGTACAGCCGCGGATAGCTCCGAATGAGCGAGCCGTCGTCGTAGATCCGACGCTGCGATAGGGAGGCGGCATCGCGAAGCGAGATGCGCTGGGTTAACGTCCGATTGATCATTTCGACGGGATCGAGAAACCCGTCGGGGATCTCGATCTGATATTCTCCGGCCGCGAGTGTGAGGTCGAATTCTGTCCTCATCTCGCGCACGCGGAGAGTCATGGAAATGAGGGCTTGGGCCTCTTCCAGCACCTGCTCGACGTCGAGCTCTGCATAGTTGCACCATCTCTTGATCGAGCCGGGGCTGTTCTTGTCCGCCGTTAGGGTGCTGAAAGACATGGCCATGGCTCAGTCCCGCTTGAGCTTGGTGGGCACCTCGTCGGGGCCGCAGATCTGTTCGTCGAAAACGAGGAATTCGGCGAGAGCGCCAAAATCACTGAAGGTCTTGTTGAAGCGGCGGCGAGCCTCGCTGAACAGGACCTGCGGCTGATATTTGATCTCGTCCTTCAGCCACGCCTCGAAATTGACGTCCGTGCCGGGGTCATCGTCATCGTCCTCGGTCGGGTCAGGCGGGCCGCCCTCGTTCTGAAGTTCGTCGCCGGCCGTGTCGGCCAGCTTCGCGAGACGCAACAGCTTGCGCTCCACCTTCTCGCGCAGATGGAGCGGCACCTTGGCGGCAACGAGTTTGCCGTGAAAGTCGAACGGAAGGTCGTCCTGATAGAAGGCGACGCCGTCAGCGCCATCACCATGCACGGTCGCGTATGGACGCGACCGATCCAGTTTCAGTGTGGGAGACATGCGCAGCTCCTTACTTGTCCTGCACGGCAGACGAGCCGGTCAGCGAGTGGGACAGGTTGTTGGTGCCGCCCTTCATCTCCTTGCCGTGGCTGTTCGCGACGTCCATGGAGCTGTCGTCACGGCCGAACGATCGGACGATGGTCTGGCCGCGCGGGGCCTTCGACTTCTCGATGCACTGTTCCATTGTCAGTCCTCAAAGTAGCGGGGCATGGCGTCCCCGACAGGTGGGCGATAGCCGGTCTCGCGATCGGCCTGGGAAAGGCGCGTGAAGCCGTCGCGGCCGGCGTCGCCGGTCGCATTGTCAAGCACGCGCTCAACGGGGCGCGGGTCCTTCGCCCGCGGGAGAGGTTTGCGGTAGAAGCCGAACATCGTCAGAACCACTCGATGTCGACGTGAACGTTGGCGGTGCCCGCCGGTACTCCGCCGACGCCTTCCTTGAGCGTGATCACCGCGTCGGTGTCCGCCGGGAGGAAGTCGGTTTCCAGCATGATATGGCCGGGGAAATCCTCGAGCGTCGGCACCGCGCCGTTGCCGCTGACAAGGCTCAGGGCTCGCTTCACGCCTGCGCCGTAGCCTGCGCCGACCGCGGTGCCGAGGCGGAAGCGGGCAAAGGAATCGTCGTTCGCTGCCTTGCCGACGTTGATCTCCGGTACCGTCGTCGTGCCGACCATCGCTTCGGTCGTTTCGACTTCAATGTCCCGGACGATGCCGCGTTTGCCCTTGGGCCCGCGGATCGTGAACGTTTGGGTGTCACCCCCGAATTCCTGCGCCATAAAGCTTCGGCGCTCGCGGAGCGACTGTTCGTAGGAGCTCATCGCTTTGATCCTTTCTCAAACGCAAAATGCCCGGCGTTGGCCGGGCATTTGCGAGGTTGACGGTCGCCGCGTTTACGCGGCGCTGTCCCATTTGACGATGCGGGCGTTCAGCGGATCCTCGTGAACGAGGCCGAAGCCGCCGAGGTAGTACCAAGCGATGCCCTTGGAGCGGCCGTAGTCGCCGGGCAGCTTGGCACGGATTTCCTCGGGGATGACCATCGCCTCGGTCACTGTGTCGGCGCCGAAGAAGAAGGCCCAGCTCGAGAGTCCGTTGTTCCACGGATCGCTCGTGCGGCTCCACGGATCGAATGCGGTGGAGTCCGTCGCGCCGCCCTTGGGAATGAAGTTCTGTTCGATGAACCGCATTCCCTCATAGCGGCCGACCTCGCCGTTGAAGATGTGCACCAGGCCGCTTTCGGTATACTGGTGGATCGACTCCAGCGAGTTTTTGAAGGTCCGCAGCGTCGTCACATGGCTGATGCTGGCATAGTCATCGCCACGGAACGGCGGGATGTTCCGCTCCTTCATCATGTCCACGGTCGCCTTGATATGCCCGGTGCCGAGCGCGACGTTGTTGGTCGTCGAGCAGGTCCCGTTCGTATCGAGGGCGACCGCAGCGGTCGAGGTGCCGCCGGCGGGCGCAACCCGCAGGGGCGTGTTGTTGAACTGCAAGAACGCCTCGATGTCGAAATACTTTCGAGCATCGTCCTTCAACGTCTTGTCGATGATCGACACGACGTCGTGCTTGGCGAGGTTGGTCAGGAGGCCCGTATAGGGCACGCTGTTGCCCGCCTCGGTGACGGTCAGGCTCTTCTGAGTGACCGTGAAGCCGGTTTCCGGAATCGGAGAGGTCTCCGAAAGCCGGCGGCCCTGGGTGCCAAGGTCAGAATAGACGTCCCAGTAGTACTTAGCGCCGCGGTGCAGGCCCTTTTCGGTGCCGTCCTTGGCGTCGCAGAGCTGACGGAATTTCGTCAGCGGCTGCACCTGCTGCCGGATGACGTCCGACAGTTCGTCCGAATACATGTAGCCGCCTTCGGCGGCCACGCTCCAAAGCTGTCCAGCCATGTTATGCGTCCTCTTGTCGAGGCGCGGCCGTTGGCCCTTTTGGAGAGATCGAGAGTAAGGGGAGGTGTCTCAGGTCACACTTGCCCCCGAGCCCGCCGTGCAGCGGCCACGGCATCGGCGCGGGTCTTGCCCGCTCCGGCCGGAGGCTGTTGCATTTGAGGGGCCACGGTTGCGCGCGTGGGTTGGTGATTGATCGCCATCCGCCGTTCGTCACGGTTGACGCGAACGTCAACGCGAGCCTCCGGCCTCGGCATTGTGGTTGAAGGTTCTTTCGGGTTGCCACGCCACCGGATGAAGTCCTGCCTTGCTCCTTCGAGCAGTGTCGGGACTGTCCGGACAGGGTGCCCTTGCAGCTTGTAGTGCCGATGGTGGATGGCGAGCTGTTCGGGGTCCTTCGGGATATGGTCTTCCGATACTCCGATTTTGCGAAGATCCTCGCGATACCCTTCGAGCAGGGAATCCCGAATACCCGCAACGGCGAACCGATCATTCGCCAGCTCCGGGTTTGCCTTCACAAACTCGTCGTAGGCCCGCAGATCGCTTGCGAGGTCCTGCTGAACCCGCGAGGTCGTTGTGGCCTCTTTCACGGCGTCCTTCGCAATCTCGGCCATGGTGGTGCGGAGATTTTTCGAGACGTCCTTGGGGTCGCCATACTGCATCTGTTCGACAAGATGCTCGAACGGATCGGCTTGGTGCTGCTGATCGTCGAGTTCGTCGAACTCAGTGGCGTCGGTGCGGGGCGGATCGGCGGGGTGTTGCCGTGAGACCTTTACCCGCTGTTTGGCGGTCTCAAGAATATGGCGAGCATCGTCGAGATAGCTGTCGGCGGCGGCAGACTTCTGCGCCAGCGTAAGCAACTCCTGCTCGGTGACTTCGCGCTCTTCGCCGCGGACGGTGAGCTTGAACTTGCGTTCCGCCGGTGGCGGCGAGGGCTCCGTGGTGGCGTCCGGCTGGGGCGCTTCCGGCGCCGCAGCGTGCTGGCCGTAGAGCTGGCTCGGATCGGTGTAGTCCCCGTGAGCCTCGACCGGCTTCTCGCGGTCCTCGCGGATGCGCTTGAATTTGTCGGCGATGGCTGAGCGGCCGCCGTCATCGACCGGGACAATTTTGGTTTCCGTCCGCTCCGGCTCGTCAGGGGTGTTCTGTTCCGGCGGCGGATTGATCGATGCGCCGGTGTTGGCGTCGTCGTCCTGCGCGTTGAAAACCTCAATCCGGTCTTCGTCGATCTTAGGTTCAGTCGTCATAGGCATGGGTTTCACCTTCGGTTGGGATTCCGAGCTTTTGCTTGTCCGCGTCGTCGACCACGTAGCTTTCGGCTTCGCGGCGCTGCGCTTCGTTGATCGTGTGTTCGGCTTCCGGCCCGGCCATCAGCATGTCATTGAGCCAGGTGGCCACGTCGAGGAACCGCGTCACTTCGTTCTGCAACTGGCGGATCTTCTTCGGGTCCTCTGGATCGACGTCGATCAAGCCGGTCATCGCTGCCGCGGCGTTCTCTTTGAACTTGTGGAGAACGATCAGAAGGGGCTCGCTCTTGGCCTTCGAGGTGATCTGGGCTTCCACATCGATGGAAAGCCGCAGCGCGTCCAGCGCGAGGCGATAGGCTGGATCGTGGCTCATGCCGTGCCCCGTGCGCTGGTTTCAACAAAGCGGTCGAAGCGATCGCCAAGCCGCTCGATCGCCTGCGTCAGTCGATCCTCGACCTCGCGCATGACCTCGCGGTGGATGTATTCGCGGGCGACTTGCTCCCGGTAGAGCGCGAACGCAGCCGACATCACTGCGACCTTCTCGCCGGCTTCATGGGCTTGGGTCTTCGCCGTCTCGGCGGTGGCCTCAGCTCTGGTGATCCGATCCGAGTAGGTAGACCAGAACTTTGCCAAGGCCATAACGCAGCCGATGGCGGCAACGATCGCGCTCCATGTCACGATTTCATTCATTATTTTGCTTTCTTGACGAGCGCTGAAGCGACATTGGCGACGAGGCCCTTCACGGGCTGTCCGGTGATGGCGGTCTGCCGTTCGTTCGAGCCGGTCCAGACGTGAACGCCGAGAAGGCCGAACCGGGCACCCCACCACGTCGTGATGATGCCGCTCACCTGGATCAGCTCGGCGGTGCCAGACTTCCAGCCGATCAGGTACATGAGGAAGGGCGGCCACAGCAGGGTTTCGGCGAAGAGGGACCATGCGAGCAGGATGCGCCAGTTACCCCACCAGCCGTCGACCTTGGCGGCCTCGGCGCGGATGGTCTCGTTGATGCTTTCGACCTGGGCTTTGCCGACCTCAGCCTGCGCCCGCGCGATGTCCGCTTCAGCCCTCCAGCGGGCGATGGCCTCGTTCTCGATCGGCGCGAGCTGCGCCTGCACAACGGCAGGGTCGCCGTTGACGATGGCGTTGTTAACGGCCTCCGGGGTCGCCGGCACGCCGAGCGCGCTCGCGACCTGCTTACCTGCCCATTCGCCGAGCATCGAGCCGCCCGGCACGGGGATCAGGCCGCCGAGGATGCTGCCGAGCGTCGGGGCGATAGGCCCGACGATGGATCCAAGATCCTTCCAATCCATCGGTGCCTCCTATTTGCGCGCGCGGATGACGATGAACGCGACGAGGGCGACGAGGCCGATCGCAAGCAGCGCCACGGCCCACGGCGGCGCGCCGGCCTGCGCGACGCCTGTCGCGACCACCGCGCCGCCCGCACCAATCCCGGCGGCGAGGCCGCCTGCCGCGTTGCCGAAGCGGACGCTGGGATCAATCGCCTGCATGGCCTTGATCAGGCCGGCGCAGCCAAGCTGCATGTCGACGTGGTTCGGGTCAAAGACGTTGTCTTTGACATACTTGCCCTTCACGTACTGATCCGTGCCAGACCAGATGTATGGCGACGGCAGGCCGCGATTGGCGTAGCCGAGGCCGTTGTAGCGCTCGAGCAGGGTCAGAGTGCCGCCAACCGACCAATCCTTGTTGCTCGCCGCATAGGGACCGCAGTTGGTAAGCGCATCAACCGCGGCTTCTTCCCATGAGATAAAGGGGCCGCGCCCCTTCGGAACCTTTTCGGTTTTGACCTTGGTGCCAATGATCTTCTCGCCATTGTGCAGCACCCCGGCGAAGCTGCCGGACGACTCGCGCTGATGGATCACCGCGATGACGAACCACGGCACGCCGGTTTTCGCGGCCACTGCCTGATAGCGGGGTTTGTTCGCGACCAGGCTGCGCGCGACCGCGGAGAAGTCGTTCGGCCGCGTGATTTTGGCTTTCTCCCAGCGGGCCGCGTTCGCCGCCACGAGGGTTGCGTTGCTCATCTCAAATTGTCCTGTCTGGTTAGTCGGCGTTGACGAGTTGGGCCCGGACTTCGGCGAGAGCCTGCAACAGCATGTCCTCAACCGGGTTGGGCACGGCCCTCAGCGCCGCCATCGCGTCGTGCATGTCGAGCAGGTCGCGGGCGGCATTGGGCAGGCGCGCAAGCGCCGCAAGGGCGTCCTGCACATCCTGCGCGTCACTGATCTCCTGCGCGGCGGCATCGAGGTCGGGCAGGAGAGGCGGTGGCAGATCGACCGGCGCCAGCAGCTCCGGCGGCAGCGGCTTGCCAAGGTCGCTGGGTGCGTAGACGAGCGGCGGCGGAGGCGGTGGCGGGGCGAACCGCTGAAGCAGCGAAACCTTCCGTGGACGCCCATCCTTGCCGACGATCTCGATCTGGCGATCGATCCTGCGAACGTCCGCCTTCCGCCGGCGGCTTCTTCCGCCGTTGCCCCCGCCAACCTCCAACAGGTTGATGTCGCGGCCGAAGAGGGTGAGGCAGCCGGGTTCGACACGCTGGGTGACGCTAGCCGCGATCTCGGAGCCTTCGAGCGTCAGTTGGCCAGCATCGACGATGATCCGGTAGACCGGCATTTCGCCGCCGGTCAGCGTGAGCTGGTCGGCCTCCACCCGAATGGACGTCGTGAAGGAGGCTGTGTGGCCCGTTAGAGTCAGAGCGCCACTGCTCAGGGGCACCTTGACGGTCGCCGAGAAGTCGCCGCCGATCAGGTTGAGAGCGCCAGCGCTCAGGCTCTGAGCAACGGTGAACGATGCGCCCTTGCCCTCAAGGGTCAGGCTCGCACCGTCGAGCTGCATCGTCGATAGAAGCGAGAGATTGCCGCCCGTCAGGGTCAGCGATCCGGCTTCCAGAATGATGCGGTTGTTCGGGAAGCTCGATCCCGTCAGCGTCAGCTCGCCGCTCTTGAGCGACGCGATGACTTTGAAGCCGAGAGCCTGGCCAGTGAGCTCAAGCGTGCCGCTTTCGAGCGGCAGGACCGTTACTGTTCCCCTTCGGCCGTATGAGGCGACCGAATATTCAGCGATCGAGCCTACACCGAGCATGGGCCTAGATCAGTTGGCGGTTACTGGCAGGACGTCAAGCGCTCGCGGGCGCCGGCCGCACCAGCTCGTGGGCGCGGATGATGAGCTGATCGACCTCTTCGTCGGTGAACCCCATCGCGGCGATCATCAGCAGGGTCAGGCGGTCGGTGCGGCTGATCTCAATCGCCAAGTCCCATTCCTCTTGGACATCGGGATCGGAGGCGATGGTCGCCTTGACATCGCCCCACAGCCCCAGTTCATCCAGCGCCCGTTTGAGGCCGAGTTTGGAAACGGTATTCGGAACGATAACCGGCGGCTCGTAAGGCTCCGGTTCTGGATCGGGGACGCCGCCCCCAGCCAGCCATTCTTGATACTCGGCCCAATCACGGTTCGCAGGATCATCAGGAATAACAGCATCGTCGGCCAGACGCAGTACGCTGTTCCCACAGAGACGATATTCACCCATGGTCAAAGCTCCGCATCGGCGGTGAAGTGGGCGGCAAGGACGTTAGTGGCAGCCACACCCGCTGACGCATTGTAGCCACGAAATCCAGCTTGCCCGACTCCGTTGACGCCAACAATCGTGACATCCAATCCAGAGCTGGCATTTCGGACGCTGCCAGTAGCACCCGTCGCGGGGTTGTAGATAGTTACAGTCGGAATAGCCCGTTTAGGGACAGCGAACCCCCGTTCAAAAGTTATGCCCACCGAGCCTTCTGTGGGGTTGCGGTAATAGATCGAGTCGGCGTCACTTACCGTACCCGGTGGAGTGTCGATGTTGTAGCTCTTCTCGTAATACCTTTGGCACAAGGCCAATTCCTGTTGGATGTGGCGACGCGAGAACGGATCATCGATGCCGCGCGCATCGCCCTCGACAACCGAGACATGCGCGATGCCATAGAACCCAGATCGCTGGCCGAGGCTGCTGGCGCGTGCGTTGTAGGTGCTGCCCGCATCAAACCACAGGTTCAAATTCAGCGAACTCATGGTCCCGATTGTTTTGCCCCCGATGTTAGGGACGGTCATAACAATTTGGATTTTTTTCCATCCAGAGGTCAGCGCCACGAGGCCGAGCGGGGAGCTGACGGAAGCCGACCCACCAACACCAAAGTACTGCTCGATCTCAAGCGCTATGTTCTTCGCGGCGTCGGCGTAAGCGTAGAATGTGATCGTGATCTGCTTTCCGGCAAGGGTTCGCACATCCTCGATGTATTGTTGCAGCACAACAATGTTACCGGCTCCAGCTACACTGCCGACTTGGATACGCTCGAAAAATGCAGACTCGCCGGGAACGTCAGTTTGCCCGGCCGCAAAGGTATTGCGCGTGATGGTCATGGTTGAGCCGACGCTAAGATTGCGCCAGCGATCCGCCAGATAGTTCGAGCCAGTGACGCTAGTCAGCGAAATTCCGCGCTGCCAAATGTCGAAATCGCCGTTGATGATGTAGTTGCGGAGGGGCGGGCGCTGGTCGGCGGTAATGACCGAGGCCCAAGGTCGCCAGACGCCGTTGTTCTTAAAGCGCTTTTGCATCTGCCCGAAAGTGTGGTCAATCGCCAGTTGTGTGGCGTACAGGGGGTCAGAAGCCACTTGCTGGTGGATGATGGTCCACCAAGACCATTCATACCCACTAGGCAGATCAGACATTTCGTAGGAACAGGAATAGAACCCGTTCTTCGTGATGTCGTTAGCACTTCCTGACTGCAAAACCGTCCCGCCTGGCCCGAACGCCGCCATGTCGAGATTGGAGCGGGCATTGGCAAGGTTTGCGATCGAAAGCATGTCTTCCGCGGCGGCGGTGACGCGGAGCGTCGCCGCCCCGACGAGTCCCAATCGCTCGGTGCCGTTGACGCCGGCGATCTGCGAAAGCAGGACGGGCCCGCGCTCAACCGTCGCGGTGCTTGCATTGTAAGCGCCGCGGAATAGCTCGAAATCGTTCCCCTGTTCCAGCAACCAGGTGCGTGCAGCGCCGTCAGGCGTCCCGGCCTGCGCCGGCGTGCAGTAGGCGATCATGGCGTCGCCGATAGCGACATTGCCGGTGCCGATCGTCGGGGTCGTCACCCAGACGCGGTTTGAGAAGCCATGCGGCATTGATTACGCCGACGGCTTGATCGTGTACCCGACGCCGCGCGCTCGGTCGGAGCGATCAGGGATCGGACCCTCGGCCTCGCGGATCTGCCGGGAGAGATCGGTCGCCTTGGCGCGCAGCGTCTCGATCTGTGCGTTGATCTTCTCGCGTTCGGCGCGGAGTTTCTTTACGTCTGCCATGACTTCCTCACTGCAGCTCGAAGATGCCGGGGATTCCGATGTCGACCGTGAAGCCGTTGCCATTGGAGACAATCAGGCTTGTGGTGTAGTCGATGAAGCCGATCAGCGGTTTCGCCGGTGTCGCCGTGGTGTCGTCGTAGAAGACGACGTAGCGGAACGGCGCGATGTCCCCACCCACGGCGTTCCATGTGAAGTCGTTGGCATCGAAACGCCACACGCCAAGATCGGGGCCGGTTTCGCTCCACGTCACCGACGTGAGCGTCATCCCGCCGGCGATATATCCGTTCCCGGCGGGGATTTCGGTGATGTCGGCCTTGACCACATCGTTCAATGCGTCAGGCGCGACATTGGTCAGCATCGCCTTGAACGTGTGGTTCGTGAGGTCGACTGCGGCCTCGCCCATGAACCGCTTAAACTCGTGGAAGAAAGTGAAGATCGCCATTAGCGCGGCTCCGTCGGAATCTCGACCGCCTCAACGATGCGGCCCGTGTTGGGGTCTCTGATGAATTGCACGCGGCGCTCACGCGAGAGCAGGGCCATGAGCTGGGAGAGGATGTCCTGCTCAGGGACTTCCTCTTGCTCGGGCATGGCGGCCGACGGCGGCTCGATGACCTCTTGCGGATTGACGGGGGCCTGTGCGGCGTTCCACCTGTCGTCTCGCTGCCATCCTTCGCGCTCGGATCGTACCTGCTGAACCAGTTTGGCGCGGTCCATCTGCTGGCCGTGGACCATGCCGGCATAGCCCATCTGCACCTTGGCGCTGGATTCCGACGCGCGCGCCTTGTTGAGCTCGGCCTGCGAAGCGTTTCGCATCGCCTCCGAGCGGATCTTCTCGACCAAAGCTTGCTGCTCGGGCGGCGGGCCTTTCGGTTGGCCCTTCTTGATGAAGCGCCGGCCGCCGTCGCGGTATCCCGCAAGGCTGAAGATCTCGGCGTTGATCTCTTCGAGGTCGGGCATCAGCTCGCCAGACTGCACTTGCGGCGATGCAGCCCAGATGGGCTGTGCGATCTGCATGGCCATGGCGAAGTTCTGGATCTTGGTCTGAGGGTTGGAAGCGCCCAGACCAACGTCGACGCGCACCGTAATCTGCTGCTGCAAGAGGTCGTCGGTGATCTGATTGATATGGAACTTTTGCAGCAACTGCGCGCGGTCGCCGCAAAGACCAAGGATGACTTCGTCGGACTCGTAGAACTGGATCAGCTTGACGATCTGTCCAAGAACCGGCTCAACCCACGTCTCAGTCCATGTGCGGAGGTCGAACTCCTGCACGGCGTTCGCGCTGGAGCTGATGAGGTTCAAGCCGCCGACGGTTTCGTTCAGGCTGCGGTTGGTCTGCACCGATCCGCTGTTGAACTGCCCCGCGAGGTCGTCGAAATCGACGTTCAAGCGCTCCATCTCCGCATAGGCAGAAGACGGCACTTCCGGCGGCCGATCGAATTCAATGTCGTCGCGCTCAGTCCGCAGGATCGTTGTGCCGGGGCCGCGGCGCTGCAACGCGCCGAGGTCGACTTGCCGCCCACGCTTCACGAAGGTGATCGGTGAGACGCCTTGCTTCACCTGGTCGAGGCGCAGATTGGCGAGGTCGTTGATCTCCTGCTGGACCTGCTGCCACGACTCCACCGGCGCCATGGGGAAGATGCGGTGGCTTTCGAGGGTGCCCGTCCCGAGCACATAGGGCCGCTCGCCGCCGAACTCGGGATAGACGTCCTTAACCGGACGCGGCTCGGTCAGGTACGCCTTCGATCCAGCAGACCAAAAGCAGATGTCTTGGCCTTGCAGGCGCATGAAGACTTCATACACCCAGATCACCTCGAAATCCCCGGCGCCGGTTGCAGCCGCGTCCATCCGGTCGAGGCCGCGGTCGCGCGCCGCGCGGGTGCCGGAAGCGGTCCGGCCCTCGTCGGCGCCGGCACCGCGCATCACGCTTTCCTCGACTTCAAGCCAAGGATTGCGCGGGTCGCGTTGCTTCTGCCGGATCTCGTCGATCCGCATGGGGTACTTCACGATGAAGTATGACGCGCTCTGGACCGGATCGAGCCACGATGCCGCCGGATCGATGATGACGTTCTCGAGCGGGCAGAGCAGCACGTCGGGGCGATCGACGCTCGGCTTATAGACCTTCACCTCCTGCATGATCGGCTCGCCGTCCTCGCCAAGAACGGGTTGGCCGATCTCATCAAGCAATGGCTCTTCGGTCGTTTCCGCCTCGAGATCGAGTTTCCAGTATTGCTTGGAGAGGCAGGCGCTCATGATGAGCGTGTCTTGGTGCGCGCCGATCGCGACGCGAAACCACGGGATCGCCGCGCGGCCGGAAGTGCGGTCGGTGCGGTAGTTGAGCAGTTCCTGAATCAGGGCTGCGCTTGCCCGCTGGTTCGGATCGTCCTCGTTGCCCGCCGAACAGGAAACCGTGTCCCTCGTCGAGAACAGCGCAGACGCGGCGCCAGCATTGGCCTTGCGCACCGCCGAGCGTGTCTTCGGCCGGAAGAGCTTGGAACGGCTCCTATAGTCCTGCGAAAGGTACTTCGACTGCGCGAAATGCTGGTTGTGGAACGCCTTGTACGAACGGCCCCACGCGCTCTTCACCTGGTCGGTGATGAAGCGGCCACCCTGCGTTTCGGCCTGCGCGACGAGAGTGAGCCAGTTGGGGCCGGTCTCGTCGCTCGACTGTTCATGCGGAATCGGTCCGGTCGCGGCGGCCTCGGTGCGCTGATAGAGGTTCGCCGAGAGGCCGTCCTCGCCGGGCGGTTGGGCGTTCAAAAAGGTCATTCAGGCAGCGCGTGGTTGGCGCGCGAGATGGCGCGCTTCTTCGCATTGAGGAAGGCCGGCAGGTCGAGGCCGGAGCGGGGGATGTTGAAGCGCTCGAGGATTTCGCCGCCGGCGCGGATGATCATCTCCGGAGTGATGTCTTCCGAAAGCTTGAAAACCCACTTCCAGTTGCCGAGCAGGAGAGGGATCGTGATCCACGCGATCCCATCCTTGCGCGAGCAGTAGGTTTCCCAGAAATGGCCGCGGTAGTGAGCGGTCAGAACACGTTGCATGGCCTTGGCCACCATCATATCCCATGCCGCATGCGGGTCCTTTTCTTCAGGATCGCACGGCGGGAGATAGCGCTGCTGGACCTCGATGCCGGCCTGGCCGTGGCTGCGGTCAAGCCGGTCGCGGTGAAGGATGATCGGGGTTTCGCTCATGGCGTGGTGTTCAGCGCGATCTTCTTGAGAAGCGAGATCACCGTGGCGTCGCCGGTACCGTCCCAAGGCTCGTCGGCAGGTGTGCCGATGCCCGACAAATTGACCGCGCCGTCGGTGCTGATCTGGATCGGCCACATTTTGCCGTCGGGGCCGACGCCGAGCATCAGCATCCCATCCTGATTTGAAGCGCTTGCGCCTTGAGTTGGCATGGGTCAGTCCTCAGTGTAGGGGCCACGTTTCGCGGGATTTGCGCGAAACGAGCGCCCGTTTGACATTTCGTATTCGACGACGTCGCGCCGATCGCGCTCGAAGTCGGGATCTGCACGAAGCACCAAAGCCTTCCACGGGGTGCTCAGGCTCTTTGGCGGTTGGTAGCGTTCACTCATCGGAGCCCTCTATGAATCCGCGTAGGAGGCGGGCTCGAGGGCGGCCGTCTCGTACTGAATGGCCGGCCTCGGCGAGAGGTCGTAGACCCGCGACACCGCGTCGATCAGGTCGTCATGTGGCGCGAAGGGGAAGAACATCGCTTCCTCCATGAAGGCTCGCGTCACGTCGTAAAGGTTGCGGTCCTCGTCGAGATGGCGGATCGGCTTGACGATCCGATACCCCTGACCAGTCGCGTTCATCGCGCGGTGCGCGCTTGGCTCGCCTTGCAGCGGCCGATAGACGATCTGACCAACGTTGTATTTGGCCGTCTCGTCCTTCTTGGCATCGGCCTCGGTCCAGATCGACCACAGGGCGACGCCGTCCTTCCCACCGAACTCCGGCTGATAAACGAGGCCGGGCAGAAAGAACTTCCCGGTCTTCATGTCCGGCTCCAGCCGCTCGACGCGGTCGCGCTTTGAGTGGCCGCCCTCGCGGGGCCAATTCAGCTCCACCAGCTCGAAGGCGACGCCGTCGCGCTCCTGCCAGGTCTTGATCACCTCGTCCTCGGTTTGCGCGCCGTAGCGCTCATAGCCGACGATGATCACCTGCGTTCCGGTGGCATCCCGCCATTTGGTGTACAGCCGCTTGAGGTGATCCCAGCGGTCCGAAAGGCTCATGCGGTGGCGGACGCCATCGAGCAGGTATTTGTTGCCCGCTGAATCCACCCCCACAACCGCCATTGCCGTGCGGTCGGACGATGCCGATCGGCCCTTTGACGGGTCGACCATGATGTAGATGTTCAGCACCGTCGGCCGGATCAGGTATGGCCGGAACCAATCCGATTTAAACACCGCTTCGTTGCCCGCGATCGGGTTTTGAAGCATCTGCGCCGAAACGGTCGAGCGCTGGGTGTTCTTGATCTTCTCCCAATGCTCCTTCGACAGGAACACGGGCTCGCCCTTCAGTGTGCCGTCTATCGTCGCCGGGTGCTTGCGGGGCTTCAGGATGCGCCGCTCGAGCGCCACGCCGTAGGTGTCGCCGAACGAATAGCGGGTGCCCGGCATCCACTTGCGGACGCCATGGTGCTTGCCGAGGTTGTCGGCCAGCTCCCACGCTTCGGTGGTCTTCTTGATCATCTCCGGGTTGGTGACGCTCTCGCGCGTCACCATGTCGTCGTAGATGTGCAAGTCGTAATGGCGCGACGTCGGCTGGCCGTCGACGAGGCCGTGGGCCTCGATGGTCGACTCCTTGGGGTTCGACTGGCGCCGAACAACGATGCCGCGCTCCATCCCCCAGACGGGCGACTGCTTGCGAGGCTCATCCCACAGCACGTCGGCATAGACCTGCTTGAGATAGTCGTTGTTCTCGAATTCCCGCATGATCTGTTGCAGGAACGCCGCCGCGATCTTCCGGGTGCAGGAGAAGATCGCGATCGTGATCTCGGGGTTGATCAGGATCTCCTGAATCGCGCCCGCGAACGTGATGATCGTCGACTTGTAGTGGAACCGCGCCCACAGATCGATGTGGCCGTCCGGCTCAGCTTCGACCTCTCGGCACCGCTCGAATAGCCACGGATGCAACGCGTCGACGCGCCGGCAGAGGCCGGTCAGCAGGAAGTATCGATCGTTGACACCAAGAAGGGCTCGGCCGTGAGGGTCGAGCTTAGGCACTACCTCGCGGTAGAAGGCGATCGTCTGCCTGTAGTCGAGATAGGGCAGGTCCTCGACGATGAAGCGCCCAAGGGCACCATTCGCAGCGGAGAGATACCGCTTGCCGCGAAGCTCGTTGGCCATCACGCCGCATGAGCGGACTTGTACGCGTTGATCGTGTCGGCGAGCGGATCTTCCGCGCCGGCTTCGATCACTTGGCTGCCCACCGTTTTCATGCCGCGCTCGCGCACCACAGCGATCCGGTCATAGGGCTCGCTGGCCGCGGCGAGGGATTCCGAAACGGCCAGATGAAGCTTGCCGACCGCCTCCGGGTTCACGGACATGAGGTGTGGGGCCATTTCCGCCAGCAGGCCGGAAATGATGATGGCTGTCCGCAGGTTCTGCCGAGCCGCTTCAGTGAGCAGGCTTTCGTCGGTGATGTTTTCGCCGGTGATGGCGTTGCGAAGCGCCGTCAGGCGGTTGCGGATGCCGTCGGCTTCTGACTCTTCTTCCACCTTTGGCTCGTCATTCGGCCGCGGTGGGCCTTCAACGTCAGGCGGGGGCAGGGCGTTCATGACCGCCTCGACGACCTGCTCGGCGCGAGTGCGCGGGTCCCCGGTCAGCACCGCAGCGGCATCGGTCAGGTTCTCGCGAACCTTCTTCTCTTTCGATTTGCGGCCGCGCGGGTGCTTCTCTTTCGTCTTGCGCTGCCAGTCGCCTTCCTTCGCCCAGGTGTTGATGGTGCGATAGCTCGGCGTGATGTAGCCGGCCTGCTTCAGCTTTTCCTCGACGGCGCGACACGACGGGCTGTCCATCTCATCCCACGTCGCCTTGGCGATCGAGGGGGTGGCAACCTTGAAGTCGCTCATTAGGCGGCCCAGTTCTGCTCGATGTAGCCGCGCATGCCGCCCGCGGGCTCGTAGAGCGGATAGAGCGCCTTGAACGCCTCCATGGCGCCGGCGGCATCGTAGGCCGAGAAAGCAGGATCAGCCTTGGCCTTGTACAGCAGGGCCACGCTGGGGCCGCGGGAATGGCCGAGATTGCAGTGAACGAGGACCTTGCGACCTTCGCCCAGCTCCTGCTCGATGAAGGACAGCGCAGCTTCGATCAGGTCGCGGTTGATGTAGGCGACGTTGTCGACGTCAACGAGGTTCAAGCACAGACGTCGGCCGCGGCGGGCGAACAGGTATTCGGGATCATCCTTCGGCGCACCACGGCCAGTATAGCCGAGCGCTTCGCGATGGAACGGCTCTTTGCATGCGTGAACCACCGACCAATTCTCGCGCACGTCGTCGCCATCACGAACCTTGTTCACGAAGTCGAGCTGGCTACCGACAAACAGGTTGGGGTGGACTTCGATCACGATGCTACTCCGGGTACAGGGTGAGGGTCCGCAATGAGCCTCCGGGGGCGGGATAGACCCATTGCGGACCGGCAGCGTGGGGACGCTGATTCAAAAGCGTTTGCGCGGGCGAGGCCCGTCAGAGGCGGGGCCGCGGTGGAGCTTCACCCTGATCTCGCCGGCGCAGACCCGAAGGCCGACCTTCTTCGAGATGAGGGTGTGGGCTTGCTCCATATCCCCGCAGCGGAGCGCGGCGCGGATTGCATCGCCAGTCGACGCGATCTCGCTTGCGATGCGGTCCCGCGTCCATTGACGGACCAGCTCGCCGCCAGGTGTGATCGGGATCATGCTGCCACCATCCCGCCTGCTGCGACGATGCGGAGATTGCGCGCGCGCCGGCGTTGCCTCTTGGCTTCGGCCGCTGCTAACCGGACGCCGGAAATGACCTTCTCGCGGGGCGTGAGCCGCCTCGGCGCCGGTGGAATGATCGGAGCCGAAAGATCGATAGAGCGCCGGGGCAGCACGCGCGGGGCGGGCCACGCAAGCCCAGCTCCTGCAAGGACGTGCATCGCGGCCGCCCCCATAAGCGTCAGGTAGCGCATTACATGCTCCATGAAAAAGCCCGCCGGGATGGCGGGCCAAAACCTGCTATGATGGCGTCATGACCGAGCGCCTGCCGAAGCCGTGGACCATCGTCGAGCACAGCGAGTCCTTCGAGGTGCAGGCCAGCAACGGCGTGGGCGTCGCCTACGTCTACTTCGAGGACGAGGAAATCCGGCGCGGCCTGCTAAAGCGGATGTCGAAAGCGTTGGCCCTACGGGTTGCGAAACGCATCGCCGCCGTCGGTGAGTAGCCCGAGAAGATGGCCGCCCCGCTTTCACAGGGCGGCCAAGTCAAGGGAGGAAACGCCCAAGGAGGGCACACCGTCGAGGCCGCTACCGGCAACCTCGACGGGGCTTCTGACGCCAAAGGAGACCTCAAAATTGAGGGCTCCGATCAGCGAAACTGAGGGGCTGAGCTCGATCCTGTTCCGCCTCGCGGGCAGAATAGTGATGCAAGATCAATGGATCGCGCCCGAATAAAGTATTGCAGCGGCAATACTCGAAACGGCTTCCGTATGTAGGAGTACAGGTTCAATAGGGAGCCTGTAGATACGAAAAGGAAGCCGAAATGTTTTCCGTGCTTGGGCACACGCTAATGCTTCTCGGGCAGGCGCTCATCGTGCTGGATGCGTACAGCAACTGGATCGAATAGTTCGATCACTCCAGCAACGTTTCCCGGTCAGTATTCTGGCCGGGAAACTCTCTCCGGGGTCAGGGCCTCAGCCGTTGGACCCTTCGTTACTCGATACGAATGTTGACTTCGGTCGGCACCACGCCGGCCTGGGCGAGCCCGGAGAGCTGCGCGTTGATCACGTTCATGATCGCGCTCTGCACCACGAACGCGGCCGGCTGCCCCTGCGGGGCCGGCGGCACGGTCGCCGTTGCTTCGTACTGCTCTTCGACGGGCTCGCCATCATCGGTGCCGGGGGTGCGGACGATCGCAGTGCTGATGATTTTGGCCATGGCCGTAATCCCTCTCAGACAACAAAAAGCCCGGCCGCGTTTTCGCTGCCGGGCTTCGAGGCACATGTCGCCTCACTGATGGATCGGAAGTTTGCACGAAGAATAGATTCGCGCAAGAGCCTTGTGACTCAATGGCTTCTCGAATTCACAGTCGTTTTCACAAAAGTGCTTCACTCCGAATCCTCAGCGGTGCTGATCTTGTGTTCGCCGCACCAGAACCGATCGAGATTGACGGCGACGAATGTGCTCTGATTACCGAACAGAACCGGCGGGTTGCGGTGGCACCAACCATCGACGCTGGTCGGATCTTCCGGCTTCGCCGTGGCAGCGTAGATGCAGGTGCGACAGTGCTTGTTCATGCGAGCTCTCCCGTTCTGGTGTCCTTGACCTCGACCCATCCCTTGATCGCGCAGGCGAGCCGGATCTGTACGTCTACGGTCTCCGGCGTGAGCCCGCGCAAGGGGATCGGGACAGTGTGCGTGTAGCGTCCGTCCGAGCCTGTGAGCCCGCGGACCGCCTTCCAGTCTGCGTTCTCGACCAGGTGGAAGCAGGTCGGGCTGCTCGACGTGTTCTCGGCGAACCATGCCGCGATGGAGTCGACCGCTGCCTGCACCAACACGTTCTCGTATTCCGGCCGCTCGACGGTGGCAGGCTGGTTCTTCGCGGCGCTCGGCGGCACCAAGCCCCAGCGCTCGGCGAGCTGGCGCAGCGCTGCGGCGAGCTGAGGCTTGAGCACAGGGTTGATCATCTCGTCATCGACGCATGCCCGCTCGACAAGGGCCCGCTGCTCGTTGCTGGTGAACCAGTCCTGAAGGCGGCGATACGCCTTTCCGGCCCGGCGCACGGCGCGCTCGTGGCGCTTCAGCTCGTCGGGTGACATCCGCGATGTGTCGATCTCGCGCTTGCCGTAGCTCGACTGGTACGAGGGAGAGGCGGCCGTGCGGCGCGGGACACCCTCAAGCGCCTCGAACCGCCCATACACCTCCGCGACCTTCCAGCCGGCGTCAGCCTCTGCCGGGGTGAGTTCCTTGAACAGGCCCATGCGGCCGATGACTGTTGCGAGCCGCGGGTCGATTGCCAAGCGCACCGCGTGCTCGCGCATTCGCACGAAGGCGGATGGCGCGATGCCGGTCTCTGGCCGTTTCTTGCCGCTGGGGTAGTGGGTCTCCGATTTCTTCTTCGCCGCGCTGATCTTCGTGATCTCGCTCTTTGGTGTCCTAGCCAACATCCTTTCGCCTTCTCCGCCCCCGGATCAGGTTTGAAAACAGTTCGCCCGCTCGACGACGCGCTCTCTACTGGCCCACGGCCTCCCGGTATTGGCTCGCCGGATAGATCTCGGCGCCGGTGATGCGCGCCAGTGAAAGCGAGACCGGCCGCCCGTTGAACATCGCGGGCTCGAGGCCGCGCATCCGATACTCCGCGAGGATGCGTTGATCGTTGGCCTCGATCGTCCGGCGCGAAAGCTCCTTCTGCTTCTGGTCGGCCTCTTCCTTGTCGCCGGCGACCTGCGCTTTGAACTCTTCCGCCATCGCTCGCATGCTCGCGGCGATGCGCTGGACCTCGTCAGGGTCGCGCAGCGGCAGTTGCTCGACCACGCGCGCCGAGAGGACCTGCTCGACCATGCCCTTTTCGCGCACGACGTCGGCGAGCTTGGTTTCTGCCACCTGGAAGATCCGGGCGGCGCTCGGCGGGAAGTCCGGGGACAGCCCCTCGACGCGGCCCCGCTCAATGTCGTTGATGGCCGCCTCGATCGCCCAGGCGGGCAGCTCGTCCAGTTTGGCGATGTAGGCGGTGATGGTCGCCTTCGGGTTGGTGATGCCCGCCGTGTTGGTGTAGCCGGCCAGCAGCTTCATCAGCGCCGTTCCGATCCGCTGCCGGTCGCTCATGGCGTTCATGGGCATCAGGGCCTTGCGCAGGACCGTGAGGCGGCCTGTCAGGGCGTTGCGGTCTGCGGCCGGCACGGCATGGGCGATGGTCGGGCTGTTGCCTGCCCACTGAATTTTGCGGTGATGCCGGGAAAGCGTATCCGCGACGATCAGATCGGCGGCGAGTGGGCTATTCGTCGTAGGTAAGTTGCTCATGGCTTCCCCTCTGGTTGAGGTCGCGTTCCATCTCGATGGCGAGTTCTGCGATCGACTGACGGCGAGGCGGCCCGCTGCCGCTGCGCACGGTGCCGACCGGCAATGGGCGCGCCAGCTCGGCGTGAGCGTCCGCAATGGCCTGCTCAAAGTATTTCGGCGTGTTCGGCGCGCTGTTGCGCTTGCTCATGACGCGCTGGATCGTCGCGAGGATCACATCCGGCTGCCAGCCCTGATCGATCCACTTCTGGGCGAAGTAGGTCGTCCCAACGGCCTGCAAGTCGTCCATGGTGAGACGCTGCGCCTCCAAGATCCGCTCGGTGAGGTCGAAATGCTCGGGCTTGAACGTCGACTTCGACGGCCCGCGCGCAGGCGCATGCGCATCATCAACAGCAACAATAGGTGACTGTGACTGTGACTGTGCATTCTGGGGCAGTTCTTGGCTTATGCTTGGAGCATCCGCCGGGCTCTCCTTGGGCTTATTCTTGGCCCATCGTTTCTGCGCTGCTTGGCGCGCCTTCTCGCTGTTCGACGTCGCGACCTCCTGAGAGCGCGCGATCTCTTCCTCGATCCGGCGATGGGTCCATTTGCCGTCCTCGACGCTGAAGAAGTCGAGCAGGAGCGGGCGGACCTTCGTGCGCCAGGTCTTCACGGGGAGCTTCGTGATCGTCGCCAGCACCTCGTCGTTGTCCGGCGGTGCCCCTCTGGTCCAGTAGTCCAGCATCAAGAGCAGGTACGCCCCATGAGCCTCCGTCGTCAGGCGCGCGGTGTCCTTGACGTAGTCTCCAACATAGAAGGGGAACCAAGGTCGGCTCATTTCACAGTCCAATCGAATTCAACTTCACAAGCGGTTCGCTGCGCCGCAAAAGCCGCTTCACAAATGGTCGCGCTGCGCTGTGCAGCCAGAAGGCGACATTCCATGCGGGTTTTCGTGCTTCACAGCCGGATCAAGGAGCCATTCGGCGCTGCGGTCCTTCCAACGGATCAGCTCCACCTTCGCGTGGCCTGTGATCCTGTCAGAGGGCTTGGCGATGTATCCCGGGACATAGAGGCCAACGTGCTCAGGGCCGATGATGGCGAACTGGACCCTGTACCGGGTGACTTGACGCACCATGAGGGTGCCGGCGGCTACGTCACGGCGCAGCGAAGGGCAGTATCGCATGCAGATGGCGGCGCAGTCCCGGTGCAGCAAAGGCTCCACCTGCATCACACAGGGGCCCTCGGCGCCGTGCATGTTGGTCCGCGCGTGGGACAGGGAAACCTTCGTCCGGCTCTTCAGGGGCTTGCCACAGAGATCGCAGAGGCCCTTGGCGATCGTTTCACGCTGACGCTGCATATGCGGCTTCCCAAACGTGGGCTTCCCTTGGCCCGGCGCGACCTCCTGACAGATGGCCATGGCGCGGGCGTACGGGCACCGCTCGACGAAGAACCGTTCCTCGCCCGTCCAGGCGACGGTGTAGGGCACGGGCGTATTGCCGAAGGTCTGGATGCCGATCACTGCCGCGTCTCCGTGCTCGGCCCGACGGGGACCCTCTCAGCGGTTTCAACGCCCGGGGCTGCTTTCAAAGCCTCGACGACGCCATCGAGCAATTGCGGGTGGACCGCATCGGCGACCGCAATCGCTTCAACCCGCGACAGATTGGTGACCTCGATCACGACCTTGAACGATCCGCCGGGCAGCTCTTCGCCGCGGCAGTGGACTTCGACCATTTTCCTCATGTCAGGGACCTCTTGAGGACGTTGCGGCAATGCTCGGCGTAGGAGTCGAACGCTTCGAGCCGGAATTCGGCTTTGACGATCTTCGAGAACAGGTACTGCGTGATCAGCGAGGTCGCGCCGAGCAGGACGTCAGGATCAGTGCCGTCGGGAATGACGCCCACCATCCGCTGCGCAATGTCTGCGGCGACCGCATGTTCGGGTTCCGTGGGTTGTCGCGAAACGTTCTGGGGCGTCGTCATCGTGGATCTCCATCGAGGGCTGCAACAGCATTGAGGACGTAGGTTTCCTCATCGTCGGGCTGGACGGCGCCGACGGGCGGCTCAACGCCGTCGAGGCACATCACGACGAACGAGGGGCAATGGCGGCTCTGACCACGGGACCGGTACCCGGCCGCGGCGAGCAGCGGGATTTCGTTCGGGCGAGCGAGCTTGATCGGGATCATTCGGCGGCCTCGTTGAACTTCGTGGCTTCGTTGCCCCAATTGTCCCAGCCTGGGCGCGCCTCGCGGGAGAACAGATCGAGATAGGGGCCGGCGGTGTACTGCTCGACGCGGTCGTAGAAGTCCTCGGGCTTGCGCGAGTGCTCCCGGCGCGGGTCGATGATGATCTCGTGGACGTTGGCGCAGCGGCGCACGCTGCGCCCCTTCTTGCCGATCAGGCAGAACTCGGCGTTCTTGCGCGTGGTGAAGCCGCCGCCCATGGCTAGGTCCTGCTTGACGAAAAACAGCCGTGACGCCTTCGGGTTGAGCTTGACCCAGACGAAGCCCATGCCGGAAGGCTTGAACCCCCAAGCACGGAAGATGGTCAGATGCGCGCCGGCCACCATCATTGGCCCGGTGATCCAGAGCCATAGCGCGCAATCAGGCGCGGCAAGGGAGCGGACAGGCAGTGCCGCGATTTCGTCGAGCGACATGCAGTCGTAGTGGCGCAGAGCGTTGCGGCCGGGGTTGGATCGGCTGTTCGATTTGAAGTGCCACGGCGGATCGGCGCTAATCGCGCGATAGTGCCCCTGCGGCAAGCCGGCAAAGACACTCATGCCGCCACCTTTTTCCGTTCGCGTGTCTCGAAGAAGCCCTTCATGTGCGGATGCTTGGCCATGACCCAGCGGGCGAGCTGCGAGGTGTGGTTGTTGTTGCATTTCCATTCGCCGTCCTGCTCGACGGTGAATTCCCATCGGATCCGGTGCAGGATCGCGTCGGCCGAGAACCGGCGGCGACCTTTCCTCCAAATCTCCAGCGCCAGGCGCTCGAACAGCGCGGCCACGTCGGAGGGGATACCCTCCGGCGCGACGCTGTCCGGCGCTTGCTTCGCCGCGTAGGAGAAAAGGTCGTCCACTGATCAGCTCTCGGGGGTGCCTTCGTAGACAGGCAGGACGGTCTCGGCCTGCACGATCTCGAGATCAGCGACGACGCGGTCGCGGAGATACTGCTTCCAGCGGAAGAGCTGATAGAACCAGACCACAGAGCCCTCGCGCACGCGGTACCGGAGACGCGCAGGGATGCGGACGGGGCCGCCGTCGACGAATGCCGGCAGCGCCACCATGAAGAGGCCAGGGACCGTGAGCTTTTCGCCCTTGGCGTTCAGATGTTCCTCGACGAAGATGATTTCGCCTTCGCCCGATTGCAGCGTCTGCGCATTCTTGACCTTGGCGCCGACGTTGATCTCCAGACCCCGCGAAAGCTCGATCAGCTTGGCCGGGGTGGCGATTGCGGTCTTGAACAAGCCGCCTTCACCAAACTCGGACACTTCTTCCGGCATCGGGCTCGCCAGCTCCGGCGCGTGCTCTTCGATGAAGGCTGCAAACTCCGTCTGGCTCATCGGCTTGCCGTCCTGATCGGCCCAAGCTTTGAACTCGTCCGTGATCGGGAAGGCGTATTGGACGCGGTGCTTGGCGAAGGCCGGGACGTGGTCGAGGCCGTGATAGTCGATAACCGCGGTGAGTGCCGGGCCCGGCCATGCGGTCTTCGCAAAGACGACGGAGTCCTCCGACTTGTGCCGGTTCACGAGGTCGATGAAGCTTTGCAGTGTGGTGACGGTGGCCGTTCCAATGCAGCGCTCGGGCGCAACGCGCCAGCGTTCGAGCATCGGGCGCAGATCGACCAGCCCATTACCGTCTCCGCGGGGGTCGAAGCCAAGCAGCACGGTCGGCGCCAGCGTGTTGTCGTCGTGATCGACCTTCACCACCTGGAACCCTACGGCGGACTTCGCAAGCGTGGCGATCTGCTCGATCGCTGCACCGTTCAGATTTTCAGACATTCATAGCTCCTTGTTCAGCCGCGCGCGGCTTCGTTTTCAATCGATCGCGGACCGAACATGTCGATCTGCTTGGGATGCTGGGTGGAAAGAGCACCCTCGTGGCTCCAGAACGGCGTGCGCCCGTAGCGCTTGCCCTCCGGCAACTTCGTCTTGAGCGAGGGAATGATGTTGAACAGGCCCTTCTCGAAGTCGAAGTCGAGGGTGATCGTCATGGTGGCCTTGCCCTTCTCCGAAGGAAGGTTTTCAAGCTCCGAGACGATCTCGTGGATGGCGTCGTTGCAGTCCTCTTCAAATTTAGGATCGACGAGGCCAAGAACTTCCGTCAGGCGACGGATCAAGCGTGCGGACATGCTGTCCTCCTTGTGATGAGACGCGACTAAATGCGCGCGAGCGTGATGCTGGCGCGGAACAGGTGGTTGTTGGGACCAACGCGGTTGATCGGGTCGAATGCGTTGTTGTCGTGGGCGAGAGCGGCCAGAACCGGCATTCGGTAGACACAGGTCGCTATGCCAAGCTGCACATGCAGCGGCCGCGAGTCCGACCTTTCATGGTATGGCCGGAACTTCGCTATATTCGGTCGTTTAGTCATTCCGCCCCCGCGGATAGTTGTTCGTCACCGATGCCGGTGAACGATTTCTTGAATGGCTTCTTGGTGGGTGAATTGACGCGCCCTGGTGGCGCGCTCGGCGTCGATCGCTACGCGCAACATGAAGTGCAACGACGCCCAAATGTCCTTCAGGCCCTTGCGATACTTGAGAGACCAGAAGGTCGAGTAGGGGATGCCGTAGCGATGTTCGAGCCGGCGCCACGCATCCTCGAGGTCGTTTGGACCCCGAATTTCCATTGCCGTGAGCTCTTCCGCCCACGTTTTTGCTTCGGCCAAGATTTGCGCCGAAATCAAACTCCGGTTGCGCATCTGCAAATCACTCCGTGTCACGTTTCGCGTGACTGAACGGAGTGCTTGGCCATGCCTGGTGACATCATCCCCATCGCGACCTTTGGCGAGGATGCGGCGATTGAGGCTGAAGAAGATTGCTGGCTTGTGCTGGGTGACGTCGTGAAGGAAATCCTCGATCGGTCCACGCCCCCGGACCGACGCCGGCACGGTCGGGACATTGTCGCCGCATTCCCGCGCCGTGCCGGCCAATCGGGATAGAAGGCGCTCCACGTGAAACATGGCCTCCGCGCGGAGAGCGGGCCGGTGCCGATTGTATTGCAGGGCCGGCCCGCTCATTTCTTCCTCCCGACGCAAGAAAGATACGCGGGCGAAGGATTACGAAGGAAAGCGGGAAGCGAACGCAGCTCGGCGTTCAGATCGGCAACTGCACTGGCCAATGCGGCTTCCATTTTGCTCAGGATGTTGCCTGGTCCGAATACAGATACCGCCGTCGACGGCTCCCCGCCGATCTCCGCGAGCAGCGAGCACATCGCATCGAACGTTGTGGCATCGGCCGCCGCGATCGAGGGGCATGGGGGGCTGTCGATCGCAGCGGCCGGCACATCCGCCGGAGCGGATAGGAATGGGCTCGGGGGGATGATCGTCATGTCATCCACCTCAGATCGAGATGGCCGAGCACGATCAGCATGAGGACAAGGCTCATGATGCTGATCATCCAGCGCTCGGCGGCGAGGCCGACGGCCACGCCCGCCGCGAAAAGGAAGACGAACGCCCATTGGATGCTGAAAATGACTTCGGAGGTCATGACGCCTCCTTGTTCGGGGTGGGGTAGATGTCAGGACGAAGCTCATGAGGTGGGATGCCCGTGATCTCAGAGACGGCGAGGACGCGAGTAGGAGGGACGCGACGCCATCCGGAAATCGCCTGCGGCGTGACGCCGAGCCTGCTTGCCAGCTCGTTCCCGGTTCCAACGGCCGCAATGGCCTTCTCAATGGCTGGATCTTTCATCATGGCTAAAAATAAAGCCATGCTTGAGTTTCAAAGTCAAGCACCGCTTTCTTTACTTAGTCAAGAGGTGCTTTATGTTATTGAAATGACATTCAAAGATCGCCTCAGAGAGGCTAGAAGGGCCGTTCGGCCGAAGCTCACACAAGCCGCAGTTGCGGAGCGCATTGGCGTGACCGCTCAAGCTGTGTCTGGTTGGGAGCGCGGCGAGGCGAAGCCGGAGCACGACAAGCTTAGCATCGTCGCTAAACTCTACGGTGTCACCGTGGATTGGCTGCTGGATGGCCGCGAGGTCCATGAGGCAGCGGCTCCAGGTGAGGAGTTGCGGTCGGAGGACGTCGCCGCGAGCATCGGGCACGAGCCTGATATTCGCTCTGAAGATGTCGCTCAAATGATTGAGCCAGAACCAAAAAGGAAAATCCCGGTGAAGGGGTATGTCCTGGCGGGCGGGGAGGCCCACTATTACGCTGTGTCGAACTTAAATGATTTTGAGACTATCGAGCCTACCGAGCGAGATACCGACCAAACCGTTGCGGTGCGAATTGTCGGCACCAGTCTCGGCAAGTTTTTCCAAGGATGGCACGTCACCTACGATGATGTTCGCTGCCCGATCACGGACGATCTGATCGGCGAACTGTGTGTCGTCGGCCTTGAGGATGAGCGCGTCCTTGTCAAAAAGGTCGCGCGTAGCCGCACTCGTGGCCTTTTTGATCTGCTCTCGAATGCAGAGAAGGAAGAGCCGATTTTGGGCGTCCGAATCGCCTGGGCCGCAAAAGTCTCCGATGTGAGGCGTGGATGACCGTGGGCGCCAAGGTGAGGGGGCTGCTTAGCTTCCTCGCGGCCTGCCTTTCCCTTACCGCAACTGCCGGACTGGCGTGTGATGAGGATAGCGTCGACTATATCGGCGCCGATGGGAAGGTTGTGGTGACGGCCACCAGCGGGACGTTTCGCGTCGATGCGGGCGATGAGGCTGTCGCGGCAACTTGGATGCCGGGTGCGGACATTCTGGTCTGTGACGACCAGGAGATCGTGAATATTGATGATCGCGAGACGATCGCTGTAACCCTTATTCGTTGAAGGCATGGCGGGCTGAATGTCGGATATCTTGCAAACTATCGTGGTCGGGGCCGGTTCCGGCGCGTTTCTGATAGCGGCATTCGGCCTCGGCTTCGTTGTTCTCAAGTACGTGTTCGGCAGCGAGAAGCCGACCGTCGCCGGCTCCGTGGGCGTAGGGCTGCTGTTAGCTGCGATGCCATGGCTGTTTCTGATCGCATGGTATGCCATCAGTTAAAAGGCAAACGTTGCTTGATGGAAATATCAAGCGTCACTTGACCGTAAACTAAAGCCATGCTTTAGTTGCTCTCGTCACCAGACGGGAGCGGGTCATGCGTTGTTCGCCAAATGATCTTCTGAATCAGGAAACCGGGCAGATCGACTGGACCGCCGTCAAGGCGGTCGGTCTGGCGCGCGCGGTGCGCGATTACGGCGCGATGAACCCGCCCACGAGCTGGGTGCGTGACGGACTGCGCTGGGCACGGGACCGGGCATTCATCATGCAGTGCCAGTGGCGCGAGCGCCACGGTCTGCCCGATCTCACCATCCACGTCACGATCCACGCCTACGGCTCGAAGAAGCCGTTTTCGTTGCGGCCGGAGTTCTGAGCATGGCCGTGTCCGCTCAGTGCTCTTCCAGCACAACGTTCGATCTCAGCCGCTCCCAGCAGCGCGAGAACGCAATCCAACATTTCTACGCCGCCGAGCGTCGCGCGGGTGTCGATCCCGAGACGGCGTTCGATCGCGCGCGCCAGTACGGCAAGCGGCTGTTCGTCCAGGACAGGGCGTCGGGCTGCACCACGCTTTTCACAAACCTAGGAGAAGTCAGATGAGCACAGAATACACGTGGTGGCGCAACGCGCTGAAGGGGGTTTTCGGTCCGATCAACGCCGACGAGCCGATGACGGGTTTCTATCGCGGCAAGCGGAGGAACAAGCAGACCGGCGAGGTGACGTTTCAGCCCGTCGCCTATTGGTACAAGGACGGCGTTCTCCATTGCCGCGTCGATGGCCAGCCGGTCGAAGACCTGCGGGCGCGCGAGATCTGGCCCTACGTCTCCCGAAACCCCGTGACGGACAAGATTTACTTCGCGGTGGTGAACGAAGGCCAGCAGTGGCCCGATCTCAATGACGCTGTGATTGGTCACAACTCCGCGCCGGTCGATGACGACATCGACGCAATCCGCGATCGGATCGAGGATCTTGCTCGCGAGGCCGAGCGGATGATCAAGGCGGGCGCCGCCGGCTCCGAGGACAGCGCCAATCAGGCGTCCGACCTGGCGAATACCTTTGGCGAGCTGCAAACCAAGATCGTCAATCTGCACAAGGTCGAGAAGCAGCCGCACCTTGAGGCGGGCAGGGCAGTCGACACCAAATGGTTCGTGCTGCGCGACCGGGCCGACGATCTCAAGAAGCGGCTGAAATCCATCGTCGTCACGCCGTTCCTTAGAAAGAAGGACGATGAGGCGCGCGCGGCGCAGATCGCCGCGATCCAGACCGGCAAGCCCGTCGAGGAAGTCCCGCAGACTCGCGTTGTTGCAGGCTCGAGCAAACGCAGCACCGGCCTGCGGACCTATCAGACCGCGAAGATTGTCGACCGCGACAAGCTGCTTGAGAGCCTGCGCGACCATCCCGAACTGAACGCACTTTTGCAGAGCATCGCGGACAAGGCAGCGAAGTCGAAGATCGCGTTGCCGGGGTGCGAAATCGTTGAAGAGAAGCGCGCCGCCTGACGATCGGCCGCGCGAACGCTCTTGCCATCAGGAGATCACCATGAACACCGCAGTTGCTATCGCCCCTGATCAACCTGTCACAGCAATTCAGGTTCGCAAGCCACCGGAGATCCGCGTGGTGAGCGATCCGATTGCAGTGCTTGATACGGCTCGCTTCGAGCACATGCAGCGCATCGCGAACGTGATGGCGCACTCCAACCTGATCCCCGACGCGCTTTGCACGGAGAAGGACGAGAAGGGAGATAAGGTCTACCTGCCGATCGAGCGCGTGACCGCGAATTGCTTCCTTGTGGTCAACCAGGCTGTTCGCTGGAACATGGATCCGTTTGCGGTGGCGCAGTGCGTGTCCGTCGTTCACGGCAAGCTCTGCTACGAGGGCAAGCTGATCGCGGCTGTGATCGAAGGGAAACTCGGTTTCGAGTTGGAATACGAGATCGAAGGCACCGGCGACAGCATGAAGGTCGTCGTCAGCGCGACGCGGGACGGCAAGCCTGTTTTAGATTCCAAGGGCAAGCCGAAAGTCGCGGAAGGAACGGTAGGCGAGTGGAAAACCGAGGGGCGGGGCTCGCCGTGGAATGCCCGCGGTGGCCACCCACGGATGCTGCGCTACCGCGGCGCGCGCGAATGGTCGCGAATTCACTCGCCCGGCCTAATTCTCGGCGTCTACTCCGACGACGAGATGGAGGATCTGAACGCCGCCCATCGCGCGCGGTTCTCGCCCTCGATTGTCCCGTCTGACCAACCGCCGGCGCCGCCGCCGGTTGAGCAGATCGCGCATCAGCCGCAAGAGGCAATCAATGTCGTTCCTGTCTCCGGGCCGGTCGAGGACCTGGTCGAGGTCAAGGTGCCGGAAAACGAGACGGTCGAATGGACCGATGAGGCCGTCGTCGAGGAGCAGGTGGTCGCAGAGGCGGCCGCCAGCGCGCAAACCTCGTCCGATGATGGGCCTCCGCTGCCGCCGGACGAAGAGCCGACCGCAGAGACGGGGGCAGAAACCACTGCGCCGACTGCGCAGGAGGTGAACGCCGTCGGCCAGCATACGGCCCAGCAGGCAACGACGGCCGTTGTCGACGACTTCCCGGGCGATAAACCGGCCCCGAAGTCTACCGACGATGGCCTCGACATTCCGGCGTCGCTGCGCCGGACGAAGCCGGTCCAAGCCCCGGCCGACGAATTCAACGTTGAGGAATGGTTGCAGGGGCTTTCCGACGAGCTGGCCGGCTGCGAGGGCTTGGAAGAGCTGACCGAGATCCAGCAGAAGCGCGTCACGCCCCACAAGGGCAAGATCGCTCGCGATGCCTTTGCCCGCGCGCACTCGATGATCATGGAAACCTTCGAGCGGATCAGCGAAGCCGAAGGCGGGGAGGGCGTGTGATATGGCCGCACGCTTCGCCAACATCGCTCCAGTCGGCTCGCTGCTCAAGGGCGCGACGCGCACGAAACGCGCCAAACCGGCGAAGGTCGCGCGCGTCCGTGACAACGAGCACCTTGACGCCATCCGGCAGTGTCCCTGCATCAATCCCGGCTGCCGGCGCGATCCGGCGGGGGTGGCTGCCCATGTCCGCTTCGCGTGTGCCGAGACTGGCAAGCCGCAGACTGGCATGCAGACCAAGCCCGATGACGCATGGACCTTGCCGCTTTGCCCGCAGTGTCACACCGACGCGCCGGACGCGCAGCACAAGGGCGCGGAAATCGCCTTCTGGAACCGGATCGGCGTTGAACCGCTGAAAGCCTGCATGGCGCTCTACGACGCCTCGCCGAACGTCGAGCACATGCGCAGCGTCGTCTACCTGTTCCACACCATGGCGACGGTGGGGGAGTGATGGCTGTTCAGCTTCTCATCCGCCCCGAAAACCTTCGTCTCGTGCCGGTGACGGCTGGCGATCAGGAGCTGATCAGCGGGCTCCCGCAGAAGCCGTTCGTCGCGCGGCTCACGTCGGCCAGCGCGCGCTCGATTCTTCAGAACCGTTTCTATTGGGCGCTGCTTGGGAAAGTGGTCGAGAACTCAGAGCACTATCACGGGTCGGAGGGCCTGCACTTCTTCCTCAAAGTGCGGCTCGGCTACGTCGAGCAGATCGAATTCCACAACGGCAAGATGATCACTCGGGTGGCGTCGACCTCGTTCGAGCGCATGGACGATCACGACTTCAAGACCTTTCTCGATGCCGCTATCGACGTGATCGTCACCGAGATCATCCCACGCCTGCCGCGAACCGACTTGATCCACGAGATCGAGAACATGCTTGGCGTTTCTTACGACGCGCTTTGGCGCGAAAGGAGGGTTGCATGACGATCATCCAGCTCAACGGCGAGCTCAAAGCCACAAAGCCGCTCGTGTTTGAGAGCTGCGCGCAAGATCCGCGTTTCGAGATGGGCGTTCGTCACTACGCCGGGCGGACCGACGCGCGCATCGTGCAGATCGGCGTCAGCGGCGCTGGCGAAGACGCGGTGCGGGCCTTCACCATCGACGAACTGGAGATGCTGCACGACTGGCTCGGCAAGGTGCTGGAATCCAACCAGCGGTCTCCCAACCGGGTCATTGAGCTCGGAAACGTTCGGCCAGAGATCGGAGCGAGCGCATGAGCCGCGACGAATCCAACGCAACCGAGATCGTTGCAGTGTCGGTTCCGGTGCTCATTGGCATCGTGGCGGCCGCGTTGTCGATCGCGGCAATCACGATCTGGGCTGTGATCGGAAGTGGGGAGCTGCTGCCATGAGTTCGCTGAACCGGCCCGGAGCCGTGAATGGGGTTGGTCGATGAGCAGAGACAAGATCCCGCTTTACCCGGACGAGGACACCATCGCCCGGCAGGTTATGGGACCAAAGAGAGCGCGCGAGTGGCCGGACAAGGCTCGGTATCTCGAGGACAAAGAGGGGTTCCCCCGGATCGACGTTCTGATGGGCGGGCGCTTCTGGCCGGCCGTTGTTGAGTATTTTCGCGCGCGGCATGGGTTGATGCTGCCCGGTGGCGCCGACCCGGTGGCCATCGGAAAGACTAAGATTTCGGACAGGGTTCGCGTCGTGCCATTCAAGCCCGACGGTCGGGAGAACTTCGATGGCGAGGAAGCATCAGCCACTCGTAGTGGGTGGAATGCTGGTCGAGATTCCAAGCAGGGCGCGCGGTTTCCGTCTCATCAAAAGAGGTAGCGGAGATCGGCATGCATATTGGTGTGCGTCGCCGGCCGCAATTAAGCGCGGATTCCAGCCTCGAACAATCAGGCTTCACGGCAATCTAGACTCGCTGGTCGATGTCGAAGTGATGTTCGATCGCTGCGCACGCTACTGGCAGGAAATGCTCGATTGGCTGGCGATGGGCCAGCGTGACCGGCGGCCGATCTACGATGGTACCGTCGGGTCGTTGATCCGTTGCTACGAAACCGACCGTGAATCGCCGTTTCACGAGAACCGTTTCAGCACCCAGCAGCTCTATCGCGATTGGGGGAAGGCGCTGACCCGGCTCGCGGGTAAGCGCCGCGTTTCGGCGTTGGTCGGGGCTGACATCCGCGGCTGGTACCGGGAGCTGCGCAAGCCGGAGAAGCCTGACGGCCAGCCGCGGGAGCGGCGGGCGAGCGGTGCAATGGAGGTGTTTCGCGTTCACGTAGGTTATGGCGCCGAGCTCGGGCTGCCAGACTGTGTGGCGCTTGCGCCAATCCTGAACATGATGAAATTCCGGAAGGACCGGAGCGAAAGCGTGGCTGCTTCGCCGCGCGCCAAGAAGGTTGCGATGACCTATGAGCACGCCGAGGCCATCGTGAAGAAGGGCCTCGAGCTCGGGACACGCCGCGCGCGTGCCGTGGCGCTCGGCGTGGCTGCGCAGTTCGAGTTCACCCTGCGGCAGATCGACGTGATCGGCTATTGGTTGCCGGCCAACCGGATCGCCGTTGAGCCGGGGATGATGATCTTCGGCAAGAAGGCGTGGCGGCCGGGCCTACGTTTTGAGGATTTCGCGACTGGCGTGCTCGACCTGAGCACCACCAAGAACGACACCGACGCGGTTTTCGACGTGGTGGAATACCCGCTATTCCAACTGGCGCTTGCAGCGGTACCGGAGGAAGAGCGCCGCGGGCCGCTAGTCTCTCCGGTTGCGGGAGAGCCTGTTCGACGGCGCTTCTATTCGGAGATCTATCGGGAGGTCGCGGACGCGGCCGGCGTCCCCGCTACCGTCTGGAATGCTCGCGCCAGGCACGGCGGTGTGACCGAGGGCAAGGACGCCGGCGCGGATATTGTTGACGTCTCCAAGCACGCGCAGCACTCCGATATCTCGACGACGGTACGTCACTACGTCGTTCCGTCGATCGAGACCAGCCGCCGGGTGGCGAAGGCGAGGGTCGCGAAGCGAAACAGGGATAGGGAGACTTAGCGCTCCGACGGTCGCGCTCATGCTTTCGTATGGACCGAAACGTATCCGACAGATCGGGCCAGAGTGCCCAGATCGGGAGCAGCCTTGCTCTTTGGCCAGGCTCACGCTGCTGGTTATTTTGCATGTTGTAAGCCAAGGAGGAAGGCTATGAAAGCTCCGTACAGGCTAGGGTTAGGCTTAGCGATGCTGGCAAGCGCGGCACTGGGTGGGATCGCCGTAGAGGAGTTGCACGCCCAAGCCCAACCGCCGATTTTCTTCGTTGGTGAAATCGATGTCACCAATCCAGAAAGTTACGCCAAGGAGTATCTCCCCAAGGCGAGAGAGATCATCAAGGCGCACGGCGGCCGTCTGGTAGCGGCAGGAGGGGCCGCCGGAAACGGACCACTAGTGACAGCGATTGACGGTGAGGCGCCCAAGCGGGTCGTTATTTACAATTATCCAAACATAGATGCGGTTCGGGCATGGCGGAATGACCCCACATACGAAGAGGTACGGAAGATTGGCGAGAAATACGCCAAGTACCGTACCTTTGCGGTCGCGGGTGTGCCGCAATAGTCTGCAGACCCTTCTTATTCCACCTGCATCCGGTCTGGCTCTGCCAGATTCCCGGACGTGGAGGCTCGCCCGAACCGCGACTATCGATGCTATTCGATACTACAATGCGCTGGTCGCTGACCGGCACTTCTCGCAAAATTCCTCGACATCGAACTCGTAGATGCCTTCGGCCCCTCCGCTAGTGTGCTCCGGGCAAATTACGAAGATGTGCCGATCATTGTCGATTCGGAAATTAATCAGATGTCGGTTGCGATGCTTTACCTTGTTTAGAAGTTGAGCAAGTGTGATCGGCTCAGGCGAGCCGAGATGAGCTGCTACTCGGCCATTTCCTATGCCAGCCTGGCACATCATCTGCTGGTCCGCTAGCGATGTGCCGGTTACACCGATACCGCAGAGGACGGACATTTCGGTCGCGAGTTGCGAGTTGAGGTAGGTGCCGAGTCCTTTCCGCTCAACGCACTCGCGCAAAAGTTCGTTGACGATGAAGTCGAGAAGGACCATCGCTTTCTTAGAAACATCACCAGCTCTTTGAACGTCGCCTTTGCCCCAGCGGTCCAGAAAAACGATAGAGGCATCCTCTAAATCCGCGATCGCATCAGGCAAGTTTGATGGTGCATTCTGCCCGATGAGAAACTCTGCATTGTAACCCATTTAGCGCCCCCGTTATGACCAAGCTGTAGCTTATATCCGCATGACTATCAGCGCGAATATATAGCGGTGTCCGCTGTCGAGTGAATGGATACGTTCTTGGTTGGCGGATTCGACGCGGAGTTATAGATTGCCGGTGACGTCTTTTGCCGCACCGGCTTTACGCACGCTTACCGGCGGGTCTCCCAGTCACGGCAATGTTGGGCACCAACCGGACACGGCTCTCTCAGGGAGAACCTTGGCCGGACAGCACCGGGGAGGAACCGCCCGGCACCCTGTGAAAAAAGATCTCGTCGAGAAGATCCCTTTTCCAAACTCGGCCCAAGGCCATCTGGAGTTCGTCTTCTGATGCAACTCTCCGCCCGGCATATACACCTATCAGCCAAGGCTGCTCGTGAGGCTGCCTCGGTGGCCCAAACGGCATTCCTGTGTGATCGATGACTTCGGGTCCAAGGTACAGCACTGGCGAACCTGACATTCCGTGACGGGTGAGAGCATCCACGAAAATGATGGGAATATCGCCCTCAATTTTGATTAGAGGTTCAGAAGCCAATGATCCGCGCTTCCAGATGGGCACAACGCCCTGACTGGCCAAGCCAAGCGGATACCCCAGAATGAATACTTCGGATCCGACACGCACGGTTCCCGGCTCAATTGTCCAATCTTCTGGGTTCTCCGCCGTTCTGACAAGGACCTGTGCATCGAAACTCTGGATCGATTCTTTGATCTCAGCGAAATCATCGATGACGTCCGAGAGCGGAAGCACCCCTATGTCCACATGACGCGGTTGACCGCTCGCGTGTGAATAGCCCTGATGTTGCCACCATAGCGGTCGGCCGTCGCTCACTATTGGTAGAGCCATGGGGCGGAAGTGGATCGAAACGCCTCCTTGCTTGTAGGTGGCTACACTGATGTGAAATTCGACTCGATTCGGCGTGTATCCGGTGAAATGCGTTGGCTCGCCAGTCTCTGGATGTCTGCCAGAGAATACGTGCCAATTTGACACCAGACCTAACGTTTGCCCGAACGAATACAAGAATCCAGTCGCGTGACCCAAAAGGACATCGTGGAAGAACATTTCTATGCGGGTCACCGCGAGTGAAGCTGGGCGCGTAAACATCTCAATGCGTCACGTTACTCTTCGACATTCCACAGTATGTGTCCGGCTTCTCAGATGTCGCAAGTAGCCACGGAGGAGACTGCTTTGGGTCACTAGCAGACATTCCGCGTCAGCCCAGCCGGACCCTATTGTATCTCGCATTGAGTCACGCCTTCCATACTAAGCGCAGCCACAGCCAATCCCAACACAGTACAGCGATCGTCAGCGCGCAAAGTACCAGGAATAGTTTGAGGTACGTTCGATCACGCATAAGCAATCTGAGCAGCCCTGAGAGCGTGAGCGTGACCGGGGTTCCGGGGGTCACAACCACTAAGACCATGAAGAAGCCAAGATCGCCCTGCGCCGCAGGATCACGTGCGCCATTGATCGCGACGACAGCAAGGACGACAGACAATGCCAGGGAGAGGAATGCGATCGCCAATGAAACGATCGTGGCGATTCTTGACGCCATCTTATGAGCCACAACTCACGACCCGGCTACGTAACCTATGGCCATAGGGATTGACTTGTCACGGTCGCTTGCCGCTCCTAGCCGCTTCCTCTAGCCGAAATCTTGCACATGCTTGCGTTTCCGCCGAAAAGTAATTCGGAAATTTTAGGACAGCGGTCTCGATCGACCAGTCCAGCAGACCGAGTTTTTCCAATCTCTTGAAACCGGACTGGATATCTCCTGAGGTGACTAGCCTTGTGATCACGTCTGGTAAGCTCCGGTATTGATTGCACATCCGGATGAATTCGGTTGGATGATAGCCGTGACGTTGGGAGACCGAGATGCTTTCGTTAATATGTGCTTCTAACGGGTCCATGGCCTCCTCGTTGCGGTGAGTTAAGGGCGTGGCGCCTTTTTAGGCTCGCTGATCCTTCCTCAACTTCGTGCCAGATATTTCATGAAGAAGCTGGCGGGTGCGTCATATTTGAATTGGCTATAGGCAAATTGTTTTGCGTTCCGAATCACCATTCGGTTTATTTGTTGGCCGAATTTGTGATGTTTGTCAGGGGGGATTGGGAGCCATGAGCCGGTAGGAGATGCGAGAAAGATTGAAGTTGGTGACAGAGGGAGGATGATCATGCATTTTGGATCCGCTAGGCCGGCAGTAGAAATGTAGGGACGATCTGAAAACAGAATCCGGATCCGCTCGAAGCGGATGATTTGCCAATCCCACGATAGGATACTTTGCACAAAGCGACTGTTCGAAATGATTGAGGGGAGAACAGTTAGCCCGTAGCTAGATGATAGGCCAGGTATATTCCCGACAGCCGTATCGTACAGGCTTTCAGGTTGCCAGTCCTCTCTGATCTCTTGATATCTACTCTGAAGTTCGTCGGAGGACTTTCGGAGTACTAGCCTACCTGTTTCTTTTATTTTCGCGATTTCTTCTGGAGTTCGTAGGCGCATTGATAAAAGAAACTCTGCCCAGTTCCTGCGATCAGTCGGAGACAGAGCCTGTCTTTCAAAAAACTTGGGAAGCACTTGCGACGCTCTTGTATCGAGGGAAACGAAGAAATCGATCTCAACTTGCGAGCGCCTGCGGAGTTTGAATTCAGCGTCATACCCATAGAGATAGAGTTGGGCGCCTATAGATTCTGGCGCGTAATATCTCCAATATAGTCGTTCCCGCACATTTCGAACGGAGTATATGGTGCCGTTGTGGGCCCACTGTTTGCTATAGAATTCAGGGATAAAGTGATGTGTCTTTGGGTCGCCCGGCATTTCCGACAATTGGAGGCATCCTTGGACTATAAAGTAGTTCGAGCCACTATCTCTGATCCTGGCTAACGGGGCAACACAGCTCATCTAAACATCGTCGCCGGATTCGTCGCAAGCAGCACGCAGGAGTGCCTTCTGTGATCTATGATCCTTCAAAGAAGGGCTGCGCAAATAAATGGTCGAAACTGTATTCCGTTGCCGTCACTCGCCAGTGCCTGGTCTGTGTTGGCCTGGGCATGCCTTGACCGTTCTAATCGAGGGACCTAAATCGCATACAACAAGCGGCGGGGCTGGTATGTCTGAATGCGGTGAGAAGTCAAGAAACAGTCTGATTTGGACACTGGCGGCAATCTCGGCGTTATATCTCGGGGCACTGGTTGCTCTAGTATTGATCAGGCCGACATGTGTATCGGACTGGTATTGTGGTGCGCTAAACAAAGTCGCTCAAACCCCCATTAATAGCATCGGCGATTTTTTGGCGGGAGCGTTTGCGCCGCTAGCTTTTGTTTGGCTTGCCGCGGCAGTCTTTCTTCAGTCTCGAGAGTTGGCGCTTCAGCGAGAAGAGCTCCGGGCTACACGCGATGTTCTGGAAAAACAGGCCATGGAGAGTAGGGCGGCCACCAAGTATATCGGCACACAAACCGCTATTCTAAAGCGGCAGGAGGAGCTGCGCGAGCAGCAGCAAGCGGATGCCGAGTTCGACGAGATGCTGGCTGTTTACTTGAATAATGTTAGGCGTGCAGGTGCGGGAACGATCGGGGCGCGGATGCGCGCTGATTGGCCGACGGCTTATCACGGTTTCGCCAGATTTGAGGCGCTCAAAAAGGAGGATTATGCTGCCGTCCATCAAATGCATTTAGATATCGTGGTGCTTAAATGCGAGCTCGAAAATGCCGAGGTGTTTGAGCGAGATGCGGTTCAAAAGTTTCGAGCGGTTAGTTCTGGAATTCCAGAACTACTAAAAAAAATAGAGAACCTCTCGCCACCAAGGCGGATAAAAGCAAATGGGATTGGTCTCGAGAAAATACTAGACGCATGCCAAAAGCTGGAGGCAAGGGCTGAAGGGCGGCTTATGGATCTGACCTGACCTGGGTTTCTAGGACCAAGCATTGTGAGAAACAGAGCTTGGAAAGGAGCTTTGGTGATGCCGAAGAAGAGGGTCAATGCGGAGCAGATCGTGGTGCTGCTGCGTCAGATTGGGGAAGCTTATTAAGCTCTTGAAGGCTCAACAGGCAGTTCTTTCCGATGATGATGATGATGATGGAGCCGCCGATTGAGCGGCCCTGATCTTTTGGAGCTGGAGCGCGCGTTCTAACGGGCACAACATCAACCCGCTTTGAGGTTGAAGAAACGTAACTTGGTCCAATAAAATCAATGGCTTGAGATAGTCTGGGGGACTAGGGGTCGTGGGTTCAAATCCCGCCGCTCCGACCATCTAAACCCTTGAAATGCCTCGGAAATATGTGGGCCGCGAAAGCCCTGTAAGGAATTCGTAAGGAATCCTGTTAGCAATCGGGTTTCGCGGTCTGTTCACGGGGACGGACGCATCTCCCGAAAGGCTTTCCGAGCCTCGTTCTGGACCTGCCGCATGTTGTCGCGGATGATCTCGATCAGGTCCGCCTTTTCCTTCTGACCCATCTTCGGATCGGCGCGCACCTGGGCCTCCTGGCCCCGTAGGTCCGACAGCTCCTTAGTGGCCTCTCGGAAGGTCGCTTCGGCGTCCGAGGCAATCGTTCCCTTGCGCTTCCCGGGCCGGATGTCGAACCGCTGATAGCCGTCCTCGATCGTGCGACGTGCATCGGTATCCTTGATCGGATCTTCGTTGTTAAGCGCACGGCGGACCCGCGCCATGCCTTCCTGCACCTTCGTGCGGTCCTCGTAGTACGACTTCATCGCAAGATATCGACCTCAGCAGCTTCATGTCGGTGGTGGCCTGGTCCGATATCATCTCGGGGGGCGTGCCGGGCCTCGGCCACGGCATCTTCGCACTCCGCACCGATATGAGTGCTGGGCCCGCGCTGATGATGCTGGTGATGCTTGCGGCTCACTGTCTGACGCGCATTTTGGTTTACGGCGCGCTCGGCGAGAGGCCGTGTGGCTTAACTCCGCTCCATCATGAAGTCGCTGCGGACCTGGGTGCAATCCGGACGTTGGCAGGGGCCGCGTTTGAAAAGCCCCCATAGCAGCGGCGCCGAGGCGGCGATCGTGAATGGCTGCGCAACGCCGGCGTATAAAGCGCCTTTCTCGTCGCGGCAAGTTGTGGGCAACGTCGTTTTCCGCCACTTGCGGACGTTCGGTAGCGACGAACTGAACGTCTAAACAGGGGCCGTAAGCGGACTGGTTCCGGTCGCGCTCAGCGAGAAGCTGCGTCGCCCGGCTTCTCAGTCATGGCTTCTCTCTCCACTGCAGATACAGGCCGTCGGCCGGCCGCTGCCGTTCTCCGCGTGGCTTAAATCATGGTATATGGCGCCATGAATTCGTTATCAGATGCTGTTCCGATCTATAATCCGCCGCTGCAACCGTACGTCTCGATCCTCCATCGCGACGCAGACCTTCTGGTGCTCGACAAGCCGAGCGGTCTTCTTTCCGTGCCCGGACGCCACCCTGCGCTCGCGGACAGCCTGGCGACGCGGGTTCAGGAAAAATTTCCCCAAGCCCTGATCATTCATCGACTGGACAAGGACACGTCCGGCCTGGTGCTGATGTCGCTCAACCGCAAGGCTCATGCCGCGGTGGCGGCACAGTTTGAGGCGCGCACCACCATGAAATCCTATGTGGCCGAGGTCTGGGGCCATGTTCAGGATCAGGAAGGATTGGTCGACCTGCCTTTGGCTATCGATCCCGACAACAAACCGCGTCATCGTGTCGACCATGAGCGCGGAAAGCCCGCGCAGACGCGCTGGCGCGTTCTGGGATACGGCGAGAACAGCACGCGCCTGCGCCTTTTCCCGTTGACCGGACGCACACACCAACTGCGCGTGCACATGAAGGCATTGGGATACGTGATCCTCGGCGACGAGTTTTATGCGGATGGAGCTGCTTTGACCGCAGCCAGCCGCCTGCTCCTTCACGCCGAGGAACTGGGCTTTCGTCATCCCAGTGGCTCGGATGTCACCTTCACCGCCCCTGTGCCGTTCTGAGTGCGACGATGGCGCAAAACCTCGATACATCGTCCCTGATCGTCGATTTCGTCGGCGGCGTGACCGGTCACCGGTTTCGCTCTGGCGAGGGGCGCGGGCAGGCACTGGCGAAAGCCGCAGGGTTTTCGCGCGGCGTGACGCCGGAAATCGTGGACGCTACTGCCGGCCTCGGCCGCGACGCGTTTCTTCTGGCATCGCTCGGCGCACACGTAACCCTCATCGAGCGTTCGGCAACAATGCATGACCTCCTTGCCGAAGGGCTTGAGCGCGCCCGGGCGGAGGGAGGTCGGTATAGCGAAACGGTTGCCCGGATGACGCTGATCCATGGCGACTCATGCACCCTGCTGCCTCAGCTGAACCCTCAGGTGGTGTTGGTCGATCCGATGCACCCGCCACGCAAGAACACGGCTCTGGTAAAGAAAGAGATGCGGCTGATCCGCGAAATCGTCGGCACCGATCCCGACGCCGTGCAACTCATGCAGGTCGCGCTGGCAGCCGCGCGAAATCGCGTGGTGTTGAAGTGGCCTCTCCGAGCGAAGCCGATGCCAGAGCTGCCCAAACCGTCCCATCAAATCTCGGGAAAGAGCACGCGCTACGACGTCTTCGTCAAAGCCAAGATCGCGGAAACAACCCCATCGGTTTAAAAGGTTCAGCATTGCAGTGCGCAATCGCCTCAACCAGATCCCGGTCCCGCGTGTCCTGTGAAATGATAGTCAAATGCCTCGGAAAGCCTGCGTAATCGGCTGCAGGCAGAGCATGAAGCCATGGGCGGGAATAGTATTCCCACCCACGATAGGCGTAAAGACGATCGGAAGAGTGCCGCCGACCTCCCTCCGTCTAGATTGTTTTCTTTCTCTGCCTCCGTGCGGGCGCCGCTTCCTCGGCCTCTCGCGCAAGACGCAAGGCGCGCAGGCGGGCCATGTTCTTGCGGATTGCGATTCCTGCGGCCTTATATTCCGCGATAGCTTTTGCTCCGTCCTCAGCAGCGATGCGCTGACGCTCCCGAAGCGGCAGAGTTCTCATCGAAGTCGATTTTTCCATCATGTCTTCTATATAGGCACTCGCGGGGCAATTGCCATCGATCGGCTCGCCATGCCTCCAACTCACCACAATTGAGACATTGCCATCCTGCAGGTTACCTGTATGCGCGCTTTACTCGATTTGTTGGCGTTGCCCCTGTAAGCGCGCCTTCGGGCACTTTTCTTGGACACCACCGCGTAGCTGATATCGTCGATCCGTCCATTCACGATGACGTTCAATTGATCGTTGTCGGTGTGTCGAGCCATCCGACGGGACGGGACCGTGGGACGAGCCGTGCGTGCCGGCGATGTCGCAGGCGGCGGTCAGGATAAAGGCCTCACCGAGCGGGTTGGCAATGAACGCATCTGTGCCTGCCTTCCACGCGCCAACGGTCGCGCTGTCATCGGTTACATGCTTGACAGCATCCTTGCTCGGTTGATCCCGCGTTCCTTGGTCGCATTGAATGCCGCCTCGATCTCCCGCTTCGCCGCATCGAGGTCGCCAAGGCCCGTGAATGCGATCTGGACCCTGACCCGCTTTTCAATTCTGGCCCACGCGCCGATGTGGGCAGTCCATCTTGTCTTGGTCGCACGCTATAAAAGGGAGCCGACGTTCGGCGAAGCGCCGATTGCGTCGGCCCAGCCCCTCCAAGTTCCCGCTGAAAACCGGGAAGGGAGGTGGCCGGGCCGATCCGCGCAGCAATCACTGGGCCGCAGGGGGCTGGAGCGCAACGGCTGCGGCTTCATTCGTGCAGATGTCCTTGAAGATCACGCTTCCATCCTGCCCATATTCCTTGGTCAGGCAGGTGCAGCTGTTGGCCGGGGCCGGCACTGGCGCAGCGACCGCGGCAACGGGAGCGGCAACCACGGTCTTGGTAATGACCGGTGCGGGATACGCGACCGGAGCGGGATAGATGACCGGGGCGGGCCGCACGATTACGGTCGGGCGCGGATAGCTCGGATAGTAGCCGCCCGAGCCGCCATAGGTTCCATGTTGCCACTTGCCTCCGACCTTGCTGGGGTATCCGCCCCACTTGCCGCCGCTCGGTGCGTTGCAGGGGGCCCTGACGCACACGAACGTGCCGCCGGGCTTTCCGCCCCAGTTGCTGCCTCCGCCCATGCCGGGCTTTCCGCCCCAGCTGCTGCCCCCACCCATGCCGGGCTTTCCGCCCCAGCTGCTGCCTCCACCCATGCCGGGCTTTCCGCCCCAGTTGCCGCTTCCGCCCATACCGGGCTTTCCACCATAGCCGCCGCCCATTTTGCCTGCGCCTGGGGTCACGCCGTAGCCGCCGCCCCAACCATTGGCGCTGGCAGAACCGGCGAAAGTCAAAGCGCTGGCGGCGATGACGGCGGCGGTTGCGAAGAGGGTGATGGTCTTGTTCATGGCTTTGGTCCTTCGGGTTTGCTGCGTACTGCGAGTTTTGGGTCGCGGGATACGCTGGGTTTCAGTCACGCATGAACCCTAGGCCAAATCATTTTGCGGGTATGTGCGCTGGGTCACGCAGACGAAAGCGCCCTGTAAAAGCTCGAAGGGGACGACATTCTCGCGACTAGCATGCCGGCGGCAGTGGTCCGACTTTGGGGCGGCTGGTTCTCTCGCCCGGCCCGTCGTAGGCTCGCAGTGGCGTAAATTGTCACGATGCCTCAAACTGGATTCAACGAAGAGGGCAGAGGGCGCATGCGGCGCGCACTCTGCCTCTCGCAATGCAAGGAGCGCAGGCATGGCCGTGAAGCGGATCGTCCCGAACATTCCCGCGTCGGATATCGCGGCGGCGACGGACTTTTATCGCGACATCCTCGGCATGGAGATCGTGATGGATCATGGGTGGATCGTCACCTTTGCAAGCGATGCGGTGAGCACGCCGCAGCTCAGCATCGCCGCCGAGGGCGGCTCCAACACCGTCGTTCCCGACCTGTCGATCGAGGTCGACAATTTTGACGAGGTGCTGCAGCGGGTGACGAAGCAGCGCCTGCCGATCGCCTATGGTCCTGCGACCGAGCCGTGGGGCGTGCGGCGGTTCTATGTGCGCGATCCATTCGGCCGGCTTTTGAACATCCTCAGCCACGTCTGATCAGGCGGGGCAGCCCGCGCCGCCTTTACTCAAAAAATTTCCTCCATTGAAAAAAAGACCCCGGCGGATGAAGCCGGGGCCAAAATTTCGAGAGCTGCGTCGATGGCTGGCCGAGCCGATCAATCGGCCTTGTCGATATTCCAGAAAACCGGTGTCGCAGGGCCTTCGAGCACGCCCTTGAGCGATTTCCGCCACACGCTCGGCGCGATGTACTGGCCGAGCGGCACGTAGGTGATCTGGTCGAACACCTGCTTCTGGATGTCGGCCGCGATTTTCTTCTGCTCCTCCGCCGAGGTCGAGCGCGCATAGGCATCGCGCAGCTTCTCCATCTGCGGATCATCCGGCCAGCCGAACCAGCCGCCGTTCTGGCCGCGGCCGTTCAGGGTGACGTGGGCGACCGGGTTGAGGATGTCGGCGCCGGCCCAGTTGGTGAAGAACATGTTCCAGCCGCCTTCGCTCGGCGCTTTCTGGCTGGCGCGCCGGGTGACAACCGTCTGCCAGTCGGTGGCCTGCGCATCGACCTTGAACCCGGCCTCGCGCAACTGCTGCGCCGCGACCGTCGGCTGCGCCTTCAGGGTCACGACGTCGGTCGGCGTCATGATCACGACCGGCGTTCCGTCGTAGTTGGCTTCCTTCAGGAGCTTTTTGGCTTCCTCGAGGCCGGTGCCCTTGGCGAGGGTTTCACCGCCGGCCTCGGTGGCGAGCGGCGTGCCGCAGGGGAAGATCGCGCCGCACACCTTGTAGTATTTCGGATTGCCGACCAGCGCGTCGAGCACCGGCTTCTGGCTCATCGCCAGCATGGCCGCGCGCCGCAGTTTCGGATTGTTGAAGGGCGGATGCAAAAAGTTCATGCGGCCGAGCGTCTGGTAGCCGAGGTCGCTCAGCGTGTGGACGACGAGGTCCTTGTCGGCCTCCAGCATCGGCAAGAGGTCGAAGGACGGCACCTCGATAAAATCGATGTCGCCGGACATCAGCGCGTTCACCGCGGTCTGGGCGTCATTCATCGTCACCCACTCGACCCGGTCGACCTTCACGACCTTGCCGCCCGAGGTCCAGCTCGGCGGCTCCGAGCGCGGCACATAGTCCTTGTTCTTCTCGTAGACCGCCTTCACGCCCGGCTGAAACTCCTTCGCCACGAACTTGAAGGGGCCGGAGCCGATCTGCTCGCCGATTGCCTTGTCGGCAGGCGTCTCGGCAATGCGCTTAGGCATCATGAAGGGCACGACCGATGACGGCTTGCCGATCGATTCAAGCACGAGGCCATAGGGCTCCTTGAGCTTGAGCGTGATGGTCTTGGCATCGGTCGCCTCGAGACTTGCGGTGAAGTCCATCAGCTTCTGGCCCATGCCGTCGCGCTTGGCCCAGCGCTGCAGCGAGGCGACGCAATCCTCCGCGGTTACCGGAGCGCCGTCATGCCATTTCAGGCCATCGCGCAGGGTGAAGGTATAGGTGAGCTTGTCGTCGGAGATCTTCCAGTTCGCCATCTGCGGCTGGACCTTGAAGCTCGAGTCCATCGCCAGCAGGGTGTCGTAGACCATGTAGCCATGGTCGCGGGTAATATAGGCAGTGGTGATGATCGGATCGATCACCCGCAGGTCGGAGTGCATCACCGCCGTGATTGTCTTCGTCGCGGCGAGAGCAGGCGTCGCCAGCGTTGCCGCGAGCATCGTGGCCGACACGGCGAGTGCTGAGAGGGTGGTCGAGCGCATCATGGGAGCGACTATTCGCGACGAAAACCAAGACATCCGATTCTCCTGACAGAAAACGAGGGGTGTCACACGGTCAGCTATGCAGAGAAAATTGTCAGTTGCGGGCGGCTCGACAGGTCAACGCGTGCGAGATGCACGATGCGGGCGTGCGCGCACCATGCACCGGCGGCCTCAATTCTTGCGTCATGATTTTGCAACCAAGACGTTTCCTCTGTGCCCGCGCTTTTTTCAGATTGTTTTCGCTGTGGGCGTCGGGCGATCGTCAAGAGTTGCATCAAGCCCAACATCCGTCAATCGCGTTTTCGGCGCGTTGTTTTTTTGCAGTGCACCGGAGGTTTGCCGGATTTACAGCAGTGATGAGGGAATCAAAACCTCTCGCAGCTTTGAAAAATTTGTGCATGCTAATCGGCGGACGATGCGTGCTGCACAAGACAACAAGAAGGAATGACGGCTATGAACCCCGCAAATCTTCCCTTCGATGCCGAAACGATGTTGCAGGGGTTGCGCGTCTGGGTCGAATGCGAAAGCCCGACTTGGGACGCCGCCGCCGTGGATCGCATGCTCGATGTTGCGGCGCGCGACATGGCGCTGGCGGGGGCGACGATCGAGCGGATCGCGGGACGGATGGGGTTTGGCGGCTGCATCCGCGCGCGCTTTCCTCATCCCAATTTCGGCCAGCCGGGCATTCTGATCGCAGGGCACATGGATACGGTGCATCCGGTCGGCACCCTGCAGAAGCTGCCGTGGAAGCGCGACGGAAATCTCTGCTACGGCCCCGGCATCTTCGACATGAAGGGCGGAAACTATCTCTCGCTTGAGGCCATTCGCCAGTTGCAGCGCGCCGCCATCACGACGCCGCTGCCGGTGACGATTTTGCTCACGCCCGACGAGGAGGTCGGCACGCCGAGCGTTCGCGATCTCGTCGAAGCGGAAGCCGCGCGCAACAAATACGTTCTCGTTCCCGAGCCTGCGCTTGGTAATATCGGCGTTGTCACCGGCCGCTATGCCATCGCGCGCTTCAATCTCGAAACCACGGGCAAGCCGAGCCATGCCGGCGCGACGCTCTCGTCCGGTCGTTCCGCCATTCGCGAGATGGCGCGCCGCATCATTGAGATCGACAGCCTCACCACGGATGACTGCACATTCAGCGTCGGCATCGTCCATGGCGGGCAGTGGGTGAACTGCGTCGCCTCGCGCGCCACCGGCGAAGCCCTGAGCATGGCCAAGCGCCAGGAAGATCTCGATCGCGGCGTGGAAAAGATGCTGGCGCTTTCCGGCACCGCCAATGACGTGATCTTCACGGTGACGCGCGGCGTCACCCGGCCGGTGTGGGAGCCGAATGCGGCAACGCTGGCGCTCTACGAGAAGGCGCGGGCTGTCGCCAAGCAGATCGGCTTCGAAATCACCCATGGCAGCGCGGGCGGCGGCTCCGATGCCAACTTTACGGGCGCGATGGGCATTGCGACGCTGGACGGCCTTGGCGTGCGCGGCAATGGCGCGCACACGCTCAACGAACACATCGAGGTCGATAGCCTGGTCGAACGCGGGCGGCTGATGGCAGGGCTGCTGGCGACGCTCGACTGACGGCGGAGCGATGCAGTTGAATAAATGCGGCAAGCAAACGTGTGACAGGGGGAGTTAGTCAGCTTCAAGAATCCGGTCCAAAATAATCTGAGAAGCTTGCTGCCCGAGCGGCGAGAGCGGTGAACGAGCGTGGAGGAGCATGGAAACCTTGACCTTGCGCGATGAAGCGGCGATGCACGCTGTTTGCCCGCGAATGCGCGGTGCATGGGCGTGTGCAGGCATGCGATCCGCGCGGGCCGTTCGGGGAAGGGCCGCCGTCGCTGACGTGAGGGCAAAAGGCATCGCCACGCGCCGCGCCATTGGCAAAGCCGCTTCGGGGAAAGGATGGCGGCGATGATGCTCTACATCGCGCGGCGCATTCTCGCCGCCATTCCCGTGATGGGCGTCGTCGCTCTCTTCGTCTTTTTGCTGCTGCGGCTGACGCCGGGCGATCCGGCGGCGATCATCGCCGGCGACATGGCGACGCCGGAGCAGCTTGAACGCATCCGCACCACGCTCGGCCTCAATGAGCCGATCTACACCCAGTTCTTCACCTGGATCGGGCGCCTTTTGCAGGGCGATCTCGGCGTCTCCCTGATCTCGAACGTGCCGGTCGCGACGATGATCGCCAGCCGCATTGAGCCGACGATCAGCATCGCCATCTCCACCATCATCGTCGCCATCGTCATCGCCGTGCCGCTCGGCGTCGTCGCGGCATGGCATCATGGCACCTGGATCGACCGCTGCGTGATGGGCCTGTCGGTGCTCGGCTTCTCGGTGCCGGTGTTCGTGGTCGGATATATTCTGATCCAGATTTTTGCGATCGAGCTGCGCTGGCTTCCGGTGCAGGGCTTTCGCAGCATCTCGCGCGGCTTCGGCCCGTTCTTCGAGCGCGCGCTGCTGCCGACGCTGGCGCTGTCCTTCATCTACATCGCGCTGATCGCGCGGATGACGCGGGCCTCGATGCTCGATGTGCTCGGCGAAGACTATGTGCGGACGGCGCGCGCCAAGGGCATCCGCGAAAGCGCGGTGATGCTGCGCCATGCGCTGCGCAACGCCGCAGTGCCCGTCATCACCGTGATCGGCACCGGCTTTGCGCTGCTGATCTCCGGCGTCGTCGTCACCGAGAGCGTGTTCAATCTTCCCGGCATCGGGCGGCTGACGGTGGATGCGGTGCTCGCGCGCGACTACCCGGTGATCCAGGGCGTCATCCTGCTTACCAGCGGGCTCTATGTCGCGATCAATCTTTTGATCGACATCGCCTATACCTTCCTCGATCCGCGGATACGCTACTGATGGCGCTCGAGAGCATTTCTGCGACCGACACCGTGCCGATGCGCGGCAAAAGCGTCTTCGGCTTTCTGATCTCCAGCCCGATCATTGCGGGCGCTTCGCTGTGCCTCCTGTTGGTCATCGCCTCCGCGATCCTCGCGCCGCTGCTGTCGCCGCACAACCCGATGGAGATGGTGCCGGCGCTGCGCCTCAAGCCGCCGAGCGCCGACTATCCGCTCGGCACCGACGCGTTCGGGCGCGACCTGTTGTCCCGCACGCTCTATGGCGGGCGCATCTCGCTTCTCATCGGCCTTGGCGCGGCGATCATCAGTATCGTCATCGGCCTTGCCATCGGATTGGTATCGGGGTTCTTCCGCTGGGCGGATGCGATCATCATGCGCGTCATGGACGGCTTGATGGCGATCCCGGCGATCCTCTTGGCGATCGCCGTCGTCGCGTTGTCGGGCGCGAGCCTGCAGACCGTGCTGATCGCCATCATCATTCCCGAAATTCCGCGGGTGGTGCGGCTGGTGCGCTCGGTGGTGCTGACCGCGCGCGAGGAGCCCTATGTCGAGGCGGCCATCGCGATGGGCACGAGCCTGCCGAAGATTTTGTGGCGGCACCTGATGCCGAATACGTTTGCGCCGCTGATCGTGCAGGGCACCTATGTCTGCGCCTCCGCGATCCTGACCGAAGCCATTTTGTCGTTTCTCGGCGCCGGCATCAGCCCGGAGACGCCGACCTGGGGCAACATCATGGCCGAGGGGCGCAGCGTGTTCGTCATCAAGCCCTCGCTGATTTTCGTGCCCGGCTTTCTTCTGTCGATCGCCATTCTCTCCATCAATCTGATCGGCGATGCCGCCCGCGACGCGCTCGACCCGCGGATGAAGCAGCGCGAGGGCGGCCGATGAGCAACGGCTTGACAGCGGACGGCGCGGCAAACGTTCTCGCCATCGACAATCTCGTCGTCACCCTCGGCCAGCGCGACGACGGGCCGCGCATCATCGACGATATTTCCCTGCATGTCGGCGAAGGCGAGACGCTATGCCTCGTCGGCGAAAGCGGCTCGGGCAAGTCCGTGACCTCGCTCAGCGTGATGGGGCTGTTGCCGAAGCGCGTGCTGCGGCCGACGGCGGGCAGCATCCGCCTTGTCGGCGAGGAGCTGCGTGCCGCCAGCGACCGCCGCCTGCGGGAATTGCGCGCCACCCGCATGGCGATGATCTTTCAGGAGCCGATGACGGCGCTCAATCCCGTGGTGCCGGTGGCGAGGCAGATCGACGAGGTGCTGCGCGCCCACACAAAATATTCGGCGGAGGAGCGGCGACGGCGCATCCATGCGATGATGGAGCAGGTGCGGCTGCCGGATGTGCCACGCATTCTGGCGTCCTATCCGCATCAGCTTTCGGGCGGCCAGCGCCAGCGCATCATGATCGCGATGGCGCTCATTCTCGATCCGAAGCTGCTGATCGCTGACGAGCCGACGACGGCGCTCGACGTCACCACCCAGCAGCAGATTCTGGCGCTGATCCGCGACCTGCAGCGCGAGCACGGCACCGCGGTGCTGTTCATCACCCATGATATGGGCGTGGTGGCCGAGATCGCCGACCGCGTTGCGGTGATGCGCAACGGGCGCATCGTCGAGACCGGCGCGCTGAAGAGCATTTTGCGCAGCCCGCAGGAGGACTACACGCGAAAGCTCCTTTCCGCCGTGCCGAGCCTCATTCCGCGCCCGGCGCGCGCGCATGAGGCGAGCCCGGCGGTGCTCGATGTCGAGGGGCTTAGCAAGGTCTATCGCGACCGCGCGATGTTCGGACGGGCGCGGGTCGTCGCCGCGGCGGAGGCGGTGTCGCTGCAACTGCGCAAGGGGCACACGCTCGGCATCGTCGGCGAAAGCGGCTCGGGCAAATCGACGGTTGCGCGCTGCATCATGCGTTTGATCGAGCCGAGCGCCGGGCAGATCCGTCTCGGCGGCAGCGATATTTCGTTCCTGTCGCGCCGCCGGTTGCGGCCGCACCGCAAGCGCATACAGATGATTTTTCAGGACCCGTATCGCTCGCTCAATCCGCGCATGACGGTCGGCGAGACGATCGCAGAGGGGCCGGTGAATTTCGGCATGCCGCGTGCGGATGCGCTCAAGCAGGCGAAAGATCTTTTGCGCCTCGTCGATCTGCCGACGGATTCCGTGGCCCGCTATCCGCATCAGTTTTCAGGCGGACAGCGCCAGCGCATCGCCATCGCCCGGGCGCTGGCGATGAACCCCGACGTGCTGGTGGCCGACGAGGCCGTATCCGCGCTCGACGTCTCGGTGCAGTCGCAGGTTCTCGACCTGCTGGATGAGATCCAGAAGCGGCTCGGCATCGCGCTTTTGTTCATCACCCACGATCTGCGCGTGGCGGCGCAGATCTGCGACGAGGTGATCGTGATGCAGAATGGCAAAGTCGTTGAGCAGGGGCCGGCGGCAACGATTTTGACGCAGCCGCGCATGCCCTACACCCGCGCGCTGCTGGAGGCCGCGCCGGGGCGGGACTGGGACTTTGCCAATTTCTGCCCGGTGGCGCAGGGCGCGCTGAGGCTTGAGCCGTCACAGATCTGATCATCGGTGCATCAGCCGAGCAAAACGGAACCACCATGACACGCATTGCGATTGGCGCCTTTCTGCACGAGAGCAACACATTCGCCCCGACGAAAGCGGATTATGATGCGTTCCTGCGCGGCGGTGGCTGGCCAAAACTGCTGCGCGGCCGGGACGCGATCGAGGGCACGCGCAGGATCAATGTCGGCCTCTGCGGTTTCGTGGAGGAGGCGGAGGCCGCAGGCTGGGAGCTGGTGCCCTCGCTCTGGGCCGCGGCCAGCCCGTCGGCGCATGTGACGAAGGATGCTTATGAGCGCATCGCCGCCGAGCTGCTCGCGTCGATCGCCGGGGCTGGCGCAATCGATGCGGTCTATCTCGACCTGCACGGCGCGATGGTGGCCGAGCATGTCGATGACGGCGAGGGCGAACTTTTGTCGCGCGTGCGAAAAATCGTCGGCCCCGATCTGCCGCTGGTCGTCAGCCTCGACCTTCACGCCAACGTCACGGCGTTGATGGTGCAGCACGCCGATGCGCTGATTGCCTACCGGACCTATCCGCATATCGACATGGCGGACACCGGCCGCGCCTGCGCACGCCATCTCGGGTTGCTGCTGGAAGGCAAGACGTTCGCCAAGGCGTTCCGCCAGTTGCCGTTCCTCATCCCGATCAGCTGGCAATGCACCAATGACGAGCCGTGCAGGCAGCTCTATCGGGATCTCGGCGGGCTGGTGAGCGAGAAGGTGCCGACGCTGTCCTTCGCGCCGGGCTTTCCTGCCGCCGACTTTCCCGATTGCGGGCCGAGCGTCGTCGCCTATGGCGCTACGCAGGCCGATGCCGACCGCGCCGCCGATGCGATGGCCGCCAACATCATCGCGTGCGAGACGGAGTTCGACGGCAATCTTTATTCGCCCGACGAGGGCGTGAAGCAGGCGATTGCGCTTGCCGCCTCGGCAGCGAGGCCGGTCGTGATCGCCGACACGCAGGACAACCCCGGCGCGGGCGGCGATTCCGACACCACTGGCATGCTGCGCGCACTGGTGAAGGCGAATGCGCAGCGCGCGGCCCTCGGCCTGATGGTCGATCCCGCGTCGGCGCGGCTGGCCCACGCCGCGGGCGAGGGGGCGAGCGTGCGCCTCGCGCTCGGCGGCAAATCCGGCATTGCCGGCGATGCGCCGTTCGAGGCCGAGTTCGTCGTCGAGAAGCTGTCGGACGGCCGGCTGCTCGCGGACGGCCCTTACTTCGGCGGCCGCCATCTCGACCTCGGCCCATCGGTCTGCCTGCGGATCGGCGGCGTGCGCGTGGTGCTGACCTCGGAAAAGACCCAGCTCGCGGATCAGGCGCTCTATCGCTTCGTCGGCATCGAGCCGACCGAACAGGCCATCCTCGTCAACAAGAGTTCGGTGCACTTTCGCGCCGATTTCGAGCCGATCGCGGCGGCGCTGCTGATCTGCTGCGCGCCCGGAGCCATGCCTGCGGACACAGCAGCCCTGCCATGGACAAGGCTGCGCTCCGGGGTGAAGATAAAGCCGAACGGGCCGGCCTTTGAGCGGCCCGGCACCTGATCAAAAAACCAAAATCATGGGGAGGCTGAATTGGCCAACATTCCGCTGATCGAGAGCTATTTTGACGACCTCGTCGCGATCCGCCGCGACCTGCATGCGCATCCCGAAATCGGCTTCGAGGAAAAGCGCACCTCCGGCATCGTCGCCGAAAAGCTCGCGGGATGGGGGATCGAGGTGCATCGCGGCCTCGGCGGCACCGGCGTCGTCGGCGTGCTGAAGGGCAAGGGCGCCGGTGCGCGGCGCATCGGCCTGCGCGCCGACATGGACGCGCTGCCGATGGAGGAGAACACCAACCTGCCGTGGCGCTCGACTATTCCCAACCGCTTCCACGGCTGCGGCCATGACGGGCACACCACCATGCTGCTCGGCACCGCGCGCTATCTCGCCGAGACACGCAATTTTGACGGCACCGCGCTGTTCATCTTCCAGCCGGCGGAAGAGGGTCTTGGCGGCGCCCGCGCGATGATCAGGGACGGGCTGTTCAAGCAATTCCCGATGGATGAGGTCTATGGCCTTCACAACGCGCCCGATCTGCCGCCGAACCATGTTGCGGTGATCACTGGCCCCGGCATGGCGGGCGCGGACTTTTTCGACATCACTGTCACCGGCTACGGCAGCCACGGCGCGATGCCGGAGCAGTCGCGCGATCCGGTAGTGATCGCGATGACGCTCGGCCAGGCGCTGCAGACCATCGTCAGCCGCAACGTGCCGCCGGGCGAGGCGGCGGTGCTGTCGATCACCCAGATCCATGCCGGCTCGGCCTATAACGTCATTCCCGGCGAGGCAAAGCTGTGCGGCACCGTGCGGGCGTTCTCCGACAAGGTGCGCGAGCAGATCCGCGACCGGATGCGGACCATCGCGGCGGGCATCGCGGCAGCGTTCGGGGTCGAGATCAACGTCGAGATCCGCGACATCTTCACGGTGCTGGTGAACAGCGGCGAACATGCCGATGCGGTGGCGAAGGTCGCGGCGGAGGTGGTCGGCAAGGAGCGGGTCGATACCAGCCCGACGCCGAAGATGGGCAGCGAGGATTTTGCCGACATGCTGCTGGCGGTGCCGGGCGCCTATTTCTGGCTCGGGCATGAAGGCACGGTGCCGCTGCACAATCCGCAGTTCGTGCTCGACGACAATATCCTGCCGGTCGGCGCCAGCCTGTTCTCGCGGATCATCGAGACGCGGCTGCCGCTCGCGAGCTGAACGGCGCTATTTCGGAAGATGTTGCCGCGCGCAATAGTGGCGCGCGGCAATGAACATGCCCCACATCGCCCCGAGCGTCAGCCAAAAGTGCCGCCAGTGATCGGTGTCGATGATCGCCGCCTCGGCGACGGTGCCGAGGAAGCTGGCGAAGATCGCCAGATAGGCACGCTGCCAGGGCACCCGCACGAAGACGTGGCGGAAGCCGAACACCGTCGTGATCAAGATCATCACGGGGTAGCAGATGCCGGTGAGCCAGCCGCCGGACATGAAGGCGTTCAGATAGGAATTGTGGGTGTCCTCGGGGAAGAATTTTGTGAACTGCAGCGGCCCGATGCCGAGCGGCAGTTCGAGCGCCATCTGTGCGCCGAGGATGTGCCGGCCGAACCGGCCGAAGCGGCCGCCGTCATAGCTCTGGTCGAAGCTTGCGCGCTGGCGGAACAGCTCCTGCACCGCATCCAGCGACAGAAGGATCGTGAGGAGAAAAGCGCAGGCGAAGACCGCGATGATCGAGGTGAGGATGATGCGATTGCGCTGGGCGCGGCTGTCGCTGGTCAGCACCATCAGCACCAGCATGAACAGCGAGGTGAGGACGAACTGGCCCCAGGCCGCGCGCGAGAAGGCGAGAAGGATGGCGACGGCGAACAGCCCGACGACCAGCGCGTTGCGAAACGCCTTGCGGAAGTCATCGAGCACGACCGACTGGATCGCGAACAGTGATGGCAGGATGAGGTACGCGCCGAGCACGTTGGGATCCTTGAACGTGCCGCTGGCGCGCCCGTAGAGCGTGAACAGGCTGTGGCTCGCAAGGCCGAAATAGCCGGCGACGCCGGCGAATGCCGCGATCACCGCGCCGAATATCATGCCGCGGCTGAGATACCGCAGCCGCTCCTCGGTGTTTTCGGAGATCACCATCGAGAAGAAAATGGCGGTGATCGCGAGATACCACGACGTCAAAATCCAGTTGACGATGCGCGGCAGGTTGAGGAGATGCGCGGCGCTGATCGTGTAGCCGATGTTGATCAGGAACAGGAGCAGGATGAGCGGCAGCAGCGCGAGGCGCAGGCTGAGGCCGGTGAGCACGAAGAAGATCAGCGCGACGAGCGTCGCGAGCTCATAAGGGCTCGGCTCGATGAACACGATGGCGCCGCCGAAGCCGACCAGCCACAGCAGTGCGTTCTGGCAGGCCGCAACGCGCGGCGCCAGCGCCGACGGCGCTAGGTGGGTCTCAGCGACCGCCATGGAGTTCATCGTTTTGGTTCACCGTGTTGCACTCAGCGTAGCCGCCGCATCCCGCCGGTTTGCGCAGCCGCCCTTGGCAGTCGTCCTGGGGCGGCCCGCGTCAATAGGCGTTTTCCGACTTGAGCAGCGCGAACGGGGTCTTGAACAGGATGTAGAGGTCGAACAGGATCGACCAGTTCTCGATGTAGTAGAGATCGAACTCGACGCGCCGCTGGATCTTTTCCTCGGTGTCGACTTCGCCGCGCCAGCCGTTGATCTGCGCCCAGCCGGTCATTCCCGGCTTGACGCGGTGGCGGGCGAAGTAGCCATCGACGGCTTCCTCGAAGCGGCGGTTCGCAAACTTCTGCTGCACCACATGCGGGCGCGGGCCGACCAGCGACAGGTTGCCCCTGAAGACGACGTTGAACAGCTGCGGCAGCTCGTCGAGGCTGGTCTTGCGGATGATGCGGCCGACCGGGGTGACACGCGGGTCGCCCTTCGTCACCGACTTGTTGGCGAGCGGATCGGCCTGGTCGTGATACATCGAGCGGAACTTGAACACCTCGATGCGCTCGTTGTTGAAGCCGAACCGCTTCTGGCGAAACAAAATCGGGCCGGGGCTGCTGAGCTTCACGGCGAGCGCGACGGCGGCGATGATCGGCGACAGCAGCAGCAAAATGATCGCGCCGCCGACCCGGTCGAACAGCCACTTCATCACCAGATCCCAGTCGGTGATCGGCGCTTCGAAGACGTCGAGCGTCGGCACGTCGCCGAGATAGGAATAGGCGCGCGGGCGGAAGCGAAGCTGGTTGTTGTGCGCTGAGAGGCGGATGTCGACCGGCAGCACCCAAAGCTGTTTGAGCATTTCGAGAATGCGGCCCTCGGCCGAGATCGGCAGCGCGAACAGCACGAGATCGACCCGCGTGCGCCGGGCGAATTCCGGCACGTCGCCAACCTTGCCGAGGCGCGGCTTGCCGGCGCAGCTCTCCAGCGACCGCTTGTCCGCGCGGTCGTCGAACACGCCGAGAATCTCGATGTCGGAGTCGTCCTGCGCCTTGAGCGCCTTGATCAGCTTCTCGCCGTTCTCGTCGGCGCCGATGATCACGGTGCGGCGATCGAGGCGGCCTTCGCGCGCCCAGCGGCGGATATAGCCGCGCAGGATGAGGCGGCTGACGAGCAGGGCGCCGAGGCCGCTGACGAAATAGGTTGCGAGCCAGACCCGCGAGATGGTGCCGCCGAGCTTGGTGAAGAAGGTGGCGCTGATGAACAGCAAAAACACCACGGTCCACGCCGCGACCATGCGCGTCATCTGGCGGAGCTGTCCGCGAAACATCTGGACGTCGTAGATGTCGGCGGCCTGAAAGCAGGCGACGGCGGCGACAGCGACGCCGGCGATGGTCCAGACATAGCCCCAGCGGAAGCCGTCGATCGGCGTCACGTAAGCGAGATAGACCGCGATGCCGACGAGGCCGATGATCAAAAAGTCCGCAAAGCGCACCGCGCCGGTGATGACGACATGCGAATAGGCCGGGCGCACCTTTTGATTGGTGATCTCGAGCGCCTCTGGCGACAGGCGGCGACGACGCTCGACGCGAGGCTCGCCATTGCCGGCGGACTCATTCATCATCGAGCGGGCATTCAACGGGTCCATAGCAAACACGTCCATTTCCTGCGCGGCGCAGATGGCGTCATCCGGCGGCCGTCAGCTTCTTGCTTTTGTCATGAGCGATACTGCTGAAACTTTGTGTAGGAATTTCCAACCGCCAGGGCCAGTCGAGAATATGGTTTCTGATACCTTTTGCCAAAGGTGAAAACCCGGCGCGATGGCGTGAAAGTCGCTGCTGCAGCCAATTTGCAACGCTATGGAAGGCGCGGCTCGCGGGCGTCAGCCGCGCTCAGCGCCGGGCGAAGGCTTCGCGATAGCCGGCGAGCACGCCATCGACCATGGCCATCTGGGAAAAGTGCTCGGCGATGCGGGCCTGCATCTGTTTGGCGCGCTCGAAGGTTGCCACAGGATTGTCGAGCGCGGCGGCAATCGCGCTGGCCATCGCGCCGGCGTCTTTGCCGGGAAACAGGCCGTCGGCATAGGGGCCGAAAATCTCCGGGATGCCGCCGATCTTCGCGGCGATCATGGGCTTGGCCGCCGCCGCCGCCTCTATCACGACATAGGGCATTGAATCGCCGCGCGAGGGCACGACGAGAAGACGCCCCTGCGCAAAGCCGACGCGCGGCTGGACGTGGCCGATGAAGCGCACGGCGTCGCCGAGCTGCAGGCGCTCGATCTGCGCCTTGAGCGCGGCGGTCTCTTCGCCGTCGCCCGCCAGCGTCAGGGTGACGGGGCGGCCGCTGCGGCGCAGCTCCGCCACCGCGTCGACGAGAAGGTCGGCGCCCTTGATGTGACGGAATTCGCCGACATAGGTCAGGTCGGTCGCGTCCGGTGCGGTTTGCAGCGGCTCGAATTCCTCGCCGGTAACGCCGTTGAACACGGTGCGGACGAGGCCCTGCGGCTGGCCGACGACGCGCAGATAGGTGTCGCGGGCGAACTGGCTTTCGAACAGGAAAAGGTCGGTGTGGTTCATCAGCATCCGTTCGAGCTGCGAAAACACCTTCCCCTTCAGCGTCGACTGCGAATAGTGCAGGGAGCCGCCATGCGGCGTGTAGATCTTGATGAGGTCCGGCCGCGACTTCTTCATGCGCACGAAGGCGCCGGCCTGCGCGCCGTGGCCGTGCAGCACGTTCGGCTCGAGGGCATTGACCAGCGAGCGGAACCGGAGAAACGAAATCAGGTCGCGCGGCTGCGGCTCGCGGCAGATCGGCAGTCGGTGGACGCCGAGGGCGAGGCGGGGCGCGATCTCGGCCAGCGCGGCGGCCGCACGCTCGCCGCCGGTCATGCTGTCCGCGAGAATGCCGACCTGATGGCCGCGCTCGACCTGCCCGTTGGCGACATCGAGGATGTGGCGGAAAATGCCGCCGACCGGCGCGCGAACGGCGTGAAGGATGCGCAGAGGGGCGTCGTTTGTCATCGTCATCGGTCAGGCAACCTGCCGCATGGCCAGCGGCAAATCCGGAGGGGGGCGCACCATGGACAGGTGCGGCCATAGCACCGGCAGGTTCCATCGGACAATTCAGTCAGCCCGATAGCCGGTTGCGGTCAACAGAAAATGACCCTTTGCGCCGAAACCTTGCGATTGACCGGCGATTGCAGGCCGAAACCGGATGCTGAAGGCGGCGAGGTTAACAGGCCGTGAAGGCGGCCTCAATTTTGCGCGGGCGATCCCTTAACGAGGCGGAAACTATAATCGGGTCTAGTCACGTATTGCCGAGACAACGTGTGAACGGCTGTCGAGAGACATGATGCCTATTTCGATCCCCAAATTCCGCAAGCCGGCCGGCCCTTCGCAGGGCGGCGAGGGCTCCGGCCAGGGTCCCGCAGAGACGGTGCGGGCCGCGTCCGCTTCCAGCGATCTTGATCTGCGCCTCATCTGGCAGGCGCTGGTGCGCCGCCGTGCATGGATTTTGGTGCCGACGGTGCTAGCGCTGGTGCTGTCGCTCGTCGCCGTCAATCTCATGACGCCGCGCTATAAGTCCGAGGCACGCATTCTCATCGACGGGCGCGAAAACGTGTTTCTGCGGCCCAACAACGATCGCGAGGAGCGCGCCACGCTCGATCCCGAGGCCGTGACCAGCCAGGTGCAGCTCCTGCTGTCGCGCGATCTCGCCCGCGAGGTGATCAAGAAGAACAAGCTCGCCGAGCGGCCGGAATTCGATCCGGTGCTGCGCGGCGTTTCGCGGGTCAAGACGTTGCTCTCCCTGCTCGGGCTGGCGCGCGATCCGCTGAAGATGACGGCGGACGAGCGCGTGCTTGAAGCCTATTACGAGCGGCTGGTCGCCTACGCGGTCGACAAGTCGCGGGTGATGGTCGTCGAGTTCATGTCGAGCGATCCGGAGCTGGCGGCGCGTGTCGCGGGCTCGATCGCGGAGGGCTACCTCGTGCTGCAGCAGGCCGCTCGGCAGGATCAGGCCAAGGCGGCCAGCCAGTGGCTCGCGGGCGAGATCGACAGCCTGCGCAAGAAGGTGGAAGCCGCGGAAGCCAAGGCGGAAGACTTCCGCGCCAAATCGAGCCTGTTCGTCGGCACCAACAACACCACGCTGTCGAACCAGCAGCTCGGCGAGATCAACACCCAGCTCAACAACGCCCGCGCGCAAAAGTCCGAGTCTGAATCGAAGGCCCGCCTGATCCGCGATCTCGTCCAGCGCGGCCAGCCGCTGGAAGCCTCCGAGGTGCTCAATTCCGAACTGATCCGCCGGCTCGCCGAGCAGATCGTGACGCTGCGCGCCCAGCTTGCCGAACAGTCCTCGACGCTACTTGGCGCGCACCCGCGCATCAAGGAGCTCAAGGCCCAGCTCGCCGATCTCGACCGGCAGCTGCGCGACGAGGCTCTGAAGGTGGCGCGCACGCTCGAAAACGATGCGCGCATCGCCGGTGCCAAGGTCGAGGCGCTGACCGCCAACCTCGACCAGCTCAAGCGGCAGGCGACTTCGTCGAACAGCGAGGACGTGCAGCTTCGCGCGCTCGAGCGCGAGGCACGGGCCGAGCGCGAGCTTCTGGAATCGTATCTCGCAAAATATCGCGAGGCGACGACGCGCGAGAACCTCGAGGTCGCGCCGCTCGAAGGCCGGATCATCTCGCGGCCGGTGGTGTCGAACACGCCGGCTGCCCCGAAAAAGCTGCCGATCGTGCTGATCGCGACGCTTGCGACGTTCATGCTGACCGCGGGATTTGTCGCCAGCAGCGAGCTGCTGCGGATGACGGCGCCGGCGGCGCCGGTAGTGCGCGCCGCTCTGTCCCAGCCGCCGGTGATCGAGACTGCCGAGCCTGCTCCGGTGGCTGCCCCTGCAGCCGCCGCCGCGACAGTGGGCGAGCTGGAGCAACTGGCGGCTGAACTGCGCGCGGAGGCCGTCGGCAAGGTTACGATGCTCGGCAGCAGCGACCCCGCAGCCGTCACCCGCACAGCGCTCGCTCTGGCGCGGCTTCTGGCGGACGACGCCAAGGTGGTGCTGGTCGATCTTTCCGCCACCAGCGCCGCGACGGCGGAAGCCTCGAACGATCCCGATGCGCCGGGGCTGTCCGATCTTCTGCTCGGCAACACCTCGTTCGGCGACATCATCACCACCGACAAGGCGTCGCGGCTGCATCTCGTCGGCATCGGCCGTGAGCGGGAGGAGCGCGCGCTGCTGGCATCGCCCCGCCTCGTCATCGCGATGGATGCGCTTGGCCGCGCTTACGATCACATCATTCTTGATGCCGGTCGCGCGGCCGATCTGCCGGTTGGCCTGCTGGCTTCGCAGAGCCGCGCCGTGGTCATCCCCGATGCGGCGCTTGGTGATGAGGCGCGCAAGGAAATGCAGGAGCAACTCCTTGCGGTCGGCTTCAATGCGGTGACGATGCTGGACCATGGCGGCACGGCGACCCAGATCGCGCATGCCCGCGCCGCTGCCTGAGGCGGCGCTTTGATGCAGGCCGGCGGCTAACGCCGCAGTGTGCTGCGGATCTTCTGCACGACGTCGGCGAGCATCGAGTTCTGCTTGATGGCGCGCTTGGTGTGCGCCACTGACGACTGCGCGATCGCGCCGAGCTTGCCGAGCGCGGAAAGCGGGATGAAGCTGTCGCGGATCTGCTCAAAATCCTTGCAGAACAGGCGTTTGTATTCGTCGTTGCCCATGCCGAGGTCGATCGAGGTATAGCCGGCCTCGGCATAGTGATCGATCACGTTCCGCAGCAGGATGAGGCCGGGGCTGTACTTCGCGCTGTCGGACAGCGTGTAGGTATTGAACATCATCGAGAAGCGGTGGCCATCGGCGACGCCGGCGAAAATCGCCAGCACGTCGTCGTCGCTCTCAAGTGCATGGATCTCGATCGCCCGTTTTTCGGGGGAGAGCCTTGCAAAGCAGGCGTCGCGGATGAAGTCGGCTGCGCCGGGCTCGGCGAAGACGTCCGGCAGCTTTTGCTGCGCCATGCGGATCGGCTTGATGCGGAAGAAGGTACCGAGCAGGCGTTCGATCTCGCTGTCGGTGCGCGCGATGTAATGGCGATAGCCGGGCAGCGCCTGCAGCTTGCGTTCCTTGCCGCGCAGGCGGCGGCGGAACGAATTGCTGATGCGATCGGCGGGCTCGGAATTTTCGGCGATCCTCAGCAGCGGGCATTCGTTGACCGAGGCTTGCGTCGGCAGCATCATCATCGGGTTGGCGATGCCGTGCCATTGCTCGGGCTGGCGCTCGAATGCCAGCAGATCGACGCCGCGGTCACGGACGGCGTCGAACATGGTCGCAAGATCCTGCTCCGTCATGCGCGCCGCGTAGGCGGGGTCTGCCACCATCATGTTGAAGGTGGCATGTTTGCCGCCCATGAAGCGCAGCGTCTGCAGGCCGTTGGCGCGCTCGACTACGAGCGGCAGGAGAACGAGGGGCCTTCGATCGGCATTGCTGGCAATGATGATGAACGGGGAGCTGCCTTCTGCCGCGCCGATGCTGTTCTGCCAGGCGTTGAGGAAATCAAAGCGCTGGAACGGCGTCGACCACGCGCCATACTGCTCCAGCATGCGCCAGACCGGCTCGGCCGCTGCGATCGTGTCGAAAACCTCAACCTGGGCGATGTCGAATACTCGCTGAAGTCCGAAGGCTACCGGCCGACCCATCCTGAGACGCTGCGCAGGCATTTCGCCTGTCCCCCCACTGAATCTGAGAGTGCGCCCGACGGACGCTGCTAACGCACCTTGACAAATACTTCTCAATAAAATGTGAGCCGCCGCCCGGAGAGGCAGGCGAGTGGCGGAAAGACGCCGGTCCGGGTCGCAGTGATCAGCGGTCCGGACGCGACATCCACTTGATGATCGGCATCGCCGGGACAACCCAGCCAAGCCCGATCACGACGTAGTAAATGCCCTGCGCCAGCTTCGAGCCCGAAAGCAGCGGCGCCTGCGCGATCGCCATGGCGACAAGTGACCAGACCGTCACCAGGATGAGAAGAGCGATAGTTCCAAACAGTTTACGGGTGCGGATCGTCATGGCGCATTCGTGAGAGGGCGAGCGGAGTGGTGGGGACCGCGGCTTGCATGCCGCGCAGGCGCGACTATAAAGTCCGCACCAATCCAATCAAGGTGCAGACATTATTCAATGATCAACGCCGCATATCGGGTTCCGAACCTGCGGGCAATCCGCGTTTGGCTCATCGTCATCGCCACGCTAGTCGGAGCGATGGTCATCGTCGGCGGCGCCACCCGCCTCACCGAGTCCGGCCTGTCGATCGTTGAATGGAAGCCCGTCACCGGCACGCTGCCGCCGCTGAGCGAGCAGCAGTGGCACGATGCCTTCGAGGCCTACAAAAAGATCCCGCAATATCGCGAGATGAACGCCGGCATGTCGTTAGCGGAGTTCAAGTATATTTTCTGGTGGGAGTGGGGCCACCGGCTGCTCGGCCGCCTGATCGGCTTCGCGTTCCTGCTGCCGTTCCTCTATTTCCTGTGGCGCGGCGGGTTGCCCTCGGCGCTCAAGCGCCGCCTGTGGGGCATTTTTGGCCTCGGCGCGCTGCAGGGTGCAGTGGGCTGGTGGATGGTGGCATCGGGCCTGACGCACCGCGTTGAAGTGTCGCAGTATCGCCTGGCCGTGCACCTGATGATCGCGTTCCTGATTTTCGCGGCGGTGGTGTGGACCCTGCGACAATTGACCCCGCGGCCGGAGCAGAAGCCGCAGCCGCGTCGGTTCAAGACGTTTGCGCATCTGTTGATGGGGCTGACCTTCGTTCAGGTCTATCTCGGCGCGCTGGTCGCCGGCCTGCGCGCCGGCACGGCGTACAACACCTGGCCGCTGATCGACGGGGCATTCATTCCCGCGTCGAGCCGGTTGTTCTTCGAGGATCCGTGGTGGCGCAATTTCTTCGACAACACTCTCACGGTGCAGTTCAGCCACCGCATGGTCGCCTATACGCTGTTCGTGCTCGCCGTCATCCATGTCATCGACGTGGTGCGGTCGAAGGCCGGCGCGCGGGTGACGAACGGCGCGCTCGTCATCGCCTCCACGATCGCGGTGCAGGCCGCCATCGGCATCTGGACGCTGCTGCTGTCGGTGCCGCTCGGGCCCGCGCTGCTCCATCAGGCGGTCGCGCTGGTCGTGCTCACCGCAGTGCTGGTCCACGCGCAGGGTTTTGGCAAGGCTGAAGCGCAGTTCGTCAAATAGCGCGAAGCGGTATCGTCAATCGGCGCTCCACTCTCACCTTGCACCTGTCATTCGCACAGTCGCAAGGCGACCAAATTGAACTATTCTAACCTCGCGCCGCGATTCAAAATCCCTCGATTTGGCGGGATTTTCCGGCAGGCATGGAGTTTCCGGCCGGCGGTTCGCCGCGCGGCTCGCTTTGATTTGCGAACACCGCAGCGATAAAACACGCCCATCGATTTTCGGGCGGGTTTTCTATGTCGAGTGCATTCATTCAAGCGGCCGTGATCTTGCTGCGCGAGGGGCTGGAAGCGCTCCTCGTCCTGGCGGCGCTCGCCGCCTATCTCCACAAGTCGGGCGGCGGCCACCGCGTCAAGACGTTCTATGCCGGCGCGTTTGCCGCGGTGGTTGCGAGCCTCGCGGCTGCTTGGTTGTTCGCGGTGCTGAATTCGGGCCAGCACAGTGACGTTTTCGAAGGCTTCGTCATCCTGTTCGCCGCCGCCCTGATGCTCTATGTCAGCGGCTGGCTGATGGTGAAGCAGGACCCGCGCGGCTGGCAGGCCTATCTGGCCGCAAAGGCCGACGCGGCGCTCGCGCAGGATACCGGAGTGGCCATCGCCGCCCTTGCGTTCTTCGCGGTGTTTCGCGAGGGCGCCGAGACGGTGCTGTTCATTCATGCGCTGGCCTCCGCCGAGGGCGGATGGACGGCCGGCCTGTTCGCCGGCCTCGTGGTGGGCGCGCTCGGGCTTGCCGTTCTGTTCTACTTCATCAACATGATCGCGCGGCGCATCCCGCTGCGTCCGCTGTTCGTCATCACCTCGGCCTTCCTGTTCGCGATGGCGATCAAGTTCATCGGCGAGGCGATTACCGAGTTTCAGGAGCAGAACTATCTGCCCTTCAACGAGGTGAAGGAACTGCTCTGGCTGAAGTCGCTCGGCCTCAATCCGACGCTCGAGGCGCTGTCGCTTCAGTTTTTGGTGATTTTGGCGGCGCTCGCGACGTTCTCGATCGTCCAGCGCAACAATCGCCTGACCCGCAAGGACATGGCGAAGGACATCTCCGCAGGTTCTGCGCCGAAGGCCTGACGAAGGTAGCCATCTCGGGCTTCGGTCAGGAAAAAGAGGCAAGCAAAAAGCGCGGCATCCAAAAGATGCCGCGCTTTTGTTTTTGTCGGCTACCCACGGAGCAGCCGATGCAGGATCAGCCCTTCAGCGCCTGGTCGAGGTCGGCGATGATGTCGTCCTTGTCCTCGATGCCGATCGACACGCGCACCACGTCCGGGCCGGCGCCGGCCAGCACCTTCTGGTCGTCCGCCAGCTGGCTATGGGTGGTGGAGGCCGGGTGGATGATCAGCGAGCGGGTGTCGCCGATATTGGCGAGGTGCGAGAACAGCTTGACGTTCGAGACGAGGTTGACGCCCGCCTCATAGCCACCCTTGACGCCGAACGTGAACACCGCGCCGGCGCCCTTCGGCGAATATTTGCGGGCGAGGTTGTAGTACTTGCTGCTCGGCAGGCCGGCATAGTTGACCCATGCAACCGACGGATGCGCCTCGAGCCATTCCGCGACCGCCTTGGCGTTGTCGGCATGGCGCTGCATGCGCAGGCCGAGCGTCTCGATGCCGGTGAGGATCTGGAACGAGTTGAACGGCGAGATCGCCGGGCCGAGGTCGCGCAGACCGAGCACGCGGGCGGCAATCGCGAAGGCGAAGTTGCCGAACGTCTCATGCAGCTTGATGCCGTGATATTCCGGGCGCGGGGCGCTCAGCATCGGATACTTGTCGGTCTTCGACCAGTCGAAGGTGCCGCCATCGACGATGACGCCGCCGATCGAGTTGCCGTGGCCGCCGAGGAATTTGGTCAGCGAGTGGATGACGATGTCGGCGCCGTGCTCGAAGGGGCGCAGCAGGTAGGGCGTCGCGAGGGTGTTGTCGACGATCAGCGGCACCCCGGCCTTGCGGGCGATGGCGGAGATTGCCTCGATGTCGGTGATCGAGCCACCCGGATTGGCGATCGACTCGATGAAGATCGCCTTGGTCTTCGGCGTGATGGCGCGCTCGAAGGTCGACAGGTCGTCGGTATCCGCCCAGACGACGTTCCAGCCAAAATTCTTGTAGGCGTGGGCGAACTGGTTGATCGAGCCGCCATAGAGCTTGCGCGCCGCGACGAATTCATCGCCCGGGGTCATCAGGTTGTGGAAGACCAGAACCTGGGCGGCGTGGCCGGAAGCGACGGCGAGGGCGGCAGTGCCGCCTTCAAGGGCAGCGACGCGCTCTTCGAGCACGGCGGAGGTCGGGTTGCCGATGCGCGTATAGATGTTGCCGAAGGCCTGCAGGCCGAACAGCGAGGCGGCGTGGTCGGCGTCGTTAAAGACGTAGGAGGTGGTCTGATAGATCGGCGTGGCGCGCGCGCCGGTGGTCGGGTCCGGCTGGGCGCCGGCATGGATCGCAAGGGTAGCGAAGCCGGGGGTGCGGTCGGTCATTGGTCTTCCTTGTATGAAAGAGGTTGATGAGTTTCAGGAGTGGATGGCTGTGTGGCTCGGGCCGCGCTCCGCTCTGGGCGTCCCGAACGGTTGTTCCGTAGGCATGCTGCTTTGCGGGCCGCCCATCGTCAAGCGGTCCCGCCCGCGGGGCGAGATTCAAGAAGAGATTTGTTTCCCGTCCGGGCTTCGCGGAAGGGCATTCTCCCGGTGACGGGGCTTTTGGATCAATCTTTTGAGGTCTGGGCGGCGCGGTCCGCCGCGAGCGTTCCGGCGCCGCCGACGGTCTGGCGATTCAGCGACAGGCGCATGCCCTGCAGCGGGACCGGCGCGCGCTTCGAGGAAAGGGTGCGCGAGTTGACGCCCATCCAGGAAATCTCCGACGACAGCCGTCCGTATTCGATCTTCGGGCAGCGGTTCATCACCACGCGCAGGCCGGCGGCCTCGGCCTTGGCGGCGGCCTCGTCGTGGCGGATGCCGAGCTGCATCCAGATCACCTTGGGCAGCGTCGGCAGGCTCAGCGCCTCGTCGACGAGGGCCGGCACATATTCGGGGCCGCGGAAAATGTCCACCATGTCGACCGGCCGGTCGATGTCGCGGAGCGAGGCCACGAACGGCTTGCCGAGCAGGCTCTTGCCGACCTGCCCGGGGTTGACGGGAATCATGTCATAGCCGCGCTCGGCGAGATACTTGAACGCAAAATAGCTAGGCCGGACATTCATCGGCGAGGCGCCGACAAGAGCAATCACCTTAACGTCGGCAAGAATGGCGCGGATGTAGTCGTCCGCGTAGGCGTCATGATTCATTGCAAGGTCCACTCGGCAGTTGCGGCCGACCGCCGCTTCGATCAGCGATCTTCCCATGTCGGCTTGCGCTTTTCGATGAAGGCGCCGATGCCTTCCGCCGCGTCGCGCGCCATCATGTTTTCCGTCATCACCTCTGCCGCATATTCATAGGCGTCCGCAAGGCTCATCTCGGCCTGGCGATAGAACGCCTCCTTGCCGATCTTCACGGTGTGGGCGGATTTGCTCGCCACCCGCATTGCAAGCTCGATCGCCGCGTCGCGCTCGGTGCCGTTCGCGACGACCGTGTTCACAAGGCCGAGATCGCGCGCCGTCGCCGCCGTGATCGGCTCGCCGGTCAGCAGCATGTGCATCGCGTGCTTGCGCGGAATGTTGCGGGAGAGGGCGACCATCGGCGTCGAGCAGAACAGGCCGATATCGACGCCGGGTGTAGCGAAGGTGGCGCGCTCGGCGGCGACCGCGAGATCGCAGCTCGCGACGAGCTGGCATCCGGCGGCAGTGGCGACCCCCTGCACGGCGGCGATCACCGGCTTCGGCGAATGCACCACGGCCTGCATCATTGCGCTGCACTGGCGCATCAGTTTTTCGAAAAAGGCGCGCCCGCCGTCGGCGTCGCTGCGCCGGGCGGTGAGCTCCTTGAGGTCGTGGCCGGAGGAAAAGACCGGGCCATTGGCGCAGATGACGATCACGCGGATGCCCGCGTCATTCCGCAACCGGTCCAGCGCGCCATGCAGCTCCGCGATCAGGGCTTCCGACAGGCAGTTGCGCGCCTGCGGGCGATTCAGCGTCAGCACGGCGACGCTGCCGACGCTCTCCCGCAGCAGGATGGGCTGTTCTTGTGGGCGCGGCTGTGCCAATGGAGCAGTCATCGAACAATCCCTGCGGTGAATGCGGTGGATTTTATAACTTTTACGGAAACGCGAGCAGAGATCAGGGCAGGACCAATGGCGGAAGCGAAGTTGACGGTTGCCGAGCTGGAAGAGTTCCTCACGCGCGAATTTCCACAGGCGTTCAGCAGCGGCGATATTGTCATCGAAAGCGCGGACGGCGCAACGGCCTTGCTCCGCCAGACCTACAACGAGCGGATGCTGCGGCCGGGCGGAACCGTGTCCGGCCCGACGTTGATGGCGCTGGCGGACTTCGCCATGTACGTCGTCCTCTTGTCGGCCATCGGCCCGGTCGGGCTTGCCGTCACCACCAATCTGAACATCAATTTTCTGCGAAAAGGCCAGCAGGGCAAGGACATCGTTGCCGTCGCGCGCCTGATGAAGCTCGGCAAGCGGCTGGCGGTCGGCGAGGTGCAACTCCTGTCCGGCACCTCGCCGGACCCGATCGCGCATGTCACGGCGACTTATTCCATTCCAAATGCGGGCTTTGTGACAGGGTAAAATAATACCATATTTTTAAACTATTGAAATGTAACGGAAATAATCGCCGTTGGCCGATTGACGGCGCGCGGGCTTTTCAATAGAAACCGCACAACCCGGCGCGATCTGTGCCGGATTCCTTTTTTACGGATATCCTCTCATGAAGACGTTTTCGGCAAAGCCAGCCGAGGTCACGAAGAAGTGGGTGCTGATCGACGCCAAGGGTCTGGTGGTCGGTCGCCTCGCGACGTTGGTGGCGATGCGGCTGCGCGGCAAGCACCTGCCCACTTATACGCCGCACGTGGACTGCGGCGACAACATCATCATCATCAACGCTGCGGAAGTGGTTTTCACCGGCCGCAAGCGTGAGAACAAGAAGTACTACCACCACACCGGCTACCCGGGCGGTATCAAGGAGCGCACCGCGGCTGCGATCCTCGATGGCCGGTTCCCTGAGCGCGTAGTCGAGAAGGCGGTCGAGCGCATGATCCCGCGCGGCCCGCTGGGTCGCCGTCAGATGGGCAACCTGCGCGTCTACGCTGGTGCGGAGCACCCGCATGAGGCACAGCAGCCGGAAGTGCTGGATATTGCTTCCCTGAACCGCAAGAACACGAGGGCCGCATAAAAATGTCCGAGACCATGCAATCCCTCGAGCAGCTTGCTGCTTTGAAGACCGAGGTTTCTGACGCTCCGAAGCACGTCAAGAAGGTCGACAGCCTCAACCGCGCCTATGCCACCGGCAAGCGCAAGGACGCTGTGGCCCGCGTGTGGATCAAGCCGGGCTCCGGCAAGATCCTCGTGAACGCGCGTGAGTTCGAAACCTACTTTGCTCGCCCGGTTCTGCGCATGCTGATCCAGCAGCCGCTGGTCGCAGCAGCGCGTGATGGCCAGTACGACGTGATCTGCACCGTTGCCGGCGGTGGTCTGTCGGGTCAGGCCGGCGCGGTCCGCCACGGCATCTCGAAGGCGCTGACCCACTTCGAGCCGGAACTGCGCGGCGTGCTCAAGAAGGGTGGCTTCCTCACCCGTGACTCGCGTGTCGTCGAGCGTAAGAAGTACGGCAAGGCCAAGGCCCGCCGCAGCTTCCAGTTCTCGAAGCGCTGATCTGGCTTCTATCCTTACGAAAAGGGCGCCTTTCGGCGCCCTTTTTTGTTGCCTGCGCGAGCGGTGGGGCGGGGAGAGGAAGGCCGAGTTCCACGATCCGCATTGCACGGCATTCTGATTTCCCTTTATGATCGCGGCTCATTGACCGGCTTCAGATGAGGACAATCGCCGACATGATTACTGAAATTGCGCAGATCGACGTCAAGCCCGGCTCGGAAGCCGACTTTGAGGCGGCGGTCGCCAAAGCGCGCGCCGCATTCGGCCGCTCGAAGGGATTTCACGGCTTCGAGTTGCACCGGTCGATCGAGAAGCCGCAGCGCTATCGCCTGATCGTGAAGTGGGAGACGCTGGAAAATCACACCGTCGATTTCCGCGGCTCCGAGAACTTTGCCGAGTGGCGCGCGCTGGCCAGCCCGTTCTTCGCCTCGCCGCCGGACGTCGAGCACACCGAGACCGTGGTGACGACCGCTTAAGGCGCAAAGCCGCCGCCCGGAAGCAATGAGGCGCCCTTCAGGGCGCCTCATTTTTTTTTTTGGGCGGACGACGATCAGGTGGGGCGCGGGCTACGCCCTGGCGGGCACTTTTTCATCGCCATAGACATGCCTGAGGGTGACCTTGAGCACGGCGATGAGCGGCAGCGCGAGGGCAAGGCCCCACAGCCCGAAAATCACCCCGAGGAAGATCTGGGCCATGAACAGCGTCGCCGGCGGAATGTCGATGGCGTGGCGCTGGATCAGCGGGGTGAGGATGTTGCCCTCCAGCGTCTGCACCAGCAGGTAGAGGCCGAATGCGCTGAGCAGTGCCGTCCAGCCCGAGCCGAGGCTCGCCAGAAGAATGATGACGCCCGCGATCACCGCGCCGACGGTGGGGATGAAGGTCAGCAGGCCGGCCTGAAAGCCAAGAACCAGCGCGCCGGGAATGCCGATCACCGACAGGCCGACCCAGGTGACGACGAAGATCACCGACATCGTCACGATCTGGCCGAGAATCCAGCGGCGCAGCGTCTCGCCGATGTCATTGTAGACCTCGGCCGCCTTGGCGCGGTAGCGCGGCGTGAAGAAGCTGAGGAAGCCGCGGGTGTAGACCTTCGGCTGGGCCGCCAGCAAAAGCCCGATGAAGATGATGATGAAAATGTTGGTCATCGCGCCAAAGATCTCGATGAGGATGCGGATCGTATGGCCGACGATGGTGCCGGTGCCGGAGGCGATCGCGCCGGCGCTCGGCAGCGCGCCCCGGCTGGGCGTCCTCGCGTGCGACTCTGCCGAGCCGTTGCCGTCGCCGGGCTTTGCCGCCTGATCGGTGGCGGTGAAGGCGTCGAGGTTGAAGATGTTCGTGTCGATGCCGCGCTCGTCGAGATAGCTTTTGACGTTGCCGACCTGGGTCTTGATGGTCGTGCTCAGCGCCTTGGCCTGCTGGGCGATGGTGGCCCCGCCAAGCCCGATCGCCCCGGCAAAGAGCGCGGTGAGAAAGAGGCACACCAGGGTCAGCCGCAGCGCCTGGCCGCCGCCGATCAGGCGGCCGAGAAGCACCGTGAGGGCGTTGAGAAACACGCCGAACAGAATGCCGGCGAAGATCAGGAGCAGGGTTGCCGCGGAATACCAGATCAAGGCGAGAAGCGCGCCGAAGGCGACGATCGCGCAGCCCCCCACGCCGATCGACCACGCCAGTTGCTTCGGATGTTTCGACAGGGTGTCGCTCTCGGACGTCATGGGTGGCCTCGCATTGGGCGGAAACGGCAGCACGGATGTGGGATGGGCGGGCGGCTGGCGCGTCGCCTCAATGAACACCGATTCGCTGCGGACCCATCATATGCTCATCAAAAATGTTCTCCCGAACAGGAAATCAGATCAAGGGCTGATCGGGAGGGCGGGGCGAAACAGAAAACGCCCCTTTCGGGGCGTTTTCGTCGTGGCGGGAACGTTTCCGCGGATCAGGTCGAATAGTACATTTCGAATTCGACCGGGTGCGGGGTCATTTCGAACCGCTCGACCTCGGACATCTTCAGCTCGATGAAGCTGTCGATGAAGTCGTCGTCGAATACGCCGCCGGCCTTGAGGAACGTGCGGTCCTTGTCGAGGCATTCGAGGGCCTCGCGGAGCGAGCCGCAAACCGTCGGGATCAGCTTCAGTTCTTCCCGCGGCAGGTCGTAGAGGTCCTTGTCCATCGCCGGGCCGGGGTCGATCCGGTTCTTGATGCCGTCGAGGCCGGCCATCAGCATGGCCGCGAAGGCGAGATACGGGTTGGCCATCGGATCCGGGAAGCGGACCTCGACGCGCTTGGCCTTGGGCGAGGTGGTGTAGGGGATGCGGCACGACGCGGAGCGGTTGCGCGCCGAGTAGGCGAGCAGCACCGGCGCTTCATAGCCCGGGACGAGGCGCTTGTAGGAGTTCGTCGACGGGTTGGTGAAGGCGTTCAGCGCCTTGGCGTGCTTGATGATGCCGCCGATATAGTGGAGGCAGGTCTCCGACAGGTCGGCATACTTGTTGCCGGCGAAGGTCGGCTTGCCGTCCTTCCAGATCGACAGGTGGACGTGCATGCCCGAGCCGTTGTCGCCGTAGACCGGCTTCGGCATGAAGGTCGCCGTCTTGCCGTACACGTGCGCGACCTGATGGATGCAGTACTTGTAGATCTGCATGTGGTCCGCCATCCGGGTCAGGGTGTCGAACTTCATGCCGAGCTCGTGCTGGGCCGAGGCGACCTCGTGGTGGTGCTTCTCGACCTTGACGCCCATCTTGGCCATCGCGCTGAGCATTTCCGAGCGCATGTCCTGAGCGGAATCCTGCGGCGGCACGGGGAAGTAGCCGCCCTTGTTGCGGACACGGTGGCCGAGGTTGCCGCCGGCATATTCGGTGTCCGAATTGATCGGCAGCTCGGCGGAGTCGAGCCGGAAGCCGGTGTTGTACGGCTCGGCGGAATAGCGCACGTCGTCGAACACGAAGAACTCGGCCTCGGGGCCGACGAACACGGTGTCGCCGATGCCCATGGCGCGGACCTGCGCCTCGGCCTTCTTGGCGATGCCGCGCGGGTCGCGGTTATAGGGCTCGCCGGTGGTCGGCTCGAGCACGTCGCAGGTGATGACCATGGTGGTCTCTGCGAAGAACGGGTCGATCGTCGCGGTTGCCGGATCCGGCATCAGCGCCATGTCGGATTCGTTGATCGCCTTCCAGCCGGCGATCGAGGAACCGTCGAACATCGTGCCTTCAGCGAACAGCTCTTCGTCGACCATCGACACGTCGAAAGTGACATGCTGCCACTTGCCGCGCGGATCGGTGAAGCGAAGATCGACGAACTTTACGTCGTTGTCCTTGATTGACTGGAGGACTTCCTTGGCTGTTGTCATGAGCACCTCTGTGGTCTTGGGAAGGCTGTGTAGGTGGGGGGCAAATGGAGAGCGGCGGCTGGGCTCAGATGGCGTCGAGCCCGGTTTCGCCGGTGCGGATGCGGATGGCTTCCTCGATGGTGGAAACGAAAATCTTGCCGTCGCCGATGCGTCCGGTCTGCGCCGCGCGGCGGATCGCCTCGATGGCCTTGTCGACCAGCTCGTCGGCGATGACGATCTCGATTTTCACTTTCGGGAGGAAGTCGACGATGTATTCGGCGCCGCGGTACAGCTCGGCGTGGCCCTTCTGCCGGCCGAAGCCCTTGGCCTCGGTCACGGTGATGCCTTGCAGGCCGACTTCCTGCAGCGCTTCCTTCACCTCGTCGAGCTTGAAGGGCTTGATGATGGCTTCGATCTTTTTCACTGCCTTTCTCCCGGCGCTTGCACTATCCAATGGTCGCTCGCTGAAGTGGCGAACCCGCGCGAGGCGACCGCAATCTCGAAGCCGACCGGCATTTGATGCCCGCCGGCTTTGAAGCCGACTGGAATAAAGCATGGGTCGTGCCAAACGGGCGGAACACCCGGTAGAAGCGAAGTGGAACGCTTCGCGGTGTTGTCTCGTTCGACGTGCTCTTCTTGATCGGACGGGGTATCCCGGACCAGCCTAATAAATAGGCAATCTGCTTAAACAATAGACGCAAGAACAGGAACGGACCGATGGAACTACTCACCACGGCGGAGATGGCGGAAGCCGATCGCCTGACGATCGCCAGTGGCACGCCCGGAATTGAGCTGATGCGCGCGGCCGGAAAGGCGGTCGCCGAGGTGGCGACGGATCTCGCCGATGAGGGGCCGGTCCTCGTGGTCGCGGGGCCGGGCAACAATGGCGGCGACGGCTTTGTCGCGGCGACGGAACTGCTGGCGCGGGGACGAGATGTCGCGGTCGCGTTGCTCGGCGATCCCGCCCGGCTGCGAGGCGACGCCGCGATCGCCTTCGACGGGTGGGAGGGCCCGGTGCTGGCGGCCGATCCCGAGACGATCGCCGAACTTGCGCAAAGCGCGGTGCTGATCATCGACGCGCTATTCGGCGCAGGGCTCGACCGGCCGGTGGCCGGCGAGGCGCGCGCGGTGATCGAGGCGATGAACGGGGCGGGGATCGCGATTCTGGCGGTCGACCTGCCGAGCGGTCTGAGCGGCACCACCGGCGCGATCATGGGGGCGGCGGTGAAGGCGACCGAAACCATCACCTTCTTCCGCTGCAAGCCGGGCCACATGCTGCTGCCGGGGCGGCTGCAGTGCGGCCGGGTGCGGCTCGCGGATATCGGGATCGCCGACGACGTGCTCGGTGAGATCCGCCCGCAGACCTTCAGCAACGAGCCGGACTTTTGGGAGCAGGCCTATCCGGTGCCGCGCGCCAGCGGGCACAAGTATTCGCGCGGCCATGTGGTCGTGGTGTCCGGCGGCATCGCGGCCACCGGCGCGGCGCGGCTTTCCGCGCGCGCGGCGCTGCGCGGCGGCGCGGGGCTCGTGACGGTGGCTTCGCCGCCGGATGCGCTGGCCGTCAATGCCGCGGCGCTGACCGCCGTGATGGTCCGCGAGGTGGCTGGCGCAGCGGACTTTTCCGCGATGCTGGCGGACGGCCGGATCAATGCCTGCGTCATCGGGCCTGCCGCAGGGGTGGGTGAGAGAACCCGCGAGATGGTGCTGGTTGCGCTCGAAGCGGGGCGCGGCGTGGTGCTCGACGCTGATGCGATGACCAGCTTCGCCGACGATCCGGCCACACTGTTCGCGGCGATCAAGGCCGGTGGCGGGCGCGTTGTGATGACGCCGCACGAAGGAGAATTTGATCGATTGTTCAAATCGTTGAGTGGTCTTTCTGAAGCTGGATCGAAACTTGAGCGCGCCCGGCTTGCGGCAGCCGCGAGCGGTGCCGTCGTCCTGCTCAAGGGCGCGGATACGGTGGTTGCCGCGCCGGACGGCCGTGCCTCGATCGCGCTGAACGCGCCGCCGTGGCTGGCGACCGCCGGATCCGGGGACGTGCTGTCGGGCCTCGTCGGTGCGATGCTGGCGCAGGGCGTCGCTGCCTTCGAGGCGGCTTCGATTGCGGTCTGGATGCACGGCGAAACTGGCGCGGAGGCCGGCCCGGGGCTGATCGCAGAGGACCTGCCGGAGGTTCTGCCGGCGGTGACGCGGCGGATTTTCGACCGCTTCGCGATCGACTACTGAGCCTTATTCGACGACATACCAGGCGGAAAGGGGCGGCTGCGACCAGTCGGTCGAGGCGGCGCCGAGCCTGAATGTGCCGGCCGCAGTCGCAGCAAAGGCAATGCGCTCGGTACCGCCGGGACGCACCATCAGCGTGTCGAGCCAATAGGGCTTCCAGCCGTCGTCCAGGCGGTCGAGCAGGCGGAAGTGGTGGCCCTGAAGGCGAAAAGTGACGGCCGTCGTTGCCGGGTTCTTGAGCGTGAGCAGGACCGTTCGGTTCCGCTTCACCCGCAATGCCGGAGCGGAAACGTCCGGCGCCGCTGTCACCGGTCTCCAGCGCGGCGCGGCATCGCCGTCTCGGCTGAGCGGCAGATCGAACCGCGCGGCGCGGGCAAGGTCGATCTGCGCGGCGGGCGAGGTTGCGGGCGGGCCGGGTGGCGGCAGGGCGCTTTCCCGAACCGGGGGCTCAGGGCCATAGAGCAGGCGGCCGATCGCTCGCGGCTCGTTGCCGTCATGCAGCAGAATTTGCGAGGGCGTTGACGGTGCGGGCAGGCCGTCGATCACTGCGTCGACCCTTGCGCCGGGGGCGAGGATGAACTGGCTGTTGTGCGCGGGGAAGGGTTCGGCAGGTCGGCTGTCGATGGCCACGATCCAGACTTCGTGATTTTCAATTTTAATTGCAATCACAGAATGTTGTGATGAATTGATAAACCGAAATTTCACCCGCTCATTGGCCCGGATTGGCACCTCTGCCATGTGGGCGCCGTTGATCGTGAATGCGCGCGCCGCGTCGCCAAAATCGGCCCCCGGCGGCACCGCGCGGCCGTCGGAGCGGATGCGCCATTCCTCGATCTGCATCACCTGATCGCGATCGCGTTCGAGCGCCGGTTCGTCGTTAACGATCAGGGGAAGGCCGCGCGTGGCTTCTTCGCTCGCGATAAGACGGCAAAAATAGGTGCCGGGCTGGTCTAGGACGAAATCGGTGGTTTCGGCCCCGCCGGGGGCTACAGGGGGGCGCGCCGACGAAAAGCCGCTCAAGCCGAGCCAGTCCAGCGATGCCGGAGTGGGCAGATCATTGTGAAATTCGAGCTTGAGCGCGTCGCCGCGCCTGAAAACCAGCGGCTGATCGCCTTCCGCCGCAAGCCGGAAGACCGCCGTTTTGCTGAGGCCGGGAACGGCCTCAAGAAGCTCGGGCCGTGCGCGCAGCACGAGCGGGCGCGGCCCGGCGGCTCTCGCCTTGCGGACGGCGAGGGGAGTAATTTGCGGCGCGGCCGCCAGACCGCAAATGATTCCGCGCCCGATCAGTTCGCGACGGTTGAGATGGGAAGAATCTGTCATATTTGAATTTCAGCCGCGCTCGCCGTAAACGGATTGCCGTATCAGTCAGTCCGCAAATTTGAGGCGGATTGGCGTCTGATCCGGGTTAAGAGTGCCGATGGCCTGTTTTCCCTGAGAAAAGGTGCAATATTCTGGTCGAAGGAGCCTGCGGCGCGTCGCACTATGGCACCGAACACCAGCGGAAGTGCAAACGGCCATTTTTTTGCTGCGGAACGGTGGGCGCATGTTATAAGCCGCCGCTCGCGGCATCGCGGTCGCGCATGATGTTTTCGCGGGCGTGGCGGAATTGGTAGACGCGCCGGATTTAGGTTCCGGTGACGAAAGTTGTGGGGGTTCGAGTCCCTCCGCCCGCACCACCAGACGTTTCGCGCGTTTGGTATCAAGAGATTCCGGACACCGTGGCCCCTGGCTATGGGGTCCAACCAACCACCGGCGCCGGAGCCATCTAGCGCCGAGAGATTGACCAAAGGCCCCGCGAGATGCGGGCAAGCGGAAGAAGATTGACGCCATGCAGGTGAACGAAACCGTCGCCGACGGATTGAAACACGAGTTCCAGATCAGTGTTCCGGCATCGGAAATCGACACGAAGGTTGACGAGCGCCTGCACGACATGAAGGACAAGGTGCGCCTCAACGGCTTCCGCCCCGGCAAGGTGCCGGTCGCGCACCTCAAGAAGATCTATGGCCGCTCGGTCAAGGCCGAGACCATCGAGCAGATCATCCGCGACACTAATTCGCAGGTCTTCACCGAGCGCGGTTTCCGCCTCGCGACCGAGCCCAAGGTGACGATGCCGACCGAGCAGGCGGACGTCGATGCGCTGCTCGACGGCAAGGCCGACCTCACCTACACCGTGGCAATCGAGGTGGTTCCCGAGATCACCCTGGCCGACTTCAAGACCTTTTCGGTCGAGAAGCAGGTCGCCGAAGTCGCCGATGCGGACATTGATGAGGCGATCAAGCGCATTGCGGATCAGAACCGCCCCTTCGCCGCCAAGGCCGACGGCGCCAAGGCTGAATCGGGCGACCGCGTCACGATCTCGTTCAAGGGCACCATCGACGGCGTCGCCTTCGACGGCGGCACCGGCGAGGGCATCCAGGCGGTGATCGGCTCGAACACCTTCATTCCAGGCTTCGAGGATCAGCTCGTCGGCATCGCCAAGGACGAGACCCGCACCCTCAAGGTCACGTTCCCGGCCAACTACGGCAATGCGGAACTCGCCGGCAAGGCGGCCGAATTCGAGACCACCGCGACCGCCCTCGAGGCGCCGCAGGAGATCGCCGTCGACGACGAATTCGCCAAGACCCTTGGTCTTGAGTCGCTCGACAAGCTCAAGGACGCAGTCCGCGAGCGCATCCGCGCCGATTACGACGCCGCCAGCCGCCAGCGCCTGAAGCGCGCCCTGCTGGACCGCCTCGACGAGGCTCACCGCTTCGACCCGCCGCCGTCGCTGGTCGAGGACGAGTTCAAGCTGATGTGGGATTCGGTCAAGGCCGAGATGGCCTCTGCCGGCAAGACTTTTGCCGATGAGGACACCACCGAGGAGAAGGCGAACGAGGAATACCGCAAGATCGCGGATCGTCGCGTCCGCTTGGGCCTCGTGCTCTCCGAGATCGGCGAGAAGAACAAGATCACCGTCACCGATGACGAGGTTGGTCGTGCGGTCGTCGAGCGCGCCCGCCAGATGCCGGGCCGCGAGAAGGAGGTCTGGGACTTCTACCGCAGCAATCCGCAGGCGCTGGCCCAGCTGCGCGCCCCGATCTACGAGGACAAGGTCGTCGACTACATCCTCGAGCTGGCGAATGTCACCGAGAAGAAGGTTTCCCGCGAAGACCTTTTCAAGGATGACGAGGCCGACAAGGCCTCCGCCTGAACCAGGACTTTAGACTGATACTGATTTTCGCCCCGGATGACCTCCGGGGCGAAAACCGTTAAGCATAGCGTCGCTAAGGCGCATCGATGCTGCATTGCGGGTTGGCCCGCAGGAGCCGAATCGGCTTCACTCCGGCGACGGCGAAAGCAATGTCGCAAAGGGGTCTTGTTCCTCGAAAATCGAGACATATCTCTGGCATCAGCGCTCTCTTTATGTCCAGCTACACCGGACATCCTGCACCAGTACCGTCCAGCCGGCCTGCCGCGCCTGGCGCGTGAACCGGAGCAGGGATGCTGGTGACAACCTCTAGGTGATCAATGCGCGATCCGGTCGAAACCTACATGAATCTCGTCCCGATGGTGGTTGAACAGACCAACCGCGGCGAGCGTGCCTATGACATTTTTTCGCGCCTCCTGAAGGAGCGGATCATCTTCGTGACCGGTCCGGTGGAAGACGGCATGTCGACCCTCGTGGTGGCGCAACTGCTGTTCCTGGAAGCGGAAAACCCGAAAAAAGAGATCTCGATGTACATCAACTCGCCGGGCGGCGTGGTGACGTCGGGGCTGGCGATTTACGACACCATGCAGTTCATCCGCCCGCCGGTGTCCACGCTCTGCACCGGCCAGGCCGCCTCGATGGGCTCGCTGCTGCTCGCTGCGGGCGAGAAGGACATGCGCTTCGCGCTGCCGAACGCCCGGATCATGGTTCACCAGCCGTCGGGCGGCTTTTCCGGTCAGGCGACCGACATCATGCTGCATGCCCAGGAAATCCTGAGCCTGAAGAAACGCCTGAACGAGATCTACGTCAAACACACCGGGCAGGCCTATCAGGCGATCGAAGATGCGCTGGAGCGCGACAAATTCCTCACCGCGGATGCGGCCAAGGAATTTGGCATTGTCGATAACGTGATCGACAAGCGGGCAGAACCGCCGCCGGCGCCGAAGCCCTGATCGGTGTGGCCGCATTCTTGCCAGCGTCTTAACGATAGATGGCGTTGAGGCGCACGAATCCGGCAGCCGGAACCAACCGGCCGACGTGAGAGGGGTCGCGCTAAAGGCCCAAATCACGCTAAGGTCAAAAATCTGGCAGTTTCCCGATTAGCGAATTCTTGATAGTCGGGTGTCAATTTGGTTGGCCTTGGCGAACCGGCGTGTGTTTCGGGGGTTGAGATTGTCGCGCGAGTCGCGACGCGAATGACCAGGGCTACTCGGTACGGTTCTTGCTTAATTACAAGCGGCCGCCGAACAGGCCGAGTGGCGTATGGAGACAGGAATGAGCAAAGTCGGAACCAGCGACTCAAAAAACACCTTGTACTGCTCGTTCTGCGGAAAGAGCCAGCATGAAGTCCGTAAGCTGATTGCGGGCCCTACGGTTTTTATCTGTGACGAATGCGTTGAACTGTGCATGGACATCATTCGCGAGGAGAATAAATCCTCGCTCGTGAAGTCGCGTGACGGCATTCCGACACCGAAGGAAATCTGCAAGGTTCTTGACGATTACGTGATTGGGCAGGCCCACGCCAAGAAGGTGTTGTCGGTCGCTGTCCACAATCACTACAAGCGTCTGAACCACCAGACCAAGCACAATGATGTCGAGCTTGCGAAGTCCAACATTCTGCTGATCGGCCCGACCGGCTCCGGCAAGACGCTGCTCGCGCAGACGCTCGCGCGCATCCTCGATGTGCCCTTCACCATGGCCGATGCGACGACGCTCACCGAGGCGGGCTACGTCGGCGAGGACGTCGAGAACATCATCCTGAAGCTGCTCCAGGCCGCCGACTACAACGTCGAGCGCGCGCAGCGCGGCATCGTCTACATCGACGAGGTCGACAAGATCAGCCGC
>DATMRW010000004.1:0-1677 GCA_035565775.1 Xanthobacteraceae bacterium | reverse complement strand
CCCCGTCGCGGAAGCCACTTTCGGCGACTGGGACTGGGGGCTCTCGGTCAATCTCGGCGGGGTGGTCAACGGCCTCGTCTGCGGCCTGCCGCTGCTTCGCCGGCATGGCCTGGGCGGCCATATTGTCATCACCTCGTCGCTCGGCGCGCTGATGCCTCCTCGGCCCACGCGCGGAATCTATGCCACGGCAAAGGCGGGCCTGATCGCGCTGGCCGAACACCTGCGGTTGGATCTGCAGCACAGCGGGATCGGCGTTTCGGTCCTCTTGCCCGGCCCCACCCTGAGCAAGATTCACGAGAGCGAGCAGACACGGCCCGCGCAACTGCGCGCGGGCAGCCGCTTCCTGGGCAATGCAACCGATAAGATAAAGCGCCGGCGGGCATCACCTGGCAGGATCCCGGAATCGCCGGGCGAATGACGGTCGAGGCGATCCTGGCCGATCGCCTCTACATCGTGACGCACGGCGAATACCTCGATGCGGTAAAGGCCCGCAACGCCGCGATCGAGGAGGCCGTGCGCCAGGCCACCGATCTCAGGGAGGGAATGCGTGGCTGACCGGCTCGAACTCTATCATGCCGAACCGTTGTCCAACAGCCTCAAGGTCCTGGCGGCGATCCACGAGAAAGGCGTTCCCTTCGTCAGTCACCCGATCAACCTCCGGCGCTTCGAACAGCACGAACCGCATTTCCTGGCGATCAATCCGGCCGGGCAGGTGCCCGTGCTCGTCCACGGCGAATGCACCATCGTGGAATCGACTGTGATCAACGAATATCTCGATGAATCATTCGACGGTCCGCCCCTGCGCCCGGGCACCCCATACGGCCGTGCGCAGATGCGGGTGTGGACCAAGTTCGTTGACGAGAGCTTCCGTCCCGCGCTCAGCTTCCTCGCCTGGGCGCGTCAGATGCCGACCCTGGTCGGCGCCTTGCCGGAGGGGGAGTTCGAAAGGCGCCTCGCTCGCATCCCATTGCGCGAAAAGCGGGACAAATGGGCCATGGCGGCGCGAGGCGGTTTCACGCCGCGGGAAATCGAAGGCTGGCGTCAGAACCTGATCGAGGCGACCGGGCGGATCGAACAGGCCCTGGCGGCAGGCGACTGGCTCGTCAAAGACGGGTTCAGCCTGGCGGACATCGCGGTGTTCTCGATCGCGAACAGTCTTTCGTCGGGATATGCCGAGATCATGAACGAAGAGATCGCTCCGCGAACGATGGCCTGGCTGGCGCGCATGCGCACGCGGCCCGGTGTGGCGGCGGCACTTGCCGTTCCCACGCCTCCGTCGCCGGTCGAAAAGCCGCCGGCCACTCCTTCGGACGTTTCAGGATGATGGAACGGCGCTGACTACCCGGCGGCGGACGTGATGAAATGGGCCGCGCGTTCGGCGACCATGATGACGGGCAGATTGGTGTTGCCCCCGGGCAGGGTCGGGAACACCGCCGCATCGGCCACGCGCAGCGCGGTGACGCCGCGCACGCGAAGGGCGCCGTCGACCACCGATCTGTCGTCAGACCCCATTCGGCAGGTGCAAGAAGGGTGATAGGCTGTCGCGGCGGAGGCCCTGACGTAATCCATCACTTCGCTGTCGGAATGAAGCTCGCCATCGGGCCGGTGGATGGCGCCGGTCGCTTCGGCCAGCGCGGGCTGCTCCAGCAGCGAGCGCAAGGTGTGGTAACCCCGCAG
>DATMRW010000003.1:0-2056 GCA_035565775.1 Xanthobacteraceae bacterium | reverse complement strand
CTTGCGGGCCATTGATCAACCCGGCGGGCGGTTGGGAGGGCAGCTCTCGCGGACCGGATGGGGCGGTTTGGCGGTCTCCGGCGCGGTTCGGAGCGAGCGTAGCGAAGCGATCCAGGGCGTATGGCGCTGCCACCCATGGATTGTGTCGTCGCAATGACGAAGAAAGGGAGGAGGCGTTTACCGTCCGTTCGCACCGGACGGCAAGGCCAGACGGGACCGTCAGTTCAGGCTTCTTCGATCGACGCTTTCCCCGCGCTGGCGGAACGGGCAATGCAGCGGATCGGCGAGCGGCGGCGGGCGATGGGCGCCGGAGGAAAGGCCCAGTTCGCGCCGGGCGGCAAGCGCGGCCCAGCAGATCGCGCCTGAAAGGCCATGGGGCATGGCCGCATCGGCCGTTACGCCGCTGGCGTTTCCGGCGTGGTAGAGCAGGCCGAGCAGGGCCGCCTCATCCGCCGTCAGGGCCCGGCTGCAACAGCATTCCGGCGTCAGTTCACGCTCCAGATGGGCTTCGACCAGCGCGAAGAGGCTGTCGCAGGCGACCGCGGCCATCATCGCGCTGCCGGGGCCGCGATAGACATCGGCCATCGCGGCGCGGCGATCGGCATCCACCGCTCGCGCGGCCGCCCAGCGGCGGAACATCTTCACGAAGATCGCTTGCGGGAACGAATAGATCTGGCTCATCGGCGCCTCCATAAGAGACGCTAATGCGAATCGTTCTCATTTGTAAAGCCCGGATGACGAAGGAATCGACAGGGCGGACGAATGTGCGGCCAGCCCGCCCCGCGCCCATACGAATTGTCCGGCTGGAGCGAGGCCAAACGGCTCCGCGCCAGCCGGACAAGCCGGTTCGCTAAATTGGGAGTATCCCGCCGGCGCAAGGACGGTCGCGCCGGCGAGAACAGGTGGTCAGTACGTGGCAACGAACGACAGCAGCGCCTCGCGCCCATTCGCCGGCACCGCGAAGTGCGGGTTGCGCAGCTTGGTGATGTAGCGCTTGTCGGTCAGGTTGTTGACGTTCAGCCGGATGGTGAACGTATCGTCGAACCGATACTGCGCCCGTGCATCGTAGCGCACGTAGCCTTCCGCGGAGACCAGGTTGGCCGCATCGGCATAGCGCTTCGACGCCCCATAGGCACCGCCCCCGATGCTGAAACGCGGGGTGACCTGCCAATCGACCGTGGCCGCCAGGTTGTGCTTGGGCGTCTGCGGCAAGGCATTGCCGTCATTCGCCGAACTGTCGCGCAGCTCGCTGTCGATATAGGTATATCCGACGAGCATCGTCACCGGCCCGGCCCGGCCGGACGCGCTGATCTCGAAACCCTGCAGGCGCGCCGCGGCGAGGATCTCGGTCACGTCGCCGGTCGGATCGCGCTGCTGGATATTGTTGCGATCGACCCGGAACGCCGCGCCCGAAAGCAGCAGGTTTCCGCCGAACAGCTGGGCCTTGGCGCCCACTTCCCAGTTTTCGGTGCCCTGCGGCTCATAGAGCTCGTTACTGGTGCTGATGTTTTCCGCGCCTTCGCCGATGGTGGTGCCCGGCGGGGTCTTGGAATTGGCATAAGACACGTAAAGGCTGGTGGTGGACGTCGGCTTGAAGATCACGCCGCCCTGATAGGACCAGAAGCTGCTGCTGTTGGAAACGTCATAAGGCACACCGCGGCTGGTGCCCGATCCGGAAGCGGTGAAGTCCGTCCAGCGGACGCCGCCGTTGAGCAGCAGGTTCGGCGTCACCGTGACGGTATCGAACAGGTAGAAACTGTATTCCTTGCCGCTGGCAAGGGCGGGCGTGGTGGTAGGGGTGACGGTGCCGTTCCACGGATCGCCCGGATTGGGGTTGGCGAGCGAGGTGCAGTTGAAATTGGCGATATCCGCCGCCGGGCAGGCGCGGTTGCCGGTGGCGACCGTGTAGCCCAGATTGGTCGCATCCGTGTCGTTGTATTCGAACCCCAAGGCCACGTTGTGACCGATGGAACCGGTCGCGAATTGCGCGCCCAGGTTGGTGTTGCTGACGATGCCTTCGGATTTCGAATCGCGGCTCTTGATATTGCGCCAGACC
>DATMRW010000002.1:0-2265 GCA_035565775.1 Xanthobacteraceae bacterium | reverse complement strand
CGATTTGATCAGCGTGCCGCGCTTCAGCGTCTGGCCCGCGCCCTTCACATCCAGGTCCTTGATCAGCGTCACCTGGTCGCCATCGGCCAACACATTGCCCACCGCATCGCGCACCTCGATCGTGTCCGCCGCCGCGCGTTTTGCCGCAAGCTCGCTCGCCGGCATCCACTCGCCGCTTTCCTCATCGAACACATAATCGTCGTCGCTCACCGTGCACGTGCCTTTCAGTTGATGGGTGCCCTTCTGCCGTGGCCATACGGCCGCAAGGGGCGCCCTTGTCAATCGCGGTGGGCGACGGACTCACTGCTCCGCTGAAAGAGGGGTGGGCGAGGGGACCTACGCCGCCGGCGTGGGCGCGACAGTCGCGTCCAGCGTGGCGTCGGGCAGGGCGGCCAGGTCGGCGGCGGTCATGGTGGTCTGCACGTCGATGTCGTCGCCGTTGCGGCGGGTGGTCAGGCCATCGATCGGGACCACGACATAGCGATCCGGCTTGCTGTGCTCGATCTCGACCAGCAGGCCGTTCACCGCGCCGTCCGCGCCCCGGCGAACTTGCTCGACATCGCCCAGATCCTTGCCGTCGGTGCCGACCAGATCGGCATCGAGCAGTTGCGCCTCGCTCAGGCCCAGGGCGGCGACCGCGCTGCCCGCGGCGGCGGCGCTGGTTTCGGCTTGCTGCTCGATCCGGTCGGCGGCGGCGTCCGCCTGCTTTTCCGCCTGCGACTGGCAGGCGGCGAGCGCACAGAGGAGGATCGGCAGGGCGGCGGCGCGGGCAAGGGTCATCGGTTGGCCTCCGGGGAAAACGGGTCCTTCCTGAGCCAATCCGCCGGGGCGGCGATCGTTCCGGCGCGGTTGCCGAGCCGCGTCAGGCGGCTCTTTGTCCCACGAACTTCCGCACCAGTGTCCGCAGTTCGGCGGGCGTATCGCCTGGCCTGATCGTCTCGTACCCGATGCCGGCTTTCCGCAGTGCTTCCATCTTCACCGCGTCCCTGGCGACGGCGGTCTGGCCCAAGTGATGGCCCGTGCCTTGATATTCGATGGCGAAGAGAGGTCGGCATTCGGCATCGACGATCAGCAGGTCCACACGCTTCGAATTAACGGCGAAATAGGCCTTTTCATCCTTGCTCGCGATCACCTCGCCCAAGCTTACCTGGCCCATTGCCCTCCAACTCGGAGCCTCGTCCGCCAATACTCTGTCGAGGCAGGCGAGAACGCGGCGCTCCTTGGCGTTCAGCAACACGCGTGGGGTGAAATCCGCCTGCATCACCAGGCGTAATTGATGGGCGGCGAAGGCGGCCCCTTTGAGTCGGGACTGAATTGCGGGCTGGTTCGGCGTGTCGGTTGGGCGCGCCGTCCTGTCTCGGCGGTTCCGCCCGCGCCAGTAGGCGCGCCGCCGCCGCCGGTCGATGCTGTTGAACCCATTTTCGACGGCGATGCCTATCATGCCGCCGATTGCCATCACGATCAGCAGAACCAGCGGCTTGTCGAGCAGGGCGATGAGATCCTGCACCATTGTCGGGACCATCGCTGAGAACAGTGAGCATAGAGTTAAACGCGCGGGGGCTGTCGCGGCTGTCCTATTGCTTTCCTACAGCCCCGCACCTGTGCCTTATCCTGCCCAATGGACCCAAATCGCACGCCCCCTGCCGCCCCGCGTAACCACGCCGATTATCGCTGGACCTTGCCCAAGGCGCTCGCCTTCCTCGAAGCGCTGGCCGAATGCGGCATGGTGGCGGAAGCGGCGCGGCGCGTGGGGATGAGCCGGCAGTCGGCCTATCGCCTGCGCGCGCGGCTGGAAGGCGGGCCGCTCGGCGAAGGGTGGGACCTGGCGCGGCGCGCGGGCGTCGAGACCCGGCGCCGCCGCCCGCCCTCGCGCTGGGAAGGGCCCGGCTTGGACAAGGTGACGGTTCATGGCCCAAAGTGACAGCTTTCGCCCCAAGGTGACACTTTCGCGCCCAAGGTGACACTTCCGGCCTTTTTCACCCTGGACCGTGTCAGATGTGTCAACACCTGTCATCTTGCCGGTGCGCGCTCAGGGAAGAGGAGAGCACGATGACTGGGGATGAAGCCATGGCCCGGCTCCAGGCGCTGGGTGGGGAAAAGGTTCGCGCACTGGCCATCCGCGCCGGGGCGGGGGACAACCAGTTCGGCGTCAAGCTCGGCGATATCCGCAAGCTGGCGGACGAGATCAAGGCGGACCACGCGCTGGCGCTGGAACTCTGGGCCACGGGCAATCTCGATGCCCGCCTGCTGGCCGTGCTGGTGATG
>DATMRW010000001.1:0-9885 GCA_035565775.1 Xanthobacteraceae bacterium | reverse complement strand
GTGCTTGCGGTGCGGTTGAGATAGAACAGCGGGCGCAGCGCCTGGATTGAGCAAGGCCGAACGCGGGCAGAACATCTCGGCTCCTTCAACCAAGGAGTCGACCGATGAACGAGCTTGTACCTGTTGTCCCCGCTGAGCCTGTAAGCCCGCTGCGTCAGCGCTTGATCGACGACATGAACATGCGGCACTTCAGCCGCGAGACACAGCGGAACTATGTCCGCGATGTCGGGCGCTTCGCCACCTTCCTTGGGCGCCCTCCCGATACGGCCACCGCCGAGGATCTGCGCCGCTTCCAGATCGAGCAGCGCGAGGGCGGCATGCCGGTGCCGACCATGAACAGCATCGTCGCAGCGCTGCGCTTCTTCTTCACCCATACGCTCGATCGGCCGGACCTCGCCCGCCGGCTGGTGCGCATGAAGCAGATCCGCAAGCTGCCGGTGGTGCTGAGCCGTGACGAAGTGGCCCGGCTGCTGGGGGCCACCACCTGTCTGAAGCACCAGGCTGCCCTGTCGGTTGCCTATGGCGCGGGGCTGCGGGTGGGCGAGGTGTCGATGCTCAAGGTGCGCGACGTGGACAGCGAGCGCATGCTGCTGCGGGTCGAGCGCGGCAAGGGCGGACAGTACCGCAACGCCATGCTGCCGGCCGACCTGCTCGTACTGCTGCGCCAATGGTGGAAGCTGGGCCGCGAACAAGGCGTGATGCACCGCGATGGCTGGCTGTTCCCCGGCCAGCATCATCTCAAGCCGATCTCGACCAAGCAGCTCCACCGCGTCGTGGCCGAAGCGGCGCAGGCGGCCGGGATCGTCAAGCGCGTCAGCCCGCATACCTTGCGCCACAGCTTCGCCACGCACCTGCTCGAGGACGGCACTGACATCCGCATCATCCAGGCGCTCCTCGGCCACGCCAAGCTGGAGAACACCGCCTTCTACCGCCGACGAGTTCATCCGCCGCTTCCTGCTGCACGTGCTGCCGACGGGCTTCCACCGCATCCGCCACTATGGCCTGCTCGCCGGCGGAACCCGCAAGGAGAGCCTGGCGCTTGCCCGCAGGCTGCTGGCGGTCGCACCGCCGCCCGAAGACACCGCGCCCGAAGAGCCGCCTGACACGCGACCGCCGTGCCCTTGCTGCGGTGGGCAGATGGTCGTGATCAAGGCCTTCGCCCGCTGGCAGCACCCCCGCGCGCCGCCGCCTGCACCATCGCCAAACCGGAAGATCACGCCACGATCCGGCATGGATCGCCTCCAGCACGCCACGCAGCCACTGCGCTTCCGGCGATGTCACCACCTGTGCGATCACCGCCAGCAGTCGCCCCGACGACCAGATCAGGCAGCGATCGCAGTCCGGATCTACCTCGCTCGCCAGCCATAATCCCGGCAGCCACGGTCCAACCTGGTGCCTTGGCTACTCGCCCCCGGACCAGCCGAAACCCGAAAATCCCATAGCTCATCGCGTGCGGCCCGCGGTTCGTGCTTCGGGGACTTCCGTACGCCTCCGGCGCCCGGAACCCTTCACGGTAGCTGACCGTCCGCAGATAAGAGGTAGCGGCGAAATGGTGACGGTCCGCTTCTCAGAAAAGCTTTGCTCTATCCTTCAACGGCTGGGACGGGTGGAAAGCCGACGCAGAGAGCCTTTCCACGCGCCCAGCCGCAGATCGGGGCCCTACTTAAAGTGCGCGCTCCCGCTCAATCTGTGGTAGGCGTGTCATTCTGCCGTGTTCTTGAGAAATTGAGCGGCGAGCGCTGGGCAAGACTTCGTGCCGCGGTCCCCAGCATCCGAAGGTCGGCTATGGAACCTTTCAAACCTGTGAGACATCAATCGGCGAGCAGTCTTGGATTGGCCCTGGTCGTCTCGTCCAGCACCCCGCTTGTCCTGCTGAACGAGCAACTCGTGGTGAAAGCGGCCAGCGGCTCGTTCTGCCGCAGCTTTTCAGTCGATTGTAATAGCGTTGTGGGCAGGGAGCTGTTCGAGCTCGGTGAGGGTGAGTGGGACATCCCTCAGTTGAGATCGTTGCTGACGGCAACGGCCGCAGGGAACGCTGCTATCGACGCTTACGAGATGGACCTGAAGCGCGCCGGTAGTCCGACGCGCCATCTCGTCATCCATGCCCATGTGCTCGATCACGAAGAAGACGAGGCCCCGCGCCTGGCGATTGCCGTGACCGACGTCACCGAAGCGCTTCAGGCGCGCCGCGCTCACGACGCACTGGTGCAGGAAAAGCAGGTGCTGCTCCAGGAACTGAATCACCGCGTCGCGAACAGCCTGCAGATCATCGCCAGCGTCCTGATGCAGCGCGTGCGTATTGCCCAATCCGAAGAAACCCGAACTCACCTGCGCGAGGCCCATCACCGGGTGATGTCGGTCGCCACCTTGCAACGCCAACTCGCTTCCAGCGCCACTGGCGACGTTGCGCTCCGCTCATATTTTACCGATCTATGTGCGAGCATCGGGGCTTCGATGATCCCCGATCCCGAACTACTGTCTTTGAGTGTCGAGGCGGACGACAGCGTCACCACTGCCGACCGGTCGGTCAGCATGGGGCTGATCGTCACAGAACTGGTGATCAACTCCCTCAAGCATGCCTATCCTTCAGAAGCCAAGGGCAGGATCAAGATCGGATTTCACTCGAACGGCGATGCCTGGACACTCACCGTCGCCGATGACGGCGTGGGTATCGACGGCGGTCACGAAAGCGGGAAATCCGGCCTGGGAACCGGCATCGTCAATGCGCTTGCAGCTCAGCTCGGGGCTACCGTCGAGGTGATCGATGCCGAACCGGGCTGCCTCGTTTCGATCGTTCACCGCGAGACTGCCGCAGCAACCGTGCCTTAGCTTTTGAGCCTCACGCCAGTAAGGCTTCGATAGCCGCTGCCCGCCGGACGGTCGTGAGGTGGTCCCGGAAATTTGGACAGGGTGCTAAGCTAATCCCGACCTGAGGAATGGACGGGAAATGAAGAAGACGAGGAAGCGCTACAGCGCGGAGTTCAAGGCAAAGGTGGCGCTGGAAGCGATCCGGGGTGACCTGACGCTGGCGGAGCTGGCAGCGAAGCATGGCATCCACCATACGATGATCGCGGCGTGGAAGCGGCAGGCGGTCGAAGGGATGGCAGGCACGTTCTCGGGGGCAAGTGATGCGGCCCGGGCGGCCAGCGAGGCCGAAGTCGAGAAGCTTCACGCGAAGATCGGTCAGTTGGTCGTGGAGCGCGATTTTTTAGCCAGAGCCTCCGGTCGATGAGCGTGGCACGGAGGCGGGCGATGATCGAACCTGCTCACCAACGCCTGTCTATCGCGGCGCAATGCCGGCTGCTCTCGATCAGCCGGTCGTCCTACTACTATGCACCGGTGCCGGAGAGTGAGGAGACGCTGGCGCTGATGCGGGTGATCGACGCGGCGTTCCTCGACATGCCGTGGTATGGCAGCCGACAGATGGTCCGGCACCTGCGCCGAGGCGGCTATGATGTTGGCCGACGACGTGTGCGGCGGCTGATGGGCAAGATGGGCCTGTCGCCGATCTACCAGCGACCGCGCACGAGTGATCCGCATCCGCAGCATCGGATTTATCCGTATCTGCTGCGCAAGCTGGAGATAGTGCGGCCGAACCATGTGTGGTGTGCGGATGTGACCTACATCCCGATGCGCCGAGGGTTCCTGTACCTGGTCGCGGTGATGGACTGGGCGACCCGCAAGGTCTTGGCCTGGCGCCTGTCGAACACGATGGATGCGGGCTTCTGCGTGGCGGCTTTGGAGGAAGCGCTGGCGCGCTTCGGTCGTCCCGAGATCTTCAATACGGATCAGGGTAGTCAGTTCACTTCGCTAGCCTTCACCAGCGTGCTGCGGGATGCCGAGGTGCGGATCAGCATGGACGGCCGAGGCCGCTGGATGGACAACGTGTTCATCGAGCGGCTGTGGCGATCTCTCAAATATGAATGCGTTTATCTCCACGCCTTCGAGACCGGTTCGGAGCTGCGCACTGGCCTTGCTCGTTGGATCACCTACTACAACACGCAGCGACCGCACTCGGGTCTAGCGGGGCAAACCCCGGCAGAGGACTATGGACGGATCGATGCTTCAGATCATGGGGGGCATGCCCCCCATGATCTGATGACCAGACTGGCGGCATAATCACATCCGGGATTAGCTTAACTTCGCCGCCAACCTGTCCAAGAAGGCGGGACCACCTCAGTCGCCCCGTCTCCTGTATCCGAGCAACCCAGCGAGTCCGAGCAGGCCAAGCAGGCCCCAGTCGAAGCCGCCGCCGCCCTCATCGGCGGTTGCGGGCACCGGGACCGGCTGTGGCTGCGGAAGTTGTTGTGGACGGGCCGATTGTCGAGGCAGCTGCGGGCCCACCGTCGTCGCGGGGTTCGTCGCGGAATATGGCTCCGGTCGGTCGTTCGTGGCGGGCCGCGCCGGGCCTGCCACCATCAGGGCAACAGCCACAGCGGCGACGGGCATCAGAAGTTTCCGCATGATCTTTCCTAGTCCCCGTCGGCCAAGAAACTGGAAGAAAGAACGCCTGTTCCCCGGTTAGCTCCTGAGCGGAATTCGCTCGGCTCAGGTGGTCGTGGCAGCGAAGAGAGCTGACAGTCAGCTTTCCGCCACGACCGAGCGCAAGCAGCGATACGCTTACGCTCGCAGGCCCGTCTGTGCGTCCAACCCGTCATCGGCAACACCGCCCTGGGCAACGATGACATCGACCTCCAGGGCGACAAAATCCTCAGGTGCGCCGACGAAGCTTCCGTCGACCGGCTTTATCTGGGCGATGCTGCGGGCGGTTGCGACCGGAACCAAGTGGGCTTCGCCCATCCGACTGTTCGTCGGGTCGAAGGCGATCCATCCGGCACAAGGCAGATACACCTCTGCCCATGCGTGGGTGGAACCGTGCTGCCGGCTGTCGGCCGTGTCGGCCGGCACCGGGTCGTAGAGATAGCCGGACACCGCGCGTGCGCCAATGCCGAGATGGCGGGCTGCCTCGATGAACAGTGTCGCCAGGTCTCGGCAAGAGCCGCTGGCCGCGCGGAGTGTGTCCAGGGGTGGCTGCGTGCCTTCATCGTCGCGCTTGACGTATACGCACGAGCCGCGAACCGCGTTGCTAAGATCCTGCAGCAATGAGAGCGTGTCGGTCCGTTGGCCGGCCACGATGCTTCTGGCCCACTTCTCCATCTCCCCCGCGACGTCCTCGTATTCGGGTACCAGCAGCTCTCCCAAGGTGGATCGCTCAGCCGTGGAATATCCGAAAGGGTAGCTGTGCGCATGAGGGGCGATCTTGAAGATCGGCCAAGCGGATGCTCCCTGGTCGACGACGATGTCGCCGGAGACGATCAGTTGGTTCGCGGCCTCGCAGAACGTGGCGGTCGCGATCAGGTTGCCGAAGACATCCTGGGACCATTCGATTTCCGCGGGCGGCGAGGTGCTGACGCGCGTGCTCCGCAGATTGAGAGTGTGGTTGCTCCTGGGGATCAGCATCAGGCGGTGCGGCAGCAGGGTCACCGGCCTGCCGTATCGGTAGACCGTTGTGTGCTTGATGGTCAGCAGCATTCCAAACCTCCCGACAGCGACACAGCCAGCCAGGAGCAAGGCTATCCGGCGAGGCGCTGCTCGCCGGATGCGGTCGCTCGCCGCGCCCTCTTGGCCTGCGCTATCGCATGCTGCAGGTCGGTATAGCGGTACCCGCCGACCGCATAGTACTGCTCCGTCGAGCTGGTGATGTCCGGATCCAATGCTGACTCCTCCGTGAAGCCACCGCCTTCGTTGTCCCAGCGATCCTGTTCGGCTTCGCCGTTGTCGGGAGCTGTTTCGATGCTGGCTCCGCCGCCGCGGGAAAAATCGTCGATGGCGCAGAGATCGGCGTGAATCAGGGCGAGTTGGTCAGCGATCATCTCCAGAGCGAGAACCTTCCGCTCTTCCGAGGTTCTGGCTGTGCGAACACCGGCTCGGTCGGCTTGACACGCTTCGTCCGCAGCCGACGAAAAGGCACTGAAGTTGGCGTTTTGGGGGGATTGGCTGGTCAAGGCGTATCTCCGCAGGAGCGGGAGCTGCCACACTCTCAGTCGCACGTTGCTCGTAATCGGGGTGCGATCTCGCTAACGTGGGGAGAAGCGCGCCGAATACAAGTGGAAGGCCTGATGACGCGTCCCAATGCCACACAAAGCTGCCGCGAGGTCGGATTTACGGTGCTTCCACCAAGGTTTGCAGAGCGCCCCTAGGCGGTCGATGCGCCAAGCTTGGGGCATTCCCCACTGCGGACATTACACGCCGGGCGCACTAGGGAGATCCTGCGGCCCTTGATGCACAGGCTACGGTGCGTACGGGATAGGGCCGATCTACCGCTTCGCACGTTAGGATCATGTCCCCTGCCATTGCGGCGTGCAGACATACCGTTCCGCCCACACGTCTAAACGCGACCACCCATCAGGCCGCAGTATGAAGAGGATGAGATGATCGATCCCGGAAGCCCCGGCCTTCCGCACGAGTTCGCCGACCGGATTACGAAGCCCTTCGCGCGGTTCCTCCAGGTCGAGGCTGCTGCGGGGGGCTTGTTGCTGGTCGCGACGATAGCCGCATTGATCGTGGCCAATACCGCCTGGTCTGAGCAATTCCTGGCGTTCTGGGAGTTGCAGATCGGCCTGCAGCTCGGTCCGTTGGACTTCACCCGTTCAACGGTGCACTGGATCAACGACGGGTTGATGACCTTCTTCTTCTTCGTGGTCTCCCTGGAGATGAAGCGCGAGTTCGCCCTCGGCGAGTTGCGAAACCTGCGAACGGCAGCACTTCCTTTCGCAGCTGCGCTCGGCGGCATGGTAGTTCCCGTCTCGATCTATATTGCGATCCTGGCCGGAGAAGGCGGCACGCACGGCTGGGGAACCGTAATGGCCACCGATACGGCGTTCGTGATCGGGGGGCTTGCGCTCTTTGGTTCGCGCGTTCCCCATAGCCTGCGCCTGTTCCTCATAGCCCTGGCAATCTTCGACGACATCGGCGCGATCCTTGTCGTGGCGATCGGTTACGGGGGCGCGTTGAATTTCGTCGCTATCGGTCTCGCGCTTTTTGTCCTGGGCGTAATCGCCATTGTCGCTCGTCTCGGCATCAGGAGCCTGCCGATATACTTCCTCCTCGGAGGCGCGGTTTGGCTGTGCCTCGATTCCTCCGGCATCCACGCGACGATCGCCGGCGTCATCCTCGGGCTGATGACCCCGACGCGCATCTGGGTAGGCGTGCCGCGTCTGCGCGCCATCCTCGGGAACGTCCTCGAGCCGCGCGATCACGAGTGGAGCGGGGATACATCGGATCGCCGCGACCTTGTGGAAGCGGGCCGGGCTATCAGCGAGTCCCTGTCGCCGTTGGAGCGACTGGAGATGATGCTGCACCCCTGGGTCGGGTTCGCGATCATGCCCCTCTTCGCCCTGGCCAATGCGGGGGTCGCGTTTTCCGCGTCCGACGTCCAGCCTGTCTCCGTTGCGATCTTTGTCGCGCTGGTCTTCGGCAAGCCGATCGGCGTTCTGCTCTTCAGCTGGCTGGCGCTGCGCTGTGGTCTGGCGGCGCTCGGGGCGGGCCTGAACTGGTCCTTCCTCACGGCCGGCGCCTTCCTGACCGGGATCGGCTTTACGATGTCCTTTTTCATTGCGAACCTGGCTTACCCGCCCACCCTGCTCGCGGCCGCTAAGCTGGGGATTCTTCTTGCTTCGCTCGCGTCGGCTATCGTGGGCTTGTTGGCCGTCTCTTGGGTTACGTCGGGAAATCGCGGAAAGCCTAGTTGACCATCCACCAGATCAGCAGGGCCAGCGCGGCGAACGGCGTCAACACTGCGAAGTAGTCCGGAGCTTGACTGTCGCGGGGTATCACAGGCTGGCACTCCCAAACAGCCGGGGTTTCTGCGCAACGGCATCCGCGAGGCTTGCGTATGCGTAGCCGTCGACGACGTAGAGCGCGGTGAGAAAGCGGGGGACGCTAGCGAACTCGGGATAGGACGAGGGCAGGCTGCCGCCTTCGTTTTCCCAACTGTCGGGGGTGGTTTCGGAAATCAGATGCTGCGTCATGGCAAGCTCCTCGTAAGCGGGAGCTCGCATGTCTCTCAGCCGATGGCGCCTGCTGCGCTGTGCCACCGATAAGACCTAGATAGGCACTGGCAGGCCAAATACAAGCGCGACCCCTTCCTTGGGCGGCGCTCACGGGCGCGAAGCTGCCATCCCTGGCCCGAACCGGCAGGTCTGTTAGCCTACTGGCAGGCCCTTCGCCGCGAGCAGAAGACTTGCCTCGGCGACCTTAGATTCCGTGAACACTCCCACGAAGAACTGCCCTGTCAAGCGAAGGTCCGTACCGACGGCGGCATGTGGTGCCGGTTGTGGTATCTGATAGCCATTCTACGCAATGAGGCTTCCCTAATCCGGTGGACAGCCGGTCACTTCTGGCGAACTCCGTCCCGGGCCAGCTCTGCAGCCACGCCTCCACGTCGACCAGCGACAGCAGCCGCATCACCAGCTCGCCCGACGGTGCCGGGTTCCGGATCGCGGCTTTGACCGCGGAGCCGTCGATGATCTCCTGTCCCGCGAGCACGCCATCAAGCAACATCTCGCCGACGCACGCGCGGTTGCGCTCGAACAGACGCGCGCAGAACCCCTCGAACGCTCCCTTCGAACGGCGCTCGATCACTGGCCCGGGAAGCCGGCTGGCAAAGCCGCGCCGGGCGAGCGAACGGTTCCGCCCGCCCTCGCACCAGTGCCAGCTCGGGACCGCGAGGCAGAACTCGACGACCGGCTGCGACAGGAGCGGGAACAGCACCGGCGCGAACGCGGCGCGGCCATGGCCCTCGAGGTGATTGGGCAGCGTGGCAATGGCGCGGACGTGCGCGGCCTTGCCGGGAAGCCGGCTGCGGCGACCGTCCGCGCTGGCGGGGGTTGTCGCCCTGTCGATCGCGCCCGGAGCGAGCAGCCTCGCATCGGTTCGAACGGCGGGCGGCGGTCGCACGGCAAGCCGGCGCACGAACCGGGCCGCGGCCTCCCAGAAGTTGGCGTGGCTGATTCGCGCGATCTCGTCGAGCGTCCGGACGACACCCTGCCCGGGTCCTTCCGAGACCAGGCGGTCGATGGCCGGCGTGACGGACTGCCGGTAGCCGAACAGGTCGTCGCCGCCGCCCCCGCTGGCGAACACGTCCGCGCCGATGGCTTCGGCATGTCCACGGCTGAGCGCATCGGCCGCCTGGGTAAACGCGCGCGCGTTGGGGCGTGGAAGGTCGCAGGCCTGCGACCGGGTGAGGTCCACGTCCTCGATCTCGGGGCGGGTGACCTCCAAAGGGAGCCCCAGATGGTCGGCGATCGCCTGGGCATAGCCGAGCTCGGCCGGATCGCCCGGCCCAGCCGCGAAGGTGACCAGGCGCGGATCCTGGGCTTGGCGCGCGAACGCCGCAGCGACGATGGCCGAATCGAGCCCTCCCGAAATCTCTATGAGCGGCCGCCGATAGACCCGGCTCCAGGCCGCCGCGCAGCAGTCGATCGTGTCGGCAAGCGCCTCCGACGAAAGGTCCTGGCCTCGTGCCGGCCGCGCAAAGTCCCACGGGTCCCATGCCCGCCGACGGGTCACGGCATCGGGCCCGAGCAGCGCCGTCGTTCCGGGCAGCACCTCCTCGATCCCGGCGAGCGCGGTTCGCTCGCTCCGCCAATCGCGGCTGACCAGCGAAGCGATCACGACGGGCCAGTCGACCGCGAAGCCGAGACCGCCCTGTTCCAGCAGGAGCCGCGGCGCATCCGTGACCAGCCAGACCGGTCCCGCCTTCGCGACGTAGCACGGCGCCATGGCCGAGGGGTCGCGCAGGACCTCCATCCCGTCGCCCGACGGCCGGATCGCGACATAGGCGCCCCAATGGCGGCGGACGAACGCCGCGCCGTCCTCGCCCGG